>CACXXT010000014.1 GCA_902771725.1 uncultured Bacteroidales bacterium
CGCCTTTACCCCGATGCCGAACTGAACGTGAAGCTCTACTCCAACGAGATGGCCGATCAATATCAGGAAACACAGCGCACGCGCGACCTCGTCATGATAGGTTGCCTAGCCTCGCTGCTCATCACCCTCATCGGACTCATCGGCTATGTCCGCGACGAGGTGCAGCGCCGCTCACGCGAGCTGGCCATCCGCAAGGTAGTTGGCGCTACTGAAGGAGAAGTGCAGTTGCTGTTTGCCCGCAGTATCGCCATCATTGCCCTGCCCTCCATCGCCCTCGGCATAGTCTTGGGCTGGTATCTGAGCACGCTGCTGATGCAGCAGTTCGCCTACAAGGTGCCGCTCCTGTGGTACGTCTTCGCCGCCGACGCCCTCGCTGTCATCCTCATCATCGCTGCCGTCGTCTTCATCCAGACAAGGCGTGTGGCCAATGATAATCCAGTGGAGTATTTGAAGAAGGAATAAAAGACCCCCTCAAAGACCCCCTCCCCGCTCCCCCTTCAGGGGGAGAGTGGTCACCTTTCAAAAGTTGCATATTTCAATGAACCATAATAATCTTTAACCCCATAAACAATGACCCTGTATCCTCTGCCGCTCGAATACATTCTACTCCCCTCCCTACAAGGGAGGGGCAGGGGGTGGGTCTTCTACTATTATGATCAAACTCAAGAACATCAAGAAGGTCTTCCGCACAGATATGGTGGAGACCACTGCCCTCGGGGGCATCAACATGGAAGTGAAGGACGGCGAGTTCGTCGCCATCATGGGTCCTTCGGGCTGCGGCAAATCGACGCTGCTGAACATCTTAGGTCTGCTGGACAACCCCACGGAGGGCGAGTACTGGCTGGATAATGTCGAGGTCGGTAAGTTGAAGGAACGCCAGCGCACGCTGACGCGCCGCGGACAGATCGGTTTCGTCTTCCAGTCGTTCAACCTCATCGACGAACTCACCGTGGAGCAGAACATCGAGCTGCCGCTGAAGTACCTCGGTGTGCCTGCTGCCGAACGCAAGGAACGTGTGGAGGAGATCATGCGCCGCATGGCCATCAGCCATCGCGCCCAGCACTATCCCCAACAGCTCTCGGGCGGTCAGCAGCAACGCGTGGCCATCGCCCGTGCCGTGGTCGTCAAGCCGAAGCTCGTCCTCGCCGATGAGCCCACGGGAAACCTGGACTCGAAGAACGGTAAGGAAGTCATGGATCTGCTCACGCAGTTGAATGCCGAGGGCACCACCGTCGTCATGGTCACCCACTCCCAACACGATGCCTCCTTCGCCACCCGCACCATCAACTTGCTCGATGGTATGGTGGTGGAGAAGACACAGCTGTAACCTTTATAAAACATATTACCTGCTTCATCATGCTTTGATGAAGTACTGGGCGGCAGTCCGTGAGGATAGCCGCCCAGAGTTATATAACAATCATGAGAGTGTCAGCTTGAAGGTCACGGTGTAGCCCGTCTCTGGTTGCTCCATGAGTTCGAGGTCGCCGCCTTGGCGCATCAAAATCTGTCGGGAGAGGGCGAGGCCGATGCCAGTACCCTCATGCTTGGTAGTGAAGAAGGGGATGAAAATGCTGTCGCGGTCAGAGGCGGGGATGGGGGAGCCATTG
This sequence comes from uncultured Bacteroidales bacterium, assembly GCA_902771725.1. GTDB lineage: Bacteria > Bacteroidota > Bacteroidia > Bacteroidales > Bacteroidaceae > Physcousia. Next base: position 1,608 of record CACXXT010000014.1, read on the forward strand.
TTGGAGATGAAGAGGTCTGGGTGAGAGTCCACCTTAATCCTTGTAGCTCCGGCCTCCATGGCATTCTTCACCAGATTCATCACTACTTGCTGAAGGAGAATAGGGTCTGTGTGCACCACGATACCTTCCATCCCTTCGATTTCCCAGGTCAGTTGCGGATAGAGGCGTCTGACTTCTGCAAAGAAGTCATCGAGGTGCACATCCTCTGGCTTGGGCTGTTGGAGTTGTGCCAGTTTGCGATAGCTCTCTACGAAGGTTGTCAGTCGGGTGGCGGTGGCGTGGATGCTGCGTATGCCTGCTTCGAGGGGCGTTCCCAAGACATCTTCTCGCCGGAGCAAGCTTTGGCTGATGCTGGCGATGGGCGCTGTGGAGTTCATGATTTCGTGTGTCAGCACGCGTGTCAGCCGTTGCCAGGACTCTACCTCGCTCTGGTTCACCTGCTGATGGATGATCTCGCCCAGGTCGTTCAGCGTCTCCTGTAGTGCCCGTTCGCCGCTGGTCAGTCCACGTGTGGCCAGACGGAAGGACCAGTCGTGATTGCGAATGGCTTCGCGCATCAGATGGGCACGACGGCGCAGGGAGCGCTGGTGGCGGAAGAAGAGCATCACCGCTAATATTATACATAATGCTATTATGATGAGTAGGATGATTTTCATTTACGATTAAGTTTGTTGTATAGCGTCTGGCGTGTTACCCCCAACATTCGTGCCGCCACGGTTAGGTTGCCGTCGGCGCGGTCCACAGCCCTGCGTATGTGCTCCATCTCCACCTGGTCCAGCGGTGCCAGCTGCTGTTCCGCCTCGAGGACGTTGAGGAGTTTGGAGCTGAGTTCGTCGTTGTCCCAGGGTTTGGTGATGAAGTCGGCAGCACCACTCTTCAGGGCTCGCACGGCCAGGGGCACGTCGCCATAGGCTGTGAGCATGACCACGGGCACGTCGGGGTGCGTCTGGCGCAGCACCTGCAGCCAGTGCATCCCTTCCCGTCCGGAGTTGGCCCCGAGCGAGAAGTTCATGTCCATCAGCACGATGTCCACTGGCTCGGCTGCCATCGTCCGAAGGATTTCATCGGGTTTGCTGAGTGTGAGGATGTGTTCGAAGCTGCCGGCGAGTGCATACTGCATGGCGGTGAGTATGGCAGGGTTGTCGTCGCAGACGAGTATGGTGCGTTTCATTGGCTTGGGCGTTGTTTGTTGGTGCAAAGATAGCTATAATTTCCGATTGAACAATTTATGATTGGACAATTTAACGTTCGCCTGCGTTGAAAACGTAAAAGAATTAGACGTTTTTCGCTTGTGGGGTGCAGTTTCCGTGGTTGCAGCGTTGGTGGTAATGGAAATAAAGCAGTACTTTTGTGGCCGAGAAAAACAAATTACGTCATGTCACACTCACATCTCTTTCTTCTGAAACACGCGGTTGAAGGCTTCGTCCTCTTCAGCGTCCTCTTCCTGGCTTCGGGCTCGTCGGCTTTTGCTCAGGCGCTGAGCGTCTGGGACTGCATTCACTATGCCCTGGCCCACAGCCACGACCTTCGTCAACGCGAGCTTACGTTGGACAACGCCGAAGCCAGCCGCCTGCAGGCCGTCGGTGCGTTTCTGCCGAGCGTCAGTGCCAGTTCTGGCGTGCAATGGAACTTCGGTCGTGCCATCGACCCGGAAACGAACACGTACACGAGCGTGAGTACCTTCAACAATGGTTATGGACTCTCGGCCTCGTTGCCCGTCTTCGACGGGATGAGCAGGGTGCATGGGCTACGGGCAGCTCGTGCGGATGTGCTCATGCAGAAGAACGCGCTGCAGGCGAGCCGCGACCAGGTGGCACTGGACACGTACCAGGCCTTCACGAATGTAATCTATTATCAGGAGACCGTGCGACTGGCGACGGAGAAGCTGCATGAGAGCGAGCTGCTGCTAAGTCAGACGGAAGTGATGGAGGAAGAGGGTCTGAAGAGTCCAGCTGACGTGGCGCAGATGCGAGCACAGGTGGAGACTGACAAGCTGACATTGACACGTCAGGAGAACCTGCAGGAGAGCGGTATGCTGAAGCTGAAGGAGGTGATGGGGGGAAGCCTCACCCCCAACCCCTCTCCGAAAGGCGAGGGGAGCGAAGGGGGAAGGGACGGTTGCCTCTCGGGTGACGAGGGGATTGCAGCAGATCTTGTTTTGGACGCTGCTTCGCTGTCCGATACCATCTCCATGCGCCAGCCACTCCCCTCCCCAACGGGCGGGGGCGGGGGTGGGGCTTTGTTGCTCCAATCCTTCTACTCTCTCGAGGCCGCACGCCACACTCTCGGTGTTGCGCGTTCCGCCTTCTACCCCACCATCTACCTGAATGCCGGCGTCAACACTTCCTACTACCGCAATCTCAACGCCCCAGGCACCACGGGCTACGGGCGTCAGCTGAAGAATAACCTGGGCGAGTACGTGTCGGTCAGCCTGAGCATCCCCCTCTTCAACCGTCTAGGCAATATCGCCTCCCTGCGCCGCGCCAAGAACAATGTGCGCATCGCCGAGGAACAGTATGCGGCCCGGAGAACGGAACTTGAGGTGCTGCGCCAGCAGGCACACTTGGACGTCAGAGCCTGCCGTCAGGAATGCGAGCAGGGCGAGGCTAAGGTGGCAGCGGACAGTCTTGCCTACGCACTGGTGCGCCAGCAATATACCGAGGGCCTGGCCTCGCCCATCGATCTCCAGGCTTCATCCGCCGCGCTCCTCCAAAGCCGCGCCGCACTGCTGCAAAGTCAGTTGCTGACGGGCGTGAAAGCAATGCTGGTGCGCTATTATGAAAACGAATTAACGTATTAATAAGCATTATGGATAAACTCATCGAACAGAAGAAAGGCTTGCAGCGCAAGCATCTGCCGTACATTGTCGGGGGCTTTTTCGTCCTCCTCATCCTTGTCTGGGTAGTCTTCGGCAACCACCGTTCCACCATGCGTGTCAGCGCGGACAATCTCACCATCAGCCAGGTCTTGCAGTCGGAATTCAAAGACTATGTGCGCCTGTCCGGGCAGGTGGTTCCCATTCAGGTGGTTCAGCTCTCGCCGGAGGAGGGTGGCATTGTCACAGAGCGCGTGGCCGAAGAGGGAGCCATGGTCAAGAAGGGGGAGGTCATCATCCGGCTGCGCAACTCAAACCTCGACCTGCAGATTCTCAACGCCGAGGCAGAGCTGGCCGAGAAACAAAACCTGCTGCGCAATACGCAGGTGGCCATGCAGCAGGATCGCCTCAGCAACCAACTGGAACAAGCCCAACTGGCCATGGACACCGAGCGCAAACTGCGCAGCTACCAGCAGCAGCAGCGACTCTACGGCGAGAAGCTCGTCAGCCGCGAGAACTATCTCCAGGCGGAGGAGGACTACCGTCTGGCCCAGCGCAAGCAGGCGCTCATCAGCCAGCGTCTGCAGCAGGACAGCATCTACCGCAGCGTGCAGATGGACCAGATGGAGGACAACCTGGCGAACATGCGGACGAACGTAGTCCTCGTGCGCGAGCGCAAGAATAAATTAGAAGTGCGAGCACCTATCGATGGCGAACTGGGACTGCTGGACGTGGAACTCGGCCAGAGCGTAGCTTCCGGTCAGAAGATAGGGCAGATCAACGACCTGAGCGACTACAAGATCGAGGCTCAGGTGGACGAGCACTACATCGACCGTGTGAAGACCGGACTCACCGCTTCTTTCGCACGAGGCGAGGAGACCTACACGATGAGCCTGCGCAAGGTCTATCCTGAAGTGCGGCAGGGCAAGTTCCGCACCGACTTCGTCTTTCATGGAGCGCGTCCGGAGAACATCCGCAGCGGTCAGACCTACTACCTCAATCTGGAACTCGGGCAGCCGGAACAGGCGGTGCTCATCCCCCGCGGCACCTTCTTCCAGACCACTGGCGGCACCTGGATTTACGTGCTCTCGGCCGACGGCCGGACGGCCTTCCGCCGCTCCATCCGTATCGGACGTCAGAATCCGCAGTACTACGAGGTTCTCGAGGGACTGGAGGCAGGCGAGCGCGTGATTACCAGCGGCTACGAAGGTTTCGGAGACAACGAGCGGCTGGAAATCCGATAACAGAAAATGCGCATCTGCTGCGTTCTATGGTGACAGGTGCGCTCTTTTTCAAGTTAAAAAATGTTTTTTTGATGACTCTCCCGATTGAATGTTATTCGCCTTTGCGGAAGAGGTGGGTGAAGTGGCGGTTGTAGAGTTCTGAGAGTCCGGCACGGTTGTCGATGGCATCGCCCACGACAAGCATGGTGGTGAGGGTGAGGTTGTTGTCGTGGACGATGCTGGCGAGGTCCTTGAGTAGTCCGCGATAGATGCGCTGGTCTGGCCATGTGAGGTGGTAGCATGCGGCTACGGGGGTGTCCTCGGGGTATTCCTGTAGCAGTTCTCGCTGTACGTCGTCGACGATGGCAGCGCTGAGGAAAATGCACATGGTACTTTGTGAGCGTGCGAGCAGGTGCAGTTTCTCCCGTTCGGGCATTGGAGTACGCCCTTCGCCCCGGGTGAGTATGATGGTCTGTGTTCGCCCGGGGATGGTGAACTGCGATCGGAGCTCAGCGGCCGCTGCGAGGAAGGAAGAGATTCCGGGTGTGATGTGGTAGTTCATCTTGTTGGCATCGAAGAATGCCATCTGCTCCTGAATGGCACCGAAGATGCAGGGGTCGCCGGTGTGGAGTCGTACGATGAGGTGACCTAGGTCGTAGTGCTCCTTCATCAATGCGCACTGTTCCTCGAGCGCCATGTCGGCGGAACTACGGACGAGGGCACCTGGTTTGTGGCATTCGGTGAGCTCCTTGGGAACAAGGGATCCGGCATAGAGAATGAGGTCTGCCTGCTCCAGAAATCGGCGCCCACGTACGCTGATGAGGTCTGGGTCGCCGGGTCCTGCACCGACGATTTCGATGTGCCCTTCTGAGGCGGCGGCGGTGTCGGCGGGAAGAAGAGGGGAAGGGGGGCACTCGGCGGGAGAACCGCCGAGCACGGTGGTGGGAGCGGAAGCTGGTAGCCTGCGCAGGTGGCGTGGATCGATGGCGACGGCGCATGTCCATAGTTGTCCTTTCTGCTTGTTGACGAGGAGGTATCCCTGGCCTGAAGATAGGATGGCTGCCGCCTCGCATACGCTGGGTGTGCCGATGTGGCGTGCTACGGTCAGGCTGGGAGAGGGGACGCTGACGGCAGCCAACTGGTCGGAAGTGTAGAAGGTGACGGGGAAACCCTCTTCCTCCTGGAGGTATTTCACGACGGGCTCTTCGGCTTTCAGGTCTATGGTGGCGAACTCGCGGATAGCTTTGGTCAACAAACGCTGTTTCCAGATTTCACCATAGATTTCGCTGCAGATGATTTTGGCAGGTTCTGCCTGATGCGCGAGTCCTATTCCGATGGAGAGCACCCGTGGAATGTAAAAGATGGTGGGCAGGTTTGAAAGGTAGTCGTGACTTCGGAAGGATACGACGACCATAGCCTCGTAGTCCTGGGCTAACTCCGGTCGCCACTCGTCTTCCTCAAAGATGACGACGTGGTCGGGGCATGTGGATTCGAGGAAGTCCGTGCCCTCGTCGCGCACACCGAGTATGAGCGCGACAGGTCTGCGGTTGACGAAGGCGTATATGACCTTGTTCTCATCGTAGCCCGCCAACTTATACCATCCGAACTGCTGGTCGAGGCAGTCGAGCGCCCAGAGTCCGGCGAGGTCGCTCTGGGTGGTGATGACGGCTCGGGCCCCGATGTGGTCTGCGAGGGCTTGGGCAAAGCGGTTGGCACCTCCGACGTGTCCGGAGAGAACGGGAATGATGTTGGCACCTGTGCTGTCGATACAGATCACGGCAGGGTCTGTGTGCTTGTCCTCCAGGAGTGGAGCAATCGTACGGACACAGATGCCCATTGCTCCGATGAAGATGAATGCCCCGAAGTCGTTCCAGCGTTCGGCGACTTCGGCCCGTGTGATGACGGTGGCCCGGAACTCACGTTGAAGGGATGCGAGGATGCGGTTGCTTGCCTCGGAAATAGGTACGATGGCAACGACAGGGGTATGTAGTTTGATTTGCATGAGGCTATGATTTAGGAGGCTTTTGTAGCCTTGAGGATTTCGATGGGATTGTAGTCGTCGAGCTGGATGTGTATGGGTGCCTCCTGCTGGAGACCGAGTTGGACGCACGCCTCGTCGAAGAGCTGGCGGCTGGAGGGACGGTGGTCTGTGAGGCGGTCGACGACGGTGGAGGTGACGCTGTTCATGACGATGATGCCTCCAGGGAGGAGTGCTTCAGCGGCCTGAGCCATGATTTCCCTAAGTTTGCCGCCGTGGCCGCCAATGAAGATGGCATCGGGAGCGGGGAAGGAGGGCAGGAGACCCGTCGGTGAACCGACAGGAACTGTGGCATAGGCGGCGTCGGGATGGGAAACGGGGGCAGCGACGTCGTTGCAGAGGGCACAGAAGTCACCCATGTGGACTTCGATGCCTGGTGCTCCGTGGCGGCGGGCGTTCTGGCGGATGAGCGCCTCGCACTCCGGACGAATCTCAAAGGCGACGACGTGGAGATGAGGGAAGAGCAGACGGGCTTCGATGGAGATGCTGCCCGTGCAGAAACCGATGTCCCAGAGAACATGGCGGCGAGGGAGGTCCAGAGCCTGAAGGGTGAGCAGGCGGATGGGCATCTTGGTGATCATCTTCTCGCGACCGTCGAGATGTGCGAAGGAGGAGTCCGGGAGACCGAAGGGGCGGAGAGGGGAGATGGCAGTGGCATTGCCACTGCCTACGCTGAGCAAGGGATGGTTGGGAAGGGAGGGGGAGGTGGGAGTTGAGAGCCGGGGATGGTTGGGAAGGGAGGGGGAGGTGGGAGTGCCTGTGCAGAGCAGGAGGCAGTTGGGGGAGGCGAAGGTGTGGGTGGCGGCTTCGGCGAGGGAGAGGGTGGTGACGCGCTCGAGGTCGGGATTTCCCAGGTGTTCGCCGATGTGCATGGTATAAAAAGTGTAGCCGTAGTCGAGCATTCGCCGGGCAATGGCGGCTGGGGTGTGCTCGCGGTCGGTGAGCACGCCAATCTTGGGTGCCCGCTCAATGAGGGCACGGTCGAACTCAGGCCAGGGACGCCCTGTGAGGGATACGACACGCAGGTCGTCGTAGGGCAACAGCAACCGATGCGCCAGCATCTGGATAGAATTGAAAGAAGGAAAAAGCCGGATCTCTGCTTTCGGCATCTCGCGCTGCACGGTGTTGGCGAAGCCGAAGAAGAGCGGGTCGCCACTGGCAAAGATGACAACATGCTCCACGACCTCGTACTGCTTGAAGATATTCACCAACGGAACCGTGATGTCTATCCATACAGCATCCGCGGGCAGCAGCGGTGCCACAAGCTCATGATGCCGCCTGCCTCCGGAAAACACGTGGCCGCCCTGTATGACCTGCAGCACTTCAGGGGGAAACCATTGATTCCGATTGTCGCTGATTCCTATGATATCACATGTTTTCATAGGTCTCGACCTGGTATTAGTTGTGCGGCATCGTCGTAGGTGAGGATGGCGTTGCAGAGGGTGGCTGCGAGGTTGCTGCCCCCCTTGCGCCCTTCGACGATAATCTTGGGAATCTGTGCCAGGGTCTTTGCCGCATGTTTGCTTTCGCACACATGCACGAATCCTACGGGTGCTGCAATGATGCCTGCAGGGTGTAGCCTGCCCTTTCGTACCAAATCACAAATCTCAAAGAGGGCTGTGGGTGCATTGCCTACGACGTAGAGGGCATCTGGATGTTCCTCTGCAGCGAGTCGCATGGAGGCCTGGCTGCGTGTGATACCCTGTTCCTCCGCCATCTGCTTCGATCGCGGGTCGTTGATGTAGCAATGAACCTGGATGTCCAGCCGGTCTAATGCTCCTTTGCGTATGCCACTGGCAGCCATTGTCACATCGGTTACGATATTCCGCAGACTTCCATCTGACACCTTATTATAAATAACCTCCGTGGCCTCCTTATCCATCCACAGACACTGTTCCATGCCGAAATCCACGGTGGTATGGATGGCGTGCAACAGAGGCCATAGGCGCCAGCGCGGAACTTCAGGGTTCTGCATCTCGGCGAGGATGGTGTGGAAACTTTGCATCATGATTTGCTGCCCAGGCTTCGCTTCGGTGTCCCGTTCCTCGTGGTAGTATCCACGAGGGGTGATGAAGTGGCCATCGTCGATATACGATTGGGAATTACCAATGATGATAACCGTGAACATATCCACGTCCTCGGGGTCGAAGGCTCCCAACGTAGTGAGTTTGACTTCCTGTTCTGGGCGTCCTGCCTGGCGGACGTATCCGACTGGAGTATCGGCCTTACGCTCCAGGAGGAAGAGTTCGCAGAGGCGATGGAGTTGCCAGTAGCGGTCGTGGGACTTAGGGTTGTAGACTGCAGTGACGAAATCCCCCATAGCTGCAGCTTTGATGCGTTTTTCAATGACAGCCCATGGTGTCATCAGGTCGCTCAGAGATATGATGCACATATCGTGTCCGATGGGGGCTCCCAGCAGTGATGCAGCTTTCTGGAATGCCGAAATACCTGGAAGACACGTTCGCGCTTCATCTCGTAGATGAGCGGAGCCATCCCATAGATGCCTGCATCGCCCGAGGAGATGACAACCACCGTTTGACCTTCTTCCGCCATACGAAATGCCTGCTCGGCACGTTCGCGTTCGCGCTTCATTCCCGTGTCGATGCACTCGCATCCCTCCTTCAGATAAGGCTGTACGAAGCGGAAGTAGTATTTGTAGCCCACAACGACGTCTGCCTCACCGATGGCGGCGAGTACGGCAGGCGTCGTATCTTCTGGGCTTCCTGGGCCGAGACCCGCAATGATGATTTTCTTCATTCGCTGACGTTTTTGCGGTGCAAAGATACGGAAAAATAGGGAATCAATACCTCATTCTGAGGCTTAAAGTGAGTGAACGTCCGGGATTGATGGTCGAAAAGTTGGAATTCCAGGGGGAAGTGTCGCGCTGGTTGAAGATATTTTCGATGCCAAGCCCTGGTTCGAGTGTGAAGTTACGGAGGGCGATGGTATGCCGTGTCATTAAGTCCCACTGACTGATGGCATCGGCATAGCCGTAGGTGCTGCTGTAGCGTTCGCCCTGAATGTGCCCGTTGATGGTGATGTTCAGGTGGTAATCTTTCCAGGTCTGGTCCCATGAAGCAAGAACACTGCCTACGTGGCGTACGCTTTTGTCGACAGGTGAGGTGGTTACGAGGTACTGTTGCGTCTTCTTGTCCAACGTCCGGGTTTCGGCCTCAGAGTCGGTGAAAGTGTAGCCGCCGCCAATGGTGAAGCCGTATGGGAGGAGAAACTTCACCGATGCACTGATGCCACGCAGGGTGGCTTTGTCAATGTTGTCGCGCTGACGGATGGTAGCCCAACCTTCATCTCTGATGGCGGTGAGGCTGGCATCTGCATCCACCTCTGCCTGCGTCATCGTACGGTAGTTGATCATGTCGCGAATCTTGTTCATGAATCCTGTCACGCTGACGCTCATCCATGTGTTGCTGTACTCCGCGTTGATGTTGACGAAGTGGTTCTTCTCGGGCTTCAGTTCCGTGTTGTAGAGCGTGTAGCGCGAGGCGGTCTTGGCCTGGTCCGTGGCATATAGCTGCGAAAGAGTGGGTGTTCGATAGCCACCGGCGTAGTTGGCGCGAAGACGGAAGCCACCAGCGTGGAAGAAGAGTCCAGCGTTGGGGGTCAGGGCTGCGCCGAAGTTGTCGTTTTGGGTATAGCGCAGCCCGACCACTCCTTCCAGTCCACGTGCAATCTGCAACTCATCCTGCGCGAAGAAGTTGTAGGTATTGGTGGTTTCGAAGTCAATGTTGTCACTCTGACTATTGAGACTCTCCTGCACGAACTCCGCCCCAGCGGATAGCTTGTTCCAGTCGGCAAGGCGGAAGATACCACGGAGGGTCTCGTTGACATAGTGGGTGCGCTTGCGGGTCTCCTCATAACCTTCCTTTTCGGCAGTCTGCCAGTAGTCGTACTTAGAGACGAAGTTGTCGCTGTAAACGTCGAGGTAGAGGTGGATTTGGGCGTTGGGAGTCCATCGGGCACCGCCGCCGTAGAGATACGAGGTGTGGTGGAGGTCGTAGGTGTAGGCGGTTTTGGGGGTGTAGGTGAAGGGGGAGGCATCAGCGCGAGTACGCGCCACGCCCGACGGTGTGGTGGTGTTCTTCTTTTGGGTGAAGTAGGTGGCAGACTGGGGGCGGGCAGTCTGGTTGTCGTAGTAGGAACCTCGGAGGTAAAGGGACCATTGGTCGTCGATGCGGAAGTCCAGTTTCTCGCTGATGTTGTTGCTGTGGAAACCAGTGGACATGGGACGACCGGTTAGTTTCAGCACCTCGGTGCCATCCTCATCGAACGCCTGGAAGTGGTTGACTTGCCAGTTGTCCGCCTGATGATGGGTGTAGGTGGTGTGCGAGGAGAAACGACCCGTGGTGGCATCGACGCTGATGTCCTGGTCCAGGCGCCCCTTGCTGCGAAGCTGTGTGCTCGAGGAGGCGGAGATGGCTTCGCGACTCTCGTCCGTGATAATGTTGATGACGCCAGCGATGGCGTCTGAGCCATAGAGAGCAGAGGCTGCTCCGCTATAGATTTCTATACGTTTGACGTTGGCCAAACTGAGGCGTGCCCAGCGGTCGTCGCCGCTGACGCGCTTGCCGTTCTCAAGGATGACGATGTAGTCGTCGCTGATGCCGTTGAAATTGACGAAGGTGCCCATGCCATTGGTGTGAGTAGTGACGTTCGTGGTCAGGCGCGTCAGAGCCTCTTCGAGGGAGGTGACATGTGCATCCTTCAGCTCCTTGGCGGAGATGACCTTGACGGCCACAGGGGAGTTGTCGGCACGATGGTAGGTGCCTGTTCCTGTGATGACAATGGGGTTCAGGTCATGGGTCTCTTGCCCCTGTGCAGCATTCGTCTTAGATTGTGCGAAAGCGGTGCTCCCCAGAAGGGTGAGCACCGCTGCGAAGCAGATAGTATTTATGGCGTGTTTCATGGGTTCTGTTTACTCCTCGGGATTCTTGGAGTGATAGAAGTCGAGGGCCTCGCCGGCGATGGCGTCCTTGGTGTGCTGCATCCAGACGTTGCGCACGGTGGGCAGTTCCAGCAGACCCTTCGCGATCATGGTGGAATTATCGCAGGTGTAGCCCATGTGGCTGAAGTACTTCTTCCAACTGGTGTCCTCGACTTCGCCTTCCTCGTTCTCTTCGAATCCGTTGTCCCAAGCATCGTCGTCGCCAGCCATGTCGTTGTGGCCATGGTCGCCGTCGATGGACATCAGCGGGTGGCAGTAGACCTTACCGCTGGTGATTCCGGCATCCTTCATGCGCTGGAGGACGTTGGTCTTGAAGTTGCCCATCATATCTACGGTGCCGACGAAGTAGTTCTTGCTGTAGGCCTGCAGCGCCTCTTCGAGCTGGGTATAGCGGACGTTAGCCTTGTAGGTGTCGTAGCTGTCGGGGTTGCCATGACCCATGAAGGCGACGACTCCTTCGGCAGCCTGTGTCTTGTAGAGGGCGTTGAGCTGCTTGGCAACTTCGGGAACGTCCTCTTCAGCATCCTGAAGAAGGGGGACACCCAGTTTCAGCACGACCTTGGAGAGGTATTCGTCATCGAGGTCGCCATTGCTGTTGTTGGCAAAGTCCTTGATATAGTTGATGACGCGTGTGTACTCCTCGCCAGGAATGACCTGCAGAGACTGCACAACAATCTCGTCATAGCGCACGCCTTCCTGAGCAAAGGCATTGAGCCAGAAGTTGGGAGCGTAGAAGTTGCGTGGATCCACATTCTCGCCGGCAGCAGCGCGGTTGATGCAGATAGCTGAGGAGAAGGAGAGGAAAACATCGTAGCCGGGGAACTGCTGTTTGTAGGCGCTGACAGTGCCATCGAAGGCATCGTAAGCCTGCTGCCAAGTGCTACCGAAAGCTACGAGCAGGATAGCCTTGCTCTGTTTTTTGTTGGCCTTGACGTTCTTGGTCACGGCATCCTGATACTTCTGCCAGTTGCTGACATTGTTGTCATCGTCGGAGCAGGCAACGAAGCCAGCCGACAGTACGATGGCTGCAAGAGCCATCAGAAAGAACTTAATCTTCTTCATTGTACGTTTGTTTAGAATTGGTTTTAAAAGATTGGAATTTTGTTTTTCCTTGGTTAAAGCGGATGGTGAGCGAGGCATAGAACGTGGTGCCGGGGGAGGTGGTGCCCAGATGCAGGCCGTGGGGCGTGCGGTCTACGTAGTTAAAGATATTGTCTACGCCAGCCTCGGCCCGAAGGGTCAGTCCTCGCGAACGAATGGCATGGCAGTCGAAGTCATGAGTGGTCGAGAGGCGCCAAATGTGGTAGGCTTTTCCGTTGCCGTTGAGCTGGTAATAGCGCTTGGAGGAAGCGCGACCATAGATTCCCACTCCTAGGCGGTAGCCGGATTTGCTATTCGAAGACTTGTTGTCGGAAGTGAATGCATGGTTCCAGGTGGCGAAGCAGCTTCCCTTGTGGTGTGCCATGCCATCTATGACGACCTCATGCATGCGTTCATGGTCGCTGTCGTACTCGTGAGCTTTGGTGTCGAGATAGCTGTAGCTGCCTCCGACAGCGAAGTCGCTGAAGGCATAGCGCACATTGACATCCACGCCGATGGTGCGAGCGTCCTCGAGGTTCTGGTACTGGCGCGTCTTGTGGAGCTCATATTGCATCTGGTACTCCTCCGGTGCTCGGTAGTTGGGGATGGTGACGAGATTGATCATATCCTCCACCTTATTAATATATCCCGTCAGGGAAAACGAGAATCCTCGCACGTTGACCTCAGCTCCGACCGAGCCATAGTTGCTCGTCTGTGGGCGCAGGTCGGCATTGCCGAGGTAGAGGTAGGTTCCGTTCATCTCGCGGACGTATCGGTAGTGCTGTTCCTTGGGCGTCGGAGTCTTGAAACCCTGCGACCATGCTACACGCAGGCGTAGCCATTCTGTGGGGCGCATCATGGCTGAGAACTTCGGAGTCAGGTGCAGACCGAACTGCTGGTTTCGGTCCAACCGCAGTCCGCCTGTCAGCTGCAGTAGCCTCCAGGGACTGTACTCATCTTGGACATAGAGTGCTTCGGTATGGTCGGTGACGGTGCCTCCGTGGTCCACACGCATGGGAGCATGCAGCCAATCGTGGCGCACTTCCAGACCAGCGCTGAGGCGGTTGCGGGCAGGCAACTCGAATATACCTTTCAGATGACCCATCGTTCGTCGCTGGTCGCTCTGGAGGTTGGTCTGGTCGGGAAAGTAGGGGAAATAGTGGGTGAAGTTGCCGTGGGGATCGTAGCCGTCGACCAGCGTCGTGTCTGTGAAGACGTACTCATAGGCGTGGCGGTTCCAGTCGATGTCCAGCGTCACCACGACTTTGTCCGACGGTGTCCACTTACCTCCAGCGGCAGCCGAGGCGTTGCGATAGGCGAGGTCGTAAGTCTTCACGTCCACGGCAGCGTACTTGCCCGAGGGACGGTAGATGCGCTTGCGGTAGACAGAGCCTTCGGCATAGAACTCAAGGTCGGCAGACGGCGTGTAGGTCAGCCGCTCTGCCACTTGCCAATTGGTGTGGCGGTTGACGGTCTTGTTACGCGAGTCGTAGATGGGGAACTCCGTTTGTGCAGGATCTTCGTGGGCGGTGTTCTGCCATCCGTCGCTGTGCTGCAGCTGGAAGTTGGTCAGGGAGGAGAACTTGCCGATGGCGAAACCCACGCTGTTGTGCTGGCGCAGGTCGCCGTAGCTGCCGCCTCGGGTGGTGTTTTCCAGCAGCAGCCCGTCGCGGTCGTACTTGCGGGTGATGATGTTGACCACTCCGGCGATGGCATCGCTGCCGTAGAGTGCAGAGGCAGCACCCTTTACGATTTCTATGCGTTCGATTCGAGCCGGATCGATGAGTCCGAGGTCGTTCTGTCCACCATTGTCGCCGTGCAGACGCTTGCCGTCTACAAGGATGAGGATGTAGCTGTTGCCCAGACCATTCATCTGCATTTGTGCGCCCATGTCGTCCTCGTTGAATGCGAAGCTGGCGGTCAGGCCGCTCAGGATGTCCTCCAGCGAGCGTCCTCCATACTGCTCCAGCTCATGGCGGGTGATGACCTCTGTCTGCACGGGCACATCCTTCAGCCGGTGCTGGGTTCCAGTACCGGTCACGACCACTTCTTCCATACGGCTCATACGAAGAGAGTCCTGTGCTTGGATGGGGGCAATGAGGCACAGCAGTGCCACGCCGACAGACAGATATTGTTTCATTAACTCCGTGCGTCTGTTCCTGGACGCCTTTGATGGATGTTCGTGAAAACGTAGCAGGTCTTCTGGCTTTCCCCTGTCTGTCCCTACCTTCCCAACCAGTCGGTCAGTGGCTTTATACGGGCAAACGTTTAGAATGGGGATTACAGCTGCAGGAACAGCTCCGGACTTGCACCGGATTCCCTTGCATCGGCAGCCTACGGGCTGGCGATTGCTCGTTTCGGGTGCAAAGGTACGGAAAAGTTTAAAGTTTAGTGTTTAAAGTCTCATGTTTTTTGCAATCAGAAGGCTTCTAATGGTGTTTTTCCTATTTTTTTCCTCCATAAAAGCATTTTTCATTAAACATTAAACCTTAAACATTGAACTTTTCACTACTTTTGTGCCCGATGAAAGCAGCATTCCTCATAGCCGCGCCCTCCAGCGGCAGCGGCAAAACCACTTTGGCACGCGGTCTGATGGCTCTGCTACGGCAGCGTGGACTGCGTGTGCAGCCATTCAAGTGCGGTCCCGACTACATCGACACCAAGTTCCATGAAGCCGTCTGCGGTCGGCCCAGCGTGAATCTCGACACCTTTATGGCAACGCCTGAGCACGTGCGTGAACTCTTCGTCCGCTACACAGAGGACGCCGATGTGGCTGTGGTCGAGGGAATGATGGGACTCTTTGACGGCTACGACCATGACCTAGGCTCCTCGGCAGAAGTGGCTCGTGTGCTGGATCTGCCTGTGGTGCTCGTTGTCGATGCGCGCTCAGCAGCCTTCTCCACGGCAGCGCTCCTGCAGGGGTTCCTGCACTTCAGGGAGGACGTGCGCTTCGCGGGCGTGATATATAATAAGGTGGGCAGCCAGCGTCATCAGCAGCTGTTGCGCGAGGTAGCTGCAGAGGTGGGCATCCCCTGCCTCGGCTGCATCCCCAAGCAAGCTTCCCTGGAGCAAGGCTCGCGCTATCTGGGATTGGATTTCTCGGAGGATATGAGCGACCATGAACTGCTGCAAGTGCTGTCGCAGGGCCTCGACCTTCAAGCTCTGATGGATTGTCTCACCCGTGGTACAAGTCTGTCTCACCCGTGGTACAAGTCTGTTTCACCCGTGAGACACACCTCCACGAGCTGCCGTATCTTCGTTGCCCGCAATGCAGAATCGTTCTCCTTCGTATATGCCGAGACGCTTGACCTCCTGTCTTCCTTGGGCAGCGTGGAGTTCTTCGACCCAGAAGAAGACTTTCCTTCCGCCTTCCTTGCCGGGGAGGAAGAGTCTGCTCTCCTCTATCTTCCTGGCGGCTATCCGGAAAAACATCTTGAAGCGCTGGTGCGGGCAGATAAGACACGCCGTCTCATCCGCGAGTTTGCCGAGGCGGGTGGGCGCATCATTGCAGAGTGTGGTGGGATGATGTACCTTTGTCGAAGCATCATCACCGACGAGGGCGGAAGCCCTATGTGTGGCGTGCTGCCCTACGATGTCAGTGCCCGTAGGGAAGACCGCCGGCTCTCGCTCGGTTATCGCCGTTTCGAACTCTATGGCCGGGAACTGCGTGGTCATGAGTTCCACTATACGCAGTTTGCCCAGCCGTTGCCAGTTTCCATCGTGCAGGTCATGAATGCAAAAGGCGAGCCCGTGCCTACGCCCATCTTGCGTCGCGACAACGTGCTCGCCAGTTATACTCACCTCGCTCCTGAGGCGTTTAGGGTTCTGTTTCCCCTTCTAAGTAATTGTTGAGAATCATCTGCTGCCCGTCGAAGACGGCGTAGGTGAACTGCGAAATCCAGTCGCCGAGGATGAATAGTCGGCATTCGCGGCTAAGCATCAAATCCAGTTCGATGTGGCGGTGGCCGAAGATGAAATAATTGATGTCAGGGTGCGTGCGCAGGTAGTCCTTGGCATAGAGCACCAGATGTTCCTTGTCCTCGCCGAGGTAGTGCGGCGGTTCTTCCCGTTCATGTTTTTGTCTGCTGCGTGCAGCCCATCGGAGTCCTACTTCCACACCCCAGCGGGGATGTAGGGCAGAGAAGAGTATCTGTGCTGTACGATTATGGAACAGCCATCGCAGGAACTTGAACGTGGGATTGGGATCTCCGAGTCCGTCGCCGTGTGCGAGGAAGAAAAGGCTGTCGCCCAGTTCCAGAGTGACGGGTTTGCGATGGATGATGCATCCGCATTCCTTCTCCAGATAGTCGTAAGCCCAGATGTCATGATTGCCTGTGAAGAAGTGCACTTCCACTCCGAGGTCGCAAAGTTCGCTGACCTTGCCGAGGAAGCGTGTGAATCCTTTTGGCACGACGAGTTTGTACTCATACCAGAAGTCGAACATATCGCCAAGGAGATATACAGCGCCCGCTTTCTCCTTGATGCTGTCGAGGAAGCGTACGAGGCGGCGTTCCTGTGTGCGGCTGTGGGGAATGGCGCGACTGCCCAGGTGGGCATCGGAGAGGAAGTAGATGGGTTTCATAGCATTCCAAGTTCAAGTTTGGCTTCTTCGGTCATCATATCCTGTGACCATTCAGGCTCGAAGACGAGGTTAACATTGACGGTCGCGAGTCCTTCGATACTTTCGAGTTTCTGGCGCACGTCCTCGACGATGAAGTCTGCCATGGGGCAGGAGGGAGCTGTCATCGTCATGTCGACGTCCAGCTGTGTGAGGTCATCGCTGAGCTCGATGCGATAGATGAGCCCGAGGTCGTAGACGTTCACGGGAATCTCCGGGTCGTAGACGGTCTTGAGGAGTTCGACGACGCGTTCTTCTATTTGTAGTTTATCCATAGGGGTTAACAGAGTTTTCCTTGTTCACGATAGCTGTAGAAATCGCCATCGGTGATGATAACATGGTCAATCAGGTTCAGTCCCATCGTCTTGCATGCGCGCGAGAGGCGGTCGGTCAGGTTGTCGTCGTCGCGACTGGGGCGCTTGTTGCCGGATGGGTGGTTGTGGGTGAAGGCGAGTGCCGGCGTCTGGCGAATCAGTGCTTCGCGAATGACCAGCCTCACGTCCACGGCAGTGCTGGTGAGTCCTCCCTTGCTGACGAGGAACGGCTGTCCCTCGATGCTCTTGTCGGCACGCAGGTAGATGGCGAAGCTCTCTTCGTGTGCAAGGTCTCGCATTCGCGGGTACATTATATTATAGATGTCCATGGAACTTTCGACGAAGCGTTTTTCGGCTGCAGCTTCCATGGAGCGTCGTCGTCCGAGTTCGCAGGCCGCCAGGATGGTGACAGCCTTGGCAGGTCCCAGCCCCTTGTAGTTCTTGGTGAGGTCGCTGAGCGAGAGTCTGCTGAGTGTCTTCAGGCTCCCTCCGCAGTCCGAGAGCAGGCGTTGCATCAGCTGCACTGCCGACTCCTCTGTGTTGCCGCTGCCGATGAGTATTGCCAGCAGTTCGGCAGGGGAGAGGGCGGCTGCGCCTTGCTCTATCAGTCGCTCGCGCGGTCGTTCGTCGGTGGGAAGTTCCTTGATGTTCATTGTGGGGGAGAGCGGATGGGGAGTGGGGTGGGGAGGGAGCTGTGGCGATGCCACAGCCTACGCCAAGCTACTTATAGAATTTTTGGTTGTTCTCGAAGTCGAAGTGCTCTCCTTCCTCCTTCATGACGAGGCGGTGCCAGGCGGCAGAGAGGAAGCCTGTTCCGTAGCCTATGAGCTGGATGAACGAGGCAGGCACGGAGAGGAGTCCCACGTGCAGGCTGCGGTTCTGGATGGAGGAGTCCACGAAGATGAGGAGGGTATAGAGCAGGGGGAGCAGGAGCGTGAGTTCGCAGAGAGCGAAGCCGAAGGCTTGGTTCATATGGTCTGCTCCAAAGAGGAAGAGTAGGAGCCCGAATACGAAGAGGATGACCAATGCGATGCAGCCTACGGTGAAGAGGGCAGGCAGCATGTGGACCAGCTTCATCGAGCCGGGGTGCAGCATGTGGAGGTTGATGCGTGCGATGCCGGAGTTTCGCACTTGGCGGAAGAACTTGCGGAAGTCTGTGCGACGCTTGTGCCATACCCATGCCTCAGGGAACAGACGGCAGCGTGCACCTGCATCGCAGATGCGATAGCTGAAGTCTATGTCCTCGCCGAAGCGCATGGCACGGAATCCTCCCAGATGCTGCCATAGCTGGCGGCTGACTCCCATGTTGAAGGAACGGGGATAGAAGCGGTCGAGTTTCTTCTTTCCGCCTCGGATGCCTCCAGTGGTGAAGAAGGAGGTCATGGCGTAGCTGATGGCCTTCTGCACGGGGGTGAAGTCCGGGTGTGCACGGTCTGGTCCTCCGAAGGCATCGGCCGGTGCCTTGTGCAGTTCCTCGTCGATGGCTGCGATGTAGCCGGGAGGGAGGACGACGTCTGAGTCGAGTACGATGAAGTAGTCGCCTGTGGCGCGCTCTGCTCCGTAGTTGCGGGCGGCACCAGGACCGCCGTTCTCTTTCACATAGTAGTAGAGGGGGAATTTGACGGCGGACGAACCGCCGTCTACTGAACCCACGGCAGGGGAGAGGGGTGAACTGGGATCGGAGGTGCAGTGGGGGGCGGTGGTATTGACGGCGGACGAACCGCCGTCAACAGGGCGATAGCGGTCGCAGACGGCGTGACAGGGGATGTCTGAACCGTCCTCGACGATGTGGACGTCAAAGTCGTGCGAGGTCTGGGTGCGGAGACTCGCAAGCAGTTCGTCCACCTCG
The DNA here is from genome assembly GCA_902771725.1 of uncultured Bacteroidales bacterium. Classification (GTDB taxonomy): domain Bacteria; phylum Bacteroidota; class Bacteroidia; order Bacteroidales; family Bacteroidaceae; genus Physcousia. The sequence continues at coordinate 20,505 of CACXXT010000014.1, forward strand.
TCGGGGCGGTTGTAGACTGGTATGATTAGAGAATATTTCACTTCTTGATGAGGTGGTTGTTGATCACTTCTTGGTGAGGTGGTGGCAGGTCACTTCTTGATGAGGTGGCAGGTCACTTCTTGGTGAGTTCGTAGGTGTCAGTGGCAATCATCAGTTCCTCGTCAGTAGGGATGACGCAGACCTTCACGCGCGAAGAGTCCTTGCTGATGATGGCTTCCGTAGCGCGGCAGGCGCGGTTCTTTGCATCGTCGAGTTCCACTCCAAGGAATTCCAGACCTCGTGTGGCTCCCTCGCGCACTTCGTACTGGTTCTCGCCAGCTCCGGCAGTGAAGAGGATGACATCCACGCCTCCCATGGCTGCGGCATAGCTGCCGATGTACTTCTTGATGCGGTAGGTGTACATCTCCTTGGCCAGTCGTGCGAGGTCGTTGCCCTCAGCGATGCCTGCGAGGATGTCGCGGAAGTCGCTGCGTCCTTCGCTGACTCCTAGCAGACCGCTCTGCTTGTTCAGCAGATTGGAGATGCCCTTTGTGTCCAAGCCAAGTTTGTCCATGAGGAAGGTGACGGCACCGGCGTCGATATCTCCGGAGCGTGTGCCCATCATCAGACCTTCCAGGGGAGTGAGACCCATGGAGGTGTCAACGACCTTACCGTCCTTGACGGCAGCGATGGAGGCACCACCACCGATGTGGCATGTGATGACCTTGGAGCCCTGGACGGGCATGCCCAGGAATTCTAGCACGCGCTTGGAGACATAGCGATGGCTGGTTCCATGGAAGCCGTAGCGACGCACGCCGTGCTTCTTGTAGAGCTCATAGGGGAGGGCATACATGTAGGCGTAGTCGGGCATGGTCTGATGGAAGGCGGTGTCGAAGACGCCCACCTGAGGCAGGTTGGGCAGCAGTGCCTTGACGGCATTGACGCCCTTGATGTTAGCGGGGTTGTGTAAGGGAGCCAGTTCGTTGCATGCTTCGAAGTCGCGCATGACCTCTGGTGTGAGGAGCACGCTCTGTGAGAACTTCTCGCCTCCGTGCACCATGCGGTGACCCACTGCATCGAGCTCGTGGAGGTCACGTAGCACAGCGTGCTCGCCATCGGTCAGTACCTTGAAGATGAGTTGCACACCGGCAGTGTGCTCAGGCACCGGCGTCTCGAACTGGAACTTTTCGCCATTGGCCTTGTATTTGATGAAGGAATCAGGCAGCCCGATTTTTTCGATGCCGCCGCTGGTGACGACCGACTTGTCGGTCATGTCGTAGAGTGCATATTTTATACTGCTGCTTCCGCAGTTGAGAACAAGGATTTTCATTTCCTTTTTTATAATGAATTTTTGGGTTAAACGGATTGTCTGGGCAGACTTATTTAGCATCCATAGCCTGGCAGGCGGTGATGGCGATGAGGTAGTAGATGTCGTCCACGGAACATCCACGGCTGAGGTCGTTGACGGGTCGTGCGATGCCCTGGAGGATAGGACCAATGGCTATGGCGCCCCCCAGACGCTGTACAAGCTTGTAGCTGATGTTTCCTACTTCGAGGTTGGGGTAAACGAGTACGTTGGCGTGTCCGGCGATGTCGCTTCCAGGAGCCTTCTTCTCGCCTACGGATGGCACGAGTGCGGCATCAGCCTGTAGTTCACCGTCTACCTTCAGTTCCGGACAGCGTTCCTTGGCCAGACGTGTGGCTTCTACCACCTTGTCCACCACTTCGTGCTTAGCGCTTCCCTTGGTGCTGAAGCTCAGCATAGCCACGCGGGGATCTTCGAAACCCGCCACGCTCTTGGCTGTCTGAGCTGTGCAGATGGCGATCTGTGCGAGTTGGTCGGCATCGGGCATGGGAGTCACAGCCACGTCGCCCACGACGAGTACTCCGTTCTCGCCATATTCCGGGCGGTCTGTGATGAGTAGCATGGCTCCGCTGACGCAAGTGATGCCGGGCGAGCACTTGATGATCTGGAGTGCAGGTCGCAGGGTGTCTCCCGTGGTGCTGAGCGCCCCTGAGATTTGTCCGTCGGCGCCTTCGGTCTTGATGATCATGCATCCGAGGTAGAGGGGGTTCTTCACGAGGTTGCGTGCTTCCTCGATGGTCATGCCCTTCTTCTTTCGCAGCTCGCAGAGCAGCTGTGCGAGTTCTTCGGAGCGTTCGTAGTTCTCGGGGTCGATGAGTGTGGCCTCGTCGATATGTGTGAGGCCATGCTTCTTGGCAAGAGCGTGTACCTCGTCGGGGTTTCCGATGAGGATGATGTCGGCAAGTTTGTCTGCCAAAGCCTTGTCGGCAGCGATGAGCGTGCGTTCTTCTGTTGCCTCGGGCAGCACGATGCGCTGGCGGTTTGCCTGGGCGCGTGCGATGATTTTCTCAATCAATGACATGTTGTTGATTTTATGTAATTAATGATTTATGGATTGGTGAATTGCGGAGTTGAGAGGGAGAGGACCACTCCGCTGACGCGGAGGGAACGGCGGCCGGGGAGGGGAAGGGACCACTCCGCTATGCGGAGGGAACGGTGGCCGGGGAGGGGAGGCCGAGGGGAGGAGGAGGAGAGGTGGAGGTTGCGGGGATGGAGAGGGAGGGAGAGGGGCGGGGTTACTTTATCAGGAGTTTCTTGCCGGCGACGATGTAGAGGCCGGGGGAGAGGTGGGTGCGATTGAGTTGGGAGCGGCGAGCTACGTGCTGCCCGACAACGTTGTACACGGCATCTTGGGTGGACGATGGGTGGCGGAGGGTTGTCTGGGGGAGGATGCCCGTTCGGATGTTCTCGATAGCCGTGTTCAGGGCGTTCAGTTCAGCTCGCTTGATGATAGTCACCTTGCCGTCTCGCATGTCCGAGGGCATATAGCAGATGGCTCCGTCCATGAAGTTCCATTTCGGAGTCGTGGCAGCCGTGGTGGCCATGGTCGAGTAGATCAGCTGGAACTGGTCCATTGTCGTTGCGAGGAACCATCCGTCGCCTCCGAGGGCGGGAATTGTCAGGGGCTTGTCCACGCTGAAGTTGCTGACCGCCTCCGTGGGGTTGCTGAACTTGGCGATGCCAGGGTTCTGGGTCTTGCACGTAGCCTGCATGAGGTGGCTGCCTTCAGGGTCGGCGAAGAGAGCCACGTAGTTCTCTCCGTATTGGAAGATGTGCAGGTCCTTGACCGAGGTTCCTGCGTTGAAGTATTCGGCCGGTTTGGAGAATTTCACGAAGTCCTTGGTTCGTGAGTATCTGGCGGCATATTCTGTTCCGTTGATGGTCGACCAGTGGTAGATGTAGTATGTCGAAGCGGCATCGTAGCCGATTTCGGGTGTGTTCACCTTCAGGTTTACGACCTGTCCGTCGGTGCCGTTGATGGGCTCCCATGAGATGAGGTCGTCGGACTTCCAGTGGAAGAGTCCCTTGGCGTCGTCGAGCGCATGTACCAGATGGAAGACGGCTTTCCCTTCCTCGTCCTCCATCCTAAGGACAAAAGGGTCTTTGACGGTCTCTTCTTCGTTGAAGTTGGCGAAGACGCTCTCGCCTTCGTTGAGTTCCGTCCAGTTGAATCCGTCGAAGCTGGAGGCGTAGTGTATGCCGTCGGCAGCTGCGGTGGTGTAGGTGAGGAGGTATGCCCTTTCAGGGTCTTCGACGATTTCAGGTGTCTTTACGGCAGCCAGAGGCTTGATGGTAGTCTCGGCGTTGCTCTTGTAGGTGCGGAGGCTGAATCCAGCGTCGATGTATTGTCCGCCAGAGGTCTGCTTGGTGTGTATGGCAATGGTGTTCTCTGCGTCGAGCCGGATGGCCTTGCGTGCAGCCTCGGATATTTCGAAGAGTTGGTAGGAGGTGTTGTAGCCAGAGGTGGACATGGCGAGCACTCCGTTGATGTACACCTCGGAGTCTTCGTCGTAGAAGATTCGGAGGCAGAGGTCAGGCAGCAGTTCCTGGGTTACACCTTCCAGCTGGAAGGTGCGTCGCACCCAAATCTCAGGCGTGCTCCAGTTTGTGCGCACCCTTGCAGCCGACTGGTCGATCTTTCCGAATCCGGCCTTGCCTGTCTTCCAGCTGCTGCAGTCGAAGTCGGGTTTCTCCCATCCTTCTTCCGGCTGTGTGGTGGTGTAGCTCCAGACGATGTCGTCGGCGTTGTCGCCGGCGGGCAGTACACTCTCCGCCGTGGAGAGGCGGTAGTTGATGGTCTGTTCGATTTTTGCCCGGATGGAAGCCAGCTGCTGTTCGTCGACTTTGAGCACCTTGCGGTCGTAGGTTAGGATGCCGTTGACTTCCTGCTCCACGTCGGTGATCTGGGTGTAGACGGCACCCCAGAGCTGTCTGGACTGCTGCAGCGACTGCAGTGCAGAGGTGTATTGGTTGAAGCGGTCTTTGTAGTCCTCGCTGTTGGTGACCTGCGTGTATGTCTGCTGGCTTCCAGCCCAGAGGTGTCCCTCGATCATGAGTGTGATACCTCCGTACTCACCGCATACGGCCACGCGCTCCTTTCGAGAGTCCGCTTCTGTGCTGGGTGCTGGGTAGTTGTGGCGGTCGAGGATGTCTCCGATCTTGAAGTCCGTCCATCCGGATGCTGTGTTCATGAGTCGTCCGTGGTCTGCGTCGGCATTTCGGACTACGAGGTGTCCACGGATGGTGTGTCCTCCTCCGTTGCTGGCATCCTGTCCCCAACCCTCGTTGTAGGGAACCCACACGCCGATGCATGGGTGTTGTTTCAGGGCGGTGACGATGTGCTCGCACTCCTGGTAGAAGTTATGCTGTATCTCCTCCTTTGTTCCCAGGCTTCCGCTGCTTCCTCCGCTGGGCATGTCCTGCCATACGATGAGTCCGTTGCGGTCGCACCATTCGTACCAGAGGTCGTTCTCCACCTTGATGTGCTTTCTCACCATGTTCATTCCCATCGACTTGATGGTCTTCAGGTCGTAGATCATGGCTTCGTAGGAAGGCGGTGTGAGGAGTCCGTCGGGCCACCATCCCTGGTCCAATGGGCCAAACATGAACAGGGGCTTTCCGTTGAGCAGGAACGCCATCTGTCCGTCGACGAGTGCCTTGGAGAGTGTTCGGATTCCGAAGTATCCTCGAGCGCGGTCGCACTCCTGGCAGTCGTCGGAGCAGAGGACGATGTCGAGGTTGTAGAGGAATGGCGTGTCGGGTGTCCAGAGCTTGGCCTCCGGGATGACGAGCGTCACCTCCTCGCCCACGCGAACCTTATCAGATGTAGCCACTATCTGCTCGCCGTCGCGTGCGATGAGGCTGTACTTGCAGCTGGGATCGTTGGCCAGCACGCGCACGCGCACGCTTCCAGTCTCGGCATCGGGCACGAGTTCATAGCGCTGGATGTACTGCTTCCCCACGGCTTCCAGCCACACGGTCTGCCAGATGCCGCTGCAGCTGGTGTACCAGATGCTGCTGGGCGATACGGTCTGCTTGCCGTTGGGCTGTCCGCCCTTGCTGCTGGGGTCGTAGACAGCCACCTGCAGTTCCTGCTCGCCCTCGGCCCGCAGGTAGTTGGTGATGTCGAAGGTGAAGGGGTCGCTTCCGCCTTTGTGCTCTCCGGCCTGTGAGCCGTTGACGAAGACGGCGCACTGCCAGTCCACGGCTCCGAAGTGTAGCAGTATGCGCTTCCCCTGGAAGTTCTGGGGCAGGGCGAAGGTGCGTCGGTACATCAGCGTGGAGCTGGCCACGGTGCTGAGGTCTGTGTGCATGATGCCCGAGAGCGCCGATTCCACTCCGAAAGGCACCAGGATTTTCTGAGTGAACTTGCTGGCCTTCTCCTCGTAGGTCAGCTTCACGGAGTTCGTGCGCCGGAAGTAGTCCCAGACGCCGTTGAGGTTCATCCAGTCGCCACGTACCAGTTGCGGGCGTGGGTATTCCTGCCAGACGTTCTCAGGGTCGATGGTTTCGCCCCAGGGAGTCATCAGGCGTGCCGACAGTCGCTGCCATTCTGCAGCGCTGACTGCGGTCAAGGCCACCATCGTGGCCACTGCGAGCAAGCAAAGACGTTTCATGATGTTTTCGGAGTTATGAGGTTGTTGGGAGTTCTTGTTAGTTCACGATTTGCGTGCTTTCATGGAGCCTGCGATGACGTAGGCGATGAGCGCCACGTAGGCAACGATGGAGAGTATCTCCGATGCGGGATTGGCCAGCCATGCAGCGCTGTCGGGCTCGAAGCCCACGAAGCGCAAGAGGGCGGATACGACGCCCATCAGGGCTCCTCCGGCGATGAATCCGCTGGCCAGCAGGGTGCCGCGCTCGCCGCGTGCCTTGTTCAGTTCTGCGTCCGCCGAGCGTGTGGTGACGAACCAGTTCACGGCACCTCCCACCACCAGCGGCACATTCAGTTCCAGGGGGATGAACATTCCCAGGGCGAATGCCAGCACGGGCACTCCCAGCACGTTCAGCAGCAATGCCAGCACGGTTCCTACGCCATACAGCAGCCAGGGTGCGCCCTGTCCCATCATCAGGGGTTCGATGACGGCCGCCATGGCGTTGGCCTGTGGAGCCACCAGCGCGTGTTCGCCCGTGAATCCGTAGGTCTTGTTGAGGATGATGATGACGCCTCCGACGGTGGCTGCCGAGACCAGCGTTCCGAGGAACTTCCACGTCTCCTGCTTGGCGGGTGTGGTGCCCAGCCAGTATCCGATCTTCAGGTCTGTGACGAAGCCGCCGGCCATGGAGAGTGCTGTGCAGACCACGCCTCCGATGACCATCGAGGCCACCATGCCGCTGGTGCCCTGCAGCCCTACGGCCACGAGGACGATGGATGCGATGATGAGCGTCATCAGCGTCATGCCGCTGACGGGGTTCGAGCCCACGATGGCGATGGCATTGGCTGCCACGGTGGTGAAGAGGAAGGCGATGACCGTCACCACCAGCCAGGCCACCAGGGCCTGCATGAAGTTGTGGATCACGCCTGCGAAGAAGAAGACGAAGACCACAGCCAGCGCCACGCCGACGGCGATGGCCAGGAAGCGCATGGAGAGGTCGCGGTCGGTGCGGAGGGTGGCAGTAGCCACTGCCTTGCCCTGTCCTCGCAGCTCACGTCCTGCCAAGCCCACGGCTCCCTTGATGACGCCCCAGCTCTTGACGATGCCGATGACGCCGGCCATGGCGATGGCTCCGATGCCGATGTAGCGGGCGTAGTTGGTGAAGATCTGCTGGGGGTCCATCTGGCTGAGCATCACGCTGTCCACGGTGGTCATGCCCAGCAGGGGGATGAGGAACCACCATACGAAGAGGCTGCCGGCGCAGATGATGGCGGCGTACTTCAGCCCCACGATGTATCCCAGTCCGAGCACGGCAGCGCCTGTGTTGATGCTGAAGGTCAGCTTCAGGCGTGTGGCCAGTGCCTCGCCCCAGCCAGTCATGCGGGTGGTCAGCGTCTCGTGCCAGGCTCCGAAGGTGGCAACCAGGAAGTCGTAGAGGCCTCCGATGGCGGCAGCCCAGATGAGGGGTCGTGCCTGCGAGCCACCCTGCTGTCCGCTGACCAGCACCTGTGTGGTGGCTGTGGCCTCTGGGAAGGGGTATTTGCCGTGCATGTCCTTGACGAAGTAGCGGCGGAAGGGAATCAGGAACAGGATGCCCAGGCAGCCTCCCAGCAGCGATGCCAGGAACACCTGCATGAAGCTGACGGTGATCTCCGGATACTTCGCCTGCAGGATGTACAGGGCGGGCAGGGTGAAGATGGCTCCGGCCACGATGACGCCCGAGGAGGCTCCGATGCTCTGGATGATGACGTTCTCGCCCAGGGCACCCTGGCGGCGTGCGGCGGTGCTCAGTCCCACGGCGATGATGGCGATGGGTATGGCAGCCTCGAAGACCTGCCCCACCTTCAGGCCGAGGTAGGCGGCAGCGGCAGAGAAGATGACTGCCATCACCACACCCCAGCCCACGCTCCAGGCGTTGACTTCGGCATACTCCTTCTCCGGCCGCATCAGCGGTCGGTACTGCTCGCCGGGCTTCAACTCGCGCAGCGCATTCTCCGGCAGCTGCATCTGTTCTTGCTTTTCTTCCATTGCTTTCATATTCTTAAATAGGAACCCGCGCGCCTACGTCGCGCGTTTCTGGGTACAAAGATACGAAAAATTTGCGTAACGGCCAAAGAAATTTGCATTTTTCTGCTGCTGTGCAAGAAAAGGTGAAAAAAGTGTCGGTTAGAATGCCAAAAACGACGTATCTTTGCCCCCGAAAGCCATTTTTAACCGCTCTTCTGACATGAACAAGCGACTCTCCTACGTAGGCTATGGTCTGGGCGACATGTCGTCCTCCATGTTCTGGAAGGTCTTTTCCTACTACCTTCCCTTCTTCTATTCGAATGTCTTCGGGCTCAGCCTCGTCGACGCCGGCGTATTGGTGCTGGTCACCCGCATCTGGGATGCCGTCTCGGACCCCATGATGGGCATCCTTGCCGACCGCACCCGCTCGCGCTGGGGCAAGTACCGCCCCTACCTGCTCTTCGTGGCACCCCTGTTCAGCATCGCCGGCATCCTGCTCTTCACCACGCCCGACTGGGCATACGGTGCCAAGCTCGTCTACGCCTACGTCACGTACATCCTGATGATGACCGTCTACACCGCCATCAACGTCCCCTACGGAGCGCTGCTGGGTGTGATGACTGCGGACTCTCAGGAGAAGACCGTCTACTCCTCCTTCCGCATGTTCTTCGCCTACGGTGGCTCGTTCGTCGCCCTGTCGGCGTGGGAGCCCATCGTGAATTTCTTCAAGTCCACGGGTGCCTCTACGCCTGCCTCCTGGCAGCAGGCGATGATGGTCATTGCCGCCATCTGCTTCGTGCTCTTTCTCGGCTGCTTTGCCCTGACGAGGGAGCGCGTGAAGACCGTCTCCACCGTCAGCGTGGGCTCGGACTTCAGGGCGCTGCTCTCCAACCGCCCCTGGTGGCTGCTCATCGGCGCTGCCTTGTGCTTCAACCTCTTCAGCACCGTGCGTGGAGCCACCGTCGCCTACTACTTCGCCGACGTAATCGGCTTCAACCGGATGCTGGACTTCCAGTTTGCGGGCCTCGGCTTCGAGCTCCTCTTCTACGCCGGCCTGTTCCTCTCCGTAGGTGAGGTAGCCAACATGGCGGGCGTGGCGATGACCGTCTCGCTGGCTCGCCGCTTCGGCAAGAAATCGACCTTCATCGGCGTGAATGCCGCTCTGGTGGTGCTGAACTGCCTGTTCTTCTTCATCCCCGTCTCGCCTGCGGGCTTCTGGCTGATGCTGCTCTTCCAGGTGCTCATCTCCGTGCTGACGGGTGTCATGTCGCCCCTCGTCTGGTCGATGTACGCCGACGTCTCGGACTACGCCGAGCTGCGCTACCACACGGCTTCCACGGGTCTCATCTTCTCCAGTTCCAGCATGGCGCAGAAGTTCGGAGGAGCCATCGGCGGTGCTGCCGTGCTCTGGCTGCTCTCGGCCTGCGGCTACACACCCCGCACGGACGAGCAGCTGGCAGCCCAGGCGCTGGTGTCGCAGCCCGATGCCGCCCTGATGTGCCTGCGCTGTCTGATGTCCTTCATCCCCGCTGCCGTGGCTCTGCTGGCCATCTGCGTCTGCCACTACTATCCGCTCACCACAGAGCGTGTACATGAAATAAATGAACAACTGAAACTGCAACGACAATGAACAGCGCCGTAGAACAGCTGCGCCGCGAGGCACTGGAATGCCTGACGCAGAACATACTCCCCTTCTGGCTGGACAACATGCAGGACCACGAACACGGAGGCTGGTACGGACGCATGGACGGCCATGGCACCCTCTACGCCCACGCCGAGAAGGGAGCCATCCTCAACGCACGCATCCTCTGGTCGTTCGCGGCTGCCTACCGTGTGCTGCGCAGGCCGGAGTACCTCCAGGCTGCCACCCGCACCAAGGACTATTTCCTCCGCCACTTCATCGACTCTGAGCACGGAGGCGTCTACTGGTCCGTGGACTACATGGGACGACCCCTGGACACGAAGAAGCAGTTCTACGCGATCGGATTCGCTATCTACGGACTTTCGGAGTACGCGCGGGCAACTGGCGACGAAGAGGCTCTACGAGCCTCTCTCAGCCTCTTTGACGACGTGGAGCGCCACGCATGGGACTCTGTCCACGGAGGCTACATAGAAGCGCTCGCGCGCGATTGGAAGCCCCTGGCGGACATGCGCCTCTCCGACAAGGACGAGAACTACCCCAAGAGCCAGAACACCCACCTCCACATCATCGAGCCCTACACCAATCTCCTTCGCGCCCTCTCTTCGACCACCTCCCCTTCCGCCCCCTCTTCTATCACCTCCTGTCGCGCCACCGTGGCAAGTGCCGTCAGACGCTTGCTCCTCCTCTTCACCACCCGCATCCTCAACCCCGCCACCCACCACCTGGATCTCTTCTTCGACATGGACTGGACGCGCATGAGCACCACGGAGAGCTATGGCCACGACATCGAGTGCTCCTGGCTGCTGCACGAGGCAGCGCTGGTGCTGGGCGATGCCGGCGTCCTGCGCCAGGTGGAGCCCGTGGTGCAGCAGGTGGCAGTGGCGAGCTTGAAAGGCCTGCTGCCCTGCGGAGCCATGATCCACGAGAGCGGCGACCGCGACCTCCACTGGTGGGTGCAGGCGGAGGCCGTCGTGGGCTTCCTCAACCTCTACCAGCACTTTGGTGACGAGGCAGCGTTGCAGCGAGCTCTCTCCGCCTGGCAGTTCATCAAGGACCACCTCATCGACCGCGAGCAGGGAGAGTGGTACTGGAGCCTGCGTGCCGACGGCAGCGTGAACCTCGACGAAGACCACGCAGGATTCTGGAAGTGCCCCTACCACAACAGCCGTATGTGCCTGGAGATCCTCGAGCGCTTCCAGTCCTGACCTCCCCGCCCTCTCTTCGCAGTCCCTCGTCTCCTCCCTCCTCTGCCTCTCCCTCCTTTCTCTCTCTCTCTCTCTCTCTTCGTCGTCCCTCTTCCCCTCCCAACCCTCTCTCCACCGCCCTCCCGTTCTGGGAGGGTGCTGCTGCCTGCAGGTAGCTGCCCAGTATATCAGTATACCAGTATATCAGTATATCATTTGCGTTTTCCACACTCTTGCATTTGGTGAATTGCAAGTTGAGAGAAAATAAGAAGAATTTAGTTACTATATATTATATATTATATTTCATATAATATATAATATATAGTAAAATATAATGCTTAATATTTGTAACCATCTTTTTTTACCTCAACTCACTTAATGCAAGAGTGCAAGAGTGCAAGAGCGTTTGTCTTTTCCTGCCGAAGCAGATGAGGTGGTGCTTGGAAGCGGATTGGTTACTGCCTGATTTTGCAAATGATATACTGATATACTGATATACTGGTATACTGGGATACGACTGAATTGCTGCTCTAATATGCTTATAATCAGATTGTTGTGTTGTGTGTTGTCGCACGGTTCGCAGTCCTCAGTCCGCCGTCGTGCCCTGTGTGGCGCATGCTCGCGGAGCTGCCTCTGTGGGCTCCTGGAGATATCTCTGAGTTGCGGAGGAGGCGGCTCTGCGCGGGGTGGGGGAGGAGGGCGGATGTTAAGAAAGAGGTAAATAATGTTAAGAAAGAGGTGGTCTCGGTGAAGAAAAGGTTGTATTTTTGCCGCAGAATCACCAATAATGGCTAACTTTGTGGCAGCAAAATGCTAACTTTGTGGCAGAAATAAGCTAATTTTGCGGTCGCAGCGGGCTGTTTCCCTGGCTCGTTGGCGTCCGATAATCAAACCCATGACAACCAAGGAACCGACACCAGAGGCGCATATCATGCGCGAGATCACGCCCCTCTCGGAGCGCGACTGCTTCTACGTCGTAGACCGCCGCAAGACGGGCTTCGACTATCCCCTGCATATCCATGAGGAACTGGAACTAAACTTCATCGAGCACGCTGCCGGAGCACGCCGCATCGTCGGCGACTCCACAGAGACCATCGGCGACTACGAACTGGTGCTCATCGCCGGTCCTGAGCTGGAGCACGGCTGGGAGCAGGGCGACTGCCGCAGCACTACCATCCGCGAAATCACTATACAGTTCAGCGCCAAGTCGCTGCCCGACGTGCTACTGCAGAAGAACCAGTTCGACACCATCCGCCGTATGCTCGAGCGCGCACGCCACGGGCTGGCATTCCCCATGGATGCTATCATGAAGGTCTATGCGCGCCTGGAGCGCATGGCGCACGGCGATGGCGGCTTCCACTCCGTGCTGACCTTCCTGGAGGTGCTCTACGAACTGTCGCTGAGCGAGGGTGCCCGCGAACTCAGCAGCTCCGCCTTCTCGCGCGCAGAGAATCGCTCGGAGAGCCGTCGTGTGACCAAGGTGCAGCAGTACATCGCCCAGCACTTCCACGAGGAGGTGAGGCTGGAGACGCTGGCGGACCTCGTGGGGATGACGCCTGTGGGCTTCTCTCGCTTCTTCCGCCAGCGCACGGGGCGCACCCTCTCGGACTACATCATCGACATCCGCATAGGGCACGCCGCACGCCTGCTGGTGGACTCCGCACAGACGGTGGCGGAGATCTGCTACGACTGCGGCTTCAACACCCTCTCGAACTTCAACCGCCTCTTCCGTCGCCGCAAGGGATGCTCCCCCAAGGAGTTCCGCGAGGGCTATCAGAAGAAGAAAGTGTTCATCTGATGCGGCCTGTGTCGGCAACGGTTAATATTGTGTCACGATAGAATAGGAATAACCCGTACCTTTGCAGCGAAAATCGTTCAAAATTTAGGTTTAACTATTCAAATTATGTGTCAAATGAAACGAATCTTTACCTGTTTACTGATGGTCCTGATGACCCTCGGTGCAAATGCAAAAGTTGATGTGGACTTCTCCTCGCGCTTCACGGAGGGAACCAACATCATTGACGCCACCAGCGCATGGGGCTGGCACAGCGTGGACCTCCGCAACTACGATGTGATGGACTACGAATACCTCTACATCAGGTACGAGTCCACCTGCAGCTTCAACCTGATCCTGCAGAATCCCGACTGGCAGAACGCCTACCAGGTCAGCTGCAACGCCAACGAGACGGAGGCGTATATAAAGCTGACGCCCCATGCCTACACGGGCTACAGCTGCGTGGTCATCCAGAACCATGCCGAAGGTCAGATCACCGTTGAGAAAATCTATTTCTGCACGGAGGATGAGTTCTTCAACCCTGCTCCGGAAGACCATGACGAGGCGGTGGAAAACCTCATCGACATCTACCTGCGCTACCAGCAGTACGAGGACGGACTGCCCCTGGGCGACGACTATGGCTACTATTCCGAGGAACTGTACAATGAGTTCGTCAAGGCGCTGGACGTGGTGAACAAGCTGGGCGACAAGGCCATGCAGGAAATGACCACCGAGGCGCTGAATGCTGCTGCGCAGGCCATCGTGGACGCCTATCGCACGCTGATGGCGTCGAAGAAGCAGTACCTGCCGGAGAATGGATATTATAGGTTCGTGTGCGCGCGCCAGTTCTACACGGAGAACGAGGAGACGGGCGAGACCGCTTTCTTCCAGAAGGCGCTCTACAGCGGCAACGACGGCACCAACCAGTGGAAGACCCTGGATGCCGCAGACCCCACCTTCCTCTGGACGCTGCAGCGGCAGGAGGACGGCACCTACCTGATGGCAAATCCTGCCAACCACCTCTATTTCAGCTCCCCGGAGAAGTGCTCCGAGGCGCAGAAGTTCATCGTCTTCGACCCCGTGCTCAGAACAGACGGAGCCTATGAGTTCAGCTGGCCTATGAGCACAGAGGAGGATGTCGTGGTCTTCAACTTCAGATTCAGCGACCAGCCGGCCAACAGCCAGATGTACATCCACTGCAACTGGCACGACGGCGGCAAGGGATGGGGAGGCCCCATGACCACCTGGTTCAACACCAACACCGACAGCGGTGCCAGCGAGTGGTTCATCCAGCCCGTCGGCGACGATGAAGCACAGGCAATCCTCAACGACAACTCCTTCGTACATGACTTCGTGGTCATGCTCGCCGATGCCAAGGAGAAGGCTATCCTGGCCGACGACATGATCAAGACCAAACTCATCACCGAAGCCAGCCAGCTCAGCAGCCCCTACAGCCAGAACGACCTCGGCAACCGCGACGGCGGCGACCTCAGCTCAGGCGTGCTCATCGACGGCGACCTCAGCAGCTTCTGGCACAGCCACTGGGAAGGCGGCAACGTCGAAGCCGGAGTGCACTACCTCCAGGTGGAACTGCCGGAGGCCGTGGGAGGCTCCCTGGAGTTCGACATCGCACGACGCCAGAACATCGCCAGCGACCACGTCACCAAGTGGAGCGTCTATGGCAGCGACTCGCCCGACGGCGGCAAGGACTCCTACGAGTGGATTGCTGACCTCGAGACCCCCTACACGGACTACAGCGAGCAGCCCTCTGTCATGTTCACCATCGAAGACGGCAAGGAATTTGAGTACCTGCGCTTCTACGCCGAAGCCACCACCAGCGGTCGCGGATACTTCCACGTCAGCGAGCTGCAGCTCTACGCCCTCTCCGCCAATCCCACCAACCAGGCTGCCACCATGGGCAAGGTGTTCACCGACCTGCAGGCTGCCATTGCCGCTGCCGACCTGGTGGACCAGAACGCCGTCAGCCGTGCTGACTACGAGGCGCTGAAGGCCGCCTACGACCCCTTCGTCGCGCTCTTCGTGGATCCCACGCCCTTGCGCGAAGCCATTGCCGGAGCAGAGAACATCGTCCGGGTGGCGGAAGTAGGCAGCAATCCCGGTCAGTGGAGCCAGCAGGCTATAGACGGCTGGAACCAGCTCATGGCAGACGCCAGAGCCTACGACCAGGCAGGCAAGTACACCTCGGCACAGAGTGAGGACTACATCTCGAAGCTCGCTGCTGCCAACTTCTCGGCAGCTGCCAACCAGCTGAACCCCAACAAGTACTACGCCATCCGCTTTGCCAGCGAGGAGAAGTACGAGGAGCAGGGATGGAGCACCGGCAATGTGGCGGAGAGCGACTTCGGACCCCTCTTCGACACCTACCTCGCACCGGCTGGGGAGTCCGACCTGGTTCCCACACCGGCAGGCGACGTACGTCAGGGCTCCTTCATGTTCTTCACCGACTACAAGAATGCCGACATCGCCTTCCGCTTCGTGCCGGCAGGTGACAACCGCTACATCATCCAGCACAAGGCCAGCGGACTCTTTGTCCAGGTCTACGGCTACGATAGCTGGACGGGTCTGACGCTGAATCCCACCGTCTTCACCATCGAAGCCGTGGGCAACGGCGAATGCACACTCCACGGCACAGACTATGCCGGCAACGACCTCTCCTACCTCCACGCACAGCTGCGTGACCACCGCCTGGTCACCTGGCACGACCACAACGTAGGCAGCAACTCCGGTCTGATCATCGAGGAGGTGGCAGACGTGGAAGGCGAACCCGCACAGCCGCTGGCTGACTTCCGTACGGGAGAGCTGACAACGATGTGCTATCCCGTGGCCGTGGCTCCCTCGGCAGGCAGCCTCTACACCGTGGCAGGCACCTTCGACAAGGACGGGAAGGTTTACGTGGCTCTGAACAAGATTCAGAAGGCTGCGGCAGGACAGCCTGTGGTTTACATCGCCGAAGGCACCTACGACGCAGAGAACGTGGAGGCGCGCACCACCGCCACCCTCAACGTGGGCACAGACATCGCCGCCCAGCCCCTGAACGACGGAGCGCTGAAGGGTGTCTATGCCGACACCGACCTGACGGAGGCTGCCTTCATCGTCAACGAGAATGCATTCCAGCCCACCACCGAGGAGAACGCCAAGGTCTGGGCTAACCACGCCTACATCGTGCCGGGTGCCGGAGCTGCAGATGCAGACGCCACCTACGACCTCGTGCTCGAAGTGGGAGGCGACCTGACGGGAGTGCGGCAGACGCTGAACAACGTCGCCCGGAGCGGAAACATCTATAATGCTGCCGGACAGCTCGTCCGCAGGGGTGCTACCCTCAACGAGGTGCAGCAGCTGCCCAGCGGCCTCTACATCCTCAACGGGGTGAAGGTGCTGGTGAAATAAGTGCTTATTTGAACCTGTAAAATCCTTACGATATGATGCAGCAGATGCATAATCGTCATCGTCCAGTACGGCGAGTCCTCTCAGGAGGACTTGCCCTGCTGTTTCCCATTCCCGTAATTACTACTTCAGAGACACAAAATAACTAACGCATAAAAACCTGTAGAATGATGAAACGACTACTCCTATCCGTCTTTTTCCTGGCAGCGGTTCTTGGCGCACATGCTCAGTGGCGCAGGAACCTGACACCTGCCGACACACTCAAGTCCATAGAACAACTCAGCGATGGTTCCACAGCCTTCCGCATCTACGCTCCCAAAGCCGAAGCCGTGGCGCTGGGAGGTGACCTGGCTGGCCTTAAAGCTCAGTTCCAAAAGGATGCCGACGGCATCTGGACGGCTGTCGTCCCCAAAGTTCCTACGGATGCCTATCGCTACCATTTCATCGTCGATGGCGTGCGCGTCATCGACCCCCGCTACCGCTTCTATTCTGAAATCACTCCGGTGGCAAAGATCACCAACGGCGAGGACATCTTCTGGGCACAGCGCGATGTGCCGCATGGACCTGTTTCGCAAATCTTCTATAAGTCCACCACCACGGGCAGCACACGCAGCCTGCATGTATGGCAGCCCGCCGGCAAGGCTGCCAAGGAGCCGCTGCCTGTGCTCTATCTCATTCATGGCGCCGGAGACAACGACGGCTCCTGGTCCGCTATCGGATGTGCTGGGAATATTCTTGATAATCTCTATAGCGAGGGAAAGATCGCTCCGATGATTGTGGTGATGCCCCATGGAGGCATGGACACGGAGAAATTCGTGGATGAGCTCGTCGTAGATATCATGCCGCGCGTGGAAGAGCAGTTCCACATCAAGACGGGTGCAGACAACACCGCCCTGGCAGGACTCTCGATGGGAGGACTCGAGACCCTCAACACATTCATGGCGCACCCAGAGATGTTCGGATACATCAACGTGATGAGTTCCGGCTGGTTCCGCAGCAACGATGCCGACCGGCAGGCCAAGACCGAGCGCCTGCGCCAGATTGCTCCCACCTTGAACAAGACCGCGCACGTGCTGCGTTTCACGATGGGAGGCAGGGAGGACTTCGCACACGCCAGCTGTCAGCAGACGCTGAAATGCTTTGACGAGGCTGGAGTGAAATACGAGTACAGCGAAACACCTGGAGGCCACAGCTGGCATGTCTGGCACTATGACCTGCGCGACTTCGCTCCACGTCTTTTCAAGTAAACGGAGGATGGAGCAGGTACGAATTTTGGGAAATATTCAAGCAAAAAGACCATACACACATGAGACAGAGACGAATCCTACACTTGCTGTTGTTGCTGCTGCTCTGCGGCAGCGCATCGGCTCAGGACACTCCCCAGCGCTCTGCTGAGGCAGAGGAGCTGCTGCAGTGCTTCCATCAGATCTTTGGAGAGAAGATACTCTCCGGCGCCACGGCCAACGTGAACTGGAACCTCAACGAAGCCAAGTGGGTACACCAGCACACGGGCAAGTGGCCTGCCGTGAACTGCTTCGACTACCTGCACCATCCCTTCGCCTCCAAGGGCGGGTGGATTGACTACACCAACGTGACCGAGCTCGTCAACTGGCACAAGGCTGGCGGAGTCATCGAGATCATGTGGCACTGGAACGTGCCTGCCAACAAGAGCGGGCAGTACTCGTTCTACTGGGGGACGGAGGACGACAAGACGACTTTTGATGTCAAGAAAATATTTGACCCTACGTCGAGCGAATATAAGCTAATGATGAAAGATATCAACACCATCGGAGGCTACCTGAAGCTGCTGAAGACCCGCAAGATTCCCGTGCTATGGCGTCCGCTGCACGAGGCGGGAGGTATGTGGTTCTGGTGGGGGCGCGACCCTGAAGCCTGCAATGAGCTCTGGAAGGTCATGTACCGCCGGTTCCAGGAACTCGGACTGGACAACCTCATCTGGGTGTGGACGCAGTCGGCGGCATGGGGAAAACCGTACAGCGACGGCTACCGCTGGTACCCCGGCGACGAGTATGTGGATATCGTCAGCATCGATGTCTACAACAACACCAATGCCTCCAACATCTACAGCACCTGCTTCAACTTCCTGAAGAAAGCCTCGCCCACCAAGCTGGTGGCTCTGACCGAGTGCGGAAATCTCTCCAAGATCAGTCAGCAGTGGAAGGCGCGCGCGCGCTGGCTGTACTTCGCGCCCTGGTATGACTATGGTCGCACCAGCAATCCCAACAGCTCGGAATTCAAGAGCAGGGACCACGGCAGCTGCAATGCAGACTGGTGGGACGATGCCTTCGCCCAGGACTATGTCCTCTCTCGCGAGGACTTCAAGGCGTTGCGACAGGAACTCGTCGGAATCGGCGATCTGCAGGACGACAATTTCGTGACTCTCAAGCCTGAAGACGATAAGTCCTTCGACCTGAACGGACGCCCCTGGCAGCCGGGACAGAAAGGACTGGTCATCCGTGGAGGTAAGAAATATTTTGTCAGATAGAATCCGTCGCTCAAATAGCATGTCTGGAATGACAACTGCCTCTGAAGTGAACCTAAGATAACATTTGAACTCTATTTAATTAAGGAATACACATGCAAAAGTTCTCCCTCATTTCTTTCCTCATGGCTGCCGCCCTTGCCACGAGTGTACAAGCCCAACCCCTGCAAGTCAGTGCCACAGCCTCCGGCAAGGCATTCGACGGTATTGGAGCCGTCAACGGCGGCGGTGCAACCTCTGTGTTGCTGCGTGCCTACCCAGAGCCGCAACGTTCCCAAATCCTCGACTTCGTCTTCCGCCCGAAATTCGGAGCCAGCGTGAGCACCATGCTCGTGGAAATCCCCGGCGACGGCAACTCCACCCAGGGCTCCATGCCCACCCATGCCCACTACCGTGGCGACGCCAACTTCGAGCGAGGCTATATGTGGTGGGTGATGACCGAAGCCAAGCGACGCAATCCGCAGCTGGCCATCGACGCCACAGGATGGAGTGCACCTGCCTGGGTGGGGAATATCTGGTCGCTGGAGATGGCGGACTACTACGTCGACTGGCTCACAGGACTGCGCGAGCACTACGGACTGGAGCTCGATGCCCTGGGCTGTCACAACGAGAAGGGCTACAACTACGACTTCGCCAAACGTCTGCGCCGCACGATGAACGAGCGCGGATTCAGGAACGTGAAGCTGCACGGCTTCGACAACTGGGGCAAGAACAAGATGGACTTCCTCGCCGAGATGCAGCGCGATCCGGAACTGGCTGCAGCCATCGATGCCGTCAGCGCCCACACCTTCAGCGAGATTCAGCTCACACCCGAGCAGCGTGCAGCTGCCGAGGCGCTGGGAAAACCCATCTGGAACAGCGAGGACCACGTCTACCGCAAGGGCTTCGATGTGCTCATCACCATCGTCAAATGCTTCAACGAGAACTATATCATCAGCGGAGCCACACGCGTCATCAACTGGTATGACATAGCTGCCGTCTATCCCTTGGAGCCCTATGGCGTGGATCCTGCCATGATGATTGCCCACGAGCCCTGGAGCGGACACTACAGCGTGCGTGAGTCGCTGTGGGGATATGCCCACTACGGCCAGTTCACACAGAGAGGATGGCGATATGTGGACTCCGCTTGTAGGAAGCTGCCTGGCGGAGGCTCCGTCATCACCATGCGCGACCCTTCGACAGGCGACTACAGCATCATCATAGAGACCAAGGAGGCCAAGGCTCCGCAGACCCTGAAGTTCGAGGTCGCAAAGGGACTCAGCCGTGCTGACCTCTGCGTCTGGCGCAGCATACCCGATCAACTATTTGTGCAGCAGCAGGACATCCATCCCCGTCGCGGTCGTTTCGAAATCACACTCGAGCCGGGGGCTGTTTACTCGCTCTCCACCACGCGCGGACAACAGAAGGGTTCCTTCGCCAACGTGCCTGCCTCGAAGCCTTTCCCCTTCCCCTACGCCGACGACTTCGAGCAGTACCAGCCCGCCTCTGCCTATGGCTACCTGCCCAACTATCTCGCGGACATCATCGGTGCCTTCGAACTCACGGAACGCCCTGACCACCAGGGACAGTGCGTGAGGCAGGTGGTGGGCGACCATACCCTCAGCTGGGCGCCCGAATGGCATCACTACACCATCGTGGGCGACTCTGCCTGGCGCGACTATGAGGTCAGTGCCGACGTCTACCTGAACCCACAGGACGAAGCGGCTGTGATGGGACGTGTCATCGACGTGGGCTCCGGCTACGGCGTGTGGGTCAAGGGCTACTACCTGAAACTCAACGACCAGGGGCGTGCCAGCCTCGTCATGAGCTGCGGCAAGCGCAACAAGCAGGAACTCATCGGCGATGCCGAGCAGCAGGCACTCATCCGCGCACGCAAAGACATGGAAGTGGGAGGGGAATTCGTGCTCGACAGTGCACAGGTGGAGGGCATCCGCCCATGCAAATGGCACAACCTCCGACTGCGCATGCAGGGTTCCACGCTCGTCGGTTTTGTCGACGGGAAGCAGGTCGTCAGCACCTCATCAGACCGCTACCGCCGAGGTATGGCTGGTCTGATGGCTCCCCTGCAGCGGCGTCGTGTCTGCACACCCTACTTTGACAACCTCAAGATTTCTCCCCTCAGTGGGCAGTAACCTGAATTTCCCTCTCAGTGGGCAGTAACCTGAATTTCCCCTCAAAAACTCCTTCGATATGAAACGCTTCCTACTGCTATCTGCTCTGCTGCTGGCGCTCTTCATGCCAGGCATCTTCGCCCAGGGAGAAGTCTCCCCGCAGCCCATCGACCGCGAGGCCACAGGACCCACGCGGCAGCTCTACCGCTACCTCCGCGACAAGGTGTGGGGCAGGCAGGTGCTGGCCGGATGCCAGGCTCGTTGGGACTACAACACCACGGACGCCGACGGCATCCGCGAGCGTGCAGGGAAGTATCCTGCCGTGAATATTTTTGACTTTCAGCACTTCCGCCAGCGCAACCTCAACTACCTGGCTCCGACGGCTAAGCAGTGGAACGATGCCGGCGGCATCGTGGGCTTCATCTGGCACTGGAGCGTGCCTGTGGACCCTGAACTGACGCCGAAGGACGGCTTCGCCTTCTACACCCCCACGGGTGCTGAGGGACGTCGCCCAGGTACCCTCTTCTCTGCCCGCAGGGCGGTGCAGGAGGGCACGCCAGAGCAGCGCATCATCAATGAGAACCTCGACACCATCGTGCGCTACCTCCTCCACTATCAGGAGCAGGGAATCCCCATCCTCTGGCGACCCTTCCACGAGGCTGCAGGCAACACCAACCGCGGCGGAAAGGCGTGGTTCTGGTGGGGAAACGACGGCGCCGAAGCCTTCAAGAAACTGTACCTCTACGCGCAGCGCTACCTCATGCAGCGAGGCGTGCACAACCTCATCTACATCTGGACCTCGGAGCTGGACGACGACGACTGGTATCCTGGCGACGAGTACGTGGACATCGTGGCTCGCGACCAGTACCGCGTGGCTTCGGACCACGGTTCCTTCAAGCAGCAGTTCGACCTCCTGCGCAGCAAGTATCCCACGAAGATGCTGGCGCTGGCGGAGTGCGACGTGGTGCCCTCGGCAGCTGCTATGGAGCAGGACGAGGCGCGCTGGCTCTTCGTGGCTCCGTGGACTACGCCTTTCGTATTCAGCCGCCAGAACGACGACGCTTTCTGGAAGCAGTTCCTCGGCGAAAAACTCATCCTGACGCGCGACGAGGTCAACCGCGCAGGCACCTACCGGCTGGACATCGACCACGCCAGCGGCATCTATGCCAAGGGCGAGCGTGCCGTGGTCACCTGCCACGCCGAGGAAGTGCCGCTGGACTCCGTGCGCGTACGCGTGTACCTTAATAATATGCTCAGCCGCGAGTTCAGCCTGATGCCTGCCAGCCGCGACTTCACAGCGCTGGAACTGGCGCTGGACAGCACGTGTGCCGTCAGCGTGGAGCTGCAGGAACGCCATGGCAAACCCGCCTCCATCGGCTATGTCGTGGCTCCGGAGGGCTTCCGTGCGGGCTACGATGAGCCAGCAGACCTGATGCAGTACTGGGCAGACCAGAAGCAACAGCTCAAGGCGCTGCCCATGCAGGTGAAGACCACACCGCTGGTTGTTCCTGCTCAATACCAGGGCAAGTACGTCTGCCAGGATGTGGAAATCAACTGCCTGGGACCTGCACCCGTGCGTGGCTACATGGCCAAACCCGTGGGTGCAAAGAAGAAGTCGCTGCCCATCGTCATCCTCTGCCGCGCTGCAGGCGTCAGTGGCTACTGGTGCCGCTGCCAGGTGGGCGAGTGTGTGGGTAATGCTGCCCTGGGCGGAGGAGCCCTCAGCTTGGACCTGAACGCCCACGGTATGCTCAACGGGCAGAAGGACGACTACTACCGCATGCTGGAGAACGGCCTCCTGCGCAACTACTGGGAGCACAACGCTGCCGACCGCGAGACCTATTATTTCCGCGGCATGTACCTGCGCCTGCTGCGTGCCATCGAGTACATGGCGAGCCAGCCCGAGTGGGACGGCAAGCGCATCATCGTCATTGGCGAGAGTCAGGGTGGAGGACAGGCCATGGCTGCTGCCGGGCTGGACGAGCGCGTCTCTGCAGTCTGCGTCCACGTGCCTGCCATGCAGGATCTGGGCGGAGCACGTGCAGGCCGACGCAGCGGCTGGCCTCAGCCCATCGAGAACCACCCGCAGCTGGATGCCTCCATGCTGGATGCCACGCTGCCTTACTTCGACGGAGCCCTGCTCATCCGCCACTCGCGCGCAGAGATTTTCTGCGAGATGGGGCTCATCGACACCACCTGTCCGCCTGCCAGCGTATGGGCGTCGCTCAACGCCGCTCCGGGCAAGAAGACCGTCAACTGTGTGCCCTATCGCACCCACGCCTGGCCATCGAACGAAGAGCATCCCTCCTGGCGAAATGATTACCTCCAGCCCCGTCTGGACTTCATTGAAAACTACCTGAAATAAGTTCATAAGAAAGATTATACCTTATGAAACATAAACGATTCATGCACCTGCTCCTGCTGCTGCTGTTGTGCGGCAGCGTATCGGCTCAGGATACGCCCCAGCGCTCTGCTGAGGCAGAGGCGCTACTGCAGTGCTTCCGCGAAATCTACGGCGAGAAGATCATCTCCGGCTGTACCGCCAACGTCAACTGGAATATCAACGAGGCCAAGTGGGTGTATCAGCACACCGGCAAATGGCCTGCCATCAACTTCTTTGATTTCATCCACCTGCCATTCTCGCCATCCAATTGGATTGACTATACCAATGTCACAGAGGTGGTTAACTGGCACAAGGCGGGTGGCATCGTAGGTTGTATGTGGCACTGGAACATGCCTGCGAACAACGGCTCAGACTGGACCTGCACCCCAGGCACAGGTGACAATCAGACGAGCTTCGATGTCAAGAAAATCTTCGAACCGGAGTCCGATGAATACAAGCAGATGATGAGGGACATCGACAAAGTGGCCTCTACCCTCAAGAAACTCAAACAGCGCAAGATACCTGTGC
This sequence comes from uncultured Bacteroidales bacterium, assembly GCA_902771725.1. Lineage (GTDB taxonomy): Bacteria > Bacteroidota > Bacteroidia > Bacteroidales > Bacteroidaceae > Physcousia. The sequence continues at coordinate 43,982 of CACXXT010000014.1, forward strand.
TGTGGCGCCCGTTACATGAGGCAGGTGGCCGCTGGTTCTGGTGGGGACTCGACGCCGACGCCTGCAACGAGCTGTGGCGCGTGATGTACGACCGGTTCACCAACCACCATGGGCTCAACAACCTCATCTGGGTGTGGACATCGGCGGCAGAGTGGAACAAGCCCTACAGCGACGGATACAAATGGTATCCGGGCGATGAATATGTGGATATTGTGGGCATTGACATCTACAATGAGAGTAGCGCCAGCAACATCCGTAGCAAGTGTTTCAATATGTTGAAGAAGAATTCGCCCGACAAACTGATTGCCCTTACCGAGTGCGGCAACTTGGCTAAGATCGGCACTCAATGGCGGGGCGGAAGCAAGTGGCTATACTTCGCACCGTGGTATGACTACGAACGCACCAACAAACCCGATAGTGAGGCGTTCCAGAGCACAGGGCACACCCACGCCAACGCCGCCTGGTGGCAGGATGCTTTCTCCAATGACTACGTCCTCTCGCGCGAAGACTTCAAGGAACAGCTGACGGGTGTGCAGGCCCCGCAGGCCGCGCCTCGCGCAGTGCCCTCCGGCACTTTCGACCTCATGGGGCGTCCTTGGACGGAAAACAGACGCGGTCTATCTATCAGCAACGGCAAAAAATATATCAGAAGATGATGATGAGACTGTACTTTTGCAATATCTAACGATAATAAATCATGAACCTACAAAACATGATACGAATAACAGCAATCCACCTCATCACCGTGTTCTTTTTATCTTCTCCATTGTCCATTGTGAATGCACAGACACCGCAGAAGGCCACTGACATCGCGCCGCTGATGGTTCCCGGATGGAATCTGGGCAACACGCTGGAGGCCGGTCCTTGCACGTGGTTGAGCAACGACTTGGACTGGGAAACCGGCTGGCAACCCACCAGGACCACGCAGAAGATTATCAACTATGTCCGTGACATGGGCTTCCGCTCCGTGCGAATCCCCTGTTCATGGGACATGCACATGACCAGCAAGCATAAGATTAAGACCGCGTGGATGCGCCGTGTCAAACAAGTGGTGGACTATTGCATGAACGCCGACCTCTACGTGATGCTCAACGACCACTGGGACAACGGATGGATTGAGGTTGATGGCTTCAAGGACCTTACCGAGGAGAAGATCCAGCAGAAGTGTGAGCTGCAGGCGGACATGTGGACACAGATTGCCACGGAGTTTGCCGATTATGACCACCGCTTGCTCTTTGCCAGCATGAACGAACCCAACGCCGAAGACGATGCCATCACCTCGGGTGCCCTGAAGCGTTATCATCAAGCTTTTGTGGATGCCGTGCGTGCCACGGGAGGTCGCAACGCCGAGCGCGTCTTGGTGGTGCAGGCACCGTCAACTAATATTGATTATGGTTGCACCGTCAACGTGCTGCCCGAGGATCCCACGCCCGACCGTCTGATGTTTGAGGTGCATTTCTACGGCCCCTACAACTTTGTGATGATGACAGAGGATGCAGACTGGGGCTATATGGCATACTACTGGGGCAAGAACAATCACCTGGCGGGTTCTAACCACAACGCCACATGGGGCGAGGAAGCATGGGTGCAGCAGGAGTTGCGCAAGATGCGCACCAAATACACCAGCAAGGGCATTCCTGTAATCATCGGCGAATACGGTGCCATCTATCGCACTATGCCCGAGGGAGAGAGTCAGGAAAAGCACGATGCTTCCTACCGCGACTGGTACAAGGCCGTGACGCGCTATGCCATCAACAACGGTTGCGTGCCCATGGTGTGGGACACCAACGGCAGCAATTCCGTCATCAACCGCACCAACTGCACCATTGGTTGCCAGTTCTCCTACAACGGAATCATGGAAGGCCTCGAAGCTGGCAAGTGGCCCTTCACCACAGACATCGATGAGATTGGAAACGGGCAAATAGTAAATAGTAAATGTTACAACCTGATTGGTCAGCCTGTTAGTGACAGCTACAAAGGGATTGTCATCATGAATGGCAAGAAGGTCGTGAGATAAAAGTCACATCATTATTTTAAAAGAAAGAACGGAAATAAGCACCAGAAGAAAGTAAACTGTTATGAAACAACTATTTATACTTGTAGCTTTTGGAGGTATGTTGGCTCTGGCAGCCCCAGCCCAGCGACCGCGAGTTCCTGCGGATGGAGAACGGCGAGATTGTGGCCAAGGGCGAGGGAGCACTCTGCGTCTACGACCTCTCGGGCAAGCTACTCCGCCGCTTCCAGCTCAGCAACCAGAGCCAGGCATTCACCCTCGCAGGAATGCCTCGTGGCATCTACGTCATCCGCTGCGGCGAACGTACGCTGAAGGTGCGTCATTGAACAGAATCTTGTATGAATGAAACATGAATATAATCATACAGACATGAAAAATCTATATACCTACATCCTGCCTGTTGCCCTGCTGCTGTTTGCTGCAGGCTTCGGACTCACCTCCTGCGGCACTCCTGAGGGCGTGGAGACGTTGCCCGACGGCCTCGTAGTCCACCTCACTCCCGCTGCAGACAACGCCACGCGGCAGGTACGCCTGCAGGTGCTGGGCGAGCGCCTGATCCGTGTCTCGGCCACTCCCGACCGCCGTTTTGCAGACAAGGAAAGCCTGGTGGTGCTGCCTCAGCAGACCACTCCCGACTTCGACATCGACGAGCGCGAGGACTCTGTCTTCCTCCACACCAGCACGCTGACGGCTGCCGTCAGCCTGCGTACAGGCGTGGTCTGCTTCAAGGATTATCAGGGACGACTGCTGCTGGCCGAGGCTGAGGGCGGACGCACCTTCCAGCCCATAGAAATAGAAGGTACGCGCGCGTACACCGTGCAGCAGGTCTTCAACTCCACAGTAGACGACGAGGGACTCTACGGCCTGGGACAGCACCAGTCCGACGAGTTCAACTACAAAGGCAAGAGCGAGGAACTCTTCCAGTACAACACCAAGGTCTCCGTGCCGTTCATCGTGTCCACGGAAGGCTACGGAGTGCTCTGGGACAGCTATTCCCTATGCCGGTTCGGCAATCCCAAACCCTACGTGCAGCTGGGTGACGTCTTCACCCTGCGCGATGCCGAGGGGAAGGAGGGAGCGCTGACTGGTTCCTACGTGCCTGCTGAGGGCGAGACGCTGGTGCGACGCGAGGACTCGCTCTACTTCGAGTGCAACGACCGCGAGGCACATCTGCAGCGGGTGGTGAACCTCCCGGTGGGATTCCGATTCGGCGGAAGCCGGGTGACCTACGAGGGAGAACTCGAGGCAAAGACCGCTGGTGAACACCATTTCCTGCTCTACTACGCTGGCTACGTCAAGGTCTATCTGGACGACGAGCTCGTGGTGCCGGAGAGATGGCGTGCTGCATGGAACCCCAATAGCTGGAAGTTCCAGGTAGCGATGCAGGCCGGACAGCGTGCACGCCTGCGTGTGGAATGGCTGCCGGACGGCGACAAGTCGTTCTTCGGACTGCGTGCCATGGCTCCTGTCGACGAGCAGAAAAACCGCCAGATGTCATGGTGGAGCGAGATGCAGGACCAGCTGGACTACTACTTCGTAGTCGGAGAGAACATGGACGAGGTCATCAGCGGGTATCGAACACTCACGGGCAAGGCTCCCGTCATGCCACGATGGGCTATGGGATACTGGCAGAGCCGCGAGCGCTACAAGACACAGGACGAGCTGCTGGCTACCCTACGCGAGTTCCGCCAGCGACAGATTCCAATAGACAACATCGTCCTCGACTGGTTCTACTGGCGCGAAAACCAATGGGGCAGCCACGAGTTCGACCCGGAACGCTTCCCCAATCCCAAGGCGATGGTGGACAGCATCCACGCCCTGAATGCACACATGATGATTTCCGTATGGCCTAAATTCTACGCAGGAACGGAGCACTTCCGCGAGTTCGACGAACACGGATGGATGTACCGGCAGGCGGTGGAGGACAGCATACGCGACTGGGTGGGACCCGGCTATGTGGGGTCGTTCTACGATGCCTACAGCGCAGAGGCACGTCGGCTCTTCTGGAGCCAGATGCGAGACCACCTCTTCCCGCTCGGAATCGACGCATGGTGGATGGATGCTAGCGAACCAAACGTCACAGACTGCACAGACATGGACTACCGGAAGGCGCTCTGCGGACCCACAGCCCTCGGACCTTCTACACAGTATTTCAACACCTACGCGCTCATGAACGCGCGTGCTATCTACGAAGGACAGCGTGAGGCTGAACCAGACCGGCGCGTGTTCCTGCTGACGCGCTCTGGATTCGCAGGACTCCAGCGCTATTCCACAGCCACCTGGAGCGGAGACATCGCCAGCAGATGGGAGGACATGAAGGCACAGATCACTGCCGGCATGAACTACTCCGTCAGCGGCATTCCGTTCTGGACCATGGACATCGGAGGATTCACCATCGAGAACCGCTACTACGCAGCCTTGGCTGCCTACAATCAGGGACAGCTGACCGACGACTGGCGCGAATGGCAGGAACTGCAGACACGCTGGTTCCAGTTCGGAGCCTTCTGCCCCCTCTTCCGTGCCCACGGACAAGGTCCGTTCCGTGAGGCTTGGAACATCGCAGCAGAGGGACAGCCGGCCTACAACTCCATCGTCTACTACACACGCCTGCGCTATCGCCTCATGCCTTACCTCTACGCCCTCGCTGGCATGGCTTGCCACGAGGACTACACGCTGATGCGTCCGCTGGTGATGGACTTCACCTCCGACCGCCAGGCACGCAACGTCGACGACCAGTTCCTGCTGGGTCCTTCGTTGATGGTAGCTCCCGTCTACACCTATGGCGCTCGCAGCCGCAACGTCTACTTCCCCCCAGCCCGCCGCTGGTATGACTTCTACACAGGAAACCAAATTCCTTCTCCCTCCTCCGCAAAGAATACCTCCCTCTCCGCTGTGAGTGTGCTCGGCGGTTTTCCCGCCGAGTCCTGCCTCCTCGACATCCCAGCTCCCTACGAGCGAATTCCCCTTTTCATCCCAGAAGGCAGCATTCTTCCCACGGGACCCGACATCCAATACTCCTCCGAGCAGCCTGATGCCCCCCTGACCATCTACGTCTACACCGGCCACGACGCCCACTTCGCACTCTACGACGACGACGGCACCACCTACGCCTACGAGCGTGGCGAGAGCGCCACCATCCCTCTCTCTTGGAACGAGGCAGCAGCCACCCTCACCATCGGCGAACGCCAGGGCAGCTACCCCTCCATGCCCGCCAGCCGCACTTTCCGCATCGTCTTCGTCACCCCGGCACACCCCGTTCCCTTCGGCAGCGAGGAAGGAGCTGTCTGCGTGGAATACGAAGGCAGCAAGCTGCAGGTACCCTGTAAATAACCTTGCCATACAACAACTTACAACAACGAGAAAAATCTGTATATCATAATGAAAAAGATTCTATGTATCCTCCTCTGCTGCGTAGCCTGTCAAGGTATGATGGCGCAGAAATGGGAAAAGATTGGTGACCGTCCGCAGATGGGATGGAACACCTGGAACAAGTTTGCCGGCAATATCAACGAGGAACTCGTGCGTGGAATTGCCGACGCCCTCGTGGAGACTGGCATGCGCGATGCCGGCTACACCTATATTAATCTCGACGACTGCTGGCACGGACAGCGCGATGCCGACGGATTCATCCAGGCAGACCCCAAACGATTCCCCAGTGGCATCAAGGCGCTGGCGGACTACGTACACGCCAAAGGACTGAAGCTGGGCATCTACAGCGACTGTGGCACGGCAACCTGTGCCGGCAGACCTGGAAGCCTCGGACACGAGTATCAGGATGCCCTCCAGTATGCACGCTGGGAAGTGGACTACCTGAAGGAGGACTGGTGCAACACCACGAATATCAACGCCCGAGGAGCCTACAAACTGATGAGCGACGCCCTGCGAGCTTCTGGACGTCCCATCTTCCTCAGTATGTGTGAATGGGGCAGTAACAAGCCTTGGGAGTGGGCTTCGGAAATCGGACACAGCTGGCGCATAGGTCCTGACATCTGGTGCAACTTCGATTCCACACGCGTGCATCCCCAGGGCTTCACAGACATCGGCGTCATGCAGTGCATACGCCTCTGCGAACCGCTGCGTAAGTACGCTGGACCTGGGCATTGGAACGACCCCGACATGCTGGAGGTGGGTAATGGAATGACGGTGAACGAGGATCGGGCACACTTCGCTATGTGGTGCATGATGGCCTCGCCCCTCATCCTGGGCAACGACCTCAGGGCGATGAGCGAGGAGACCAAGGCAATCCTCATGAACCGAGAGATGATAGCCGTAGACCAAGACGAACTGGGGGTGCAGGGACTGCACTATGCTACGGAGCAGGGACTGGAGTTCTGGTTCAAACCCCTGAAAGGTGGCGACTGGGCATTTACGATTCTCAATCCCACCAAGGCCCCTGTCACCTACGACCTCAACTGGCAGCACTTCAACCTCATCGACATGGAGGTGAGCCGTCTGGGAACCTACTTCGACCAGGTTACCTACGCCATCCGCAACCTCTGGACACACGCCGACGAGGGACGCACGCTGACCACCGACAAGGTATGGCGTACGCTGACGGTGCCTACACGGGATGTCATCTCCTATCGCCTCTCGCCTGTGGCTAAGAATGCTTCCACAGCTGCCTCGCTGCTGCGCCAACGCCTGCAGCGACTGCAGAAGCGTGGCATCATGTTCGGGCATCAGGACGATCCCTTCTACGGTTTGGGCTGGAGCTATGAATCCGGTCGCAGCGATGTGCGAGACCTCGTAGGTGACTATCCGGCGGTGATGGGATTCGAGCTCGGAGGCATTGAACTGGGCGACGAGAAGAATCTCGACAGCGTGCCCTTCAACCTGATGCGTCAGGAGATGATTGCCCAGGCTCGCAGAGGCGGCATCGTCACCATCTCCTGGCATCCCCGCAATCCTCTGACGGGAGGCACGGCATGGGTCAACAACGAGGAGCGCAGCAAGAACACTGTCGCTGCCGTGCTGCCTGGTGGCAAGGTACATGGCGTGTTCCAGCTTTGGCTGGGACGCCTCACCAGCTTCCTGGCATCGCTGAAGGACGAGCAGGGACATCAGATTCCCATCATCCTCCGACCCTGGCACGAGAACAGCGGTGCGTGGTTCTGGTGGGGACATGGCTTGTGCTCCAGCGAGGAATACCGAGCCCTCTGGAACATGACGCAGGACTTCATTGCCAAGGCACTGCCCTATAACATCCTTTGGAGCTGGAGTCCAAACTATGGCTTCGAGCCGGACGAACTCGACACCTATCCCGGCGACGAACGCGTGGACATCATCGGACTTGATGCCTACCAGCAACGGGGAGGCGAGGAGGCATTCATCAGCCAGCTGAACAAGGATCTCACTACGCTCTGCAACATGGCAAAGAAGAGCGGAAGACTTGTGGCTCTCACAGAATGCGGATTCCTGAACATCCCGGATCCCACCTGGTGGACGCGTGTGCTGAAGCCGCAGATTCAGAAATTCCCCATCAGCTACTTCCTCGTCTGGCGCAACGCCGACCGCAGGCAGTACTTCGCTCCGGCGAAGGACACCAAGGACGCAGAAGACTTCTGCAAGATGGTGAAAGACAAGAGAATACTCATGCTGAAAGACATTAGCAAGTAAGTTAAAAGTGAAAAACAAGCATCACATGAATAGCCAAGCATTTACAGAAAGAATAAAGGAAATACGTGCACACCACGAGCAGCTGCTGACGCGCACCAACGAGCCCCTGCCCTGGGGAAATGGCATCTATGAGAAGTACCGCTATCCCATCCTCACGGCAGAACACACGCCGCTGGAATGGCGCTACGACTTCTCAGAGCAGGACAACCCCTACCTGATGCAGCGCATCATGATGAATGCCGTGCTGAACGCTGGAGCCATCAAGCTCAACGGACGCTATCTGGTCGTCTGCCGCGTGGAGGGAGCTGACCGCAAGAGCTTCTTCGCCGTGGCAGAGTCACCCAACGGAGTGGACAACTTCCGCTTCTGGGAAGAACCAATCACCATGCCGGAGGACGTAGTGCCTGCCACCAATGTCTACGACATGCGACTGACGCAGCACGAGGACGGATGGATCTATGGCGTCTTCTGTGCCGAGCGCCACGATGACAACTGCCCGGCTGACCTCAGCGCTGCAACTGCCTCTGCCGGCATCGCACGCACCAAGGATCTCATCACCTGGGAGCGACTGCCGGACCTGCAGAGCAAGAGCCAGCAGCGAAACGTAGTGCTGCATCCGGAGTACGTAGATGGTAAGTACGCCTTCTACACCCGCCCCCAGGACGGATTCATCGACACCGGCAGCGGAGGAGGTATCGGATGGGCGCTGGTGGACGACATCACCCATGCCACTGTCCGCGAGGAAACCATCATCAATCCCCGTCACTACCACACCATCATGGAGGTGAAGAACGGCGAGGGACCACACCCCCTGAAGACACCCAAGGGATGGCTGCATCTGGCTCATGGAGTGCGTGGTACTGCCGACGGGCTGCGCTATGTCCTCTATATGTACATGACCGCGCTGGACAACCCCACACGCGTCATTGCCCAGCCCGGAGGCTACTTCCTCGTGCCCGAGGGACAGGAATACCTGGGCGACGTGATGAACGTGGCGTTCTCCAACGGATGGATTCTCGACGACGACGGACGAGTGCTCATCTACTACGCCACGGCAGACACCCGTCTGCACGTTGCCGTCAGCAGCCTCGAACGTCTCGTCGACTACTGTCTCCACACCCCAGCCGACGGACTGACCACAGCAGCCAGCGTGGAGACCATCAAGGCTCTGGTGCGCAAGAACCGCCAGAACTGTGGCCTTTAGCATGAGCTACAGGCGCTCTTTGGTCTGCTAAACCAACAAAATGCCTTCTTGAGGACGTCGCAAGGCACTTTTTGTGGCTTCCGAGAGTCGTGGAATGCACTTTTCTTCGTATCTTTGTGCCCACTATGAAGAAGGTTTGGTTTCTCGTGCTGATAGTGCTGATTGTGGCGCTGTTCGTACTGAACTTGTTGCTGGGCACAGTACATATCCCCTTTGGGGAAGTCATTGCCATCCTCCTTTCCCCTACCTCGCTGGCTGGGGCAGAGGGTGGCTCTGCTGTTTTCTCCAACATCATCTGGAGCTCGCGTGTGCCGCAGGCGCTGACGGCGCTGATGGCAGGTGCCGGTCTGGCAGTCAGCGGTCTGCAGATGCAGACGGTGTTTCGGAATCCGCTGGCAGGTCCTTCCGTGCTGGGAATCTCGAATGGTGCCTCGCTGGGCGTGGCGCTGGTGGTGCTGATGTCCGGTTCCCTGGGTGGCGTGGCACTGAGTCGTCTGGGTTATCTTGGCGACGTGGCGATGTCGCTGGCTGCCATCGTGGGTGCGCTGGCGGTGATGGGACTCATCGTCTGGGTGGCGCAGCGTGTGCAGTCGGGTGTCACCCTGCTCATCATCGGTGTGATGATAGGCTACCTGGCCAACGCCATCATCGGCGTGCTGAAGTTCTTCTCCAACGAGGAGGATATCAAGGCTTACGTCGTCTGGGGACTGGGTTCCTTTGCCCGTGTCTCTGGCGACCAGATGGTGCTCTTCGTGGTGCTGATGGCTGTGCTTCTGCCGCTGAGTATGTTGCTCGTGAAGACCATGAACCTCCTGCTCCTGGGCGATGCCTATGCCCGCAACCTCGGTTTGAACATCCAGCGAGCGCGTTCGCTGGTTATCCTCTCGTCGGGCGTGCTCGTGGCCATCGTCACCGCCTACTGCGGTCCCATCATGTTCATCGGTTTGGCAGTACCGCATCTGGCTCGTGCCCTCTTCCGCACCAGCGACCACCGCATCCTCATGCCAGCTACGATGCTGTCGGGTGCTGCCCTCGCCCTCCTCTGTAACCTCATTGCCCGCATGCCCGGCTTCGAAGGTGCCTTGCCCGTGAACTCCGTCACCGCCCTCGTAGGTGCTCCTGTCATCGCTGCCGTGCTGTTCCGCAAACATGAATAACATTGTCTTAACAAACTGTTTCCAATAAATGACGAATACGTTCAAAGGATATTCACTTGGTGTCATAGCAGCTGCCAGCTACGGACTGAATCCGTTGTTCGCGCTACCGTTGCTCAATGCAGGTGTAGACGCCTTCAGTGTCCTCTTCCTTCGATATTTCTTTGCCGTGCCTATGCTGGCCGTGATGATGATAGCCCGTGGACGCGGCTTCGGCCTACGGCGTGGTCAGTTAGTGCCATTGGCCGTACTGGGCATCCTCATGGCTTTCTCGTCCTTGACGCTCTATGTCAGCTATACTTATATCGGTGCTGCCATAGCCTCAACATTGCTCTTTGTATATCCGATTCTTGTCACCATCATCATGGCTACTGTTTACCATGAACACGTAGGAGTGATGACGGTGCTCTGCATCCTCTTGGCTACAACAGGCATAGGTCTGCTCTATCGGGGTGACGACGGCGTGGTGCTTGATCCCTACGGCCTGCTGCTGGTGTTCCTCTCAGCCCTCTCGTATGCCATCTATCTTGTTGCTGTCAATCGCGGGCAGATGAAGGATATTCCCACCCTGAAGCTCACGCTCTACGTCATCGCCTTCGGCCTGTTGCTCTTTGCCTTCCGTTTCCGTTTGGCGACGTTCACCATCCTGTCTGCAAACCCGTGGCTGTGGCTGTCGGCTTTCTCGATGGCACTGTTCCCCACGGCTGTCTCGCTCATCTGCACCAGTGCCGCCATCCACAAGATAGGCAGCACGCCCGTAGCCATTCTTGGTGCCATGGAACCTGTGACGGCTGTCGCCATCGCCATCCTCATCTTCAATGAGGTGCTCACGGTGCGTCTGGCCATTGGTATGTCGCTGGTTATCGCGAGTGTCACCCTGATTATTGCAGGCGGCAGCATCACCCACCACCTGCTGCGTGTACGCAAAATGTTCCCCCGCCTAAATCGTCATTGGCGCAAGCGGTTTGCGAAGACATCGGATGAGAGTAAGTGAGGGAATCGAAGATTCCTTTCCCTAAAAATGATTGTAGAGAAGTAAGCTTGCGTGTTTGACGGATTATACGGATTAGGCCTCATTTAAGGCTTAATCCGTATATTCCATATTAGCTGTTTCCAAGGTTTTTAATGTCCTTTCCACCCCCTCCCCTGAAATAATTCCATGGGAGCAGCATGTGTATTTTCGGTTAATTGAATGAGAACGAAACCATTGTGGAGTAAGAAGAGAAGGGAACTTTTCTACCATGGAAAGGATTGTGATGACTGAATAAATCCATATCTTTGCAGCAAGATTCAATCAGTTGTCAGGTCATTATTAGCAAATTATATTATGCGCAAGAAACTGCCACATTATTCAGAAATAGATTTCATCAAGGGTGTACTCATCCTTCTGATGATAGCTTTCCACCTACCTGCGTTCACTGATAGTCATTTGTATGCAGAACAATTTGTCTATGCATCTGCAGCAAGCGTGCGCGGCAGCGCCAGCTACCGGCCTCGGAATGCGCAGACGCTGTGGTACCTCCAGCCCGCCGAGAGCCACGGGGTGAAGGATGCGTGGATGGAGTACTACCTGCCACTGGGCAACGGCCACCTGGGAGCCATGGTGGGAGGTGGTGTGGAGTGCGAGCGGGTGCAGCTGAACGAGAAGACGCTCTGGGACGGCAGCGCCACCATCTACGGCAACTACCAGAACTTAGGCTACCTGTACATCGAGGACCAGCGACCCTCGGCGGCCTCGGACTACCACTTCGCGCTGGATCTCACCACGGCTACGGCAGAGGTGGAGTGGGAGAATGCCGAGGGCATCAGCTTTCGCCGGGAATACCTGTGCAGTTGGCCGTCGAGGTGTCTGGCCATTCATCAGACAGCCTCCAAGGCCAAGGCCATGCATCTGCTTGTCCGGCTGGAGGGTACGCATGGTGAGCAGGTTAGCTACGTCGGTGCGCAAGCCAGGATGCAGACCCGGCTGACGGCGCTGAAGGCGGCCACCATCTTGCAACTGAGAGCAGACAACGGCGCACACCTGCGCAGCACGCAGCAGGGACTGATGGTGACGGAGGCCACGGAACTGACCATCGTGCTGGCGGCCGAAACGAACTACGACCCTTCCGTAGAGGGGTATGTCGCCTCGGCTGATGAGCCTGCAGACAGGGCGCAGCAACGAGCGCTGACGGCCGCAAGCCGCAGTTGGCAAGCCCTGCGCGAGGAACATCAGGAGGACTATGGACGGCTGTTCGGCCGTATGACCTTCTCGCTGGAAGGAGCAGAGGCCGGGCGTCCCACAGACGAACTGATCATGGATGCTGAGCAGGCTTCGGCAAGCGAGCGCAAGGCACTGGAGATGCTGCTCTTTGCCTATGGACGCTACCTGACCATCGCCTCCTCGCGCGACGGCGCCGTGCCCAGCAACCTGCAGGGCATCTGGTGCAACTCCAATACGCCGCCCTGGCATTGCGCCATTATCTCTGATATCAACGTACAGATGAACTACTGGCCAGTAGAACCCACCAACTTGGGCGAGACGGCGATGCCCCTGCTGGATTATATCTACACGGGGGCAATGCTCCAGCCCTACTGGCGCGAGTACACACGGCAGATGACCGGCATCAAGGAGGGATGGGTCTGCTCGTTTGTCAATACCCCGATGGGACACGGCGACCCGTGGTATCCGAACCACTCCTACTGTGCCACCCCGGCGTGGCTCTGCTGGCATCTCTGGCAGCACTATGTCTATTCTCAGGACCGGGACTTCCTCCGGCAGCGGGCGCTGCCCGTGATGCTTGGTGCTGTGGACTTCTGGATGCGGCGGTTGGTGCGCGATGAGGACGGCCTCTGGGTGGCACCGCAGGAATGGAGCCCGGAGCAGGGGCCGCTGGACGACGGCACGTCGCATACGCAGCAATGTGTCTGGAACCTCTTCGACATCACGCTGAAGGCCATTGACATCGTGGGCTTGCCTGCTGCGGGGCTGTCGAACTCGCGGCTGACGGAGATCCGCCGTAAGTTTAGCGGGCTTGACAAGGGATTGCACACAGAACGCTACACTGGAGCCTACGGCAATGAGGTGAACGGCGTCCGAACGGGGGACTTGTTGCTGCGCGAGTGGAAACACCATGCCTACACCGCAGCCGCAGAACGTCAGCACCGCCACGTCTCGCACCTCACGTGCGTCTATCCCTTCAATCTCCTGGGCGGGGACGAGGTACTGACCACGGCTGCCAGAAACAGCATGCGCTTGCGTGGCGAGAGCAGCACGGGGTGGTCCATGGCCTGGAAACTGTGCCTCTGGGCGCGCTTGGGCGATGGGGAGATGGCCTACGAAGTGCTCCGCAGTGCCCTGAAGCACGCCCCTACGTACGCCGTGAGCACCGACCCGAAGAACGCTGGCTTCTACTGCAACCTCTTCTGCGCCCATCCTCCCTTCCAGATTGACGGAAACTTCGGCACCACGGCAGGCATAGCCGAGATGTTGCTCCAAAGTCAGGGCGAGGTGCTGCGCCTGCTGCCTGCCCTGCCCGAGGCGTGGGCTGAGGGCGGCGAGGTACATGGGCTGAGGGCCGAAGGGGCTTTTGAGGTTGACATTCGCTGGGACGAAGAGACCGTGGAAGGAAGCATCCGTTCGCTGGCGGGCTGTATGTGCCGGCTGCAGACGAATGAGGCGTGGACAGAGGTGTGTGATGCCGACGGAGGACTCTTGCCCTGCAACGAGGGGCTCGATGCCCTGCTCTCGTTCCCCACCACGGCGGGTGACTGCTACACCTTCAGGATCGGGCGACAGAGCGCCCCGACTGGAGCGGATAGCCTGATGGCTCGCAGAACTGCCACTCCTACCTTCGACCTCATGGGACGTCGTGTGGCAGAACCTGTGCATAAGGGCATCTACATCCGTGATGGGCGGAAGATTCTGATGAGATGAAGAGAGATATATCTGTTTTTGGCTCAATCTTTCTTCCATTTAAGCATTTTTGTGCAAAAGATGAGTCGATAATCATGGAATAATGCGTATCTTTGCACCGATTTTGGAATCCTGAAAGGGTCCTGATGGCCTGAATAACTCATTCTAATCGCACACATCTATGCTCATTCTGAAAAGACACTTCTCGCTTCTCGTCCTGTTCATCCTCGTCATCTCCATGACTGTAGTGGCCTGCGGCCGCAACCCCCGCTCCGTAGGCGATACAGATACCCTGGCCGTCGTCGTTGACACCCTTGAGCTGCGCTATGCCCGTGGATTCACGGTGCGAACGCTGGCTAACGGCATCCGGCTGGTGGATGTCGCAGACCCTCAGACCGACGAGGATAGGATGCCGGTGAGCTACCACTTTGCACTGATTCCCAAAGGCTCTCCCATCGTTCCCGCCTCCTACACCCCCGTCCACGTTCCCATAGACCGCACCATCGTGATGACGATGCTGCAGCTTTCGAACTTCACGGCGCTGGATGCACTGGATGTAGTGCGTGGCATCACGGGCACCAAGAACCTATTTAATAAAGATGTACGCGCGCGGGTGGACGACGGGCGCATCGTCAAGATAGGTATGGAAGGCAACTTCGACACGGAGCTCATCCTCGCAGCACAGCCGGAGGTCATCTTCATATCGCCCTTCAAGCGGGGTGGCTACGATGCCATCAAGGAGACTGGCATCACCCTCATCCCTCACCTCGGCTACAAGGAACTCCATCCTCTTGGTCAGGCAGAATGGATTAAGTTCGTGGGACTCTTCCTCGGCAAGGAGCACGAGGCAGACAGCCTCTTCGCGCAGATTGAAGAGAGGTACAACGGCCTGAAAGAAAAGACCCGGCTGTTGGGTGAACGGATTCCCACAGTCTTCTCCGGCGAGATGCACGGCGGCAACTGGTATGCCGTGGGTGGACGCAGTGCCCTCGCACAGCTCTTTCGCGACGCTGGCGCTAACTATGTCATCAAAGACGACAACACAGGGGGCGTGAACATCGAGTTCGAACAGCTCTACGCTGCTGCTGCCGATGCCGACTACTGGCGCATCCTCAACAGCTTCCCGGGTGACTTCAGCTACGAAGCCCTCAAAGCCAGCGAGCCTCGCAACGAGCTCTTCCGTGCCTTCCGGGAGAAGAAGGTCATCTACTGCAACATGAAGCAGACGCCCTACTACGAGCTCTCGCCCGTGCAGCCCGATGTCCTCCTCGCTGACCTCATCGCCATCTTTCATCCGGAGCTGATGCCAACCGACTATCAACCCACGTTCTACCAGCTGCTGCGATAATTCTTTAATTCTTATATTTTTCTATTTTTCAGTGATTCTCGTATTCGGAGGAACAACGGAAGGGCGCAAAGCTGCTGCGGTGCTGGAAGAGGCGGGACAGCCGTTCTTCTACAGCACTAAGACGGGCGAGCAAGACCTCGTCCTGCATCATGGAGTCCGCATCGATGGAGCCATGGACGAAGCGGCGATGGTGCAGTTCTGCCAGACGCACGATGTCCGCCTGCTCGTAGATGCCGCCCATCCCTTTGCTGCTCTGTTGCACCAGACCGTGGCTGCTGCGGCTGCGGAGTTGCAGCTGCCTGCTGTCCGCTATGAGCGCATCTTTCCAGAGCGCGATGAGGACGTGGAATGGGTGGATGGCATAGAGGACATCCGTTGGGGCGGCGGTTACAATCGTGTCCTTTCGACATTGGGAGTGCAGAGCATCGCCCGACTGAAACCTCTTGAGAACGCCGAGCGCCACTTCTTCTACCGCATCTTGCCGCGCGAGAGTTCAATCCGTCTGGCACATGAGCAGGGTGCCTCGGACGAACAGCTCTGCTTCTACAGCGAAGATGCCGACGAGCGAGAGACGCTGAAGCGCCTCCACCCGGATGTACTCCTCCTGAAAGAGAGCGGCATCAGCGGCGGTTTCGTCGAGAAAGTGGAGGTGGCCAAGGAGATGAACATTCGTGTGATAGCCATTCGCCGTCCTGCCACTCCTTCGCTCTTCCAGACGGTCAACGGTCCCCACGGCTTGCGACGCATGGTGGAAAAGCTGCTCCCCGATTTCTTCCCCCTGAAGAGCGGACTGACCACCGGCACCTGTGCCACCGCTGCTGCCGTGGCTGCTCTCTACCGACTGCAAACTGGTGCTACTCCGCTTGAAGTTCCCGTTCGCCTGCCAAACGGCGAAACCATCTCCGTTTCCGTCGGTTCGTCCGACGGATTCTGCTTCTGCATCAAGGACGCAGGCGA
This sequence comes from uncultured Bacteroidales bacterium, assembly GCA_902771725.1. Classification (GTDB taxonomy): domain Bacteria; phylum Bacteroidota; class Bacteroidia; order Bacteroidales; family Bacteroidaceae; genus Physcousia. The sequence goes on from CACXXT010000014.1 coordinate 60,170, forward strand.
CGACCCCGACGTCACCAACGGGGTGGAGATTCGTGCCAGCGTACAGCCGGCAGACTGCTTTGAGATTAAGGGAGGAGAAGGAGTCGGCCGTTTCACCCTGCCTGGTTTTGACTTTCCTCCTGGCGAACCGGCTATTAACCGCGCTCCTCGCCAGATGCTGAGGGAGAACATCCCCGGCAATTATTCCATCACAATCAGCGTGGAAGGCGGTGCCGAGCTGGCCCGTCGCACCTTCAATCCTCGCTTAGGCATCGAGGGCGGCATCAGCATCATCGGTGTCTCTGGCATCGTGCAGCCCTACAGCGAGGAAGCCTTCCTGGAGAGCATCCGCAAGTGCGTGGCTGTAGCTTGTGCCAGCGGAGCAGAGCGCATAGTCCTCGGCAGTGGTGCCAAGAGCGAGAACGCCCTGCGTGCGCTCTATCCCGACCTGCCCGCCCAGGCCTTTGTGCAATATGGCAACTACGTGGGCGAGACACTGCGCATGGCTGCAGAAATCGGCATTCAGAGAGTCACTCTCGGGGTGATGCTGGGCAAAGCCGTGAAACTTGCTGCAGGACAGCTGGACACCCACAGCCGCCGTGCCACCTTCGACCGCGATTTCCTCCGTCGGCTGCTCGCAGAATCCCATTGTGATGCCTCGCTTGCCGACCGCATCACCCTCGTGCGCGAGCTCTGGAACCTCCTGCCTTCTGCCTCGCTCCCCGCTTTCGTCCGCACCGTCCTCGACCACTGCCACAGCCACTGCCAGCCCCTCCTCCCCGACGGCGACCTCACCCTCCTCCTCATCGATGACGAAGGTCATATCTTTCCTCACGATAACTGAAACCTCACTGCCCTAAGACAAAGTTTCCATCTCGCGGAGGTGGAAAAAGGGTGGAAAATAGAAAGGTGATGCTCTGAGAATGAGGGCTTTCGGGGTGGAAAGCAGGTTTCCACCCATTTTTCTTGTGGGATGCGAAAAATCGCCGTACCTTTGCAGCGCAAAAACAAAAGAATGCAGTCTTATGAAACACAAAGAGCTACAGTTCCCCTCCTTCGTCCTGCTGCTGCTCCTGGCAGGCAGCCTGCTTTCTGCCGCTTGCAGCAGCCGCAGCGAACGACTGGTTGCAGAGGTTGAGGCGCTGGCCTACACCAACCTCGACAGTGCTGCTCGCTTGCTCGCGCAGGTGGACACCTCTGCCCTGAGCGAGCGCGCCCGGGCGCATCTGGCGCTGGCGCAGGCGCTGGTTCATGAAGAGGAGTGGCAGCACCGCTTCGGTGATACGGCGGTCTGCCTGGCAGTGACGGACACGGCGTGGGAGTTTCATCGCGTCGTCAAAAACCAGTTGAAACCTGGCCTCATGTACGAGGACGACACACTCTTCGCCGACAGCAGCCTCCTGCGCGCGTACCAATATTATTATCGCGAGAGCTTCTGTGGCACCTCGGACGACAAGGAGGTCGTGCGCCGCTTCGGGCGCGCCTGTTATGCGCTGAGCCGCCGCTGCACTGACACCGACTCCCTCCTGCAGTTCGACATGCTCATCCATCAGGCCATTCATGCTGCCGAAGCCTCTGAGGACTGGGCAACCGCCTATCGGGCTTATCACCGATGGTCGGAGCATAGCTATTCTGCTCATGGAGCTTCCAAACTTCGTGAGGCCTATTGGTCGGCCTCTCAGGCCCTGAAGTGCTACGATCTCAGTCGGGACTGCCCTCAGAATTTCCTGTGGCTCATCAATGACTGTGGGCGGTTGTTCCTGCATTTGCATAACACCGACCCTCGCAACTTTCCTCTGTTGGCGCGTGCGGCGGAACTGACATATTCCCGTCGGGCAGAACCTCCCTACGAAGCTGTCTTCCAGCTGATAGACAGTGTTCAGGATGCTCATGTATTGCCCTTTCTGCGCGACACGTGGTTTGCTTATTCTTCGAAAATGGCAAAGGCCGGTTGGTGCATAGAAAATCAAGATGTAGTCCAGCGCTTCGATAGGTTCCAGGAGAAGAAGGCAGCACACGAAGCTAATGGCGCATCAAATCGGTATGCCTATTACCCACAGTCGACTCGTGATAAATGGTTCAGGGATGAGCAGCAGAAATGTGCGCGCGTCTTTGATATCGAAACCAGGAACTACATCGCTGCCGGCTATGCCCTCAAGGCTTCGGCGTTGCAGTCGCGGCTGATGGTTGCTATCATTGCAGCCTTGGCTTTGGCGTTGGTGGTCCTGTTGCTGCTCCTTTGGAACTGGCGCACCCGCCAGCGCCGCAAGCACGAGGCGGAACAGGCAGAACGAGCCTTCGAAGCTGCCCGAGCTGCGGAGCAAGCTGAGCGTCTGGCAGAGCAACTGCGGCAGAAGGACACGATGATTGCCATGTTGCGCGGGCATATCATGGACAAGAGCGAAATCCTGGAAAGGCTGGAACAGGGAGCCGGAGGCACCCGGCGCACCGTCATCGATGCCCGCAACTGGCGCGAGATCGAAGCCACGCTGGACACTATGGACAATGGATTCGCACAACGCCTGCGCCAGAGCCATCCCCAGTTCTCGGAGGATGACATCCGGCTGTGTATGCTCACACGGCTGAAACTCTCGAACAACGCGCTGGCCAGTATCTACGCCATCACCGTCTCGGCCGTGCAGCATCGCAAGCAGAAACTGAAGAAGGAAGGCTTCGGAGTCACCGACCCTGCCGTTCCGCTGGAACAAGTGATAGCATCGTTCTAACCTCCTCATAATCTTATGAAACACCTACTACTGGCGCTCATCCTCCTGCTGATGAGCCTCCCCGTTGCGGCCCAAACTGAGAGGGCCTCCAAGCAGGAACGTCCCGTTTGGATAAATGTCTATGCCTCGATTCAGGACTCCTTCAACAAGAGCGGTCAGGGAGGCCGCTACAGTCTTGTCATCATGCGGCCGGACAGTACGGTCATCAGGCGCTCTTCCCATGGGATGATGAGTCGAACGGGCGGGCGCATAGCAGCCGAGAGTTCCTTGGGTAAGATGGAGCTGGGCAAGTCCTACATCGTGCGTGTGGAGTGCGATGGCTATGAACCCACTTACGTGAACTTCACCGTCACTCGCAAAGGACGCAGCTCGGAGATGCACCTGCCGCCCATCAACCTGAAGCTCAAACAGAAACGCACCGCCTTGGGCTCCGAGGAGATGATGGAGACGACGATGAAGGAGGTGGCCGTGAAGGCATCGAAGGTGCAGTTCGTGTGGCACGGCGACACGCTCATCTACCATGCCGATGCCTTCAACCTGCCCCAAGGTGCCATGCTCGAGGACCTCATCCGCCGACTGCCGGGTGTGGAACTGCTGGACAATGGCGAGATCAGGGTCAACGGTCGCCGTGTGGACTGCCTGACGCTGAACGGCCGCGACTTCTTCCGCGGGAACAACAAGGTGCTGATGCAGAACCTGCCGTACTACACGGTCAAGGACCTGAAGGTCTATGAGCGCGAGAGCGAGCTCAACCGCTACCTCGGGCGGCAGGCAGAGCAGAACGACTATGTCATGGACGTGCAGCTGAAGCGCGAGTACCGCCGGGGCTACATGGCGAACGCCGAGGCGGGCTATGGAACCCAGGATCGCTGGCTGGCACGGGCCTTCGGGCTCCGCTATGGCGATGCTTCGCGCATGACGCTCATCGCCAATGCGAACAACCTCAACGAGAACCGCCAACCAGGCTACAACGGCAACTGGTCGCCCGCCAACCAGCCTGCGGGCATCAAGCAGCTGGAGCGCGTGGACGCTGACTTCCAGTTCTATGGACCTGAGAACCGTTGGGAACAGACGCTGGAGGGCAGCGTGGAGTGGGAGCGCGGTGAGAACGCCACGCGCAGCTTCTCCATGCATGAATACCAGCAGACCATACGGCGGAGCACATCGGCAGGCAGCAGCCTTGGCAAACGCTTCGCCACGAACGTCAATCACCAGTTCCTGATGCGCAACCCCTTCTTCCTCAACGCCAACACCAGCTTCGCCTGGAACCGCAACCGCACGTGGGAGGAAGACAGCGCGCGAGTGAGCACCGATGCCGTGGACGTCAACCGCACGATGAACAGTCACTACAATCACGGCAATGGTTGGAGCCTTGGCGAACGCCTCTGGGCGCGCTACAAGTTCCCCTGGGGAGATGACATCGGGCTCAACGCCAGTGGCAGCTATTCCAGCAGCCGTGACCGCCGTTTCCAGGACTACGACCTGCTGCTCTTCGACGATGCCTCGCTCGACCACCGCCTCCACTACCGGAGGAACGAGGGCACCGTGCACAACGTTCACCTCGGCGCAACCTACACGCTGGTGTTGCCGCCTTGGTGGCAGCTGGAACTGAAAGCCGACTTCGACCATGGCCGCAGTCAGCAGGACAATCCGCTGTGGCGCCTGGAGCAGGACTCTTCATTCCTCGCTGCTGCCACCGCCCTCGGACAGACACCGGCCGAGCTGGGACGTCTGCTGGACGATGAGAACAGCCAGTGGACAGACAACACGCACAATGAAGGGCAGTTAGGCCTGGGGCTGCGCTATTCGCGCGAGACGTATCGAGGCAACGATGCCAACTTCCCGCGAAGCCGCCTCGACTTCTATACCTATGCCGGAGTCAGGGACTTATACGAGAACGAGCACTTCATCCGCGGTGCCGTGGACACCCTCATGCGCCGCCATCGATGGTTGCCCACCGTGAAATCCACGTTCAACTACCAGAACAATCCTGCTCATTTCAGTGTCAGCGCCAATTATGAACTGACCCTGCAGCTTCCGTCACTCTCCATGCAGGCAGGCTATCGCGACACCAGCAACCCGCTGTCCGTCAGTCTTGCGAATCCCTCGCTGCGTCCTACGACTCGCCACTCTGTCCAAGGGCAGCTAAGGCAGGGCATCAAGGGCTATAACCGCGGTTCGGTGAATGTCAGCTACCACGTAGAAACCACCCGTAATCAACTCGCCCCGTCGCTGCGCTACAACCCCCAGACGGGCGGCTACCTCCGTACCACTGAGAACGTCAATGGCAACTGGCAACTCAGCCTCACGCCGAACACTACCTTCTACGTCGATAAGAACCGCCGCCACGTCCTCTCCTCGTCGTTCGGCATGACGTGGCAGGACATCGTCTATCTCAGTTCAGACAAAACAGCCCTCGAACCCGCCCGCACCGTAACCCACCGCTTCCGCCTCGATGCCAAAGTGGACTTTACCTGTCGGCTCAGCACCTGCTTCGACATACAGCCTACCGTGCGCTATGTCCTCGACCACGGCAGCAGTAGCCTGCTCAATCGCAAGGCCGTCAACGCCCGCGACTTCAGCTATGGGCTCAGCCTTCACTGGACCTTGCCCCTGGATATCCAGCTGGCCACGGACGCCAAGATGTACCATCGCCGGGGCTACGGCAGCGCGGAGATGAACACCAACGACCTCATCTGGAACATGCAGCTCTCCCGTGCGCTGGACCGCAGGCAGCGCTTCACCCTGAAGGCGGTGGCCTACGACCTGCTCGGGCAGGTGCGCCTGAACACCTGGCATATCAGCGACACCGGCTACTCCTCCACCTGGCAGCGCGGCATCCCTCGCTATGTGCTCCTCTCGCTGTTCTATCGGATGGATGTGAAGCCTGCCAAGCACTGAAAAAAGCCTTCCACAGCTCTGCCTCCGCCACATTTCCTGCGTCGAAGGGGCTGAGTGTGGAAAGTTTTCCGTAACTTTGCGGCCGTAAACGCGAAAAACGAAGAGATTATGCTCAACGGCCACGGCGACGATGCCTTCAGCTACGGAGACATCCGCCATAACTTCAGCAGCAACATCTACGGACACGCAGACCTGCGCGCCCTGCAGACCTTTCTTGCTACACGCCTGGACTCCATTTGTACCTATCCGGAACCGGAACCCAAGGCGCTGGAGGCACTCATCGCTCAGCGCCATGGGGTGGGGGAGGACTGCGTGATGGTCACCAGCGGAGCCACGGAGGCAATCTATATGATAGCAGGAAACGACCCCTCCCTCCAAGAAGGGGAGGGGCTGCGCGCTGTCATCGCCGAACCGACCTTCAGCGAGTACGAGGATGCCTGTCGGTTGGCTGGCCATCCGACGGAGTTCGTTCCTTTCGATGCCTCTGCCATCTCCGCCTTTGTGAGGGAGGGTAGGGGAGATGCCACGCTTTGGCTCTGTAACCCGAACAATCCCACGGGCGCAGTACTTCCGAAGGAGGAGGTGCTGAGGCTGGCGGCAGAGGTGTGGTTGCTGGTGCTGGATCAGTCCTATGAGGACTACACGCTGGAGCCATTGCTTTCGGCCAAGGAGGCTGTGGAGGCAGGGAATATCCTGCAGCTTCACTCCCTGACGAAGACCTATTGCATACCAGGCTTGCGCGTGGGATTTGTCGTGGGGAATGCTGCGCTTGTACGTGAGCTGCGCAGTCGTTTGCGGCCTTGGTCGGTGAACGCGTTGGCTATCGAAGCGGCGATGTGGCTCCTGAGGCATGAGGTGCAGGTGGTGCCGGACATCCCATCCTATCTCGCTGAGGCTCAGCGCTTGCGCAACGGACTCTCAGCTCTGCCAGGCATCAGCGTTGAGCCCACACAGACGAACTTCATGCTCTGTCGTATGGCGCATCATACTGCTGCAGAACGCC
>CACXXT010000015.1:0-41892 GCA_902771725.1 uncultured Bacteroidales bacterium
GGTGATTTTGTTGGTATCGTACTGAAAACCAGCGCCATCGTCTTGAAGTGAGTTGAGCACTATGAAATCGAAATGTTTTTTCTTCAGTTTCTTTTGGGCATTTTCCACCTCATCGTTTGTCTCTAGGGCGAAGCCGATGAGACGTTGTCCCTCGCGTTTCATCTCGCCCAATCCACGTGCGATGTCCTGAGTGGGCTTCAGTCGGAGTATGAGGCCGTCGCCCTCGCGTTTTATCTTCTGATCGGCAACAGAGGCGGGGGTGAAATCGGCAACTGCGGCGCAGAGTATTGCTGCGTCCATCGTGGGAAAGAGCGAACTGGCAGCTTCCCACATTTGCTGAGCACTCTCGACGTGCGTCATGTGTATACCTGGCGTCGTTGTTGTGCGTTGCACAGGTCCACAGACGAGTTGTACTTCAGCCCCCCTGACTGCACATTCTTCTGCCAAAGCAAATCCCATCTTGCCACTGGAATAGTTGCCGATGAAGCGGACGGGATCGATACGTTCGTAGGTAGGCCCTGCAGTAATCAGTATACGCTTGCCGGCGAGATCTTTCTTCAAAGTGAGAGAGGCCAGAACGCTCTCTGCGATGCGTTCTGGTTCCTCCATACGTCCTTTGCCGACCAGATGGCTGGCAAGTTCGCCGCTGGCTGGTTCGATGATTGTCACTCCGCGTTGACGAAGCAGTTCCAGATTAGCTTGTGTGGCAGGATGTGCCCACATATCCAAATCCATAGCCGGAGCCACAAAGACGGGAGCTTTCATCGAGAGATATGTCGTGATGAGCATATTGTCGGCAATGCCATTTGCCATCTTGCCGATAGTGGAGGCGGTGGCTGGAGCGATAACCATCGCATCAGCCCATAACCCCAGACTTACGTGGCTGTGCCAAGTGCCGTCTCGTTGCGAAAAGAAATCGCTGATGACAGGCTTGGACGTCAATGCCGAGAGTGTGATGGGCGTGATGAATTCCTTGCCGGCAGGCGTGATGACGACTTGCACCTCATGTCCGAGCTTGATGAACTGGCGTATGAGTGTGCAAGATTTGTAGGCTGCAATGCTTCCTGTGATTCCGAGTACGATGTTCATTTTTCAAGTTGTTATTTGCTACTACGGCTGCGCAGCGCGATTTCCGTGAGCACCTGTTTTGTATTGAGCGCAAAGTCGCCTTGCTGGATCCAGCTGTAGTATCCAGGATCGCGACGAAGCACATCGGCCACAGGCATTCCTTTATACTTTCCGAAGTTGAAGACTTCCACATTGTTGTCGTCCAGGACAATGCGCCCAGCAAAATCCACATTGCGGTTGCGGCGCGAGTATTCGGTCAGGAAGTCGATATCATTCTGAAGCACTTCGGGATAATGATCCAATTGTGCACAAAGAACCTCATAGGTTGCTTCGGTGTCTGCAAGAGCAGAGTGGGCATTCTCCAAGTCCTTGTCGCAATAGAACTTATAGGCGGCGATGAGGGTGCGGCGTTCCAACTTGTGGTAGATATTCTGAACGTCCACGCAGCGGGTGTTGCGAAGATCGATGTTGATGCCGTTGCGCAGGAATTCTTCCACAAGCATCGGGATATCGAAGTGGTTGGAGTTGAAGCCACCAAGGTCGCAGCCATGGATGAAGTTCATGACATCCTCTGCTACCTCTTTGAATGTAGGGCAGTCTGCAACGTCCTCGTCATAAATACCATGAACGGCAGAAGCTCCCTCAGGGATATGAATGGTGGGATTGACGCGCATGACCTTGGATTCCTGATTTCCGTTGGGGAACACTTTCAGGAGACAAATTTCTACGATTCTGTCGTTGACGACATCAATACCTGTGGTTTCGAGGTCAAAAAATACAATTGGTCTTTCTAGTTTTAGTTGCATAATATTATTTGTTGAAGTAGGCACGGATTGCAGGAGCTATTCGTGCAACCCGTGCCCAATACTATTAATAAGGTTTATGGGATTTTGGGCTTAGTCATTGAGCATCATGGGCATCAGTAGCATGAGGATTTCCTCGCCCTCCTTCTGCTCAGCAGGAGTGATGATGCCGGCACGTCCGGGGTCAGCCAGTTGGAAGACAACTTCGTCGCTATCGATGTTGCCAAGGATATCCAGCAGCAAGGTACCCTTGAATCCGATATTCATCTTAGGAGAGTCGTATTCACATACGATGCGCTCTTCTGCAGAAGTGGCATAGTTGACATCCTGGCCGCTGACTGTGAGTTTGCTGGCGCTGAATGCCATTTTCACTTGGGCGCTGCTCTGGTCGCAGAAGACCAGCACACGCTTCAGGGCAGAGATGAGTGCGGCACGGTCGATGCGAGCCAAGTAGGGATTGTTCTGAGGAATGACGCTGTTATAGTTGGGGTAGCGGCCATCAATGAGGCGGCAGGTGAGCGTGAAATCGGGAGCCACGAGTTGAGCCTGCTTGTCGTTGAAGGTCATTTTGAGTTCGCCATCACCCTTGCTCAGCAGCGAGCGCAGAATGGTTGCGGGCTTCTTGGGAAGAATGAAGCCTACTTGTGTTTCGCTCTTAACAGAAGCGTCCTTTTTGCGAACGAGCTTGCGACCGTCGGTGCCGACGAAGACCAGGTTCTCAGGCATGAAATCAAAGTAGATACCCGTCATCACAGGACGAATCTCATCATCAGCTGTGGCGAACAGAGTCTGGTTGATACCAGTCAGCATTACACTCTGCTTGATGTCGAAACTATGGACATCGCCGTCGATGGAGTGGGGGGCAGGATACTCGTCTGCGCGCTCGCCCATAATAGTAAAGGTACCATTCTGGTATTCGCCACTAATCACCATTGTATCAAGATTCACGCTTAGCGTGATAGGCTGGTCGGAGATTTCCTTCAGGGAGTCCTGGATAGTCTTGGCCTTGATGCAGAAGCGAGCATCCTCGCTGCTTTGTATGAGTTCCACAGAGGTGACAAGCGTGGTTTCGCTGTCGGAAGCGGTGATGGACATCTTCTGACCCTGAATCTCGAAGAGGTAGCAATCCAGGATGGGGAAAGAGTTCTTGCTGTTGAGCACGCGGTTGATTGCTGTGAGGCGGCCAAAGAGAGCCGCGCTGGAGACTTTGAATTTCATTAGGTATGTTTATTTATTGTTGCTTTGTCTGTCGGGATTGTCACTATTGGTCTTAAAAACCGAGCAAAGATAGCGTTTTTCGGTCACGCGCACAAAATTTTCCTCTTAAAATTAGCAAAACCGCCAAGAAAGTCTTACATTTGCATCGCTTTTCGCACAAAAACGCATTTATTAACCTCCAAAAAGAATAGAAAAATGGATATTTCTGGTAAGATTATTGCCGTGCTGCCCGAGCGCGGAGGAGTCTCTCAGCGTACTGGCTCTGAATGGAAAGTTGCAACCTATGTTATCGAGACCATGGAACAATACCCAAGGAAGTGCGCCTTTGAGGTTTTTGGAATTGATCGCATTCAGCAATTCAATATCCAGGTCGGTCAGTTGCTGACTGTCAGTTTCGATATCGATGCCCACGATTACCAAGGCCGTTGGTTCAACACCATTCGTGCCTGGCGTGTACAACCCTATGATCCCAATGCTCCTGTAGCAGCTCCTGCGGCGCCTGCTGCCGGCTTCGATGCTGCCCAGCCCGCAGCTCCCTTCCCTCCGACGATGGCTCAGCCTGTAGCTCCTGCTGCTGACCAGGCAGCTCCTGCAGCTCCTGCCTCAGCTCCTACTCCTGCATTCCCTGGCGAGAGCACGGACGATCTGCCTTTCTAAGATGTGACTCCTAATACACACATATTCCGGAACAGTTCTGAAAGCTTTTCGAATTGTTCCGGATTTTTTATATTATTATAGATGGCTATTTTTCGGCGGCTGCCTGAAGAATAATCGAGGTTGCGCCAATGGTGATGACCGTACCGTCCTCGATGCGCAAACGGTCTTTCACGCCCAGAAACGTAGTACCGACAAAGGTGCCTGTACCATCAGTACTGGCATCGCGCAGGGTATAAACCAACTCTCCCTGGCGGTTGCGACTTACATTGATGACGCAATGGGTGGTGTCTACACTTGGGTCACGTGTTTCGATAGCGGTGTTGGCATGTGTGCCATGAACGTAGCGTCCAATGACGTTGTCACCCATTTGCAGGGGGAGCTCTTGGCGATAGTGGAAGACATTCTCGACAACAAGGATGCGCCCGAAGTCCTGTTCCTCCTCTGTCTCCTCAGGGGTTGGAGTTCCCAGGCGTTTTTCTTCCTTGCGCGTGGACATCAGCTTGGAAACTCCTATGCGTATTCCAAACTGGCGATGGCAGTCAGGGCACTCGAAGACGAGTGTTTGACCGTCTGTATAACGGGTTTCGTCGAAAGTGATGTGCTTATTACACTTGGGGCAGCGTACTCTTTTCATAAGGCCATTACCCAGGTGGATGCATACTCGCTATTGGTATGATGGAGCTCTATATTCTTCTCGCTGGCTTGTTCTTCAGTCTGGAAGCCATCCAAGATTACACGATTCATCTTACCATTATTATAAACACGTGCGTTAGTAAAGCCCCGCTGATGCAAGGTCTCCACATAGCGGTTGGCGTTCTTGAGGCTTACGTTACTGGCCAGAACAATGCAGTAGTTACCGGCAGGTTCGTTTTCAGAAGACACTTCGGAAACGGACTCTGAAGAAACCGTTTCTTCAATGTTCTTTTCGACATCCTCTTTAGTCGCTACTTCTACAGCTGCTTCATCAGTCTTCTGAGCTATGTCTTCAATTTGGTTTCCGCAGGGATTCTCTGTTTCAGCTGTCGCAATCTGTTGTGGGACAGTCACAGGAGTGGCTTCACGAAGCTCTGTAGTAGTTTCAGAGGGTAGAAGTGAGGCTTGGTTACTTCTAACGGTTTCCTCCAGGGGTGAGGAGAACAGGGCGCAAAGCAAGATGATTGCAGCTGCTGCGAGAGTGTTCTTCAGACTGCGCTTGCTGATGCGGATGGTGATGAGCTGGGAATCATGAGCAGCGCCATGGGCAAACTGTGCTGAACGGGAACCACGCCGATGGCCATTGCGCTGGGCTGCAGTTAGTTTGGGCATCGGGAATGCATCGAGTCCGAAGAAACAGGGTGTGACCACACCAGCCTGACAGGGAGAGAAGCTGACACGCCCATCCTCGTCCTGCGAAAACAGGCCGATACTGCCGAAGTCCACTTGCCCGTCAGAAAGCAATTGTTGGCGCAAGTCCAACACCAGGCGCTGGATATGGCGTTTGGCTTCCGTAGGGCTGCAATGCAACTGTTCCCGCACGGCGGTAGTCAGCAGCCCGTCGTCTTCCGTGAGGTCGGGGTTGAAGCGGACAACACGGATTGGAGGGAAAAACAACTGCTCCATCTCTTCACGGGTGGCGCTAGAGGCCATCGTGACGAAACCGCCGAACTGAGGGACAACCACACAATCGTGACTCAGCAAAAGGCTTTCTATATGACGTGATAATTCATTCATCGGCTGCAAAGGTAGGGATTTTCTGCCATAAAATCGAATATTTTGATAAAAAAATGCAAGTATTTTGTTTTTGGCTTTGAGTTTTCGACGATTTATCTTACTTTTGCGCTGAAAAGAAAGTATGTGGCAGACAAAATGAGGCCACGAAAAGGTTCTGTGAAGTAATGAAATCACTTTTTTCTATACACCTATTATTATTTATATTGCTTTCGCTGGTCAGCTGCAATAGAAATAAACAGCCTGGTGCTCCCGGTTCTCTCGTTGTGGAGCCAGACACAGACGCCATGCGCCGTATGGCTGGTATCTGGGTCGACGAAGGTACGCAGACTGTAGCTTTCCGTGTGGACGGCGACAGCATCTTCTACCCGAACTCTTCCAACCAGTCTGTACGTTTTGCCATCTTCCAGGACACCCTGGTCCTCTTCACGGCCGACAGCGTCCGCTTCCCTATCGTGCGACAGCTGGACTACACCTTTGTCTACGAATCCCTCTCTGGCGACTCCATCACGCTGACTCGCTCGGAGAATCCTGCGGACTCGTTCTATTTCTTCTCTGCCGGAAAGGAATACGCACCCATCCTGCTGAACGAAGAGGTCAGCCGTGATACTGTCGTGTTCTCGCCCGAAAACGAGCGCTATCACCTGTATATTAAGGTGAACCCTACCCACTACCGAGTGTATCAGACCACGTTCACCGACGAGGGGCTGCCGATAGAGAATGTCTACTACGACAACATTATTCACGTGGGTGTCTACAAAGGTCGTGACCGAATCTACTCCCACGATTTCGCCAAAACCGACTTTGCGGAGCTCGTACCTGCAGAATTCCTTGAGGGCGCCATCCTTTCCAACGGCGAGTTTGGAACTGTCGATCGTGCAGGGTGTCACTTCAACCTTACTCTCTGCCAGCCCAACGGCTCCAGTTGCTATGTGGTCGGTCTGGTTGTTGACTATCATGGTCAGCTCGAAAAGAAACTGATAGAATATTAATCAACGATGAATCCATTGAAAGTATATAAAGCTTCGGCAGGTGCCGGCAAGACCTTCACGCTCGCTGTGGAATATTTCAAGTTGCTGGTGCTCGCTGCCAATGGCGGTGAACATAGTCACATCCTGGCTGTGACGTTTACCAACAAAGCCACGGGCGAGATGAAGAATCGAATCATCACGCATCTCTATGGCATAGCCCACTCGTTGCCTTCCAGCCAGGTCTACTACGAAAAACTCGTCGAGGCCCTGAAGGATGAGCCCGATGCTCCCCGAGAGGAGGCTGAGATTCGTCGTCGATGTGGAGAGGCTCTGCATCAGATACTTCATGACTATAGCCATTTCCGTGTGGGCACCATCGACTCGTTCTTCCAGACTATCCTTCGGGGGCTGGCTCATGAGTTGGGACTGACGGCTAACCTTCAGGTGGAGATCAACGACACGGAAGTGCTCTCGAAAGCCGTAGATCGTATTGTAGACCGCCTTCAGGACGAACCCGTTGTGCTGGATTGGCTATTGAGTCTTGTGCGCGACCAGATAGAGAACAACCAGCGGTGGAATGTCACGGACCGTGTAAAGGAATTCGGACACGCTATCTTCAATGAGGAATATCTGCGCCGTGGCGATCAGCTTCGAAAGGTGCTTAGTGATGGTGCCTTTGTTCGCAATTTCATGAAAGAATTGCGTGACCAGGAGGGTGCTGCCATCGCCACTCTGAAGTCCTATGCAAAGCGCATTGAGCAGGCAATCCAGGCTGCAGGCTTGAGCTATGCTGATTTCTCCAACGGTCAGCGTATGCTGGGCGGGCTGGTAGCCAAATTGGCTTCTGGCAATGTGTCAGCCATCGAGATTTCTTCCACCTGCAAGAACTGGGCAGACGATCCTCTGACGCTCTTGCGGCGTTCCGACCAGCAGCGAAGTGAACTCATCGATGCTGCCGACACCATCAGCGGAGTCCTCTCTGAGTTGGTGGACAACTTGGAGAAACTGCAGTATTCCGTCAACAGTTCCCGTCTGGCACTTGCCCATATCAAGCCTCTGTTCCTCTTGGACTTCATCGACCGTGAGGTTGCCGAGATTAATGCCGAGACGTCTCGCTTCAACCTGGCTAAGACTCCTATTCTGCTTGCCCGCATGGTAGGTGAATCCGATGCTCCCTTTGTCTTCGAGAAGATTGGTGCTCTGCTGCATCATGTGATGATCGACGAGTTCCAGGACACCTCTCGCCTGCAATGGGAAAACTTCCGTTCGCTGCTGCTGGAGAGCTACTCCCGTGGCGGGCGCAACCTCATTGTGGGAGATGTCAAGCAAAGCATCTATCGTTGGCGAGGCGGTGACTGGCGCACACTTGGCTATATCAAGGAGAATGTCCGCCCTACACCTGTCGTTGAGAAACTGGATATCAACTATCGCAGCAAACGTCGCATTGTCGATTTTAACAGCGATTTCTTCGATGAGGCCCGCAAGGTTCTGGAGACCGTATCCCTGCAAGAGGAGAAACAGCTCGGGTTGCGTAATATCTTTGAATCAGCCTATAATGATGTCATCCAGGAGGTTCCTGAAAAGCGTAAGGATGAGGGCTGTGTCCGAGTGCAGGTTTTCAATCCGAAAGAATACCATAGTCGCGAAGAATGGGAGCCAAGGGTGCTTGAGGAACTCTGCCAGACTATCCGTGAGCTTCACGAAGGCGGATTGCCCTATGATCAGATGGCCATCCTCGTTCGCTACAATTTTGAGTGCGACTCAATCATCCGTGCTTTTGCGGAGGTTCCTGATATGCCAGCCATCGTCTCGGACGAGGCTTTCCAGCTTTCGTCCTGTCTGCCCGTGTGCTTGCTCGTCGAAGCCTTGCGCGTGCTCATCGATGAGACCAACCCGCTGCCGCGCTTCCTCCTGGAACAACACGGCATAGATATAAGACTCATCGACGACCGCCTTCAGCAGCTTCGCCTTATACCTCTCTACGAACTGCTGGAGCATCTCTATCGTCTTCTCGGGCTTGACCGTTTCGGACAGCAGGATGCCTATCTTTTCGGTTTCTTTGATGCCGTCAGCGAATACTTGCGTGGCGAGGCGTCTGACCTGCAGTCCTTCGTCTCGTTCTGGGACGAGAATCTCAGCCGTCAGTCCGTCCCTGCAGGTGAAGTCGACGGCATACGTATCTTGTCCATTCACAAGGCTAAAGGTCTGGAATTCCATACCGTGCTGCTGCCTTTCTGTACCTGGAGCTTCGAGCGGGACCGCTACACGGATCTCATGTGGTGCACCCCCACCGAAGAGCCTTATGCCGAAATGCAGTTGCTGCCAATCACTCCGTCGTCCAAGGTTACCTCTAAATCTGTCTTTGCCAACGACTACGCAGAGTCTCATTTGCTCAGCCGCATGGATGAGTTCAATGCCCTCTATGTTGCCTTTACGCGCGCGTGCGCAAACCTATTTATATGGTCTATAGGCGGCGATATGAGTAACAGCGACCGCACGGTAGGCGACCTCATCGCCTGCACAATTTCTTCTGTGCTCACAGCCGATGCAGATGGCGTTTATTCCGTAGGTCAACCCGTGCTCTCTTTCGAGCGCGATCATGGCGAAGATGATAATCGTATGTCTCCGAGGCCGGCACCCGTAGCTGTTGCCATGCGTTCCTATGACTTGGGAGTCACTTTCCGCCAGAGCAACCGTTCAGCCCAGTTCATGGCAGAGCAGGGTGGGGAAGAAGCTCCTCCGGAGGAGGAAATCACCCGTCGCCGCTACCTCGAGACGGGGCGTCTGCTGCACCGTGTGCTCCAGAGTGTGCGTGTTCATGAAGATGTGGATGCTGTCCTCGATTCCTTCGAGCGCCAGGGACTCATCTCCCGTACGGCACCCGATGGTACAGAAGTCGCTGTGCCGCGTGCTTCCATGGAGCGCTGGGTACGCCAGGGGTTGCGCAATCCGCTTGTCAGCGACTGGTTCCAGCCCCATTGGCAGCTCTTCAACGAATGTTCTATAGTCAGTATCGACGACCGGGGTGTGCCTCAAGTCCATCGCCCGGACCGCGTCATGGTCAGCGCCGACGGACAACGCATCGTTGTGGTCGATTTCAAGTTTGGCGCCAGCCGTCCAGAATATGAGCAGCAGGTGCTGGGCTACATGCAGCTTCTCCAACAGATGTCGCCCCAGGCGCAAGTCGAGGGCTACCTCTGGTTCGTATATAGTGGAAAGGTAGAGCGCGTGGGCGACCGTTCCAACCAGTCCTCCCGCACCTCCCGCAAGTCCGATACCGGACAGTTAACCCTTGATTTCTAACGGCCTATGAAAACCTTTCTCGAACACGTAGCTACTTCGCTGCTTCAGCGCTTCGGTTCCAACCTCAGTCACGTCACAGTCGTGTTTCCGGGCAAGCGTGCCAGCTTGTTCCTCAACCAGGCTCTGGCAGAGCAGTCTTCCACCCCCGTCTGGGCTCCCCACTATCTGACCATCAGCGAGCTCTTCCAGCAGGCCACGACGATGGCGCTTGCCGACCCTATCGAGTCCGTCTGCCGTCTTCATGCAGCCTATGCTCGCCATATTGAAGACCCTCAGCCCCTGGATCGTTTCTGGTCGTGGGGCGAGATTCTTCTTGCCGATTTCGACGACCTCGACAAGCATCTCGTGGATGCTTCCAGTCTCTTCACCAATATCGCTGACCTCCATGGGCTGGACGACAACAGCTATATCACTCCTGAGCAGGAGGAAGCGTTGCGTGCGTTCTTCCACAACTTCTCGCTCGAGGAGAACAGCCAGATCAAGCTTCAGTTCCTGCGCCTGTGGAGGCATATGGGCGACATCTATTCTGACCTGCTCGCCACGATGAGCCGCGATGGCATTCTCTACGAAGGAGCGCTCCAACGTTCTGTCGTTCAGCAACTTCGTCAGGCTCGTCTCGCCGGAGACCCGTCGGCCGGGGAGTGTCCTCTCTTCGCAACCGAGCAGAAGCGCCGGATGACCTACGCCTTCGTGGGGTTCAATGTCCTGAACGATGTCGAGCAGGCGCTCTTCGACGAGCTCCAGGCACGAAACCAGGCGCTCTTCTTCTGGGACTACGACACCTTCTACGTCGACCATAGCCACGAGGCTGGCTATTTCCTTCGCCAGAACTTGCAGCGCTACGGCAACGAACTCTCTTCAGACTGCTTCGACAACCTTCGCCAGCCCAAGCAGATAGACCTCGTCTCTGCCACCAGCGAAAACGCCCAGGCGCGTTTCGTGCCTCAATGGCTGGAGGAACACCTGACCGAGCGCGAGAACCGCACAGCTGTCGTGCTCTGCAACGAGCAACTCCTTCAGCCTGTGCTCCACAGCATCCCGTCCGATGGCACTCCTGAGGCGGTGAATATCACGATGGGTTTCCCCCTCTCGGACACGCCCGTCTTCAGCTTTGTCATCGCCCTCGTCTCTCTGCAGACCGAAGGCTATGATGCCTCCCGCCAGCGTTTCCGCACCACGCAGCTCCGTACTGCTCAGCGCCATCCTTTTGCCCGTCTTATCGGCGAGCAGGTCTGGTGTCGTCCCGTAGGCGAAGGTCCTGAACTCCTTGCCTACCTCCTCGATTGCCTCGCCGCCCTGGCACCTCATTTCTCCGAGGACACCCCGGAGGTGTCGTCGTTCTATCGGCAGCTCTATGTCGAATCCCTCTTCCGCACCTTCACGGCCATTTCCCGTCTGCGCGATCTGATGCAATCGGAGTCCGCTCCGCTGGCCGTCGGCGACCACACACTACGCCGTCTCCTACGCACCATGCTGCAAACCCAGAGCGTTCCTTTCCATGGCGAACCCGCCATAGGCTTGCAGGTGATGGGCGTGCTCGAGACACGTGCTCTGGACTTCGATAACCTCCTGATGCTCAGCGTGGGAGAGGGCTTCCTCCCCAAAACTACTTCAGACACCAGCCTCATTCCCTACAGCCTCCGCGAGGCCTTCGGACTCACCACCATCCGCCACAAGGTGGCTGTCTACGCCTACTACTTCTATCGCCTGATTCAGCGTGCCGGACACATCACTTTCGTCTACAACGAGAGCAACGCCGGCGTCCGTCAGAACGAGCCCTCACGCTTCTTGCGCCAACTGCTTGCCGAGACGGAGTTCCCCATCAGCGCCAAGCGGCTGCAGGCTCCCACGAAGGTAATTACCTCCGAACCTATTGTCATTGAGAAGACAGAGGAAATGGTTCGCCAGCTGCGTTCCTTCTACGATATTCGCAGTCAGGAACCCGGGAACGAGGCGCACCCCCTCTCGCCTACGGCAATCAACACGTATACAGCCTGCCCGCTCAGCTTCTACTATCGCTATGTCCGTGGCATCACCGTGAATCCCGATCCGGACGACGGTCTCGATGCTATTCTCTTCGGGCTGGTATTCCACAAGGCTGCACAGCTTGTCTACGCTGAACTGATGAAGGTAGGTGAGGTCGTGCGGGCTCAGGATATTGAGCCTTTTGTGGCCAATGGCGGCATCGCCCTCGATTCCTACATCCGTGAGGCTTTCCGCGTCGAGTTCTTCAAGGAACGGCCGGAGGAATATAGCGGCATTCTCATCATCGCCCGCCATGTCGTGCAGACCTACCTGCTCCAGCTGCTGAAGCACGACCTGAAACTCACCCCCTTCAGAGTTATCAAACTTGAGAAATGGTTCGGGATGACGCTCTCCGTGGGCGACATCGAAGTCCGTACGGGTGGCTACGTCGACCGTCTCGATGAGATTCGGGATCCTGCCGTCGAGGGAGGCTTAGCCCTGCGCGTCATCGACTACAAGACGGGAGGCACTCCAGCCTCGGTGAGTGACCTGAAGCAGCTCTTCTCAGACGCCGGTCAGAATGAGCACTACTTCCTCCAGACCATACTCTATGCCACCATCGTCGCACGTCAGCAGGGACGTCCCGTCACGCCCGGGCTCTTCTTTGTCCACAAGTCTGGCTCCGAGGACTACAGCCCCAAGCTGCGCCTGGCACGCCAGTTAGTTCATGACGTACGTCCCCTGCAGGAGGAGTTCCTCCAGCAACTGACCGACGTCATCGCACATATCTTCGATCCTCAGATTCCGTTCACCCAAACCTCGAACACCAAATTATGTCAAAACTGCGTATATGCACATTTGTGTGGGCGTCAGCCCTCACGCTGAGCCTTGCCGCTCAGACCTTTGACCTCACAGCATCCCAGCCAGAATACTCTGCATCAACAGGTTATGGCTATGACTTCTCCACCCGTCAGGCAGAGGTCGACGCACGCCGTTCGGATCCTGTTCCCTTCTACTTCTCGGTTCGCGTTCCAGACGGCAACTATCGTGTGCGGGTCACTCTTGGTTCCCGTCGTCGTGCTGCCAGCACAGCGGTCCGTGCCGAGAGTCGCCGCCTGCTGCTCGAGGAGACCGCAACGGCCAAGGGCGACTACCAGTCCTTCTCCTTCCTCGTCAACAAGCGTTCGCCGCGTATCGACGACCAGCGCGAGGTGGGACTCAAGCCGCGCGAGCGTACCTATCTGAACTGGGACGACCGCCTCACCCTGGAGTTCGCCGGCAGCGCTCCTGCTGTACGTTCGATTACTATTGAGCCGGACACGACAGCTACCACCCTCTACCTCGTAGGTAATTCTACCGTTGTCGACCAGGAGATGGAACCCTATGCCAGCTGGGGGCAGATGATTCCCCGTTGGCTGGGCGACCGCATAGCCGTCAGCAACCACGCCGAGAGCGGCCTTGCCGCCTCCAGTTTCCTCGGCCAGCGCCGTCTGGACAAAATCCTTTCCTCCTTCCGTCCCGGCGACTATGTCTTCGTGGAGTTCGGTCACAACGACCAGAAGGAGCACGGCACAGGCGACGGGGCCTGGTACAATTTCGCCCATAACCTCAAAATCTTTATAGATCGCGTGCGCGCAGCAGGAGGTCGCATAGCCTTCGTCACTCCCACCCAGCGCCGTAACTTCGATGCCGAAGGTCATATCCGCGAGACCCACGGAGAATACCCCGAAGCCATGCGTGCCGTGGCTGCACGCGAGCACGTGCCAGTCATCGAGCTCCATGAGATGACCCGTACCTTCTTCGAGTCCTTGGGCGTCGAGGGCAGCAAGAAGTCGCTCGTCCACTATCCGGCCGGCACCTATCCCGGTCAGGACAAGGCTCTGGCGGACAACACCCACTTCAACACCTTTGGTGCCTACGAGGTAGCCAAGATGATAGCGTGTGGCATCCGCCAGCTCGACCGCGATTTTGCGGCGCCTCTCATCGACGCCATAGACCCTGCGTTCCCTGGCTTCGACCCTGCTCATCCCGACGATCCTGCTGCCTTCCGCTGGCCGTCGGCACCTCGGGTGGACGTGACCAAGCCGGATGGGAACTGACCCGTAAACTCCTGAAAGACAATAACTGATAACTAATACTAAAACCAGCATTCATCATGCACACATTTACCTTGAACTACCGCCACACCCTGAGGACTCTGCTGCAGAGCCTCTGCCTGTTTCTGCTCTGTTTCTCCTCTGCCCTCCTACGGGCACAAAGCGAGGTCAACGTCGAGAAAGCGGGAACGCTTGCCACGCTGCTGCCCACCAGCGACAGCCAGCTGAAGATTTCCGGTTCCATCAACGGGTCGGACATCAAGCATCTGCGCAAACTCATCAACGAAGGGGGCGTGACCTCCTTGGACCTCTCGCAAGTCAAGATCGTCAGCGGCGGCTCGGCCTACCTCGAGACCTACAAGACCGAGAACGACATCATCGGGCAGTCCATGTTCACCGAGTGCGTAAAGCTGCATGACATCGTGCTCCCGACTACCATCACAGCCATTCAGTCCAACGCCTTCTCCCGCTCCGGAATCCGCAAGGTGGAGATTCCCAACAGCGTCTCGCGTCTGGGCGGCGATGCCTTTGCCTACTGCAATTCGCTCGGCACGGTCGTCATCGGGCGGCGCGTCTCGCGTCTGGATCAGGGCGTCTTCTACAGTTCTCCCGTCAAGAATGTCTTCTGCCTGCCCACCACACCTCCTTCGCCTCCTGCCTACCTCTTCTCCTCCAGCCCCACCATCCGTGTCTACACCAGCAGCCTGGATGCCTACAAGAAGGCGAACTGGGGGCAGTATGGCTCCCTCGTAGGTCGGCTGGAGAAGGACTACCCCATGGAAGAGGATTCCAGCATCGTGGTGAACAACCTTCGCGAACAGTTCTTCGAAGATGCTGCCTGCACACGCCTGAAGGCGGACTATGCCACGATGGCAGATGCCGACCTCACGGCTGCCATGACAGCTGCCGGTATGCCCGCCTTCATGACGGATATTGCCCTCAAGCTGAAGAACAACACCTGGGCAGCCTACGAACAGGATTTCCGTATCCATAGCTATAAAGCCTACAGCGACGCGGCCTACTGGAACGAGCAGATGCGCAGCACAGGAGGGTCCTATATGGGCAACCCCACGGGCATCTGTTCCAGCGGACTCGAACCTCTGTATGTCTTTGTGGATGAGGACGTTCCTGCCGACGCCACGCTCTACCTCGCCGGCTGTGTGGGCAACGACCTTATCTACAGCGCCAAGACCGGAACTCCCCTCAAGCGAGGACTGAATATCATCGACGGACAGGCCGGAGCGCTCTACTACGTAGTCTATACGGCCGACACCCGCTCGCGCACCAAGACCCTCGACCAATGGCCTGCCATCAGGATTCACATCGAGGGAGGCACCGTCAACGGATACTACGACCTCACACGCCACAGCGACAGCGACTACCAGGCGCTGCTCAAGGCGGCCACCCACGAACTCTTCACCATCCGCGGAGAACAGGCGCTCTTCAACTTCAAGCGCTCCACCTACAAGACCCTCTTCCCGAGGACCATCGACCGCTCCATCGACTGGTTCGACCACCTGACCGTATGGGAGAAGGAACTCATGGGATTCTGCGAATCCGTCGTCAACGGAGAGCGCGCAGGAGCACCCTACTACCTCACGGGCGGCGAAGCCATCTTCCCCATCTACTACAACAACCCCAACTTTGCCATCGAGGGCAGCTCGGCCGACGCCGGCTATGCCAACTCCACGCCCTACCGCACCTGCTACAACTCCGTGGAGTGCATCCGCAACTCTTTCGATGTCAGCCGCGCTGAGCACGACGAGTGGTGCTCTGCCCACGAATGTGGCCACAACAACCAGGGAACCATCAACCTCGAAGGCGGAACCGAGGTGTCCAACAACCTCTTCTCCAACTACATACGCTACCTGACAGGCAACGTCACATCCTCCGGCGAACCCCTGTCTGTAACCATGAACGACTACGCACTCCACCTTCCGTATGTCAAGCACAGCGGACTCATGCGCATGTACTACCAGCTCTATCTCTACTACCACCTCGCACAGAAGAACACATCCTTCTATCCCACACTCTTCCAGGAACTTCGCAAGGATCCGCTGGTGCTATGGAACAACACCAACAACAGCGCCCTGAAGTTCGTGCGCAAGGTATGTGAGGTGGCGCAGGAAGACCTCACGGACTTCTTCGCCGCATGGGGATTCTTCGAACCATTCACCAACCTCAGCGTTGAAGACTACGGAGCGCACACACTCTCGCACCGCCTGGCGAATATCAACAAGACCCTCGCCGAGATTTCCAAGTATCCCAAGAACCGCCAGATTCTCTTCGTCGAGGACCGCGTGGATTATGTGCTCAACAACGGATTCATCGGCAACGAAGGCAAGAAACGACGCGAGTCCGAGCAAGTGGGACAATGTGGCGACCTCGGGCAGTTCACATCCTACCTCCCGGAGAACGCCAAGCCCTCCAGCTACACCTACCTCCAGGCAGACTCCCTCTACGCCATGTCCGGCACAGGAGGAGTGGGATTCCTGATGCTCGACCCGGAGGAACAGATGGTCTTCGCTGCCAACGCATTCAACTTCTGCGTTCCCACCAGCGTAGGCGACAACTTCACCATCTACTCTGTCGATGCCGACGGCACCCTCCACGAGGTCACCAAGGCGGGCGAGGGCATACAGTTCATTGCGCTCGAGAAGGCCGGCACCCTGCCCGACGCCCTCTCCGCACAAACCATCAAGGTCATCCTCACGGGAAGCCTCAATGGCACAGATTTCAAATACTTACGCCTGCAGACCAACGAAGGAAACCTGGCCTCCATCGACCTCGCCGACACCAAGGTCGTCAGCGGCGGCAGCGCCTACTTCGAGACCAACCGCACCAGCTCCAACTCCATGGGCGACAAGATGTTCTACAACTGCCGGCAGCTCATAGCCATCCGTCTGCCCGAGACCATCACCCGAATCGGCACCACGACCTTCGCCAACTCCGGAATCAAGGAAATCACCATCCCCGACAACGTAACCTCCGTCGGAGGCGATGCCTTTGCCTACTGCAGCCAGCACCCGTGCAGCACGCCTACGTGAAAGCCCTCACGCCACCCTCCGTCAACAGCTACCTCTTCTCCAGCAAGCCCGTCATCCACGTCTACGCCTCTTCCCTTGCAGCCTACAAGGCTTCTGCCTGGGCAGACTTCGGCACCATCGTAGGCGACCTGGATAACTACGACCTCACTCCCGTGCAGGCACCTCGCGACTCCCAGCTCGCCGCCACCACCTCCACAATCCCCACCTACGACCTCCTTGGCCGCCGCGTCACCACCCTCCGTCCCGGCACCATCTACCTCCGTGGAGGCCGCAAGTTCATCATGAAGTAGCACCGCCCCCCCCCCTTGTGCGGCCGCAATCCCATCCCATTTCCCCCCATTTCCCCGCCTTTCCGCAATTTTTCTTTGCCGAAAGTGCGGGGATTGAGAATCTATTTGACACAGTCTTCGTTTTATGCTGCAAAGATACCTCTATAATAAGTAGATATTCAGAATTATGAACACCTACTTCTTACGCGCGAAAAGACAACAACAAGTGCATCTGAACACTTTGTGCATAGAAATACATCATTTATAGACAACGAAATGCAAATATTCGCCGATTTTGTTGTCTATAAACAATAAAAATACTAATTTTGTGCCCAAATAAAAGTATAAACAATGGAAATCATCTCTCGCAAGCATTATGCAGACAAGGTTGACTCTTGGATTGGCAAGGGAAATATCATCGTATTGGTAGGCCAGCGACGTGTCGGCAAGAGCTTTGTCCTGAAGGACTTCATCAAGCGTCATGAAAAGGAAGCCGAAGCCAACATCATCTTTGTAGATAAGGAGAAACGCCAGTTCGGCTTCATTAAGAACCATGAAGACCTGGGCCGGTACATTGAAGAAAACTTTGTTGAGGGCAAGCGCAATTACATCCTCGTTGATGAGGTTCAGGACATCGATGAATGGGAGCGTACCATCATCAGCTACCATACAGAGGAACAGACGGACATCATCATCACCGGCAGCAATTCCAAGATGCTGTCTGGCGAAATCAGCACCAAGCTAAGCGGGCGTTATATTGAGATTCCCGTCCAGAGCCTCAGTTATACAGAATTCCTTACCTTCCACGGGCTCGCGGACAGCGATGACAGTCTCCGCACCTATCTCAACTACGGCGGTCTGCCCGGTCTCCGTGTCATTGGGTTGGAGGATGACGAACAGGTGTGGGACTATCTGCGGAGCGTCTTCAACACCGTCATGCTGAAAGATGTCATAGAGCGTCACAGCATCCGCAACATCCCTTTCCTAAACAATCTTGTAGTATTCCTGTCTGACACTATCGGCAAGCAGATTTCTGCCACAAGCATCAGTAAGTTCATGAAATCCGAGAAGATAGCTGTCTCCACGAATATCATCCTGGACTACACCAGTTACTTCACCGAAGCCAAGCTCATGGATGCCGTCAAGCGATATGACATACATGGTAAAAGTCTCTTGGAGAGTAATCGTAAGATCTATTTCGGTGACATAGGCCTGCGCAATCTCATTTCAGGAGGCGACCGGGAATCTGATATAGAAAAGGTGATAGAGAACGTCATCTATCAGCATCTGCTTCATATGGGGTATCAGGTCTTTATCGGTGACCTTCGTGCCGGAGAGATTGATTTCGTCTGCAAGAAGCCCAATGACGTGAAGTATGTACAAGCCGCGTACCTCATAGATTCAGACGAGACCCGCAAGCGCGAGTTCGGACGTTTGCAGGAAATCAAGGACAACTATCAGAAGTATGTCATCTCCATGACTCCGCTCGTAGTTCGTCGCGACTATGAGGGCATCCAGCACATCGGACTCCGCGAATTCCTTGTCAACGGTTTTTGAATAACTATCTGTTCTAGCACATTCTGCGTATTAGGTGTCAACATAATGTGTTTTGATGATTTCCGCGACAAAAGTAGGCAATTCTTTCTGAATCACCAAAGAAAAGCATAAATTTCTCAGTCTGTCAAAGAGCGCCTAAGTTATTTTATCTGTTTTTTTTATTCCATCGGTCTGATCATCGACTCGATGAACTGGATTTCTTCGTCCGTCAGGCCGCAAGTTCATCATGAAGTAGCAGCGTCCCCCCCCCTTGTGCGGCCGCAATCCCATCCCTCAAGAACAATACCGCGAGCACATCGGCAAGCGTATTGATGATTAATGCCGACGGCATCCTGCTCAGCGTCTGCGGTCAGGACTATTTCCTCTCCTACAACCGCGTCCCGTGGATGCGTGATGCCAGCATCAGCCATGTCCTGGACGTTCGCATGAGCGGCCGCAGCGCCATCGAATGGCCAGCCCTGGACATCGACCTCGAAATCGAGAGCCTCAAGCATCCCGAGCGCTATCCCCTTGTCATCAAGAGGAATCCCGTGGACTTGGTGGCTACGGTATGAAAATCTGTAATATGGAAAAGAAAGTGACCAGATATGACATTGAGGACGGCGGCGTTCTGAACGCCCAGGAGCCTGTAGCTGCCTACGCTTGCGAAGCTCAGGCTATCCCAGATGACGTGCCCTACGCGCAGATTCAGGACGGCGTGCTGCAGGTGACCCCCGACTTGGAGGAAGACATAGCAGCTGCAGAACACGAAGGCACCATCTCCCTCGATGAATTCAAGACGCAGTTCGCGAGATGGATAGAGAGATAGAGTTCAGCCGCCGATTCGTAGCTCAGCTACAGAAGATTCTGACGTTCTACGACGAGCGCAACGGTTCCTCTGCCTACAGCCGCCGTCTGGTGCAGATGCTGATGTCGGACTTGCGGCGTGTAGCTATGATGCCCACGGCCAGTTGCCCTTCTACCCGTCCGGACACCCGTTTCTTCTACCTTATGGGTTTCACCATCGTGTTTCGCTACACGGAGAACAAAGTGACAGCCCTCAGCATCCGTTCCTCCGCCCGCAGCCCCCTAAGCATCTATCAGAAGGCGTAGCGGTTTTTTCCAAGTTTCTAATAATTCTGAATATAAGCTCCGTAGCCATAAGTATCCCAATAGCGGTCGTAGCCCCATCCTCCGTTGGTGTAGAACTCGATTTCCGAACCAAGGGCGCGCTCGCCGTTGTAGTACATGTCCATGTCGCCAAACCAATGTCCATTAACATTATTCGGAACTATAGGTTCAGGGTGTTAAATTTCACCAGTTTTCATGTTTACAATGCTACCGAATACATTCCAGGATTTATGGCTAAAATATGCATCGATTCGGATGGCATGAGCCTATTAAGGGTCGCCAGAACAGCCTTTCGATTGAAATGACGGTGCAAAGATTGTCATTCTTTAGAGAAGTAGGCAAAATATTGCTGAAAAGTTTCTCTGAACGATAAATTTTCTGTAATTTTGCGGTCTAAAATAAGAAAATAGCGCAATGGCAGTAGAAAAATTATTTCTCAACACACTTACCTTCGAGTATCCAAAGGAGCCTGTGAAATTCTACTTCTCAGACAAGGATGATGCCGAGCGAAAAAGCTCTCGACTTAAATCTCCCGTTCTTGTTCCGAAAGAGGTCAGGCAGACTCAAAAGTACAGCAACTTGTTTGCAGGTTGTGGAGGAATGGTGCTGTACACATCCTTCGACATGCCAACAGAGGGATTTGATGAAATAGACATCGACTTCAATGCCGTCGAAAACGAATACTTGGTGAAAAGATACTATAATCGCAGGTTGGAAAAGTATTTCCGATTCTATGACGATGTTGTCGTAACGAAGTCTGGCATAACCGATGATATACAAGTATGGCTTCTCAGCAATGGAGAGAAAAGCCACGTCAACTATAAAGACAAACAATACGAATTGATGGCGATGGATAGGTTCACTCTAAGGGTGAAATATGACCGCTTCAATGATAGGCCCTATCTTTTAGTTGCGAACGACAGGCCTGCTCTACTGCTCAATGCTTCTCTTAAGAACCTCTTCGATGATTTTTCTGATGAACCGTTCACGAGCCAGACTAGTATCACGCCAAGCATGATTAATTTCGTCATGACCCGTGAAGTCCGGAAAGGTTCGGGAGGTGGAAGCTACGTTGTTCGCAAGATTGACAGGTACGAATATCTGCAAAGCCATAATATGTATTGTCCACTCGAAACAACCCGCCCCATCTTGGGCGGAGAGCTGAAACGGTTCTTCGGCATAGACAAACATGAGGAGCCCCGTTCCTTCGATAGCAAATATATCAAGTACCGGGATAACATTGAAGCATTTCGCAAGAGATTCCTCAACACGGAAGACATCGAGAAGATATTCCCAAATCTGGCATATAACTTTACAGAAGTCAATCCGCTGCAAGTTGGCCAGACCATTAGTTCTAAGCGTATGCTCATTTTTGGAAATGACGAAAACGGCAACGATGTGAAGAATGTTCGACAGCAGTATGGTGTCAATTTTGGTCCACACATAAAATGCCCGCATACAGATGTTCAAATGATATTCATCTTCCCCAAAAGCAGTATTTTAGAAGCAAGAAATTTAATCCAGTACATGCGTGTTGGTGGATATAAAGGTCAAAGCAAACCACTTTCAAATTACATCGGCAGCAATGTGGCATATGCCGACAAAGCCTTCCATATCCAATTTGAGGATGAGGTAAATCCCGTTCCTGAAATTGAGAGAGCTTTGCAAGCCGATTGTTACAGGAACAGGGATAACAGAATCAAATACGTTGGCATCTACATATCCCCGATTCACAAGTATGCATCAGCACGTGAAGAAAAAGAGTGCTACTATAAGATCAAAGAACTACTCTTAAAATACGACATTCCCACACAATGTATTGACAGGGAGAAGATGAACACAATGATTGATAAGGACAAGCGTACCCAGAAAGCCAACTTTGCCTACACTCTCCAAAACATGGGTGTAGCCATTTGTGCGAAATTAGGAGGTTCTCCATGGTTGCTTGATGAAACAGAAAAGAAGGAATTGATTATTGGTATTGGGGCCTTCCGTAGCGACAACCGGCAATATATTGGCGCAGCCTTTTCGTTTGACAATACTGGTATTTTCAACGATTACAGTTACTTCGAAAAGTCTGAACTTGATGAATTGGTAGGTGCAATTAAGATGGCTATCATACGCTACTCATCAGTAAACAATCCCCCCGAACGCATCATCATTCATTATTATAAGAAGATTAGCCGTAAACGCGAGTTCAAGAAAGTTGAGGAAATGCTTCATAGCCTTAGCCTTGATGTGCCTGTCTATGTCGTGACCATCAATAAAACTGAGTCTGAGGATATTGTTTTGTTTGACGAAGAGAGTACATACTCATCTTATAATTACCAGACAAAGAATAACGAGGACGTGAAGAGCCTTATGCCTTATAGCGGAAGATGGGTAAATCTCGGGCCGTCAAAAGAAGGACACAGATATCTGCTGTGCAACAACACGCGATACGAAGGAGAACGATTCAACGCCATGGATGGATTCCCCTTCCCAGTTAAACTGACTATAGCCTGTCCTAATCGTAATGACGAGATAGATACACCAGTAATCCAGCAATTGATTGACCAGGTCTATCAGTTCAGCCGCATCTACTGGAAGTCTGTTAAGCAACAAGGGCTGCCTGTTACCATCAAGTACCCTGAGATGATAGCTGAGATTATGCCACACTTTACAGACAAGACTGTTTATGTCGAAAGTAATTGCTTGTGGTTCTTATAATTTGGATAATCTATGAACAATTTTGATTTGAAGAAGGTACATGAGCTGATTCGCTTTAAAGATGTCTGCACTACTGGGAACGATTATATGAAAGAGGCAAGCTGCCTACCTCGCATAGAGTTAGAAACAGAGCCTTTGTATGTGCTCACTCCCAAGATGCCGATACTGTTTACGCCCAAACTACGCTACTACAGGCTTTTGATCGAAAATGAAATAAATCGCCATATTAATGCGGCAACAGAGCTATTGGAAGCTGATGGATCGGGAGAACTTACAATGTTTGTCCTGAAGAAGACACGCGAAACTGTTTCCACCTTGATTAACGAAGCAAAGCGACTGACATTATTTATTGGAGATAAGAATTGGGAAAACATCATCTCGGAAATGCCATCTATTCCAAGACATGAGAAAGCAGCTACAGAAGTTACGGTATTTAGTCATTATGTAATCGCAGAGTTGGCTCGCTGCTGGCTTGAGCTACAAGACAGATACGCTTATGTTATTGGAGAAGCGGGCTGTTATGACGTGTCTCTTTTCTATACTTCTATTGTGGGGCGTAATCCTGACAAAGAATTTGAGGTTAAACGTTCGGAGAAGTATGCGGAAGAGGCAAATGGTTTCAAGAAAGGGAGAACCGACTGTTGTTTCCTTTATGATAATGAAGAATTCTTTCCTATTGCCATACAAGAGTTCACCAATAAGCTACGCGCTCACAAGCTGATTCCAGATGACATGGATTGCAAGAGAATGGAAAGCCTGTTCCAAGGTCACGCCTGTAGAACCAATTACACATGGATAGGAGAATATCATATACTCACTCATATTATAAAAGGACTTTTCAAGGATAACGTAATCTCAACATGGCCAGAAGGTACTTCCCCTTGGCAAGTAGTCAG
The DNA here is from genome assembly GCA_902771725.1 of uncultured Bacteroidales bacterium. Classification (GTDB taxonomy): domain Bacteria; phylum Bacteroidota; class Bacteroidia; order Bacteroidales; family Bacteroidaceae; genus Physcousia. Next base: position 23,377 of record CACXXT010000015.1, read on the forward strand.
CTGCCGATTTGTGGATATAAACGGAAATGCTCTACCAAACATTCGAACCGAATCTGAACGCATAAAGACAAAGTCGATAGTTAAAGAGGTTGTTGATTCCCTTGCAGGGTATATGAGCAAAATCTAAACTTACGACGCAATCTACTCGTCGTAAGTTTTTCTTTTGTTTTTTTGGGAAATTTTTTATAGCCCATATCTTGCTATCCTTCAGCAGGATATGGGCTATCTGTTTTTGTTCTGCAGATTTACTACGCCACTTTTGTGATGGTGTTGTAAATCGGTTTCTTGGGATATTGCGACCAAACGCTGATGTGGCGAACCAATCCACCGGCGTTGGTCACAATGATAAATAAAAACAAAGGAAACCGCGCAGGGTCTGAAGCACAGTACGGCCCTCGCCTCGCAGGAGAAATCCTGCACCAGTATCTCCAGAACAGCGACGACGACTTGGCCGTCGCCTTCCGCCATCACCAAACCGCCGCCGAGGCAGACATCAGCCAGCGCCTCTTCCGCGACCTCTTTCCCGACACGCACCTGGGCGTAGACCTCAAGGTCATCTCGCGCACACCCGGGCGCATGCACGTGGGCGCGAACATTAATTGTATGCTCACCCGCGACAGCGAATTCCACTTCACGGCCATGGAGACCGCCTCGGAGATGAAGCAGGCTGCCGAGCGCCGCAACCCGATTGTCTACCAGGGCACGTGCATCAATGTCCACCGCAAGGCCGACGGCTCGATCTACCCGACATTCAACCGCCCCCTGTTCACCGCCGCCTACACCTTCCGGGACTTCTGCCGCGAGGCGGCTGAGGAGCTGCGCCTGGTGAGCGGCCTCGGAGGAGAGAGTGATTAGGCGACAAATGCACACAGGAATCTCAAATCTCAATCTCAGTTCGAAAACAAGGTCACAATTCACATCGAAGTGGCTTTTAAAAACACTTATAACTAATTGATAATTAGATATATAGATGTATACACACGCAGATGCGGGGTGCCTTGCAAAACAACTGAGATTTGAGATTTGAGACCAAACAAATGTTAAATCGATATTAAGAATTCATCTAATTCATTAAGAAGCAATGACTTACGATATATTCAGCAACATCGCTCCGGCGATGCCAAAGCCCGCAAAGGGCACAGAAGTGTGCAAACTTCTCCTCTCACAGGCCTCACGAGACATGCGCGAACCGCTGATTCCTATGGCTATTCCTGCACTTGCGGCACACTTGGCGGGCGTGGAGTTCATGTACTCCGACAACAAATTCTACGAACTTTGCGGCCAAATGGGGCATCTCATAGGCCCTTCGGGCATCGGCAAGGCTCAGCTGACCCATCTCATAGAGGCTATCATGAGACCCTTCCGCGAGCACGATGATGGTGAATACCAGAAGCTGGTGGAATGGCAGCGCCAGATGAAGACCCGCGGCGCCAACAAGGAGAAGCCCGAGCGTCCTGCCGTTAGCTTCTGGTTCCCACCCTCCGACCTGACCAACCCTGCCTTCATCCAGAATGCCATGGCCATGGAGGCGCAGGGAGGACGCACGATGTTCCTGAACATGCCTGAGGTGGAAATGGCCGACCGTATGTGCGGAGGACACCGCCAGGTGAGCAGGACGGTACGCAACATCTACGACCGCCAGCGTGACGGAGCCTTGAGGGCCACGGCCGAGGGCGTCACGGGCACGGAAGGATTTCACCAACGGCTTCTTCGGACGCATACCATTTGCCTACAAGGCTCGAGGCGAGCGCCAAGGCCGCATCCCGCGACAGGGCACATACGACGACGAGTTCTTGCAGAAGCTGGACGGATATCTCCTGCGCCTGGACGCATGCAAGGGGCGCTTCGTGGTGAAACCCCTGAACCGCATCGCCGACCAGCTGGCGGAGGAAATGGCCGGACTGGGCGACCTCACCGACGACGACGTGCTCTTCGAACTCTCCCACCGCAGCATCTTCGCCGCATGGAAGAAGGCGGCAACCCTGTGGATACTCAACGACCAGACGTGGTCACGCTCCATCGGAGATTTCATGGTGTGGTTCTGCTACTACGACCTCTGGTCGAAGGTGCATGTGTTCGGAGATATGTTCAAGGGCGGCGAAGCTTCCTCGGACGAAGTGCAGAAGAGCGGCCCCAAGAATATGCTCGAAAGCCTCGGAACTACGTTCAACGAGCAGCAGTTGCAGGCTCTGAGAACCACCCTGGGCAAGAATCCCGAGGGCACACGCCATCAGCTCAATGTCTGGAAGAACCGCGGATTCATCACCTTCTCCCAGCAGACAGGCCTCTACACCAAGACCGAGACGTACCTCAAAGAGAACAGCCATGGACAGATTTGAACTGCAACGGCTTCGCGACCTCCCCATCGAGGGGGTCGCGGAGCGACTCGGACTCCAGGTGAGCAAGCACAAGTGCCTCTGCCCCTTCCACGATGATCACCACGCCTCGCTGTCTTTCAGCGTGAGCCGCAACACGTACCGCTGCTTCGCCTGCGGAGCCCACGGCAGCGTGATAGACCTCGCAATGGGGCTGCTCCACAAACCCTTCCTCGATGCCTGCCGCTGGCTGGCCGACGAGCACAACATCCTCATCCTCAGCGAGTGCAAGCCCACGCCGCCGCCACCGCCCAAGCCCTTCGACGTCCAGCGCTACGCCCGCTATTTCGAGCACCCCTTCCTCAACGAAGAAGCCCGCCGGTTCCTCTTCGCCGGGCGGCACCTCAACCCCGCCGTCATCCGCTACTGTCGCCTCACATCATGGCGCGACAAGGAGGGAACGCCCTGGCTGCAAATCCCCTACTTCGACCCCGACGGGCGCCTCGTGGGCATCCAGAACCGCAACCTCATGCCCGAGCCCAAGCAACGCTTCCTCTTCCCCGCAGGCTCCGAGTGCGTCCTCTACAACCAGCCCGTGCTGCGTCTGCTGCGCCCCGGCGAACCGCTATACATCACCGAGGGCTGCTCCGACTGCTGGGCCATGCTCTCTGCCGGACACAAGGCCGTGGCCATACCCTCCGCCACCCTCTTCAAGCCCCGCGACGTCCAGCTCCTCTGCGCCATCCACGACGAGCTCGCCACGCCCTTCCACATGTACCCCGACCGCGACCTCCCCGGCGAGCACCTCTTCCTCCAGCTCCAGCAGGCACTCCCAAACCTCGAGCACCACCACCTGCCCCCGGGCTGCAAGGATTTCAGCGAATACTTTAACACGTTAACAAGTTAACACGTTGACACGTTGACACGTATGGACGAAATTCCAAAATCGTCCATACGTATTCCCATTTTCGTCCATACGATTCTGCTCTTTTGTCTGCCCGAACAGAAAATGACGGGAATCAGACGTTGTGGATGAAAAAGGAGGGGAAAAAAAGTGTATAGGTAATATTTCCGCCCGAAATATTTGGCCGAATATAACAAAAACGTTACCTTTGCGACGTCAAACAACCCTTCGGCAGTATGCGCGGGGATTGAAGACGGCAGGCGAGAAGACCTATAACAGGCTCTCGGCTTGCATGACCGCCATCACGGCTGAACTCCAGGCTGCTGCCTTCTGAGTCATCAGCTCGCTGATTTTCATTTTTTATAAGATCTCTCTTTCCACCCCTTCGCTGTGAAGCGCGGGGGATTTTGTTTGGCTGATGGAATGGCCAAAATAATAATGCACTTTTTTCCGTAAATCCCTGAAAATAATTGCGAAAATATTTGGTGGATTCGCGAAAAATGCGTATCTTTGCAGCGTGAAAGGAAGGATGAATGTCGCGACGAATCCTACAGACCTACACGCTCAATCAACACTATTGTTTAACAACTCTAAAACTAAGAAAGGAAAAAGATTATGGCACAAAACGAATCTTATCAGACCGTGAAGTACAGCCTCGGTCTGCGTCCCAACCCCATGCATGAAGACGACCCGAAAAAGGTTTACGCAAACCTGCAGCTCAACGGCATCGTCAGCCTGCCCCAGCTGGCCAAGCACATCAAGGATCACGGCAGCCCCTACGGCCGCGACGTGGTGCTCGGCGTGCTCACCGCCATCGTCGACCACACGCGCGAGTTCCTGACCCAGGGCTTCAAGGTGGATCTGGGCGACCTGGGCAGCTTCCAGCCGAGCTTCAAGCAGAAGGGTGCCGTGGACTTCGACAGCTTCACGACCGCGAACATCACGGACTACCGCGCCGTGTACAGCATGAGTCCCGCCTTCGACGACATGCTCTCCGACGTGCAGTTCGAGCGCGTGGCCACCCGCAAGGCTCAGCAGGCTATCATCGAGGCCGAGACCAAGGGCGAGACTGCAGCCGACTGGACTCCGAAGGAGGAGGAAGGTAGCGACGAGCCTTAAAAGCCCACCCCCGCCCCCTCCCAAGGGAGGGGAGGGGCCCTGCGGGGTGAAACGTGCAAAGTGGCTGCGCGCCGAGCTCACTATTCAAAGGTGGGCTGGCGCGCAGCTTTCTTTTTTCTGGCGGCCAAGGGATGAATCTCGAAGGCAGGACGCCGGGGCATGCGTGGTGGAAGGATGAGGAGGAGGAATTGGTGTTGGAGAGGGGGCGGAAATATGTTGCAGGAAATGTTTTTGGAAAAAAGTGATGGTGATAGTTGGCGGTGTGGAAGGGTTTCTTTATATTTGCAGCCCAAAGCAAATCATTTGCAGTTCTAGGCTAATATGAGAAACGGAATTTTCTTTCAACTATAAAGTTAACTTTATCGTCTTAAATCACTAAGGAGTAGAGTATTATGAAACAGAATGGTCAAGAAATGCAGGACGGGGGAATCCAATTCCTCAACGTCCCGAAGGACACGTCGGTGAATATCATCAAGGTCATCGGCGTGGGCGGCGGCGGCTGCAATGCCGTGCGGAACATGTATCTGGAAGGCATCACGAACGTGACGTTCGCGGTGATGAACACGGACAGCCAGCAGCTGGCAAAGAGCCCTGTGCCGGTGAAGCTGCAGCTGGGCACGGACGGCTTGGGGGCAGGCGGCAGGCCTGAACGTGGCCTTCTGGAGGCTCAGAATACGGCCGAGCAGATCCGTGCGTTGCTCAGCGACGGCACGAAGATGGTGTTCGTCACGGCCAGCATGGGTGGCGGCACGGGCACGGGTGCTGCTCCGTTCGTGGCTCAGACGGCGAAGGAGATGGGGTTGCTGACGATAGGCATCGTGACGATTCCTTTTGCCTTCGAGGGCCGCAGGAAGATTATCCGGGCGCTGCGTGGTGTGGAGGAGATGCGCAAGAATGTGGATGCGCTGCTGATTATCAACAACGAGAGCCTGGGGCGCGGCGACTCGGAAGAGGAGCGCGTGCCGATGAAGGCGGAGTACAAGCGTGCGGACAACATCCTGAAGGATGCTGCCAAGAGCATCTCGGAGCTCATCACCATCCACTCCGACGGCGATATCAACCTGGACTTCTGCGACGTGGACACGACGATGCGCAACGGCGGGGGTGCCATCATGGCGATGGGGACGGCCCGGGGGGAGCATCGGGTGGAGAAGGCTATCCTGAATGCGCTGGATTCGCCGCTGCTCTATGGCAACGATGTGGACCGCGCCAAGCGTATTCTTTTTGCTATCTACGCGAGCGACGATGCGCCCTTGTATAACTTCGAGATGCGCGAGGTGCAGGATTTCATGGACCGGCTGGACATCGACATTGAGCTCATCTGGGGCACGTCCACGGACAATTCGCTGGGCGACGACGTGAAGGTCATCATCCTGGCCACGGGAATCGAAGACGAGCTGCACGGAACGCAGCAGGCGGCGGCTGTTCAGGAGAAGGGCGATGACTTCTTCCTCGAGCTGATGGGGAAGCTGTATGCAAGGAGGAAGGGTGCAGAGGTGAAGGAGGAGGAGGTGGCAGATGCGGCGAATACGCCGCACACCCAACCGCAGGGGGAAGAGGGGGAAGAGGCAGAAGGCGAGGAAGAGGGGGAGGCTGAAGGCGAGGCCGAGGGGGAGGCAGAAGGCGAGGCAGAGGGGGAGGAAGAAGGCGAGGCAGATGGAGCAGGGGAAGCAGGGGAAGCAGAGGAAGATGGAGCAGGGGAGGCAGAGGAAGATGGAGCAGGGGAGGCAGATGCCGAAGAAGAGGAAGCAGGGGAGAAGCCTTCGAAGTGGAAGAGGAAGCTGGAGGAACTTTGGATGCTCCTGCTGAAAATGACGAACCCGGAGACGACCCGGGAGGTTGTGCATTAAAAAAATGAAGACTGCCTAAAAAGACTGCCGCCGTAGGGGATTTTGATTCCTGCGGCGGCAGCTGTTTCGGGGGCTTGCCCTTATTTCTTCTTGAACTTGAAGAGGTGGGGAACGAAGTGGCGGAGGGAACGGCGCCAGGTGAGCCACTCGTGGTGGGTGCCGGGCGAGGTGTAGAAGTCCACGTTGATGCCGGCCTCGCGGAGGTTCTTGGTGAGGGCCTCTGTGCCGAAATTCTCCTCGGAGCCGCAGCTGAGGAAGAGGTAGTGGATGCGGCTGTTGAACTCGTCGGCGCGCCGGAAGGCTCCGTTGTAGGTCTTGTCGAGGTCGAGCCCGAAGATGGCTCCGCTGAAGGCGCCCATCCAGGCGAAGGTGTCGGGATGGTTAATGACGAGGTCAAAGGTCTGGTGACCTCCCCACGAGAGTCCTGCCATAGCGCGATGCTCGCGGTCGGCGAGGGTGCGGAAGTTGTTGTCGATGTAGGGGATTAGATCCTGGAGCATGACTTTGTAGAACGTGCCTCCGTACTCGCTGCGTCCTGCCCTGTTGTCGCCTCCGCGGAAGGGCGCCTTGACGTCGCCGCTTTCCATGACGACAATCATGGGCACGGCTTCTCCGCTGGCGATGAGGTTGTCCATGATGTGCTGCATGCGTCCCTGGTGGCTCCATCCTGTCTCGTCCTCACCCATGCCGTGCTGGAGGTAAAGGACTGGGAATCGTTGCTTGCTCTTTGTCTCGTAGAGGGCTGGCGTATAGACCATTGCGTGGCGCCATTCGCTGGTGGAGGCGGCGTAGTAGTAGATGCTGCGCACCTGTCCGTGGGCGATTCCCTGCTGCGGACGGTAGTAGTTGCCCTCGGGTCCTTCGGGCACCTCGATGCCTCCAGCCTGACGATGGCATCCGAAGAAGGTGTCCGTGGCCGGATCCACGACGCTGACGCCGTCGACCTTAAGGAAATAGTAGTGGAAACCTACGGGCAGGGGGTCGCTGACGCCAGTCCATACGCCGGCGGCATCGCGCTGCATGAGGTATTGCTTGCCGCAGATGTCGAGTTCCACCTTCTTAGCCTGAGGAGCTGCGATGCGGGCGTAGACGCGGCGCTGGGAATCCACCTTGGGGAATTCGTTGCCGGGGATGGTGGTTTCGGCGGTTACGGCATCGTCGGGAATGACGATGGCAGGTGCGCTCTCGTAGCCGAGGAGTTCCAGCATCCGCTGTCCGTAGCGTCGGCCGAGCTCGCGATAGCCGGCAGCGTCGAAGTGGAGGTTGTCGGCTCCGCTGGTGCAGCCCGTGGAGGAGATGACGTGGGCGGTGTGGATGGTCTCGGGCAGGGCGTCGATCTGGCGGTTCATGGCGAGGCAGACGCCTTTGCCGTCGGCTTGCACTACTTCGCCTGCCAGCAGGGGTACTTCCTCGGGCTTGAGCTGGAGGTCACCCAAGAGGCGGTCGTAGACCTGCTGCACCTTGAGAGCCCACTTGGGGTCGCCCGTGTTGGATTCGCCCTGATGCAGCAGCACGCCCTTGATGATGCCGCTCTCCTGAGCGCGGCGGGCGAGGGTGAGCAGACGTGTGTAGGGGTCGTTGTCGTACTCCTTGAGGATGTTCTTCATCCATCCGGGAGCCTTGGCGGTGTAGGCGGCAATGCTGTCGGGCATGAAGCCTTCGATGTGTATGCCTCCCACAGCCACGTTGATGACGCCGACGCGGATTTCCTGCGGCAGAGTGGCAACGAGGGTGCGTCCGAAGTAGTCGGCTGGCGTCAGTCCGTTGTGCTGGCGGCAGAGCGGGGGCAGGGCAGGGTACCATTCGCCCATCTTACGTCCGCGGCTGGCGTCGTCCACGGCGGCCATCATGAGAAAACGCGGATCCACATTCTCGAGATCCTGCTGCTCTGGACGTGCAGCGCCTTCCATGTTCGACTGACCGAAGCAGAGGAAGATGTAGAAGTTTGGGTCGGCAGCGGCGTGGGTGCCGACAAACGGCGTGGCCAGGAGTGCGGCCAGCGCGAGAGTTCTGAGATGTTTCATTGTCTGAAGTGGTTGGTTTGACGGTTATTTTTGTGCAAAGTTATCGTAAAAAAGGCATTGTCGTACCCCTTTGATGTCTGTATTTCATGCAATGAAACATATTTTAATGGTTGAGAAACGATTTTGGACATGAATATGAAGAAAAAGAGCTATCTTTGCACAGGAAATCAATAAAAACCATCCTCAAATGAAAAGAATAGCCACTTCGCTGATCATCATGCTCGCTGCCTGTTCGCTGGCAGCCAAACCCAAAGATGCCAAACCTCAAACCTTCGTTGCCACCTGGGCAACAGCCATGGAGCCTACGGGTCAGGGCGACATGCCCCGCACGACGAACCTGAGCGACTGCTCGCTGCGCGAGATTGTCCACGTCTCGCTGGGCGGCGAGGAATTGCGCCTGCGCTTCTCCAACGTTTTCGGCAGCGAGGCCGTGGAAATCAAGAGCGTCTTCATCGCCGACGCCCGCGACTCCTCGGACATCGATGTGCCTACGGCTCGCTACCTGACTTTCGGCGGTCAGCGAGCTGTAAGTATCGAAGCCGGAGCGGCGGTGGTGAGCGATGTGCTCAAGTACCACCTGCGTCCGCTGCAGCGCCTCTCGGTCACCATCAGCTACGGCAAGGCGCCCAGGAATGCTACTTCCCATCGTGGCTCGCGCACTACCTCTTATATTATGCAGGGCGCCGTGAAGCCGAAGCAACAGTATGCCACCACGGAGCGCGTGGATCATTGGTATAACCTCGCTGCCATCGAGGTCGCCGTGGAGGAGAACGGGACAGGGGCAAAGAAGCCGGAGGTGGTGGCTGTGTTGGGCAATTCCATCACCGACGGACGCGGCAGCACCACGAACGCCCAGAACCGATGGACGGACGCGATGGCGGAGCAGCTGCAGGGCAAGGTGGGCGTGCTCAACCTGGGAATCGGAGGCAACTGCGTGGTTCGCGGAGGGCTGAGCCAGCCGGCTTTGGAACGCTTTGACCGCGATGTGCTCGGGCAGGAGGGAGTCTCGACAGTCATTGTCTTCGAGGGCGTGAACGACATCGGCGGCAGCAGCCATGCTGAGCAGACGGCGAAAGAACTGATTGGGGCTTACGAGACCTTCATCCGCAAGGCACACGAGCGTGGATTGAAGATCTACGGAGCAACCATCCTACCCTTCGGCAACAACAGCTACTGGTCGTATTTCCACGAGGCTGCCAGGGCAACCGTGAACGAGTGGATACGTACGAGCGGCAAGTTCGACGGCGTGCTGGATTTCGACCAGCTGATGCGTGACCTGGAACACCCAACGCAGCTACGAAAGGAGTGGCAGGAAGACTGGTTGCACCCCAATGCCGCCGGCTATCGTGCCATGGGTGAGTTCGCAGGCGAGTGGCTGAGGAGGCAATAGGAATTTCCGTGGTCGAATAAAGATTGCGGATTACACGGATTTCGCGGCTTTTTCTTCCTGCACATCCGCTTGGAGGCGAAGATGATGCGTGATGCCAGCAGGCAGTTCGTCGGCATAGTGCGAGACGATGATGAGGGTCACCTTCGGGTCGGAGCAGTAGTCTTCGATGATGCTGGTGGCGAGCAGGCGATTGGGTTCGTCGAGCCCGTGGAAGGGTTCGTCGAGGATGAGCAGATCCGGCGATTTGACGAAGGCGCGTGCCAGGAGGCAAAGGCGCTGTTCGCCGCTGCTGATGCGGAGGAACGTACGGTCGGCCAGGTGCTCGATGCCGAAGCGTCGCATCCACATGAGGCATGTCTCGCGCTGGTCCGGGCGAGGACGCACATAGAGTCCCACGCTGTCGTGGAGCCCGCTGGCAACGATATCTATGGCGGGCAGGTCGCGCATGTAGGCTCGGTGCATCTCCGGGCTGACGTAGCCGATGTGGCGTTTGATGTCCCAGATGCTCTCGCCCGAGCCTCTGCGGCGCCCGAAGAGTTCGATGTCGCAGGCGTAGGCTTGAGGATTGTCGGCACAAACGAGGCTGAGTAGGGTGCTCTTGCCTGAGCCGTTGGCGCCCTCCAACGCCCAATGTTCACCACGACGAACGGTCCACGAGAGGTCGCGCAGGATGGTGCGCTGGCCATAGCGGATGGTGATGTGGGAGAAGTGGAGAATGGCGTCGGATGTTCCGGAGTCTCTAGAAACTCTAGAAACTCTAGATGCTCTAGAATCTCTAGATAATCTAGATAATCTAGATAATCTAGATGCTCTAGATGCTTCATCTTCTACGATTCGCAGCCCTTGAACTCGAATCACCCTCGTGATGAAGGGAGGGATGTCGCTGTCGCGGGTAAGGATGAGGATGACCTGAAGTCCTCGCTCGCGGATGAGTTCATCGAGGGTGTCGCGCAGCTGCTGCCGAGCCTCGGGGTCAAGACCGATGAAGGGGCTGTCGAGGATGAGCAGCCGGGGAGAGGAGTCGAGGGCACGCCGAAGCTGGTACTTTCGCAACTCGCCGCTGGAGAGGCTGATGATATAGCGCCCGTCGACCATCGGCGTGGATTCGTCGATGTCGTGCTGGTTCCAGCGCTGCTGTAGGTAGTAGGTGGCATCGCTGTCGCCGTAGGAATCGCGGAAATTGAGGATGCGAATATTGTCGCTGACGTAGCGGTGGCTGCTGCCTTCGAAGTGGTAGCGGACTTCGTTGGTGCCAAGCAGGGGAAAGCGCCCCGTGAGGATATCCACGAGGCGGGATTTTCCGGAGGCGTTGGGACCCACAATCGCTACCTGCTCGCCGGGCATAATCTGCAGGTTCACAGGCTCTGCCATACGGAAATCGGGATGACGGGGAACGCCATCGATGATAGAGAGGACGGGCTTACAATCCATGTACTTTGTCTTTGTTCTTGCGGGCAAAATCCTTCCAGGACTTGGCGCCCCCGGCAACGGCGGGGCGTGAACTCTCGATGAAGTGGCAGTAGGCAGCCGCGAGGCCGTCGGTGGCGTCGAGCCAGGGTAGCATGGCGTCATCTGGAATCTTCATCATCTGGCGCAGCATATAGGCCACCTGCTCCTTGGAAGCGGAGCCGTTGCCGGTGATGGCCATCTTGATCTGCATGGGCGCATACTCCTTGATGGGTACCTGCCGGCTGATGGCAGCCGCCATCGCCACGCCTTGTGCGCGCCCGAGTTTCAACATGGATTGTACGTTCTTTCCGAAGAAGGGTGCTTCGATGGCTACTTCGTCGGGGAGGTAGCCCTCGATGATGCCCGTGATGCGCTCGAAGATGTGCCCGAGCTTCAGGTAGTGGTCGGCAAACTTACGGAGGTCTATGACTCCCATGGTCACCATTTCTGCCTTGCGTCCGCAGACTTTGATGATGCCATATCCCATGATGGTCGTTCCTGGGTCAATTCCTAATATGATGCGTTCTGTGGTATCCACGTTGAACTATTACTTTAAGTTCTAATCCTTTCAGCAACCGCTGTTCTTGTTATGATTTTTGCGGGCTTATTCCTTTATTCCTCGTCTTCCGTGATGACTTCCATCATGGTGGAGAATCCGATGACCTGTCCTTCGAAGGTCTTCTGGAGTTCTTCGCCAAGTGCCTTTCCCTGCTTGACGAACCAATAGTGCAGGCGGGCAGTACTTTCGACCTCAAACTGGAGTGCAAAACACTCGGAGTCCTCGTCCTTGTGGGAGAGAATACGCGAGAGACGCCCCCGATGCATGTGCCCGAATTCCTTGATGCGGGGGAGCATCACTTCGTGAACCCAAATAACGAAGTCGCGAGCGACTGTTGTGGGCATCTGATAGGTGGTATTGTAGAGTATCATGGTGCAAAAGTAAGCAAAACTACCCATAAAAACTCGTTTTTAACGCTTTTTTCACCTTTTTATGCCGCGGTTTGTGAAAAAGAAGATAATTTTGCCCGCAAATTGGCCTTTTAATAGGTCTGTAGTTTAGAAAATAACAATTTAAAAGCACATAATTATGATGAAAAAGATTCTCATTTCAACTCTGTTGCTCGGTGCCTTGGTTCTGGGTTCTCAGGCTCAGGAGCCCAAAAAGACGAGCGTAAATGTCGCCGTCGAGCAGAATGGCGAAAAGTTTGCAGAGATCAAGTTCGACACCCTGACCCACGACTTTGGCTCTTTCAAGGAGAAAGATGCTGTGGTATCTTGCGAATTCGGTTTCACCAACGTGGGCAATGCTCCGCTGATTATTCATCAGGTGGTGGCCAGCTGTGGCTGCACTTCGCCGGAATATACGCAGAACCCTGTGAAGCCCGGAGAGCGCGGCAGTATCAAGGTGACCTACAACGGCAAGGGCAAGTTCCAGGGCCCGTTCCGCAAGGTCGTGACCGTGCGCTATAATTCCCGCGAGAAGAACAAAGCCGTCAACCTCTTCATCCAAGGCACGATGACGCCCAACGATGAAGGGGAGTAATCTTCTGGCGTTTTATAACTAGAAGATTGGAATTGAGATAATTGATACCAAGTCACGTCTCGAAAAAACTGAAAGACAGATGAAACGTTCACTCCTTATTATATCTGTGCTCCTCCTCTCGGCGGGCGTAGCTATGGCTGCCGGCAAGAAGAAGGTGCAGGCGGCAGAGAATCCCTTGGGCGACGGTCAGAGTGACCGTGCCTACTGGGTGGAACTGGCCTACACGATGGCAGCGCCCGTGCTGGAAAACATGGCCAACGGCACACTCCAGCAGAACATGAAGCTGGAGCTCTCGCCCACTTGGGACAACCGCGACAAGAAAGTAGCCTACATGGAATGCTTCGGTCGCCTGATGGCTGGTATCGCTCCCTGGCTGACTCTGCCGGACGACGACACCCCCGAGGGACAGAAGCGCAAGCAGCTGCGCGAATGGGCGCTGAAGGCCTACAAGAATGCCGTAGATCCCGAGAGCCCTGACTACCTCGGATGGACAAGCGGCGGCCAGACGCTGGTGGATGCCGCCTACGTCGTGGAGAGCCTGTTCCGCGGATACAAAGCCCTCTGGGAGCCGCTGGATTCTCTGACTAAGGCTCGCTATATCAAGGAATTGCAGGGCTTGCGTCGCTATGACCCGCCATATACCAACTGGTTGCTGTTTGTGGGTATGGAAGAGGCGTTCCTGATGTACGTGAACGGCGGTTACGACGCCTTCCGCATTAAGATGGCGATGAGCAAAGCTGAGGAATGGTACATCGGCGACGGCCTCTATTCGGACGGCCCCTCGTTTGCCTTCGACTACTACAACGCCTACGTCATCCAGCCGATGTATAGCGAGTGTCTTCAGATGGTGGCTGCCCGCCAGGGAAACAACAGCTACCTCATCCGTTCGAAGGGCGACAAGCGCAACGGCGCCAAGAATCGTCTGGAAGTGGTGACAAAGCGTATGCAGAAGTACGGCGTTATCCTCGAGCGCTTCATCTCTCCCGAAGGTACTTTCCCCGTTGTCGGGCGTTCCATTCCTTATCGTCTGGCTGTCCTGCAGCCCCTGGCTATGCTTGCCTGGCAGAAGCAGCTGCCCGAGGAACTGCACAACGGACAGGTTCGCGCAGGCATCACGGCTGTGATGAAGCGTATGTTCGAAGGCAAGGGCAAGACGAACTTCACCGAGGACGGCTATCTGACCATCGGTTTTGTGGGTTCGCATCCGAATGTGGCAGACTGGTATACCAACAACGGTTCGCTCTACATGACCTCGCTGGCTTTCATGCCCCTGGGTCTTCCTGCCCACGATCCTTTCTGGACAGACGCTCCGGAGAAGTGGACATCAAAGAAGGCCTGGGAAGGCGATGACTTCCCCAAGGATCACAAGTGGGACATCAATCGCGAAATCCTCTACTGGGAGTAAGAAATAACAGAATTGCCAGCTGCATCATAGCAACAAGAAAAGGGAACGCACTCACACGGTGTGTTCCCTTTCCTTTTTGAATGACGTTTTCCTGCTTTTGCTCAGGGCTTGAGGTAGCGGTTTCCAGCTTTTGCTCAGGGCTTGAGGTAGCGGTTTCCAGCTTTTGTTCAGGGCTTGAGGTAGCGGTTTCCTGTCTGTTCGACGATGGTACGACGGAAACGTTCAGGGTAACCTGTGCGAATGAGGGGCACGTGGTCGCCACCTGCCGTCTTCTTGTACTCTCCGTTCTCTTCCGGCTTGATAGCCATATCGTTGTACTTGACGATGATGCGCTCGAAGAGTTGTCGCCAGCGATCCATCATCAGCCCTGAAGCGCGAGAGGTGTAGTCCGTCAGGAAACTGACGGCTTCGCTCTGCGTCATCTTCAACGCGTCGGCATCTGTGCGCTGCTGCAAGGTTTCGAAGTCTGCATCGAGCTGGTTGCGGGCATCGCGCAGCTCAGGGAAGAGCTGGCAATAACGTGGATAGACGAAGTTCGAGAGGGCGTTGGCCAGCCAATAGGCACTCTTCGCGGAGAAGGTGAAGGGGTCAGCTGTTTTCTCGGCATACGGTTCCGGGCAGATCTTGGAGCAGCAGTAGACGGGAGCGTAGGCAACCATATTGGCATCATCAAAGCCCACCCAGAGCACTCCGCCCACATGGTTCGGCATCCATGAGCGCAGCTGGGCGAGGTAAGTGACAGCCGTCTGCTGAGTGCTGATGGGACGCTCGTTGAAGTACTTTTTGCCGTCGACTTCGAAAGTGAGCGGAGTGGGGCGATAGGGTGCTTCGTAGGGGCCTGCGCCAACGTCGGAGGTCATGTCCATGGGGGTACCTTCAAAGTGGTCGCGCATAGCCTGCTTGAGCGCATTGAGGCTGACAAGGGTGTCGGGTTTCACACACCAGGGCATCTCCTCGGGATTCTGCTCGATGCCCATGGCATAAGGCAGATACTTGTCCATTCCGGCGCAGAAGCGGTTGAAGAAAGTCCATACGCGAGCCTCGCAGATACGTCGTGCGCTGAAGTCGTTGGGCGCATAGGCATCGCGAAACGAGAAGTCGGCATCCTTTCCGCTGAAGTATCCTTTCTCGCGGGCGAAGCTGATGACATCCTTGGAATAGACGCAGTTGGCGGGATCCTTCAGGGGGAAACGGGTGATTCGTGCCTGGTTGGCGTGACCCGTGATGCAGTCGTCGGGCAGACGACGAGCCACCCACACGGCACCCTTGCGTCCAGGACCTTTGCCAATCATTTCCAGCACCCACACCTCATTGGGATCCGCGAGGGTGATGCTCTCGCCTTCGCTGCGGTAGCCGTAGGTCTCTACGAGCTTTGTCCATACGTCAATGGCCTCGCGGGCAGTACGGGCGCGCTGGAGCGTCACATACATCAGCGACCCGTAGTCAAGCAGTCCTGTGGAATCTGCCAGTTCCTCGCGGCCGCCAAAGGTGGTTTCCATGATGGCGAGCTGGTGTTCGTTGATCTGCCCGATAACGTTGTAGGTGTGGGCAATCTCTGGAATCTCGCCTAGGTAGTTGTTCGTCTCGTAGTCATAGAGGCTGCGAGTCTCGCCCGGCTGATGGTCGGCAGCAGGATAGAAATGGAGGTAGCCGTATGAGCCGTAGTCGTCGGCGCTGTAGGTGATCATGACAGAGCCGTCGGCCGATGCCTTCTTGCCCACGATGAGATTCGTGCAGGCAAAGCCAGCGATGCCCACGGCGAGGGCAAGGAGGCTGGTGGTGAGTCGTTTGCTGTTCATTCTTATTGGACGTTTCCTTTCAGGTTCAATCTTCGGCATCGCCTCCTTCGATCTTGGACATCTTGTCGTTGGCGAGGTCGAAGGCGTACCACACCTTCTTCATCTTCAGCACTTTGGCAAATTCGGGGTAGTACTTCTTCTTAGCTTCCAGTTCCTTGGCTTCGGATGCCAGCTTTGCATCCATGAGCTGTTTGGCTTGGGCGTCGGTGATGGTTCCGGCTTTCTCTGCGGCTTTGTACTTCTCCTTGACGTCGTCATAGACATCGTTTGCAGCTTTCCGCTCGGTGAGGTAAGCCTTCAGCAGGGGGGCGAACTTGGCTTCTGTCTGCTTGTCGAGCTTCAGGTTCTTGAGTGTGTACTCGTAGCGCTTCTCCAGTTTGGACTTAGCAGAAGCGGTGTTCGTGACAGCAGTCAGCGCGAAAGCGGCCACTAGAAGCAGGGTGATGAGTCGTTTCATTTTCGTTTAGGTTTAAAAGGGTTATTGGATTTATTTGAATTCTTGGGTTTCTGAGGTTTCTGAGGAGTCTGAGGATTCTGAGACCTCTGGGGCTTTAAGGGATTCTGAGACCTCTGGGGCGTCGGGTGCTGATGAGGATTCCGGGTATTATCGAAGAGTCGTGCAAGGAGGTCTGGGCGACCGATGCGTCGCAGTTCCTGTTCGATGCGTCGGCGCTCCTCCGGGCGATACCAGAAGAAGAACATTCGCTGGGCCTGCTTTTCGGCAGGAGTGCGCGCGCTGAACACGGGCTGCATCGTGTCGGGGTCATAACCGGTTGCCCACATAGTGGTGGCAGTGGTCATGGGTGTAGGCGTGAAGTCCTGCACCTGCTCCAACTGGAAATCAAGCTGTTTGGTTTCTATGGCCAGCGATGCCATGTCCTCTTCCCGGCATCCGGGATGGGAACTGATGAAGTAGGGGATGATTTGCTGGCGAAGTCCTGCCTGGCGATTGATCTCGTCGAATCGGCGCTTGAAGGCGTGGAAGAGTCGGAAGGAAGGTTTTCGCATGAGTGAGAGCACGTTGTCTGAGGTGTGCTCTGGCGCTACCTTCAGCCGTCCGCTGACGTGGTGAAGGATGAGCTCGCGGGTGTAGTCGGAGGCGGCACGGTTCAGCGACTCGTCCTTCCAGTCGTGGAGAAGAAGGTCGTAGCGCACGCCGCTTCCGATGTACGCATGCTTGATTCCAGGCAATTGAGCCACAGCACGATAGATGTCCAACAGAGGGCGGTGGTCACCACAGAGATTAGGGCAAACCTCGGGGTGGATGCACGATGGACGTCGGCATTTGCGGCAGGCTTTCTCGTTCTTGCCTTTCATGCCATACATGTTTGCTGAAGGACCTCCGAGGTCTGAGAGATTTCCCCGGAAATCGGGCAGGTGTGTGATAGCCTCTACTTCGCGAAGTATGCTTTCCTTGGAGCGGCAGGCGACGAACTTGCCCTGATGAGCAGAGATCGTGCAGAAGGCACAGCCGCCGAAACAGCCTCGGTGCATGTTCACGGAGAAGCGAATCATGTCGTAGGCGGGAATACGCTTGCCTTTGTATTTGGGATGCGGCAGCCGCGTGTAGGGGAGGTCGAAGCTGTGGTCGATTTCCTCGGTGGTCATTGGGGGATAGGGTGGATTAACTACGACCCATTGGTCGCCCGCCTGCTGGATAAGTCGTTGTGCCTCAAAGCGATTGCTCTGCTCCTCGATGAGCCGGAAGTCCTCTGCGTGGAGCCGTGGGTCGACGAGGCATTCCTCGAAGGAGTGGAGCACGATGTCGTCTGGGTGGATGCCTCCGGGGATGTCTTCCGCGGAGGCGTGGAGGGTGACTGTCTGGGGAATGGGGAGAGAGGCGCCGGCGGACGAACCGCCGGAAACAGGGCTAGGTGAGGCGGAGCTGGCCGCTTTGCTGAAGGAGGTGGGGCTGGCCGCTTTGCCGAAAGAGGTGGGGCAAAGGACTTCGCGGAAGGCGGCGGAAGTGAGCTGGGCATTTCCCTCGGAGTCGTAGGCGAGGTCGGGATGTCCGCTTTCCACCATTTCCAGAGCTCGGCGGACGAGTTCCAGCGTAGGTTGCTCGCCCATTCCATAGATGATGCAGTCGGCAGGACTGTCGATGAGAATACTGGGTCGGAAGCGTTCCTGCCAATAGTCATAGTGCATCAGTCGTCGCATGGACGCTTCGATGCCTCCGAGCACCACAGGCACATCGGGGTATAGGCGCTTCAGGATTTGTGTGTATACGATGGTGGGGTATTCCGGACGCAGGTCGTGGCGTCCATCGGGGCTGTAGGCATCCTCGCTGCGGAGGCGTCGTGCCGCCGTGTACTTGTTCACCATAGAATCCATGCAGCCAGGAGCAATTCCGAACCACAGGCGCGGACGTCCCAGTTTCTTGAAGTCGCGGAAATCCCCATGCCAGTCGGGTTGAGGAATGATGGCCACGCGCAACCCCTCGGCTTCCAACAGTCGCCCGATGACGGCAGCGCCGAACGAAGGATGATCCACATAGGCGTCGGCACTCAGCAGGATCACGTCGGCCTGCTCCCAACCGCGAAGCTGCATTTCCTTGCGCGTGGTGGGGAGGAAGTCGGTGAGTAGGGGAGTGGTTGGAGTGGTGGACATGGGAGAGGAGACGAGGGCGTTTTTTTGGAGGGGGGCAAGGGGAATCCCCGTCGGGGAACCGACGGGCACTTCTGACTATCGCTGGAGGATACGGTCGAGGAGTTCTCT
>CACXXT010000015.1:41934-97633 GCA_902771725.1 uncultured Bacteroidales bacterium
GGTCGCTTCTCGGCTTCCTCGTTGACCACCACGTGCAATCCCTTCGGCACCAGGCGTATATCAATGTCTGTTCCTGCTTCAGCAGGGTCTCCGTCGTAGTGTATGACGCCCGGCTGGGAGCGGTAGACATGAAGCGATTTGCATTGGAAGGTACGGATTCGTGAGTTGGTGTCCAGAGTCTTGTTGAGCATCTGCATCACGATTTGCGGAGCTTCGAGAACGTTGAAGGGTTCCATGATGGTGACGTCGAGCAATCCGTCGGACATCGAGGCCTGGGGTGCTATGTAGAAGTTGTTGCCGTACTGCGAGGCATTTCCGCATGCGATGAGAAAGGCTTTGTGGTGCTCCTTCTGTCCGTCGAGTTCTATCTCATAGGTCTCTGGTTCATAGGACAATCCGCCTTTCAGGGTGTTCTCGATGTAGGTGAGCAGTCCTCGCTTTCCGCTGTTGGCAAACTTCTCGCTGATGAAGGCGTCGAAGCCCATACCGCAGGTGCAGAAGAACGGGATGTCATTGATGATTCCGTAGTCGAGCGGTTTGATGTCGCAACGTGCCAGCACCTTCATGGCTCCGTCGGGATTCATAGGGATTTGCAGATGTCGAGCCAATCCGTTGCCGCTACCCATCGGGATGATAGCCAGCGCCGTATTGGTGTGACGCAGCGAGCGTGCAACCTCGTTGACGGTTCCGTCGCCTCCGATGGCAGCACAAACATCAAAGCTTTCCTCTGCAGCCTGATGAGCAATTTCGGCAGCATGGCCGCGATGATCAGTCCAGGCGACATCCCATTCAAACCGTTCTTCGGAGAGAAAACGGGGCACGGATTCGATGATGGGACGCTTGTCGTGGGTTCCCGAGATCGGATTTGCGATGAATAGAATTCTTGTCTTAGTCATAAAAACGGCACAAAGATAGTGCAAAGTTTGGGAATAGACCCAAGAAAATGGGTAAAAATAGAAGAAATGAGCAATGAAATCGAGATTTTATACCTAAAATAGCGCTAAGTCCAAAATATTTATGTACCTTTGCGCCGCAAATTGTGAAAACAGAAAAACATACACCTTATATATAATATGGGAATATTACAAGAAAGATTGGCTAAGTACGATCGCCCGCAGAAATACAAGAAGCTGGGCATCTATCCTTATTTCCGCGAGATTGAGGGTAAACAGGGTACTGAAGTCATCATGGAAGGCCACCGTGTGCTGATGTTTGGCTCGAATGCCTACACCGGGCTTACGGGTGACGAACGCGTCATCCAGGCAGGTATCAAGGCTATGGAACAATACGGCAGCGGATGTGCCGGCTCCCGTTTCTTGAACGGAACACTGGATTTGCACGTACAGCTTGAAAAGGAACTTGCCGAGTTCATAGGCAAGGAAGAGGCTATGTGTTTTGCAACGGGTTTCACCGTGAACAGCGGTGTGCTTGGCGTGCTGACAGACCGCCACGACTACATCATCTGTGACGATCGCGACCACGCCAGCATCGTGGACGGCGTGCGCAACAGTTTCTCGCATCGTCTGAAGTACAAGCACAACGACATGGAGGAACTGGAATGTCTGCTGCAGCGTTGTCCGGCTGATGTTGTGAAACTCATCGTTGTCGACGGCGTCTTCTCGATGGAAGGCGACCTGGCTCCCCTGCCGAAGATCATCGAATTGAAGAAGAAGTATCCCGGCACAGCTGTGATGGTGGACGAAGCCCACGGCCTGGGCGTGTTCGGTCGTCAGGGACGTGGCGTGTGTGACCACTTCGGCCTCACCGACGACGTGGATCTCATCATGGGCACTTTTTCCAAGAGCCTTGCCAGCATCGGCGGTTTCATCGCAGCAGACAGCAGCATCATCAATTACCTCCGTCATCACACGCGTACATATATCTTCTCTGCCAGCTGCACCCCTGCCGCCACAGCTGCTGCGCGCGAAGCGCTGCACATCATCCAGGAGGAACCTGAGCGCATCCAGAAGTTGTGGGACGTGACGAACTACGCCTTGAAGCGTTTCCGCGATGCCGGTTTCGAGATTGGCGAGACAGAGAGCCCCATCATCCCCCTGTATGTGCGCGACGTCGACAAGACTTTCGCCGTGACCAAGCTGGCTTTCGATGCCGGCGTGTTCATCAATCCCGTGATTCCTCCCGCCTGCGCTCCGCAGGACACGCTGGTGCGCTACGCCTTGATGGCAACCCACACGAAAGAACAGGTGGACGAGTCCGTAGAAGCTCTATCAAAAGTCTTCCGCGAACTCGAAATAATCAAATAAATCGGCTTTTGAGCCAGAAATTGTAGTAGATTTGTGAAAAAATAGCCGAAAAGTTTGGCTGTTTCCCGAAAAGTCACTACCTTTGCACCCGCAAAACGGAAAGCACCTCCTCCGGCGATGCTTCCGATGCCAAGACGAAAGATGCGTCCTTAGCTCAGTTGGTAGAGCAATTGACTCTTAATCAATGGGTCCAGGGTTCGAGCCCCTGAGGGCGTACTTTCGGAGAGGCAGGAGCAAAAAGATGCGTCCTTAGCTCAGTTGGTAGAGCAATTGACTCTTAATCAATGGGTCCAGGGTTCGAGCCCCTGAGGGCGTACAGAAGGAGACGACAGCCATTTGGATGCCGTCTCTTTTATGTTTTCTTGAGAATACACCTTATTATATATATAAAGCAATGACCAAACGTAAAGAAGATCAGCTGGAATCCATTCTCGACCTGAATTCCTCGAATGTGTGGGATTCCGACGCCGAGGAGATTGCCGAGCTCTGGGAGAAGGAAGCGAACGAAGAGAGTTTCCTGCCCTACGAAGATAAACTCCTGAACATCATACGACTGGCGTATGATGTGGTGCATTTCAATCCTGAAGATGAGCGCGAGAGTGTGAAATATCCTGCCGACGAGTGGGCAATCTTCTCGCGCATGGATCCCCGCAAGGGGAATGTGGCCATCCGCCGTCGCACCATTTCGCGCCTGAATGACCTCAGCTATGAGAATGTGCGCCATATCACGGCAGCCACCCTGCTGGAACTCATAGACCGCAACTTCGGTGGCGGTTGGGACAGCATTCCGCTCTCCATCAAGGATATCATCGAGAGCGCCTTCGAAGTCACCACAACAACGCTGCCTGCCTCGCGTATCCACGCTCCAGGCGGTACCCTTGAGAAGAAGGTGGAGGACGGATTCGAGGTGCTGGAAGTGGTGAAGGGTACTTGGATTGAGGCCATCTTCGCCAAGAAGAAAGCTCCAGCCACTAAGCTCCGTTTCTTCAACGAGAACGAATACGACGAGGACGGCAACCGCATCCGCCGCCACGGCGACGATGACGACGATGACGACTACGACGACATCGACGACCGCGACGAGGAAGAAGAGGATGAGGACGAGGATATGGAGCCCATGGAACCCTCGGAGAACGACGAGACGTTCTACTCCAGCTTCGCCCCCGAAGCCGATGTGAAGGTCGACGACGACGACGACACCGGCGGCCTCTCAGTGCTGGAATAAGGACGGATGAGTGCGCTGTTGTTCCTGCTCGTCGCTGCTGCCTACTTCCTCGTCCTGATGGGCGTCTCGAAGCTGACGGCAGGCCGTGCTACCAACGATACTTTCTACAGAGGAGAGCGACGGTCCCCGTGGTGGGCTGTCGCTTTTGGTATGTTGGGGGCTTCGCTCAGCGGAGTCACCTTCGTCAGTGTGCCCGGAATGGTTCGCGACTCGGACATGACCTACCTGCAGATGTGCCTGGGCTTCATCCCCGGCTATCTGATGGTGGCTTTCGTGCTGTTGCCCGTATACTACCGCCTCGGGCTTACCACCATCTACGGCTACCTCCAGCGCCGTTTCGGTTCTGTGAGTTACCGCACAGGTGCCTCGTTCTTCCTGCTCTCGAAACTGCTGGGGGCTGCTGTGCGCCTGTATCTTGTCTGCCTGATTCTGCAGCGCGTGGTCTTCGATGCGATGGGGTGGCCCTTCTGGGCATCGGCGGTGCTCATCCTGCTGCTCATCTGGCTCTACAGCCGTCGTGGCGGTATTGCCACGCTCGTGTGGACGGATTGCCTGCAGACGGTGGTGCTGCTTGTTGCGCTGGTGCTCATCATCTGCTCTATCCTCTCGGCAGAAGGGTGGGGGACGGGTGATGCTGTTCGCGCTATTGCCGAGAGCCCCATGAGCCGCATCTTCGAGTTCTCGGATAGGGCGTCGCGGCAGTACTTCTGGAAGCAGTTCCTCAGCGGTGCTTTCATCGTGGTGGTCATGACCGGTCTGGATCAGGATATGATGCAGAAGAACCTCACTTGCCGCACGCTCCATGACTCGCAGAAGAACATGATTGTCAACGGCCTGCTGTACGTTCCCGTGAACCTGCTGTTCCTCTCGCTGGGCGTGCTGATGTATGTCTTCGCTGCGCATCGCGGTATTGTGCTGCCGGCGTCGGGCGACGAGGTGATGCCGCTGCTTTGTGCCGGAGGGTATCTCGGGCAGGCGGCGCTGTACTGCTTCACGCTGGGCATCGCAGCGGCGGCGTTCTCCAGTGCCGACAGCGCTCTGACGGCTCTGACCACCAGCGTCTGCGTGGACATACTCCGTCGGCAGGACGACGAACGACTGCGCCGGCGTATGCACCTCGTGGTGACCGCTGTCGTTCTTGCCGCCATCCTTGTCTTCAGAGCTCTGAACAGCACCAGCGTCATCGATGCCGTCTACATCATTGCCTCCTACACCTATGGTCCGCTGCTCGGTCTCTTTGCTTTCGGACTGTTCGTTCCCGCGCGCGTGCGCCCCCGCGAACCTTTTATTCCTTATATATGTGTGGCGTCGCCTGTCGTGTGCTATGTGCTCTCTCAAGTGGCCGTTTCTGTGTGGAATTACCACTTCGGCTACGAACTTTTGCTGCTGAATGGGGCATTAACAGCTCTCGGAATGGCTCTGAGCACGTTTTTCTTTGTTAAAAAGGACAATGTTTGATGAATTCTTTGTAATTTTGCGGCCATGAAAAAGAAAAAGAATCATTGGGTCATCCCCGAAGGCCACGAACTGACGGAGATGGACCGCATCATCCTCGAGGCTCAGGAGCGCGGCAAGAAGGTGCCCTCGCGCGAGCTCATCAAGACTCCGGAGCAGATAGAAGGCATCCGTCGGGCCGGAGTGGTCAACACGGGCATACTCGATATGCTGACCGACCGCATACGTCCGGGCATCTGCACACAGGACATCGATGACTGGGTGGCCGAGTACACCGAAGCGCACGGAGCCACATCCGCATGCCTCGGTTACGAGGGCTTCCCACGTTCGTGTTGCACGAGTGTGAACGAGGTCGTTTGCCACGGAATCCCCAACGAGTGGGAAGTGCTGGAGGCGGGCGACATCATCAACGTCGACTGCACCACCATCCTCGACGGCTACTTTGCCGACGCATCGCGCATGTACGTCGTGGGCGGCAAGACGTCGAAGAAGAAGCAGAAGCTGGTGGACGTCGCGTGGGAATGCCTGAAAATCGGCCAGGAGGTGTGCTCCAAGCCGTACGTCTACGTCGGCGACATCGGAAATGCCATCCAGCGCCACGCTCATGCCAACGGCTTCTCTGTCGTGCGCGACCTGGCCGGGCACGGTGTAGGACTCCAGTTCCACGAAGATCCGGACATCGACCACTATGGCCGGAGAGGCACAGGTATGCTGCTTGTTCCAGGCATGGTGTTCACCATCGAACCGATGATCAACATGGGCACCTACGAAGTGTTCTGCGACGAGGAGGACGGGTGGACGGTCGTCAGCGAAGACGAACTCCCAAGCGCACAATGGGAGCATACCTTCGTCATGACGGAGCACGGAGTGGAAATATTAACTCATTAAGAAACAATGGAAAAGAAGCCTGTAATTATACTCGGAATCGAAAGCAGTTGCGACGACACCTCTGCTGCCGTCCTGCGCGACGGCGTGCTCCTCTCCAACGTCACAGCCTCACAAGCCGTGCACGAAGCCTACGGAGGAGTGGTGCCAGAGCTGGCATCGCGTGCGCATCAGCAGAACATCGTGCCCGTCGTCGACCAGGCCCTGAAGCGGGCGGGAGTCTCGAAGGAAGAACTCTCGGCCATCGCCTTCACCAGAGGTCCTGGCCTCATGGGCTCGTTGCTCGTAGGCGTGAGCTTCGCAAAAGGCCTTGCCGCATCGCTCGGCATCCCGATGATTGACGTCAATCACCTCCAGGGACACGTCTTGGCGCACTTCATTCGTGAGGAAGGCACACCTTCCGACCTCCCTCCTTTCCCCTTTCTCTGCCTGCTTGTCAGCGGAGGCAATTCCCAAATCGTCCTCGTCAAGGCCTACAACGACATGCAGATCATCGGCCAAACCATCGACGACGCTGCCGGCGAAGCCATCGACAAGTGCTCCAAAGTCATGGGGTTGGGCTATCCCGGAGGCCCCATCATCGACCGTCTGGCGCGCCAGGGGAATCCCGAAGCCTACGAGTTCGCCAAACCCGCCATCGAGGGCTACAACTACAGCTTCAGCGGCCTGAAGACATCCTTCCTCTACAACCTCCGCGACTGGCTGAAGGACGACCCCGACTTCATCGAGCACCACAAGTGCGACCTCGCTGCATCCCTGGAGAAAACCATCGTGGACATCCTCATGAACAAACTCCGTAGGGCAGCCCGCGACTTGAAGATCAGGCACGTTGCCGTAGCTGGTGGCGTGAGTGCCAACACAGGCCTTCGTGAAGCCTTCCGAGAGCACGCAAGCCGCTACGGATGGAAAATCTATATCCCCAAGTTCAGCTACACCACCGACAACGCTGCCATGATCGCCATCGTGGGGCACTTCAAATACCTAGACAAGGACTTCTGCCCGATGGAAGCCCCGGCATACAGCCGAGTGGCCATCTGATTAATAGGATTCCAGCAGGATTAAATCCAAAATCCTAAAATCATTAAATCTTTAAATCACTAAAATATCTTCGTTGTGAGCATACAAGTTAAAGTCATCTCTCGCGAAATCAGCGAATACCTCTGGCGTGCAGGCAAGACCGTCAGCACAGCCGAAAGTTGCACGGCAGGCCTCGTCTCTGCCGCCATCGCCGCACTCCCAGGTGCCAGCACCTACTTCAAAGGCGGTGTCGTCACCTATACCAACGAACTCAAGACCCAGCTCCTCGGCGTCACGGAGGAACTGCTCGCCGAAAAAGGTGCCGTCAGCGAGGACTGCGCACGAGCAATGGTTGCCGGAGCCATCGAACGACTCGCCACAGACTATGCCGTAGCCGTAACCGGATATGCAGGTCCAGGAGGAGGCCCAGAAGCTCCCGTGGGTACAATTTTTGTCGCTGTAGGAAGCGTATCGGAAATCGTCGTCAGGGAACTCACAGGCGACGACGGACGCGAAGGAAATGTTGCCCGAGCAAGCCTCACAGCACTACAAATGCTGCTCGAAAAACTGAAAAATGACTTCCCGCAGCCAGAAGAATGAAAAAAATGACGCAAAAGGTTTGGAGATTCAAAAGAAAACATGTACCTTTGCGCCCTGTTTGGAAGAAGTAATTCTTGAAAGTTACAAAAGGAAAGATCGAAATGTCTAAGATTTGTCAAATCACCGGAAAGAAAGCGATGCACGGTAACAACGTGTCGCACTCTAAGCGCCGCACAAAGCGTGTCTTCGACGTGAACCTCTTCACCAAGAAGTTCTACTGGGTGGAGGAGGACTGCTGGATCAGCCTCAACATCTCAGCCGCTGGCCTGCGCTTGATTAACAAGATTGGTCTCGATGCTGCTATCAAGCAAGCTGCCGAGAAAGGTTACCTGCAGTAATCTGCCAGTCCGTACGGTTTAACCCATTAAAACTGAGAAAGCAACATGGCAAAGAAAGCTAAAGGCAACAGAGTACAGGTGATTCTCGAATGCACTGAAATGAAGGAGAGCGGCCTCCCCGGCACCTCCCGCTACATCACCACGAAGAACAGAAAGAACACCCCCGAGCGCCTCGAGTTGAAGAAGTACAATCCTATCCTCAAGCGCATGACGGTTCACAAGGAAATCAAATAAAACTGAAGCACAATGGCAAAAAAAACAGTCGCAACCCTGCAAACGGGTAAGACCGATGGCCGCAGCTACTCCAAGGTCATCAAGATGGTGAAGAACTCCAAGGGTTCCTACACTTTTGATGAGCGAATGGTTCCTAACGAGGCCGTCCAGGACTTCTTCAAGAACTAAGTTCTGAGTAAGTTCTTTCCCCAAACTTTAGAATTACAAACGTACACATTTATCATCACAATGGCTCCCCAGCGCCCTCCCGACAGGACACTGGGGAGTTTTTTTGTGGACGTGTGAGCACACTCTAATGTGTTAATTTCTTAGTCGCACGCTTCCAAAATTGCCGGTTTCATCGGAAATTAAGGCGTGATTCGTGTGAGAAACTTAAGCTGCTAATTGTAGTCATTAAGTCATTAGTCATTAGTCATTAAGGATTCGGAATTGTCCATTATATAAATCATAGTATATATAATAAGAAATATTATATATACTATGTAGCAATTTTTAGGAGCCAGAAAAGCTTAATGACTAATGACTAATGACTTAATGACTAAAACAACACATCTTCTGGATTCTGATTGAATATAAAGAAAAGAAATGAAGGAAATAGGCATAAAACGATAAAAATTTGCCAAAACATTCGTAGACCGCAATGGAAATGTCGTATCTTTGCCGCAGCTAAGGAGAAAGCCGTGGAAAGTGTTGCCGCGCCCCGCCGAACTACTACTTCCGCCGCCCGCGAACTACTACTTCCGCCGCCCGCGAACTATACTTGCTTCAACCGCCAGGAACAAACTAAGCACGGAAAAGCCACCGCAGCACCCCGCTCCTCCATCTATCAACATAATGTCCAACTTATATCTAAAATCCACCCCGCAGAGACTGCAAGAAATGTTAACATGCTTAAATCCGTCTTAAACCTCACTTAATCTAAGATTAAAAATTTGGAGGTTTCGCAGAAAAGCAGTACCTTTGCACTCGCAAAAATGAAATGACTATGGGATTCTTCAATTTCTTCTCCCGCAACAAGGAGCAACAGAAAGAGACCCTCGACCGAGGGCTCGAAAAAACCAAGGAGAGCTTCTTCGGTAAACTCGCACGAGCCGTGGCCGGAAAGAGCAAGGTGGACGACGACGTGCTCGACGACCTCGAGGAAGTGCTCGTGACCTCAGACGTGGGCGTCGATACCACCCTCAACATCATTCATCGCATAGAGGAACGCGTGGCGCGCGACAAGTACGTCGGCACCTCCGAGCTGCAGGGCATCCTCCGCGACGAGATTGCCAACCTCCTGACCGAGAACAACAGCGGCGACACCGAAGGCTACCAGATCCCCGAAGGCAAGCGACCCTATGTCATCATGGTCGTAGGAGTCAACGGGGTGGGGAAGACCACCACCATCGGCAAGCTCGCCTGGCAGTTCAAGCAGGCTGGACTCAAGGTCATGCTTGGAGCGGCAGACACCTTCCGCGCTGCTGCCGTGGAGCAGATCGTCATTTGGGGCGAGCGAGTAGGAGTCCCCGTGGTGAAGCAGCAGATGGGAAGCGACCCCGCCAGCGTGGCGTTCGACACCCTCAGCAGCGCCGTGGCAAACGACGTGGACATCGTGCTCATCGACACAGCCGGACGTCTCCACAACAAGAAAGGCCTCATGGACGAGCTATCGAAGATCAAGCGCGTCATGCAGAAAGTAGTCCCCGACGCACCGCACGACGTCATGCTCGTACTCGACGGCAGTACTGGCCAGAACGCCTTCGAGCAGGCCAGGCAGTTCACAGCTGCCACGGATGTCACATCCCTCGCCATCACCAAACTCGACGGCACCGCCAAGGGTGGGGTAGTGCTCGGCATCTCCGACCAGTTCAAGATCCCCGTGCGCTACATCGGCCTCGGCGAAGGCATGGAAGACCTCCAGCCCTTCAACCGCCGCGATTTTGTGGACAGCCTTTTCGGCAATAAATGACAAGGAACCCAATCTAAACTGCCATTCCTCTCTCCCCAAGAAACCAAGCCCCAGTTCCCGTGCCGTAAGGCTCGGGTCCCCCTCCCCCAAGAAAAAGCAAGATGAAAAAGAACCATGTTGACATCCTCACGATGGGCTGCTCCAAGAACCTCGTCGACAGCGAGCGCCTGATGGCCCAGTTGCGCCACGCCGGCTTCACCGTCTCCCACGACCCCGAAGTCTGCCGCGGTGACATCTGCGTCATCAACACCTGCGGTTTCATCGGCGATGCCAAAGAGGAATCCATCAACATGATTCTCCAGCAAGGCCAGCGCAAGCAACCCCTCCCCCCCGCCGCATCCCCCTCTTCCTCCGCCGCAGTTCCCATTTCCGCCTCCGCCGCAGTTCCCGCTGATTCATCTGCGGGTCCTTCCTCTTCCCCCTCCGCCGCCCCCTCCTGGCCGGGTGGGGCGCTTCCTCGCGCCGGCGTCTTCCCCCTCCGCCGCCTCTATGTCATGGGCTGCCTTTCCGAGCGTTATCTCGCTGAGCTTCAGTCCGAAATACCCGAGGTCGACGGCTGGTATGGCAAGTTCGACTGGCCCCGTCTCCTTTCTGACCTCGGCCACGCCTGGGACGACCACCTCACCCCCGGCCGCATCATCACCACGCCCTCCCACTACGCCTACATCAAGATCTCCGAAGGCTGCGACCGCCGCTGCTCCTACTGCGCCATCCCCCTCATCACAGGTCGCCACCGCAGCCGCCCCATTGAGGACATCCTCGAGGAAGTGCGCCAGCTCGTGGCTATCGGCGTCAAGGAGTTCAACGTCATCGCGCAGGAACTCACTTACTACGGCGTGGACCTCTACCACCGCCGCGCCATCGCAGAGCTCATCGACCGCATGGCAGACATCCCCGGCGTATGCTGGATTCGTCTCCACTACGCCTATCCTACCGACTTCCCCTGGGAACTCCTGCCCGTCATCAACCGCCACGAGAACATCTGCCGCTACCTCGACATCGCCCTCCAGCACATCGCCGACCCCGTGCTGACAGCCATGCGGCGCCATATCACCAGCGAGCAGACCTACGCCTTCATCCAGCGACTCCGCGAGGAAGTGCCGGGCATACATATCCGCACCACTCTCATGGTCGGACATCCTGGCGAGGACGACGAAGCCTTCCAGCAACTGTTGGATTTCACCCGCTGGGCACGCTTCGAGCGCATGGGTGCCTTTGCCTACAGCGAAGAAGAAGGCACACACAGCGCCGAAGCCTACTCCGACGACATCCCCGATGACGTCAAGCAGGCACGACTCTCCCGCCTCATGCGCCTGCAGCAGCGCATCTCCGCCGAAGTGCAGGAAGCCAAGGTCGGAACCATCCAGCGCGTCATCATCGACCGCATCGAAGGCGACTACTACATCGGCCGCACCCAGTACGACTCCCCCGAGGTGGACCCCGAAGTCCTCATACCCCTCGCCGCCGTCCCCTCCGAGGCTTGCTTGTCTGGCAGTTCACCCGCCGGATCCCCTGTCCCCTCTTCCTCCGCTCCCTCTCTCTCCGCTGCAGTTCCCGCTGATTTTTCAGCGGGTCCTTCCCCTTCCTC
This sequence comes from uncultured Bacteroidales bacterium, assembly GCA_902771725.1. Taxonomy (GTDB): domain Bacteria; phylum Bacteroidota; class Bacteroidia; order Bacteroidales; family Bacteroidaceae; genus Physcousia. The sequence goes on from CACXXT010000015.1 coordinate 53,492, forward strand.
CCCCCTCTCCATCGGCCAGTTCTACGATGTCCGCATCACCTCTGCCGATGACTTCGACCTCTATGCCACTCCCCTCATCAACACCCCCTCCGCATGAACCATAAAGAATTCATATCCGCCCTCTCCCAGCGAACCAGCCTCTCCTCCAAGAACACTCAGGCGTTGGTGACCAGCCTCCTTGCCGAGCTCTCTGCCCGCTTCGAGGATGGCGACAGCCTTTCCGTGCAGAACTTCGGCACCTTCGAAGTCAAGAAAAAACTCGAGCGCGTCATCGTCAGTCCTACGGGGCAGCGAATGCTCGTGCCACCAAAATTAACCCTCTGCTTCAAACCCAGCCCTACACTCAAGGATAGCATTCAGGAAGGAGGTGAATTGTAATTATGGACAGCAAACTCACAACCATGGACATCGCTCAGGCGTTGGTTCGTCGCTCCAATATCCCGGCTGCAGAAGCCACCGCCTTTGTGCGCCATTTCTTCGATACCATCCACGATGGTCTTCTCCGCGAGAAAATCGTCAAGGTGCGCGGCTTGGGAACCTTCAAGCTGGTTAGTGTTGATTCACGCGAGAGCGTGAGTGTAGTCGATGGCAGCCGCATTCAGATCGCCAGCCATACCAAAGTCACTTTCACTCCCGACGCCGTTCTCCGCGATGCCGTGAACAAGCCCTTTGCCGAGTTCGAAACCGTTGTCCTCAGCGACGACCTCGACCTCGCCGACCTCGAAGCCCTCGATACTTCCGCTTCTCCCTTGGAGCCCTCTGCTCCTTCCTCCCCAGTAGCTTCTCCCTCCTCTGCCCCCTCGGCGTCAGGGTCGGGTGCCGCGCATAATTGCGCGGATCCCCATTCCCTCTCCATCTCCGAGGAAACTCAGATAACCTCCGAATCATCCGGCGAAGCCCCCGTATCCGAGCACTTAGCCTCAGATACCCCCGCTTCGGATTCCGCAGTGAATGAAGCCTCCTCTTCAGAAACTCCCTCTTCAGATTCCCCCTCGAATGATTCTCCAGCTTCAGATTCCCCCTCGAATGTAGCCCTCTCCGGAGCATCACTTCCCTCCGCATCTGTGCCCCATTATGGTTTCTGGCACTGCTTCTTTGGCTTCCTTCTGGGTCTCCTGCTCTTTGTTGCCGGCTACTGCGTGGGCTATCTTCGCCCCTTTGCACTCCCTCTCTCTGAATCAGCATCCCCAGCAGCCTCCTCGCAGCCTTCTGCCCCCTCTGCAAAGCAACCTTCTGCCCCCTCTGCAAAGCAGCCTTCTGCCCCTTCGGAAAAACATCGCTCTTCCCCTTCGGCTAAACAACCTTCTGCCCCCTCCACAGAGCAGCCCACAGCACCTTTATCTTCCGAAGATAGTGTGTCCGGCGGTTTTCCCGCCGGAGTTCCCTCTCCCTCTTCCTCCGCCTCCAAAATCCCTTCTGAGACACTCGCCTATCCGCAACTCGAAGGCGGCGAGTACTGGATCGTGGGCATCAAGGGCACCGAAATAATGAAACCCGGCCGAACCCTGCTCAACTTCTCCCTGAAATACTACAAAAGCAAGGACTTTGTCCCCTATATATGCACGATGAACGACATTAAGAACCCCGACGTCGTGCCCCTCAACAAGGAACTCAAGATTCCTGAACTCCGAAAGAAATAAGTTAACTTCTTAAAAACATACAAACAAAATGGCAGAATCCATTGACATTCGCGAACTCAACGAGCGCATAGAGCGCCAGAGCGGTTTTGTAACCAACCTCCTCACCGGCATGGATCAGACAATCGTCGGACAGCGCCACCTCGTAGAGTCACTCCTCATCGGCCTCCTCTCGGACGGCCACGTACTACTCGAAGGCGTGCCGGGTCTTGCTAAGACCCTCGCCATCAAAACCTTGGCTCAACTCATCGACGCCAAGTTCAGCCGCATCCAGTTCACTCCAGACCTGCTGCCTGCCGATGTCACTGGCACCATGATCTACTCCCAGAAGGACGAGCGCTTCATGGTCGAGCAAGGCCCCGTTTTCGCTAACTTCGTCCTTGCCGACGAAATCAACCGTGCTCCCGCCAAGGTGCAGAGCGCTCTGCTCGAAGCCATGCAGGAGCGTGAAGTTACCATCGGTAAGCAGACTTTCCAGCTGCCTTCGCCCTTCCTCGTGCTCGCCACACAGAACCCCATCGAGCAGGAAGGCACCTATCCGCTGCCCGAGGCACAGGTAGACCGCTTCATGCTCAAGGTCGTCATCAGCTATCCCAAACTCGAAGAGGAGAAGAAGATCATCCGTCAGAACATCGGCGGGCAGAGAGCTGCCGTGCGCCCGGTGCTCACCACCAAGGACATCATGGAAGCCCGCGAGGTCGTACGCCAGGTGTACCTCGACGAGAAGATTGAGCAGTACATCACCGACATCGTCTTCGCCACACGTTTCCCCGAGAACTATGGATTGAAAGAAATAAAGGACTTCATCGAGTTCGGCGGTTCACCGCGTGCCAGCATCAACCTCGCCCTGGCTGCCCGTGCCTACGCATTCATCAAGCGTCGCGGATATGTCATCCCCGAGGATGTCCGCGCTGTGGCACACGATGTCCTGCGCCACCGCATCGGCCTCACCTACGAAGCCGAAGCCAACAACGTCACCGCTGACGAAATCGTCTCAAAAATCCTCAACAAGGTAGAAGTGCCCTAATGGAAACATCTGAAATCCTGAAGCGCGTACGCCAGATTGAAATCAAGACCCGCGGCCTCTCATCGAACATCTTCGCAGGAGAGTACCACTCGGCCTTCAAGGGACGCGGTATGGCCTTCAGCGAAGTGCGAGAGTACCAGTACGGCGACGACATCCGGGATATAGAGTGGAACGTCACCGCGCGCTTCAACAAACCCTATATCAAGGTCTTCGAGGAAGAACGTGAGCTCACGGTCATGCTACTGGTGGACGTCAGCGGAAGCCTGGATTTCGGCACCGCCGTGCAGACAAAGCGCGATATGGTCACCGAAATAGCGGCCACACTCGCCTTCAGCGCCATCCAGAACAACGACAAGATAGGCGTCATCTTCTTCTCAGACCGCATCGAGAAGTTCATACCGCCGAAGAAAGGGCGCAAGCACATCCTCTACATCATCCGCGAGCTCCTGGATTTCCATCCAGAGAGCCAGCGAACGGACATACAGCAGGCCGTGGAGTACCTCACGCAGGTCATCAAGCGCCGCTGCACCTGTTTCCTCCTCAGCGACTTCATCGACGAGCGTGACTTCCGACAGTCACTCACCATTGCCAACCGCAAGCACGACATCGTGGCCATTCAGGTGTACGACCGCCGTATTGCCGACTTGCCCGATGTGGGATTGATGCGCGTGCGCGATTCCGAGACGGGACATCTCCAGTGGATAGACACCTCCAGCCGCAAGGTGCGTGCCGCTCAGTCACGATGGTGGTACGAACATACCACACGCCTCAACGACACCTTCTCGCGTAGCAACGTTGACCACGTCAGTGTCCGTACCGACCAAGATTACGTAGTTGCCCTGCGCAGCTTATTTGCACAAAGATCATGAATAGATTATTAATAGAGACAGCGCGCCGGCTCATCCCCTCCCTGTCGGGGAGAGGGTGGGCATGGGTCTTTCTTTTCTTCCTTCCCCTCGTGGGCTCTGCTCAAGTCATCTTCGAGGCTCGTATAGACACCCTCGTGCTACTCATCGGAGAGCAGCGGGAACTGACACTCGACGTCACCTGCGATGCCAAGCAGAAACTCAAGATGCCTGACTTCAAACCCATGCAGCCCCTGGCACCTCAGGTGGAAATCGTGGACCTCCTCGGCACCGACACGACACTACTCGACGAGGGCAAACGCATGCAGGTTCTCCAGCGCTACTCCATCACCGCCTGGGATTCCACCTTCGTGCTCCTGCCCCCCTTCGAGGTTGAAGTAGATGGTCAACCGTACCAGTCCAAACAACTGGCACTGAAAGTGCTAACGATCCCAGTGGATACCGTGCACGTTGACCAGTTCTTCCCCAACAAAGACATCCAGGACAACCCTTTCTCATGGGACGACTGGAAGCCCGTCATCTGGTTCCTGGCCATCAACCAGCTGCTGGCACTTCTCCTCCTCTGGATCTACTCCCGCTGGCGCGAGAACAAACCGCTCATTCGCATCATCCGACGTAAGGCGAAGCTGCCCGCTCATCAGGTGGCAATGACCGAAATCGAACGCATCAAGAGCGAACGCGCATGGACGGCAGAGGACAGCAAGGAGTACTACACCCAACTGACCGACACCCTGCGCACATACATCAAGGAGCGCTTCGGATTCAATGCCACAGAGATGACCTCATCCGAGATCATCGAACACCTCCTTGAAGTACAGGACGAGCAGGCGCTGGCTGAACTGCGACAGCTCTTCACAACCGCCGACCTCGTGAAGTTCGCCAAGTGGACAACCCTCACGGGCGAGAACGATGCCAACCTCGTCAACGCCATAGAGTTCATCAACCAGACGAAGCAGGAAGTCGACCCCAACGCTCTCACCTAAATCGTGGAGGTGCCCGAGGAAGTCAAGCAGAGCCAGAAACGTTCCTTCGTACTGAAGGTCGTCATGGGCGTCATCGCCGCCGTGGCCATCGTCTTCCTCGCCTATGCACTCTACCTCGCCATTGACCTCATTCATTAGTATATAGTCATGCAACTCGCTAATCCATATTTCCTACTGCTGCTACTGCTGCTCATACCTTATATATTATGGTATGTCCTGCGCCACCGCACCAGTGAACCCGTGCTGCAGGTATCTTCGACATCGGCCTTCCGCCATGCTCCGAAAACCATCAGACAGTACCTCGTCCACGCACCCTTCCTCCTCCGCAGCCTCGCATTCCTGATGATCGTGATTGTCCTCTGCCGACCCCAGACAAGCAATTCCTGGAGCGACAAGACCATCGAGGGCATCGACATCATGCTCTGCGTGGACATCTCTACCTCCATGCTTGCTGAGGACCTGACACCCAACCGCATCGAGGCCGCCAAGAAGGTGGCAGCGGAGTTCATCGCCGGGCGGCCTAATGACAACATCGGCCTCACCATCTTCTCCGGGGAGTCCTTCACGCAATGCCCGATGACCACCGACCATGCTGTGCTCCTCAACCTCTTCCAGAGCGTCAGTTGCGACATGGTGCAGCGTGGCCTCATGGACGACGGAACAGCCATCGGTATGGGTCTCGCTAATTCCATCACACGCCTGAAGGACAGCAAGGCCAAATCCAAGGTCATCATCCTACTGACCGACGGCTCCAACAACGCCGGCGACATCTCCCCGTTGACGGCAGCCGAGATTGCCAAGAGCTTTGGTATACGCATCTACACCATCGGCGTTGGCACCAACGGCACCGCACGTTATCCCTATCCCGTAGGAGGGCGCATCGAGTACATCAACATCCCTGTTGAAATCGACGAGAAGACCCTCGCCTCCATAGCACGAACAACAGATGGTGAGTTCTATCGCGCCACAAACAACGCCAAACTCCGCGAGGTCTATCAGGAGATCGACAAGCTGGAGAAAACCAAGATGAACGTCAAACAGTACTCCAAACGCTACGAGGCCTTCGCCCTCTTCGCCCTTCTGGCTTGCCTTTTCCTACTCCTTGAACTCCTCCTCCGCGAAACCATCTTAAAGAAAATCCCATAAATCCACGGTACTCCATGCTGCATCATTGCAGCAAAAACACCACAGCTTATGTTCCGTTTTGAGAATCCCATATACCTCTACGCCCTGGCGATCATCCCTCTGCTCGCCCTGTTGCACTATGGAACCAACATCCTCCGTCGTCGTCGCCTCCGTAACTACGGCGATCCCGAGCTCCTGAAACCCCTCATGCCAGACGTTTCCCGCTGGCGTCCGGAAGTCAAGTTCTGGCTGCTGAATCTGGCGTTGGCTATGATGATTGTCTGCCTCGCACGTCCACAGTATGGCACCAAGATCGACACCCGCACACGCAAGGGCATCGAGGCAATCATTGCCCTCGATGTCTCCAACTCTATGCTGGCAGAGGATGTCACACCCAGCCGTCTGGCTAAGTCCAAGATGCTCATCAGCAATCTCGTGGACAACATGGTCGACGACAAGGTGGGGCTCATCGTCTTCGCCGGCGAAGCATACACCCAGCTCCCCATCACTTCCGACTATGTCTCTGCAAAGATGTTCCTCGACAACATCTCGCCCGATATGATTGCCGTGCAGGGTACTGATGTCGCTCGTGCTATTCAGCTCGCCACCCACAGCTTCACACAGCAGGATGGGGTAGGGCGCGCCATCTTTGTCATTACCGATGGCGAAGACAATGAGGGCGGAGCCGTAGAAGCTGCCAAGGATGCTCTGAAGAAGGGCATGAACGTCTATGTCCTCGGTGTGGGTTCGCCTGAGGGAAGTCCTATTCCTCTCCCGGGCTCCAACGGCTACATCACAGACAACGCCGGCAACACGGTAGTCTCCAAGCTCAACGAAGACATGTGCCGCGAGATTGCACAGGCAGGCGGTGGCGCTTATATCTATGTGGACAACAGCTCCTCCGCACAAGCAGCTCTGCAGCGTCATGTGGACAAATTGGCGAAAGCGGAAATGGAATCCGTGCTCTATAGCGAGTACGACGAGCATTTCCGTGACTTTGCCTGGGCTGCACTTGTGCTTCTCATCATTGATATCTTCATCCTCGCACGTATGAATCACGTTCTCAGTCGCTTCACGCTCTTCCGCGTTGGCGACAAATCCGCAGCTCTCCTTCTCTTCTTCCTCTTCTCAGCCATCGTGCCTTCGCTCTTCAGCGAAGTAAGCCCTCTCCGTGCCCAGCAGAAGAACGACCGCTACTTCGTCCGTCACGGAAATCGCCTCTACCGCGACAGCCTCTTTGCCAAGGCGCAGGTGGATTATCAGAAGGCTATTGAGAAGGATGCTTCAAACCCTACAGCTCACTACAACCTCGGAAATGCCTTCCTCGCCCAGGGGCAGCCGCAGGAGGCGATGAAGAACTATGAGAGTGCCATGCGTCTTGAGAAGGATCCCATCCGTAAGGCTCAGGCTTACCACAATGCGGGCGTTATCTTCCAGAGTCAGAAGCAGTTCCCCCAGGCCGTCGAATGCTATAAGAACGCGCTACGCCAGAATCCAAAGGACAACGAGACACGCTACAATCTCGTCCTCTGTCTGCACCAGATGCAAAATCAGCAGCAGAATCAGCAGAACCAGGATGACAAGCAAGGTCAGGACGACCAAAAAAAGGAAGAGCAACAGCAGCAGCAACAACAGCAACAACAGCAGCAGCAACAGCAAGACGAACAGCAGCAACAGCAACAGGAACAGCCGAAGATGTCTCGCGAGAATGCCGAACAACTTCTCCAAGCTGCCCAGCAAGAGGAGAAACAGACGCAGGACAAGGTCAACAAAGCTCAGCAGAAACCACAGCGTCGCCAACTCCAGAAACAATGGTAACCGCTTTTGTGTTCATGTACCGCAGCTGCTTCTTACTGGTTCCACCTTTGTCACATACGAAACAACCTCAAGGTCAAATAAACATAGATATATGAAAAGACTGTTTGTTCTATTTTCACTCTTTTTATTCCTCCTGCCTTTGTGGGCCCAAGTGCGCATCACCGTGCAGGCTCCGTCCGATGTCGTTGAGGGCGACCGCTTCCGCGTCTCTTATGTCGTCAACACCCAAGATGTTGATAACTTCAACGTAGACAACTGGGAAGGCCTCGTTGAACTCTTCGGCCCCAGCCAGAGCCGTTCCTCCAGCTTTTCGATGGTCAATGGAAAGACCACATCCTCCAGCACCATCACCTTCACATATACCGTGACGACAGAAAAGGCTGGCACTTTCCACATCCCAGCAGCTACAGTCGTCAGCGGAGGAAAGACCTATAAATCTAATTCTCCACAGATTAACGTCCTGCCAGGAGGAAGTGGCAGTCAGGGTAACTCCGGAACTTCCGGAAACTCCGGATCTTCTGGTGCTCACCACCAGAGTTCGGCCGACCGAATGCACACCCAGGACATCGGCGACCGCATCACTGGCAAAGACATCTTCATCGCCGTCACAGCTTCCAAGAAGCGTGTCTTCGAGCAGGAAGCCGTCCTCCTCACCTATAAGCTCTACACACTTGTAAACATCAGCACCCTCGAAGGAAAGATGCCGGAACTCGATGGCTTCCACGTACAGGAAATCAACCGCCAGCGTCAGCCGGAACTGAAGATGGAACACTACAACGGCAAGAACTACGGCACCGTTGTGTGGTCGCAGTACGTCGTCTTCCCACAGCAAACCGGCACCTTGAAGATTCCCGAAATCAAGTACGAAGCCACCGTCATTCAGCAGAATCGAAGCCTCGATCCCTTTGATGCCTTCTTCGGTGGAGGTTCTATGATGCAGGAGGTTCGCAAGACAGTGATGGCTCCTGCTGTAACCCTGCAGGTCGATGCCCTCCCGACCCCAAAGCCTGCCAACTTCTCCGGCGCCGTGGGTAAGTTCAGCATCGCCTCTTCCTTGACTCCACAGCAACTGAAAGCCAACGATGCCACTACGCTCCGCCTGACCGTTACCGGAACGGGAAACATGAAACTGATGAAAGCACCCACCGTTCCTTGGCCAAAAGATTTCGAGAGCTACGACCCGAAGACAGAAGACAAGACGGCCATCGGCGCCTCAGGGTCATCGGGCAGCGTCCTTTATGACTTCATCGCAGTGCCTCGCCACCAGGGAAAGTTCGAACTTCCTCCCGTGGAGTTCTGCTACTTCGATCCCGATGCACGCGAGTACAAAACCATCTCCACTTCTGCCTACACCATTGATGTTGAGAAAGGAAAGGGCGGTAGCAGTTCATCGTCTTCTTCCATGTCAAAGGAAGAAATTGAGCTTCTGAACAGCGATATTCATTATATCAAAACAGGCGATCCCACTTTCCTCACTGCCGACTCGGCCCTGTTCGGTTCCAATCGCTATTGGCTCACCTATGGTGCTGCACTCGTGCTCTTTGGCATCCTGATGTATGTCTTCCGTCGTCGTGCTGTCGCCAATGCCGACATCGTGCGTCGCCGTGGACGTGGAGCCAGCAAGGCCGCTACCAAACGTCTGAAGACTGCTCGCAAACTGATGAACGACAACAACGCCACCGCCTTCTATGAGGAGACGATGAAAGCTCTCTGGGGCTATGTTGGCGACAAACTGAACATCCCCGTCAGCGAACTCTCCAAGGACAATGTCCGCGAGAAACTCACTGCCCGACAGCTGTCCAACGATCTCATCGACCAGTTCCTCTGTGCTTTGGATGACTGTGAGTTTGCCCGCTTTGCCCCTGGTGATCCCGCTGCCACCATGGACAAGATATATTCCTCCGCCGAGGAAGTTATCAATAAAATGGAATCCGAACTCAAGCGTAAATAATAACCCTCATCCCATTATAATACTTCCGCAAAGTTCCCTTCATTATTCTTTGCCTTCAAAAGTGTAAACTATGAAACATCTCCTTTTATACTTGGCAGCCATCCTGTTTTCCCTTTCCTCCTCTGCTCAGGATGCCCCCTCCTCCGCTCTGGATGTCCCCTCCTCTGCTCAGGATGCCTCCTCTACAGCCTTGAATGCCCCTTCCTCGTCCCCTTCTCCTTCATCGCCCGATGTTGGTGAGTCCGATGGTTTTGCTGCCGGCATCCCTTCCAAATCCGAGGCGGATTCCGCCTATGCCAACGAGGACTTTATTGCTGCTGCCCGCATCTATCGCCTTCTCCTTGATTCATGCGGCGGCAGCGCCCAGCTCTACTACAACCTCGGCAACTGCTATTTCCGTCAGGATTCCGTTGCCCGCGCCATCCTCTGCTACGAACGCGCCCGACTCCTGGATCCGTCCGACGATGACATTCGTTTCAACCTCGAGATGGCGCGAGCCAAGACTGTGGATCGTGTCATGCCTGCCAGCGAGATGTTCTTCGTCTCCCTCTTTCATCGGATGGTTCTCTCCCTGAGCATTCAGACATGGGCCTGGCTCGGCCTACTCTCCTTCCTTCTTATGCTCTGCGCCATTGCTGCCTACTTCTTCCTGCCCACCTTGGCGGGAAAGAAAGTCGGTTTCACAGCCGCTGTCATTTCCCTCCTCATCTGTCTCTTTGCCAACATCGCCGCCTATCAGCAGCTTCACCAGCTGGAGAACCGCGGTAGTGCCGTCATCATGACCTCTTCTGCTGTCGTCAAGAGCACCCCTAGTACCTCTGGCACGGATCTCTTTATCCTTCATGAAGGCACCCGCGTGGAAATCGAAGACGATACCATGAACGAATGGGTGGAAATCCGCATGAGTGACGGCAAGGAAGGTTGGCTCCAGCGCTCAGAAATAGAAATCATCTAGTGTGCTCGGCGGTTTTCCCGCCGGATTCCTTTCCCTTCATTCCTTCCGTCCCCTGTCGAGTGCTCGGCGGTTTGTCCGCCGAGTTTCTTTCTCCACTTCCCCAGTCCTCCCTCATTAAATAATTCTTCCCCTTGCCCGCTTCTCTCCTCCATACCGACCAGCAACTCCTCCTCGCCCTCAACGGCAGCGATTCCACTTGGCTGGACAACGTGATGCTCTCCATCACGTCTACTACCACGTGGATTCCCCTCATTCTCGTCCTTCTTTATGTCCTTTTTAAGAACCGCCATTGGAGGGAGGTGCTCTTGTTCATTGCTTGCCTTGCTTTGATCATCCTCATCACCGACCGTTTCTCCAGCGGCTTCTGTAAACCATTCTTCCACCGTCTTCGCCCCTCACATGAGCCCGCTCTTGAAGGGCTGGTGGATCTCGTGAACGACCGTCGCGGTGGTCTCTATGGCTTCATCTCCTCCCATGCAGCAAATACCTTCGGCGCTTGGGCCTTCATCGCACTCTATTTCCGCCGCCATTCCGTAACCTGGACCGTATTCTTTTGGGCCGCTCTCTGCAGCTATTCCCGCATCTACCTCGGACTTCACTATCCCGGCGACATCCTTTGTGGTGCCCTCTTTGGCCTTTGCATCGGGGTCCTCGTCTATCTTCTCTTCTCCTTCCTTCACCGTCGTCTTCTCCGTTGCATCCCGGTCTCCTCTGTCACCTCTTCCGAGCATGTTCAATACCTTCTTATCCCCGCAACTTTCGCATTCTCGTTGCTCTTTGTGGCTCTTTATGCCCTTCTTTAGGTCGGAAATGAAAGTTTTTTGCTCGGAAGTTTTGCCCTTAACAATATAATTGTTACTTTTGCGCCGTTTTTTGGACTAGGTACCATACCTGGCCCCTCTTATATATAAAAAAAGACGAATAAGTATATGACAAACAAATTTCCTGAACACGATTCCCTCAACCTCACGGAGGTGAATCATGAAGTACTGAAACTCTGGGAAGAGGAAGACCTTTTCCATCGCAGCATCTCGGAACGCGAGGGCTGTCCCTCCTTTGTGTTTTTCGAGGGACCTCCATCTGCCAATGGCCATCCGGGTATTCACCACGTTCTTGCTCGTTCCATCAAAGATACCTTCTGTCGCTTCAAGACAATGAAGGGCTTCCAGGTTCACCGCAAGGCTGGATGGGATACCCACGGACTTCCTGTTGAACTCGGCGTAGAGAAGGAACTCGGCATCACCAAAGAAGATATCGGAAAGACCATCAGCATCGACGACTACAACCGCAAGTGCCGCCAGAACGTGATGATGTTCACCCAGGAATGGGAAGACCTCAGCAGCCGCATGGGCTACTGGGTGGACATGGAGCATCCCTATATCACCTATGATAATAAGTACATCGAGACCCTCTGGTGGCTCCTCAAGCAGCTCTACCAGAAAGGACTCCTTTACAAGGGCTATACCATCCAGCCCTACAGTCCCGCTGCAGGCACCGGTCTCAGCAGCCACGAACTGAACCAGCCCGGTTGCTATCGTGATGTGAAGGACACCACCGTCACCGCTCAGTTCCGCGTCCTTTCTCCTGCCGGAAATGTGTTCGGCAGTTCCGTAGCCGAAAGCACCCTCCCCGTATACATCCTCGCCTGGACCACTACGCCCTGGACATTGCCTTCGAATACCGCTCTCTGCGTAGGCCCGAAGATTGAGTATGTTGCCGTGAAGGGTCAGAATCCCTATACCAAGGAAGAAGCCATTTATATCATAGCCAAGTCCCGCAAGGATGTGTACTTCCCGGCTCCGAAGGAAGAGGGTGCGCCCGCTCCTGAGGTACTTGGAGAATGTCTGGGTACAGACCTTCTCGGTCTTCACTATGAGCAGCTCTTCCCCTGGGTGAAGCCTTGCGCTCTCGAGAATGGTCAGGTCGTGGAGAAGTCCGCCGATGCTTTCCGTGTCATCCTCGGTGACTATGTTACTACAGAGGACGGTACCGGTATCGTACACATCGCACCTACCTTTGGTGCCGACGATGCCAAGGTGGCCAAGGATGCTGGTATTCCTTCGCTCTTTGTCATCGACCGTGCAGGCGACACACGCCCCATGGTGGATTTCACCGGCAAGTACTTCGTCCGCGAGGACATGGATCCTGCTTTCACTGAACTCTGTGTCAACGACAGCTACTGGCACCACGCCGGTGACTTTGTCAAGAACGCCTATGACCCCAAATATGCCGGCCTCGACGAGAAGGCTCTCTCCAAGACCGAGGACCTCAACATCGTTCTCTGCATGGAGATGAAGCAGGAGGGAACGGCATTCAAGATTGAGAAACACGTTCACAACTACCCTCACTGCTGGCGCACCGACAAACCCGTCCTCTACTATCCCCTCGACAGCTGGTTCATCCGCAGTACAGCAGCCAAGGAGCGTATGATGGAACTTAATAAGACCATCCTTTGGAAACCAGAGAGTACCGGCACCGGACGCTTCGGCAAGTGGCTCGAGAACCTCAACGACTGGAACCTCAGCCGCAGTCGCTACTGGGGTACGCCGCTGCCCATCTGGCGCAACCGCGACACTCGTGAGGAAATCTGCATCGGTTCCGTAGAAGAACTGTACAGTGAGATAGAGAAAGCTGTGCGTGCAGGTGTTATGGCCTACAATCCCCTCAAGGACAAGGGTTTCGTTCCAGGAGATATGTCGCAGGAGAACTACGACCGCATCGACCTCCATCGTCCTTATGTTGACGACATCATCCTTGTCGGCGCGAGCGGTCAGCCCCTGCGTCGTGAACTTGACCTCATCGATGTCTGGTTCGACAGCGGTGCCATGCCTTACGCTCAGATCCATTATCCCTTCGAGAACAAGGAAGTGCTTGACAACCGTACTGTCTATCCCGCCGACTTCATTGCAGAAGGTGTCGACCAGACGCGTGGTTGGTTCTTCACCCTTCACGCTATTGCTACGATGGTCTTCGACAGCGTCGCCTATAAAGCAGTTATCTCCAACGGTCTCGTTCTTGACAAGAACGGCCTGAAGATGTCCAAGCGCCTCGGCAATGCCATCAACCCCTTCGACAACATCGAGAAGTTCGGCTCTGATGCTGTCCGCTGGTACATGATCACCAATTCCCAGCCTTGGGACAACCTCAAGTATGACGAGGCTGGAGTGGCGGAAGTGCAGCGTTCCTTCTTCGGTAAACTCTTCCAAACCTATAGCTTCCTTGCTATGTATGCCAACGTAGATGGGTGGCACTACGAGGAGAACGACGTACCCATGAGCGACCGTCCCGAGATGGATCGTTGGATTCTCTCCGAACTCAACTCCCTCATCCGCGACGTCGAATCCTGCTACGAGGACTACGAGCCAACGCGTGCGGGTCGTCTCATCCAGGCATTCGTCACAGACCATGTCTCCAATTGGTTTGTCCGCCTCTCCCGTGCCCGTTTCTGGGCTGGCGGTATGAGCATAGACAAGCTTTCAGCCTACCAGACACTTTACACCTGCCTCGAGACTGTAAGTCGACTCATGGCTCCCATCGCTCCCTTCTACGCCGATCGCCTCTACCGCGACCTGCATAGTGTGCTCGGCGGGGCTTCTGCAGGAGCTACCACCTCTGTCCACCTCGCTTCCTTCCCTGTGGCCGACATCTCCAAGATCGACAAGGAGCAGGAATCCCGTATGGAGCTCGCCCAGCAGATTACCTCCATGGTTCACTCCCTTCGCAAGAAGGAACAGATTATCGTCCGTCAACCCCTGGCGCGCATCGCCATTCCTGCCCTCGATGCCCAGCAGCAGCTCCGCATAGAGTCCGTCAAGCAGCTCATCCTCGATGAGGTTAATGTCAAGGCGCTGGAGTTTGTCGAAGGTGCTGGTCTGCTGACGAAGAAGGTGAAGTGCAACTTCCGCACTATGGGCAAGAAGTTCGGAAAGTTGATGAAGGATGTCAACGCCGCAGTCACTGCCCTAACTCAGGAACAGATTGCAGTCCTCGAGACAGGACATCTGCCCCTGACGCTTCCCTCTGGCGATCAGATTACCGTAGACCTCGAAGACGTGGAGATCTTCTCCGAGGACATCCCCGGATGGACCGTAGCCAACGAAGGCTCCCTCACCGTGGCCCTCGACATCACCATCACCGATGAACTGCGTTCCGAAGGTGTGGCTCGCGAGCTCGTTAAGCGCATTCAGAGCCTCCGCAAGGAAAGCGGCTTTGAGATTACCGACCGCATCCGCGTGCAGTTCACCCATACTCCTGAGACCGACGAGGCCGTAGCCAACTACGGGGCATATATCTCCAAACAGGTACAGGCCGACGAACTCATCCTCGTTGACACCCTCACCGGTGCCACAGAACTTGACCTCGATGGCATCAAGGTCAATATCGCTATCAGCAAACAATGTTAATCGAAAACCAGCCGTGAGTCTCTCTTCCGCGATGGAAGCAGAGACCACGGCATAACCTTTCCCACCTATGGCAGAAAAAACACGCTACACCGACGAAGAACTCGAAGAGTTCCGTCAGCTCATTGAAGAGAAACTTAAGGTGGCTCAAGATGATTATGAGCACACCATGGATGCCGTAATGAATCGTGACAGCAACGAGGCCGACGACACAGCACCCACCTACCATGCCCTTGAGGAAGGAAGCGAAGTGCAGTCCAAGGAACAGCTCATGGCAATGGCACAGCGTCAGCAGAAGTTCATCCAGGGGCTCAAGGCTGCGCTTGTGCGTATCGAGAACAAGACCTACGGCATCTGCCGCGAGACGGGTAAACTCATCCCGAAGGAGCGTCTCCGCGCAGTTCCACACGCCACCCTCAGCATCGAGGTGAAGAAAGACAAGCATCGTCCACACTAAGTAATACTCAATGACAGAGACCAGTAGAAAGAAAGCCCAGCGGTGGACTGTAGTCCTAATCTTCCTGGGCTTCCTGATTATCGACCAGGTCGTGAAGATATGGGTGAAAACCCACATGACGCTCCATGAGAGCATCGTTGTCACCGACTGGTTCCGTATCACCTTTATAGAGAATAATGGTATGGCATTCGGATGGGCCTTCATAACTAAGACCCTCCTGACCATACTTCGTCTCATTGCCACTGTTGCTGTGGGATGGTACATCCTGCGTGCCATCCGCCGTGGCATCCATTGGGGATACCTCGTCTGCCTCGCCTTCATCATGACGGGTGCTGCAGGAAACATCGTCGACTGTGTATTCTACGGCGAGATATTCTCGCCCTCAACGCCTTTCGATGTTTCTCACTTTGTACCCATCGGCGAGGGCTACAGTTCGTGGCTCAACGGACAAGTTGTCGATATGTTCTATTTCCCCCTCTGCCATTGGACATGGCCGGAATGGCTTCCCTTCGTTGGTGGTCGTCCCTACACTTTCTTCAGCTACATCTTCAACGTTGCCGACGCCTGCATCTCATGCGGTGTCATCGCCCTCCTTCTCTTCTTTCGCCAGACACTCAGCCGCGAATTTCCGATGGAGAAATGATACGGTGTCGCATCATAATCATTGTAGCTCTGCTGCTGACGCTCGTCGGCTGCAAGCCATCACTGCCTGACGGAGTGCTCTCCGAACGCAAGATGGAACGTGTGCTCTACGATTTCCATCTCGCGCAGGGCATGACAGACTATGCGCCCCGGCAGGAAGGTGTGGACTACGAGAGCATGCGCTACGAACTCCATCAGGCCGTGTTCCGCAAACATGGCATCACGCAGGAGGATTTCGACCGTTCCATGTCCTACTACCTCAGTGACATGGACAAGATGTACGCCATCTACAAACGTCTCACGGAACGCCTCGAACGCGAAGCCGAAGCCCTCGGCGTGGCGGCTGGTCCGCGTGATATTTATGCCCAACTCACCGCTCAGGGCGATACGGCTAATGTTTGGGCAGATCGTCCCATCTTCGCCGTACGAAACCGTCGCCTCACCAACTTCCAGATGTGGAGCTTGGATTGTGACTCCACTTGGTTGCCGGGTGATGATGTCATGTGGCGCTTTTCGGTTCAGGACATCAAGCAAGGCTACAACTCCAGCAGCATCTATGCCGACATTGTTGTTGTCTATGACAACGACTCTGTTCGAAGCCGTCTCACCAGCCTCAATATCAGCAACGGCACCCCCACCATCGGCCAACGTACCGAGCAGGAACTCCGCATCGACAATCCCAAGGACTGGACTCCGCGTTCCGTCTCCGGGCACCTTTATGCCGACATATCCTCCGATCCGCAGCAGGAGCGCATCTTCATCATCTATTTCCCATCCCTTATCCGCTTCCACGATCCTCTCTACGCCCATTCCGCCTCCTCTGATTCCATCGCGGTTGACGCTTCTTCGGCGGACAGCCTCTCCTCTGACTCCACTTCTCTTGACTCCGTTTCCGGCTCCACTTCGGACACCACTTCCCGCCGCCTCTCTCCCGAGCAGTTCCGCGACATGCAGCCTGTGGACCGCACCATCGATGTCGTGAAGCAGAAGCCCTATCAGGCTCCCCGCAACTCAAACCGCAAGCGCTTCACCCAGCCAACCGCTCCCCGCCGCCGTTAATACCATATTATATATAATGTACGCGCGCGCATACCACCATCTCATCCTCCCCGATGGTACCATCCATTCCCTCGTCGTTGTCCGTTTTGATGACGATGGGAAAGTCCTCGATTTCCATCCCCTGCAGGGCGAAGAACCATTCGTGGAGTGGGAGGGAGGCACACTCGATTTGCGAAAAAACGCTTCCGACCCCACTTCTGCCTCCTGAAAATATGATTTATGTCAAGAATGAAACCCGAATTGACCATATTTTTGCCTCGGATGATAAGAAATTGGCCTAAAACAAGCCTTTTTAGCAAAAAAAGTACCAAAATACTTTGTTCGTATAGGAAAAACTCCTACTTTTGCGCTCGCTAATTAAGAAACAACACTAAAATACAAGTATGAAAGAGACTATCCTCGTGACTGGTGGAACAGGTTTCATCGGCTCCCACACCACCGTCGAGTTGCAGAACGCAGGTTACGACGTTGTTATCGTTGACAACCTCTCCAACTCCCGTGCTGATGTCATCGATGGCATCGAGAAAATAACCGGCATTCGTCCTGCTTTCGAACAGGTGGACCTCCGTGACTTCGATGCTACGGAAGCCGTATTCAAGAAATACCCCAAGATTAGCGGTATCATCCACTTTGCTGCCTCCAAGGCCGTGGGAGAGAGTGTGCAGAAGCCACTTCTCTACTATCGCAACAACATCGTCTCTCTCATCAACCTCCTGGAGCTGATGCCCAAGTACGATGTCAAGGGTATCATCTTCTCCTCCTCCTGCACCGTCTATGGTCAGCCCGACCAGCTCCCCGCCACAGAGGAAACGCCCATCAAGAAGGCCGAGTCGCCCTATGGCAACACCAAGCAAATCAACGAGGAAATCATCCAGGACACCGTGGCCAGCGGATCTCCCATCAAGGCAATCCTCCTGCGCTACTTCAACCCCATCGGCTCGCATCCTACCGCCATCATCGGAGAGATGCCCAATGGCGTTCCCCAGAACCTCATCCCGTACCTCACCCAGACCGCTATCGGCATCCGCGAGAAACTCAGTGTCTTCGGTGATGACTACGATACACCCGACGGATCCTGCATCCGCGACTACATCTACGTCGTCGATCTCGCCAAGGCTCATGTCTGCGCCATGACCCGCATCATGGAGGACAAGATCGAGGAACCCGTAGAAGTTTACAACATCGGTACCGGCAAGGGCACCTCTGTCCTCGAGCTCATCCACGGCTTCGAAAAAGCTACGGGCGTGAAGCTTAACTATCAGATCGTTGGCCGCCGTGCTGGTGATATCGAGAAGGTGTGGGGTAATGTCGACAAGGCCAACCGCGTGCTTGGATGGAAGGCTGAAACCCCACTCGAAGATGTCCTCGCAAGCGCCTGGAAATGGCAGTGCGCATTGCGTGAACGTGGCATCATGTAAATGATATTCAGAAGTATTACATATACTACCAAAAGGCTAACTGATTCAATCTCTGATTTTTGTGGTTCTTCCCATTATGCACCCAGAATCACTTGAAGAGGTCACTGACAATGCATAGTGCGTGAGCATTGGTGTCGTCAAACGCTCTTCCATGATTATTCATCATAAAAGTCCTTCATGGGTCGCATATTGTCGTGTTTTATTTTGTGTTTGTGTTGTGGCTGTTCTCCGACGTGAGTTGGGGAGCAGTCTTTTTTTCGTCGTTTGACAACAAATACTTACCAATTCCCGAGATTTAATATAACTTAACTACCCGGAACGGATTATTTGAACAAAAAACACGTATCTTTGCAACGCAAAAACATCATTCTCTACCTCTCAATCACCCCAATATGAAAATAGCAGTTGCCGGAACTGGATACGTCGGACTCAGCATTGCCACCCTTCTGGCACAGCACCACCAGGTAGTGGCCGTAGACGTCATACCCGAAAAAGTCGAGAAGATAAATCGGAGAATCAGTCCCATTCAGGACGAATACATCGAGAAATATCTCGCAGAGAAGGAACTCGACCTCACCGCCACCCTCGACGGCGAGTCAGCTTACCGCGACGCAGATTTCGTCGTCATCGCAGCTCCAACCAACTACGACCCCGTCAAGAACTTCTTCGACACCACCCACGTGGAGGAAGTCATTGAACTCGTCCTGAAAGTCAATCCCGCCGCCGTGATGGTCATCAAATCCACCGTTCCAGTAGGCTACACCCGTTCCCTCCTCACTAAGTACGCTTCATCTGCCCTCGCACCCCGCTTCCTCTTCAGTCCTGAATTCCTGCGCGAGAGCAAGGCCCTCTACGACAACCTCTATCCCTCCCGCGTCATCGTCGGCTTCGACGAGCCCTCCCTCGAGTCCGCTGCACACCTCTTCGCATCCCTTCTCATCGAAGGTGCCATAGGTCCCCAATCCGCAGCTCCCAACTCCACGCAGCCCCAATCTCTTCCCCCCACGGAGAGAGCCGGAGAGGGTTCTGTCCCCTGCCTCTTCATGGGGACCACCGAGGCTGAGGCCGTGAAGCTCTTTGCCAACACCTACCTCGCCCTGCGTGTCTCCTACTTCAACGAACTCGACACCTACGCCGAACTCAAGGGCCTCGATACCCGCGCCATCATCGAGGGCGTTGGTCTCGACCCTCGCATTGGCACCCACTATAACAACCCCAGCTTCGGTTATGGCGGCTACTGCCTGCCCAAGGACACCAAGCAGCTCCTGGCAAACTTCAACGACGTACCCGAGAACCTCATCAAGGCCATCGTAGATTCCAACCGCACCCGCAAGGACTTCATTGCCGACCAGGTTCTCCGCATGGCTGGCTACTATTCTTATACAGAGAGAAATGAGTATGATCCTCAACTCTCAGCCCTCAACCCTCAACTCTCCGCTCCTCCCACCATCGGCGTCTTCCGCCTCACCATGAAGTCCAACTCCGACAACTTCCGTCAGTCGGCCATTCAGGGTATCATGAAGCGCATCAAGGCCAAAGGTGCCACCGTCATCATCTACGAGCCCACACTCGAGGATGGCACCACCTTCTTCGGCAGTCTCATTGTCAACGACCTTGCCACCTTCAAGTCACGCTCCCGCGCTATCATCGCCAACCGCTACGAACCACTCCTCGACGACGTAGCCGATAAAGTCTATACCCGCGACATCTTCCGTCGCGACTAATAGCCTTGACTTGCTTTAACTTAATTTACTATCGTATTTATTTTCCTAAAGAAATGAATCACTCAATCACTCGCTGTTGATTATCAAGCGATTATTAGTGATTGATTGTCAGAAAATGCATCACGAAAGTGATTCATTCTATACATTTATGGCCGTTCTCTCAAAATATGTACAGGAGAATTCATCTGTCTGCGTACAGGAGAAATCATCGGTCTACGTACAGGCGAATACATTTGTCAACCCGTTGATCTCTGTGGCTC
This sequence comes from uncultured Bacteroidales bacterium, assembly GCA_902771725.1. Lineage (GTDB taxonomy): Bacteria > Bacteroidota > Bacteroidia > Bacteroidales > Bacteroidaceae > Physcousia. The sequence continues at coordinate 73,814 of CACXXT010000015.1, forward strand.
ACTCTCCATGATGACTTAGTCAATTCGGTTTTCTCACAGGTGGCAAAACCGGATATGTGCAGATCTTATCTGTTTTGCCACTAATGGCAAAACCGAATTCGTACTGAAGTGTAGATGGCAACACCTATATAATATCGGCGAGCTTGAGCAAAGGCGCACAGCATGATAACGGTCATGTTTTGTGTCTGCCCCTGTTTTCGACACAAAATGAGTCACGAAATTACTCCATAATCACCAAATCGTTCACTCGTAATCTATTGGTTATCAATACTGAGTGAACGAGTGATTCATTTTTTTAATGATGTTTTGCATTCTTCAGGAATTTCAGTAGTAAGGAGTCGTGTCTGGGGGTTATAGTTTTGTGCTTATGGATGGTTGCGGAATGTCCTATTTTAGCGTTGTAGGTATGAAGTTTATGATTGAGAGTTTGGGATTGATGGTATAAAGTTTAGGATTGAAGGGTAAAGACGAGTTGATGTAGTAAAAAATACACTTATTTGTTGGAGGAGAAGGTAAAATGGGGTGGGAGAGAGGATTGGAATTATGTTATTGAACATGTATTGAAGACTTTTTAGTGTTTTTGTGCATTTGTTTATTAAATTAGCTATAATTTTGGCACAAATTATGCAAGGCAAAACTGCTGCATACTAACTAACGAAAGGTCATTAAAAGGACTCTTTACGTGCGCTTAAGCGTCTGTAGTTCAGCAAATTCGGCTCAGCGGAGCCGGGTGGTGTCTCACAATCCAAAAGGAAATCAAGTAAAATTACATATTATTAACTAAATGGAAAACAGTATTCTCAAGCGAAGGCTCGCCAGAAGAGTGAGCCGACTGTTTGCTGCCGCACTCCTCGTCGGTGGCCCGCTGGCGTGGTGGTCTTGTACGGACGACCTGCTCACGGGAACTCCCACGTGGTTGGGTAGCAGCATTTATGAAGAGCTGGAGAGCCGCGGCGACTTTAAGACGACGCTAGCCCTCATCAACGATCCGGATTTGTCGGAAACGAACTATCCGGAGATGCTCCGTCGCACGGGTAGCGTCACGCTGTTCGTGGCCGACGACGCCGCATGGTCGCGTTTCCTGCAGAAGCGCGGAGTCTCCTCGGTGGCCGAACTCTCGAAGGCCGAGAAGAAGAACCTGCTGAAGGGCGCTATGATCAACAACGCGTACCTCATCGAACTGCTGAGCAACCGCCCGGGCGATCCCCCTTCGGAGGGAACGTTCATGCGCCGCGAGTCTCGTCTGGACATCTCGGACTCCATACCCGTGGCACTGGCAGCAGAGATGCCTGCCCTGAATCCTGCTCGCATCACCTATGATGCCGCAGGCAACGCCCAGACCACCGACTACTGGGCTGCCGTACGCGGGCGCCAAAAGCTCTATCTTTACAAGGACAACACCGTTCCGACGATGGTTCACTTCACTCCCGATTTCATGATAACCAATGACATCATGACGGAAGATATCCAGAAGCTGACCAATGGTGAGTGTGAGAACACGGACCGTAGCTACATCAACGGTCAGCCCATAGCCGAGAACGACGGCCGCTGGCCGGATAAGGACGTGAACCCCGACGGCTCGCCGAAGAAGTTCCTCCAGGACATCACCTGCCAGAACGGATATATCCACGTACTGGAGCAGGTGCCGGAGCCCCTTCCCAATATGGCCGAAATCATCCGCACGAAGCCTCAGTTCAGTATCTTCAGCTCGCTGCTGGAACGCTACAGCTATCCTCAGTTTATCGGTACGCGCGAGATTGATGGTAAGGTGGACTCCATTTATGTCAAGCGCTACTTCAACGAGGGCAAGGCAGATCGCGCGCTGAACACCATCACGGAGACCGGCACAAAGCTGGGTGAAGTACTTTCGTTGGATCCGGGATGGAACAACTACTGCATCAACACGAACTCCAATACGATTACTTCCGGCAGTGATGGCGCAGCCATCTTCGTTCCTACGAACGAATGGATGGAGTACTACCTCACCTCGGGTGACGGTCGAGCCATCGGCGCCAAGTATGGCAACAACTGGGACAACGTGCCCGACGAGATCGTTCTTCCATTCCTGAACAACTGCATCAAGAGCAGCCTTGTCTCCACCATTCCCAGCAAGTTTGAGAACGTGAAGAACACCGAGTCCGAAGCCATGGGCCTGTCAATCGACAAGGTGGACAGCTGCTTCATGGCCTGCAACGGCGTGGTCTACCAAATGAACGCCGTGTACGTGGCTCCTGACCACCAAAGCGTGTTCTTCCCCGTTCGTCTGCGCCAGGATGAGGACCAAAGCATCATGTACCGCTTCATTTCCGACACGCGCTACAAGCCAGGCTCTGGCGTGAACTGGACGGTGAACTGGACGGGCTATGAGAATAGGGCTTATGTGAACTCTATGGCTTCGACCTACAGCTACCTGTTGCCAAAGGATCAGGCATTCGGCGCTTTCATCGATCCGTTCTCCATCTACGAGCGCAAGCCCGCAGCCTATAAATATTATGTGGATCCCTCGGATCAGTACTTCCCCGTCTCGGCCACCGTGTATGAGGCCGTGCTGGACTCCACCACGATGAAGTACACAGCCACTGAGACCGCTACTTCCTTCCAGCCGCGCACTCATGTAACTGGTAGCACCCCCGATGGTGGTATGGGGTTGATTAACAATCGTTTATCCGATTTCTTCGATAACCTCATCATCGTTCACGGCCAGAAGGGATCTCAGACCTTCCACGAAGGTCAGAGCATCTACCTCACCAAAGGTGGCAATCCTATTCAGGTGCGCTTTGAGGGCGGACAAGTGACGGGTGTCGCCGGCAGCGCACAGATGGAAGAAGGTACCTTCATACCCATCGCCGACCGTTATGACCTGACGGAGAACGGTAATGGTATCTCCTACCTGTTGGACGAGCTTCCTACTACGACGCTGACGACCCCCTATGAGGTCCTCAACGACTCGGTGAAGCATCCGGAGTTCACGCCGTTCGCCGACCTGCTTGCCAGTTCCTCCGTCCTCAGCACGTCCGGAGACTTCGACGGTTCGCACGTCTGCATCGGACGCGCACTGAACATTATGGGCAACTTCCACTATACAGTCTACGTGCCTCAAGGCGACAAGATTCAATCTCTTGTTGATGCGCATAAACTCCCTTCACTTGAAGAATACGATGCCTGGGGAGCAGTGCTGGATTCCGCCATCGTACTCAACCGCGACAGTCTGATGACAGAAGAAGAACTCGACTCTATCCGCATGCTGAAGGACTCCTGCCAGACTATTATTCAGAACACCATCAATAACTTTATCCGCTACCATGTGCAAGACGGATCCATCTATCTGGGTGGCGAACAGGGACAGGGTGTCTATGAAACTGCAAACTTCGATGAGGACGCCAGCCGTTTCCGCCGCTTGAGTGTGAACAACACCAGCTCGGGAATCACTGTGACCGATGCCAGCGGAAAGACCGTTAACGTCGTGAACGAAGGCAGTAATATTGTAGCCCGCCAGTATGTTTTCACGAAGACTACGCGCTGGTACTATATCACCTCGCCCGTGGTCATTCATCTTATAGATGATGTCCTCCTCTATTCCAACGACCAGTTGCTTCCCGACGACTTCCCCTATCCGGTGCCGCCCACTCGCAACTCGGTGAAACGCAAATAAACAGGCCCGAAGATGAAAACACTAAGATATTACATAACGCTCAGCCTGTTGCTGGTCAGCACACTGGCAATGGCTCAGATTTCGCGCATCAGCGGTACCATCAGCGATGATATTGACGTACTGCCGGGCGCCAGTGTGGCAGAGGTCGACGCATCGAACCGTGTCGTCAACGCCACCGTGACCGATATGAACGGTAACTTCGTGCTCCCCATCAAGAGTGCGAAGAACCAACTGCGCATCAGCTTCATGGGCTACAAAACCCAGCAGCTGCCTATCAACAAGACCGTCTTCAAGATTACCATGCAGGATGCCACTAAGACGATGAAGGAAGTGGTGAAGACGGCAAAGAAGAAAATGAAGACCTCGGGTCTGGCCATCCCCGAACGAGAAGTCAGCTTCTCGGCACAGGGCATCTCGGCCAAGGAGTTCGAGGGACTGGGTATCACCTCCGTGGACGAGGCCCTGCAGGGACGTATCGCCGGTCTGGACATCGTGATGAACTCCGGTGACCTCGGTTCGGGCACATCCATGCGTCTGCGTGGTGCTACCACCGTGTCCACCCTGACAAGCAACGAACCGCTGATCGTGGTGAACGGCAACGTCTGGAGCGTGGACCTCTCGGACTTCGATGTGGCCACCGCCAACGACGAGAAGTTCGCTCAGCTGCTGAACGTCAACACCGAGGATATCGAGGACATCAAGGTCCTGAAGGATGCTGCCGCCACCGCCATCTGGGGTTCCCAGGGTGCAAACGGTGTCATCGAGATCACCACCAAGCGTGGCCGCAAGGGCCCGCCCCGCGTGAACTACTCTGTGAAGCTGACTATGACGCACCAGCCCGACGGCATCAAGCTGCTGGACGGTGACCACTACACGATGTTGCTGAAGGAATCCTACTTCAACCCGCAGCAGCAGACCTATGTGGGTCAGGTGCGCGAGCTGAACTACGACGAGACCTACTCCGAGTTTCTGATGTTCAACAAGAACACCGACTGGGTGGAACTCGTGAAGCAGAACGGTCTGCGTCAGAACCACTATATCACCATCGACGGTGGTGACGAGAAGACGCTGTTCCGCATCTCCGGCGGTTATGACCACGAGACGGGTACCATCATCGAGCAGAAGCTGAACCGCTTCACCACACGTATGGCTCTGGACTACACCGTCAACGACCGCATCACCATCAACTCCAACTTCTCGCTGACGTACACGAAGAACAACCGCAACTACGACGGCCTGCTGGGCATTGCTTACAAGAAGATGCCTAACCTCTCGCCCTACCGCTGGGAGTACGACGCTGACGGCAATCCCTATGAGACGGACGAGTTCTATATCGTGCCTCGCTACGCCTTCACGGACTACGGCCGCCTGACGACAGCCCAGAGTAGCAACTTCAACGACCAGCGTGACTTGCACAACCCTCTGGCCAGTGCCAAGTACGCCAAGAACGACCAGACGACCTACGACATCCAGCCCGAATTGATCCTTAATTACAAGCTTCTGGGTCTGGATGATAGCCATCACCAGTTGAACTACCAGGGTCGTGTGCTCGTCCAGGTTTATAACGAATATACCGACCAGAGTTTCCCCAGCTCGCTGGTCACTAATAACTACTGGGATACCGGCACGGCCTACAGCTTCTCGCGCAAGAACCTGGCCTTCACGACCACCCACACGCTGCAGTTCCAGCCTCACTTCAAAAACGAAGACCACTACCTGACAGCGATGGGACGCTTCCAGCTCGTCAGTGGCAGCTCCAGCAACCAGAGCACGAACGTCAACCGCCTGCCGGCGAACCTCGAGTCCGTCACCTCCGGCGCACACGTCACCGGCATGGGCAGCGGCTTCAATGAATGGCGCTCTCTCTACTACACCATCTCCACGCACTACAGCTACAAGAGCCGCTACATGGCCGACTTCTCGATGCGCGTGGATGCTACCACGAGGTTCGGTGAGAACAACCGCTGGGGTTACTTCCCCGCTATCTCCGGCCGATGGAACGTCATCGATGAACCCTGGATGGAATGGGCACGAGACAAACTCAAGATCAGCATGCTCAGCGTGGCCCCAGGTTGGGGTCTCGTGGGTAACCCTCCCGGACAGGACTACCTCTACATGAACCGCTTCGCCCAGGGCAGCCGCTACCTCGATCAGGTCAGCATGAACCCCAGCGGACTGAAGCTCACCGATATGAAGTGGGAGAACATCTACACCTGGAACCTGGGTCTCAGACTCCACTTCTTCGACGACCGACTGAAGTTCGTCGTGGACCTCTACCGCCGTACTACGAAGGATATGCTCATGCCTAATGCCGGCATACCTTCCAGCAACGGTTGGTCTGCCCTGACCTACAAGAACGTGGGCGACATGAAGAACGAAGGTTGGGAATTCCAGATTGACGGCGAACGCCTGCTGAAGAAGGGTAAGTTCTACATGGATGCCTATGTGAACTTCGCCAACAACCGCAATGTCATCACCGCCATGGATCCTCAGATCCTTGCAGGTCTGAACATCGACTGGACGGAGAACAACCGCAGCGTGTTGCAGCGCGTGCAGCTGAACAACCCCTTCGGTTCTATCTACGGATTCAAGTATAAAGGTGTCTACATGTACAACTACGACACCGCCCGCCGTATCGTGCGCGAGGATAATCGCGCCAATAAGGCTAATGGCACCACCGTGGACCGTCTGCAGGAGAACCTGAACAAGGGGTGGACTTATCCCATTGTGCTCAATTCCGACGGAACCTACGTCAAGGACGCCCAGGGTGATCCCATCCAGACACGTTTTGCCTACAAGACCTCCTCGGGCACCGGCTACACCTTCAAGGGTGGTGATGCCATCTATGAGGATGTCAACCACGATGGTAACATCAACCAGCTCGACATCATGTACCTGGGCAACTCTCTGCCTCGTCTGACTGGCGGTTTCGGTTTCACACTGCACTACGACCGCCTGGCCCTGCGCGCGAACTTCAACTACCGTATCGATTACGACATCCTGAACATGGCCCGTCTGGACATGGAGTCCATGATCAGCAACAACAACCAGAGCGAAGCCGTGAACTACCGCTGGCGCAAGGAAGGCGACATCACCTCCATCCCGCGCGCTATGTTCGGTAATGGTACGAACTACAACACGCTCATCAGCGACCGCTTCGTCGAGGACGGTACGTTCCTGCGCCTAAACTTCCTGCAGCTGAGCTACAGCTTCGACCCGAAGAAACTGAAGAAGTACCACATGAGCACGCTGAGTTTCTACGCCAGCGCCAACAACCTCTTCTGCCTGACGAAGTACTCCGGAGTGGATCCCGAAATCGGCTACGGCGGCTACGGCGTCACCACCGACGGCTCGCAGACTCCGCGTTCGAAGTCCTACACCGTAGGCCTCACCATTGGTTTCTAACATCAAGCAAGAATTGAAGATATGAAACACCTATATAATAATATAAAGAGAGCTGCGCTGGCCGCCTGTGTCGGTCTGCTTGCAGCAGGATGTGCCGACTTCCTCGAGATTGAACCCCGCGACATTGTTACGGAGGACAACTTCTGGAACGAGAAGACAGACATCGAACAGATGGTGGCTGGTTGTTATGCGTCCATGCAGAGCGAGGACTTCATCAACCGCTGCATCGTCTGGGGAGAGCTCCGCAGCGACAACATCTTCCCAGGCAACAACGTGCAAAACGATCATTACGACCTCTATCAGACGCTGCGCGAGAATCTGCTGTCGACGAACCAGTTTACCAACTGGAGCAGTTTCTACGCCGTCATCAACAAGTGCAACACCATCATCCGCATGGCACCCATCGTGAGCCAGAAGGATCCCTCGTACCGCGAGAGTGACGTACGTGCCACCATCGCCGAGGTGACGGCCCTGCGTTCCCTCTGTTATTTCTACCTCATCCGTGCCTTTGAGGACGTGCCTTTCTACCGCGAGAGTGTGCAGCAGGAAGACGAAGTTCACTACCTCGCTCCCAGCAGCTTCAGCTACATCCTCAAGGAGATTATCAAGGACCTTGAGGCCGTGAAGAACGATGCCATCTCGCGCTATCCCGTGACCAATCAGGACGCCATCGGAGGAATGTACAATAGCAACTGCAACCGCATCACCCGCTACGGCATCGATGCCATGCTCTGCGACATGTACCTCTGGACTGGCGAGTGGGACAAGTGCATCGCTTGTGCCGAGGAGATCATGGACCGCAAGGCAGCTGACTACAAGGAGTTCTACAGCACGCAGACCTCCAGTAGCACAACCTCTGGTACTCCACGTGAGATGACTCCTGCACCCTACGGACGTGTGGCTTATCTTTATGACAATCCTCGCCAGAATCCCTCCATGGCATTCAACGCCATCTTTGGAACTGGCAATAGCTTCGAGAGCATTTTTGAGCTGAGTTTCAACTGGAACAGCAATGCTACAAGCTTCGTCAAGAGTATGTCGCTTGCCAGATTCTATGGCTCCGGTAATACGAACAAGGACCTTGGTCCCACCAACACCGGTTCAGGATGGCTGACAGCCAACCCCAGCATTGTCAGCGACGTCAAATCCAAGGCATGGGTATATTTCCAGCACCAGTATGATTTGCGTTTCTTCAACACGATTGGTCCTGAGAGTAATGACTACAGTACTGGTTACATTCGCAAGTTGGTGGCTGAGCGTTTCAACGTTACTGCTGATGGTGCCAACACCGAGATTCCGTTCTCTAGTGCCTTCACCCTCGATCGTGAATTCAACCGCAACTGGATTTTCTATCGCTTGACAGACGTCATGCTCATGGAGGCTGAGGCACTGCTTCAGAAAGCCACTGATGAAAATACTCCAGAGAACACAGAATTAATGCACAAGGCCTTTGACCTTATCTACCTTGTGAATTTCCGTTCGCTTTCCGACGAGTCCCGCAAACTGGCCACCAATGCACCAGCACTGGCAACGCGTAATTTGATGATTTCCTTCCTCATGAAGGAGCGAAACCGCGAACTCATGTTTGAGGGCAAGCGTTGGTTTGATCTCGTACGTTATGCGTATCGTGATGGGAAACCCGACATCCTGCGTGCCAACGTGCCGTCGTCCAAGACAACAGGTGGCACAAGCTCCAATCGTGGATTCCCAAGCATGTCTCACCTCTTCTGGCCCTACAACAAAGAGGAGATGAAGGTGAACACCAACCTCACCCAGAAGGCTATCTACAAGAACGAATCCAGTGAAGGCATCGAAATGAATAAATAATATCAGCATAATAGAAGACTATGAAAAGGATAAATCACTATTTTACATGGTTGGCCGCCGTAGGAGCGCTGGCTGTGGGTGCCCTCTCACTGACTTCGTGCAATGACGACATCGCCACAGACGACCTCTACACCTACAAGGCAGAAATGCTCAGTGACTGGCTCCGCAACAACAAGGACTTCTCTGAGTTCGCAGCCATCGTGGAACGTGCCGGAAAGATGGACCTCTTCTCCACCTATGGCACCTATACCTGCTTTGCGCCGACCAACGCAGCCGTGCGCGAGTACCTGCAGTCCCGAGGCCTGAGCTCCGTGGATCAGCTCTCCGTTGAAGACTGCGATACCCTCACTTGTACGGCCGTGCTCGACCGTATGTATTTCACCACAGAACTGGGTGAGGAACTCGCTCAGGCCGGTGATGACGAGAATGCCAATGTCGAGAAGACTGCCTGGCTCGCCTCTACCAACTTGCTTGGCCGATATCTCAGTATAGAGGCCATGCCCATCACCGTGGAGCAGGAGGAGGCCGATGGTACTATAAAGGAAGTCGCCGCGACCACCTACCGTATCAACAAGACCGGTACAATCATCTATGCCCTCCAAAATGACTCCGTTGAGAACGGTGTCGTACATCCTGTTGACGGCCTCGTGGCTTCATCTTCCGAGACGCTGCCTGTGTTGTTGAAGAATGATCCCAATATCAGCCTCTTCAACCTCTGTCTGGAGATGACGGGCTTGACTCGGGAGATGTATCGGACCAAAGATGCCAGCTACGACCCATACTACTGGCGCGATGAGAAGAAGATGGAACGTGAAGAGGGTTACTTCTCTGGTGCCCAGCGTGACTACTGCCATGTGCCACAAGAGCGCCGTTTCGGATTCACCGCCTTCTGCGTGCCCGATAGCATCCTGGCCAACTACAGTCAGTACGCTGCCGAGACAGGTTGGAACCGCGATATCACATCGTGGGAGGATCTTTATGACTACGCTTGCTTCGTCTATCCCGAAGGAGCTGGATCCGACTACTACGGCAAGGACGCCGAGGCTCTGAAGGATCCCCGCAACCCCCTGTACAAGCTCATCGCCTACCACTTGCTCAACCGCAAGGGTATGTACAACAAGCTCTACACGAACTGCTCCATTTACCACGCTCTGGTGAACTCCACCGAGTGGTATAGCACCATGAGCCCGCTTTCGACTCTGAAGGTGGAGCACATTTCAGCCACCGTCAATCGCTATCGTGGTGATGCCCGCCCAAACACCCTGTACCTCAACCGAATGTACGATCCCCTGCGTCCGGCCCTGAATCATCGCGGCGCCATCGTCAGCCCCTCAGTGGCAAAGGGTTACACACAGGAGGCCATCAACGGAGTGTACTACTACATCGACCGCCTGATAGACTACGGAAAGAAGACCCGCGAGACGGTGTTCAACGCTCGTATGCGCATGGATCTCTATACACTCTTCCCCGAGTTCATGAATAACGACCTGCGTACCACCATAACCCATGGAGCTGGTATTCCAACCGAAGACCCCAACGCTCCTGCTCGTAACTACATCTTCCCTCCCGGATATCTTGACAATGTGGAACTCTCGGAGGACGGCGACTTCTTCTTGCAGAATTGCCGCAACTATTTCTGGAGCTACGAGGGCGATGAGCTGAACCTCCGGTCTGACAACGACTCTTACGACATCACGTTCAACCTGCCGAGTGTGCCCAGCGGTCAGTATCAAATCCGTCTCGGTTTCTGCGCCATGGCCAACCGAGGTATCGCCCAGTTCTATGTTGACAATATCCCTCAGGGAATTCCTCTCGATATGCGTAACACAGATGACGGCATCTTCGCTCAGCGCATCGGCGGATGGGTGTCCATTCCTGGAACCGGCACTCCGACAGGAAGCCAGAAATCACGCATCGACCAGTCCAAGAAGGATATGCACAACCTAGGATGGTATCACGCTCCACGCTCTACTCGCTATTCCTGGACCAGCGGTAACCACCAGAGCCAAGTTCTGGATGATCTGCAGCTTGGAACCAACAACTCAGGAGCCGCTTCCGAGGCCGCGCGCAATGTGCGAAAAGTGCTCTTCGAAGGCTATCTCGACGGAGCCAAACAGCATACCATGCGCATTCGCTCCGTCATGGCTATCGGTGGTGCAGAGCTGATGCTTGACTACCTGGAGATTGTGCCGAAGAGTGTCTATGGTGTCGACAGCGAGGATGCTGCCGAGGACGATAACTAAGGCTCTACAAATAGTTTTCTTTAACCCGAATTTCATCAGCAATGAAAACATTCAGATATATAACCCTCTTGGCCACGGCCTTCCTGACAGCCGGCACTATGGGACTCGTCTCCTGTGTCGACGAGTGGAACGACCACTACGAAGGCGATGGCAATGTGACGGCTGCCGACCAGCCTTCACTCTATGAGCTCATCAAGGCCGATGCCTCGCTCGCGGAGTTTGTCCGAGTGCTCGACAACACGGGCTATGACAAGGTCCTCGATGGCAGCCAGGCTCTCACGGTCTGGGCACCCACGCTCACCGCTGCTCAGGCAGACAGCGTCATCGCCCTCTACCGGATGCAGAAGCAGACCATCATCACGATGCCCGACGGTTCGCAGCGATACATCCAGGACAAGGACAACAAGGCCATCACCCAGTTCCTGCAGAACCACATGGCACTCTACGGCCGCACGGTCTACGAAGGCTATTCCGATTCGCTCAGACTCATGAACGGCAAGTACGTGCAGCTGCATGAGAACGATTTCAACGGCATCAGCTTCAAGCGTAAGAACATCGTTGCCAACAACGGTGTGCTCTTTGTCCTCAATGGCCTGCAGCCCTTCTCGCCCAGTGTGCGTGAGAGTCTGGCACTGGATGCAGACCTCGACAGTGTGTCCAGCTTCTATGAACTCCTGGACCAGTACAACCTCGACGAGGCTTCCAGCGTGCAGCGCGGTATCGTGGACGGTCGTATCGTCTATGCCGACTCTGTGCTGACACTCTCCAACCAGCTTTATCAGCTCGGATGGATCAACCGCGAGGACAGCGCCTACCTCTTCCTGGCTCCCACCAACGAGGTGTGGAAGCGCGAACTGGAGCGCTTCACCCCGATGTTCCACTATGTCGCCGACATCCAGAATCGCGACAGCGTGGCTCAGCTGAACGCCAAGATGGCTATCATCAGCGGCCGCTTCTTCAACATGAACGACCAGCGCGGCAAGACCGTGGAGGAATCCGACACGCTGACGAACACCATGTATGTCCGCCACAAGGACTACTATGGACTCAACGTCTTCGACAAGACCGCCCTGCTGGGCAGCTTGGTCCCCTGGTACTGCTCGAACGGCCGTGTGTACAAGGACAACGAGGGTCGCATAGATCCGAAGCTGACGCTCCTGGAACCCCGCTTCCTCAGCGCCACTTCACCCCGCGATTTCCAGGTAGCAAAGCTGGCATACAGCGGTGAGATTTATCCCTCCACCTCTGCATCCATTCGCACCCTGGTTGATACCATCACCTACGACAGCACATACTACGTAATCGAACAGATGAAGAAGGAGAACCTGCTTCGTGGTGAGAACTACCTCGAACTGTCCCCGCTGACGTATCAGGGTCTCTCGCCTGCTAACATCACCAGCCGTGCGTACTTCTACCTGCCCAACACGTTCGCCAACCTCTACTACAACATTTACGTCGTCACTGTACCCTCCTTCTTCTCGCGTGACGGCTATGATCCCACAGAGGTGAAGCCCGTGCCCTTCCAGGTCTACTTCCACGAGCGTCTGGAGTACGCCCGCGAGAGCTACCGTGGCAGCGGAAGCCGTTTCCAGACCGACAGCGCCTTCCTCCAGCAGTACCCCAATGAAGACCTTCTCTATGAGACACAGAACATGGATGCTACCCGCTACGATGCCGCAAAGGGCACCGGCCACCTGTTGACCGTTCCCGCCGGCGAGACCCACAAGTACTCCGACACGGAGTTCCTTTCCTCGGGTCGCGAAGTGGAGGTCATCTGTCTGCAGAAGGCCATGCATCCCCATTTCTCTTCCTACAATTTCCTGAGCTACAACAACGAACCTGTTATCCGCTACAGCATCGCTTCCAGCGCTTCCAGCGTGGGTATGCGTCTGCGTGGGCAGACGAATGTGCTGCGCATCAACCGCCTTATCTACATTCCGTTTGAGACCGCGGAGGAAGCCAACAGCTTCGAGCTCGATTTGTCTAACCTGAAAGAATACAACTAACAATGAAAACAGTAGGCTATATTTGTCTCTCCCTGTTTCTGGTAGCTGCGCCTCTTGCGGGCTATGCGCAGGATGAAGTCGAGGAAGAAGAAATCGACACCACTGCCGTGCAGCGCGTGCGTAAGGGAATCAAGAAGCAGGAACCCACCCGCGAGATTTCGGGTAGGGTAGTGAGCCAGCAGGACAAGGCACCCCTGGCAGGTGTGCTCGTACAGTCCACTGCTGGAACAGGATATTCGGCACTCACCGATGAAGACGGAACGTTCCGTCTGCAGGTGCCTCTCTACAGCTCTGCCGTTGAGGTCACCATCCCGGGATATAATAAGGTACGCGTGGGACTGAACGAGAGCGGTAAGCTCCGAGACATTGTCATGCAGAGCGATGCTGCCCGTGCCCTATACGGCGAAGACGACAACATCCTCGGACATGCCCGAGCCAAAGCTTTCGATTTCTCCTCTGCTGCCAATATCGCAACGGAGATAGAGAACCAGCTCGGAGCGGAGGTGCGCACTACAGAGCGCAGCGGCATCAACGGACTCGGCGCATACATGCAGGTCAGCGGCGTTGGCAGCTATCTCAGTAGCGCACAGCCTCTGGTGGTCATTGACGGTGTCATCACGGAGATGGAGTACGACCGCCAGATGATTCACTCTGGATTCTACAACGACATCCTCTCGAACTTCAATGTTAACGACATTGAGAGCGTGGAGGTCATGCGCAACGGAACAGCCCTCTATGGTGCCAAAGGTGCCAACGGCGTGATTCTCATAAAGACTAAGCGCAACACCTCCCTCGCCACCCGCATTGCCGCCACGGCAAACGTGGGTGTGGAGTTCATTCCCAAGCATTTCAGCATGATGGACGGCACACAGTTCAAGACCTATGCAAGCTCCCTCATGCAGAGCACGGGAACGAAGATGCAGAGTTTCAAGTTCCTGGACGAACGTCCCTACAATGCCGTCGATCCCTACAACTACAACTACTACTACAACAAGTACGCCAACAACACAGACTGGACCAAGGAAGCCTACAACGCTGCCGTCGCCCAGCGCTATGGACTGAGTGTACAAGGTGGTGGCGACGTGGCTAACTATATGCTTTCCATCGGTTATCTCCATGCCGACGAGGTCATAAAAGAGATGAACTACAATCGCTTGAATATCCGTTTCAACACGGATATCGAGATCACCGATTGGATTGACGTCCGCTTTGACGCAAGTTTCAGCAACAGCACGCGTAAGCTCTATGACCTCGGCGCTCCTGAGGAGTACGACCAGAGTACGATCACCTCGCTGAACTTCCTCGGCTATGCCAAAAGCCCGATGCTCTCTCCGTACAGCTTTGTGGCTTCGGACAATGGCCCTGGCATTATTTCCAAGGCGCACCTTGACATCAATGATGAGGACTACCTCTCTGAGATCTCTCAGCTGCGAAATGCTAACTACCAGCTGTCGAACCCCACAGCAATCCTCGAGTATGCCACGGCGCAGAACAAGAACTACTACGATAACTCGTACGTCAACCTCTCCATCACTCCCGCCTGGCATCCCAACAAGCACCTGAAGTTCTCGTCCCTCTTCAGCTACTCTCTTGTGAACACAAATGAGAAGCGATACATCCCCATGAACGGCGTTCCTGCCTTCTGGGTAGAGGCTTTCCACCAGAAGATGCAGAACATGATCGGTTCGCTCTACTCTCGCCAAAACAGTGTCCTCAGCGACACCAAGGTGGAGTGGAAGAACCGCTACGACGCCCACAGCATTGACCTTCTCGGCGGTTTCCGCTATATGAATGAAGGCTACTATCTCACCCAGCAGAGCGGCTATAACACCGGCAACGACAAGACTCCGCAGATTTCCGGTACCGAGCAGAAGCAGATTGACGGCAGTCGCGAGAATTGGGCCAGCCTCTCGTGGTACGGACAGGCCAAGTACAACTACGCCAACCGCTACTACCTCCAAGGCGACATCGCCATGGAGACCAGTTCCCAGTTCGGCCACGATGCCAAAGGGCTGAAACTCGCAGGAGTCGTATGGGGTATCTTCCCGAGTATTCAGGCAGGATGGGTAATTACCAATGAGCGCTGGTTCGACGTCGCTGGAGTGGACTATTTGAAGTTGCAGGCTGGTTATGGTCTCAGCGGTAACGATCGTCTGCCCTACGACGCTTCGAAGAGCTACTTTAAGAGCCGCCTTTTCCTCAGCGCTACGCCTGCCCTGAGTTTCGAGAACATCGGTAACACCGAACTCAAGTGGGAAACCACTCGCCGCTTCAACGCCGGCATCGAGGGCCGTTTCCTCAACAATCGCCTCTCCGCAGGATTCAACTATTTCTATTCCTGGACCAGTGACTTGCTCACCCTGCGTAGTTCCAACTTCCTGACAGGTATTGCCCAGTACTGGAGCAACAGCGGTAAGCTTGAGAATCAGGGATTCGACGTCAACGTCAGCGCACACCTCATCTCCGGCAACAACTGGAACTGGAGCATGGGAGCCAGCATGGGTCACTACGTTAACAAGCTCACCGAGCTGCCTGACGGCCTCGCTTATCAGGACCACACAGTACTCGGAGCCACTATCCGTAGCAAGGTAGGCAGCAGCATCAACCAGTTCTATGGTCTTAAGACTGCAGAGACACAGTCTGGCGGCATCGTTTACGCCACCAGCACTGAGGCAGCAGCCGATGGGCTCTACCGTCTTGCATCCGACGGTGTCAGCAAGACTTACTTCGCTGCAGGTGATGTTAAGTACATCGACCAGAACCGTGACGGCAAGATTGATGACAACGACCGCACCATCATCGGCGATGCCAATCCTGACATCTACGGCAACATCTGGACGTCACTCTCCTACAAGCGCCTCACTCTTGATGTAGGCTTCAACTACAGCCTCGGCGGTGATGTCTACAACTACATGCGCCAGCAGCTTGAGTCCGGTTCGCGCTTCATGAACCAGACGACAGCCATGCTCCAGCGCTGGAGCTACGAGGGTCAGACCACTGACATCCCCCGTGCCACCTATGGCGATCCGATGGGCAACAGTGCCTTCTCCGACCGCTGGAT
Organism: uncultured Bacteroidales bacterium; assembly: GCA_902771725.1. Lineage (GTDB taxonomy): Bacteria > Bacteroidota > Bacteroidia > Bacteroidales > Bacteroidaceae > Physcousia. Next base: position 90,008 of record CACXXT010000015.1, read on the forward strand.
TGAGGATGGCAGCTATCTCCGCCTGAAGAATATCACCCTCAGCTACAAGCTGCCCATCAACAACACATACATCCAGGGTATCACCGTCTGGGGTAACGCCACCAACGTCTTCACCCTCACCCGCTATCTCGGCACAGACCCTGAGTTCTCTATGGGCAATAGTGTCATTTCACAGGGTATCGACGCCGGATGGGTCTCTCAGGGACGCACTGTCAACGTTGGTGTGAAAATCAACCTCTAATATTAAAACGTTAATCGTTATTCCGATATCCCGTTATTTCGATATACCGTAAATCCGAATTAAACAATGAAACGTATCAAATATATCCTGCCCCTGGCTCTGCTGGCAATGATGGGAGCATCCATCATCTCCTGCGATGATATGCTCGATATGGGCAACGACGATGTCCTCTACGCCGACAAGAACCACCTCACTCAAGGCACCGACACCGTTAACTCTTTCGTAGGCATACTCGCACAACTGCAGAAGATTGCCGTGCGAACCAACCTCTATGGAGAGCTCCGCGGCGACCTGGTTGTGGTCAATAGCAATGCCAACGCCGACCTCAAGGCCATCGCCAACTTCGAGGTCTCGGACTCCAATGCCTACAACAACCCGCGTGACTACTATGCAGTAATCAACAACTGCAACTACTATCTGGCCAATGCCGATACCACCCTCATGGAGCGCCGCTACGATGCCACAACACTCTCTGCCTATGACTTCCGTGTCTTCCAGGCAGAGTACTGCGCCGTGCGTGCCATCCGCGCTTGGGTTTATCTGCAGCTTGCGCAGGTCTACGGAGATAACATTCCTCTGGTCACAGAGCCGGTGCTCTCGCTCGATGATGCTAATGAGATTCTCTCCAATTCCCAGAAGAAGAACTTCCAGCAGATTTGCGACTACTTCATAGAGGATCTCAAACCCTATGTCTCCTGGTTTGCCTATCCCTACCATCACGAAACCTACGGCTACAGTATGCCTTCCCGCATGGCTGTGATGCCTATCCAGCTCGTGCTGGGAGACCTTTATCTATGGAGCGCCAGCCTGCGCGGTGGTGATAAGGCACTTGCCTCTGAGGCTGCCAAATGTTACTACGACTACATCAGCTGGTTGCCTACCGAACTCGGTGTGGACAACAACAGCGGTTACAAGCAGAAGACCGTGACTTCCAGCAGCCGTACCTACTGGCCTGTGAACAATTTCATCACCAGTAACTTCAACGTCACAAACATCGGTAATGCCTACTGGAGCACCACCTCCTTCGGCAGTTCCAACAGCGAAGTCATTGCTGCTATCGCCATGGACTCCCTCGCAGCTGAGGACAACTACAATGAACTCCGCGTGCTGTACAATTATGACCGCGAAAATGAGAACGTGGAGGCCAGTATCTCTCCCTCACAGGCCTGCTACGACTACTCCGACAGCCAGGTCTACGGACAGATCTACAATGACGGCTCTCAGCTTACATACGCTTTCGTGCCACAGATGGCCCTTGATGAGACCCGCGTGCTCCGCCACTACATTGGCGACCTCCGTCTGGCTGCCAACCTTAGCCTGAATCGCCTACGCGATAACGACTGGGAATCTCAGACCATTTGGAAGACCTACATGGCGCAGGATGTCATAGTCTATCGAACCGGACAAGTCTACCTCCGCATGGCCGAGGCCCTGAATATGGCAGGCTTTCCGAAGTTTGCACTGGCCATCCTCACCGTGGGATTGGATAACACAGTCATTGAGAACGAAGTGCTCCGCGAGTGTGAGACGACGGCAGACAGCACCTTTGTCCAGTACTTCGACTTCCCCGCACGATTCTTCAAGACTCGTGTTCTTAACTACACTATCATTGGCACAGATGTCACGGTTACCTACGATCTCACAGAGAATTCACAGGACGTCAACCAGATTGGCATCCACTCGCGTGGTAGCGGTTTCTACCCCCGCAACCCAGAGTACTACGCACCTTCCAACGATATCCCGGCTGACCTTACCCTCGGCGGCGGCTACCCTGTGCAGCCCCCTGTCTATGTGCAGGTGGTCTCCAGTTTCACCGACTCCGGCAAAGATCTGCCCAAGATTGTGGATGCCAATACTGAGTTCTTCGCATGGGCTAAAGAGAAAGACGGCATAGAAATCATCAATCTTGATGACTATCCAACTACAGGTCGTCTGGAGCCCCTCCGCCAGTTTGATGCCCGTATGAAGGCATACTCCGACAGCATTTATGCAGACTGGGTTGCTGCAGCAAATGAGTGGTACCATGAGTATGGTCTCCCGCAGGTGCGTGCACGTCAACTCGTCGTTGTCGACAGCCTTTTGGATGTTGAATCTGCCCTCGAGACACCCTTCGAAGGATTCCGATTCGGCCGGCTTATGCGCTCTGCTTACCGAAGCGCTAATCCTGGAGCCTATATGGCAGAGAAACTTGCCAAACGCAATGCCAGTCTTGCAGGTGTAGTTAATGATCCCAAACGTTGGTTCGTAAGTTACAAAGGACAGATTGGGCAGTAGTTCTCGGCCTATCTGAATCCATACATCTTACATGGAGGAGTGCGACTTTTCGCACTCCTCTTTTGCTTCTTGCCGCACTGAGGCACTCAAATTCCATGAAAAATACACTTTCAGAACATTTTTCTTCAAAAAAGTTTGGTCACGTCAGCAGAAAAGGCTACCTTTGCACCCGCATTCCGAAAGGGACGCCATCAAGGAGAGATGCTCGAGTGGCTGAAGAGGCACGCCTGGAAAGCGTGTGACCGGCAAAACCGGTTCGCGAGTTCGAATCTCGCTCTCTCCGCAAAGCTGCAATTCCGGCAGCGTAAACTGCTCCAAGGCAGTATCCATGGGAATGTCCTGTACGGCCAGCTCCCTCGGAATCCCCCAGGGCTTGACCGCAGCAAGGGTACTTGGTTGTAGCGGCGCGATGCAGATCGCATTCCCACCCGCCTCTTTAGCTCAGTTGGCCAGAGCACGTGATTTGTAATCTCGGGGTCGTTGGTTCGAATCCGACAAGAGGCTCACCCAGAAGAAATCCGCAGGAACATCACCTGAGGATTTTCTTTTTGCGCAAAAAAGAAGATAAATATGCGAATGATATGAAGAGGAATGTTATACTGATAGTTTTAGTGGCGGCGCTAATGGTGGCCGCAGGTGATGTGTTTGCGCAGGTGAATGGGAAATCTGTACCTTCTGGTACAGCCATGGTGGCTGAGAGTGGGAAAAAGTATATGGAACTTTTATGGCAAGCAGGGGAGGTGGCTCCGGCAGAATCGGTGGAGCTGATTGGTGGAACGGACAGCTGTTTTGTGGTTGTGGAAATTCCGGATGGGGTTTGGTCGAAGATGCAGGGAAAGTCGTATCAGGGGAATCCGTACATCGGACGTGAGGATCTTAGATTAGTCCGGGCGCTGCACCATGACGGACATGGCGTGATGCGTATGGGAGAGATGGTGTGTAACAAACAGATTGCACGGATGGTCGCACAGATTCTGAGGCAGTTGTATGCAGCGGGGTATGGGATAGAGCGGATGGTATTGCCGGATGTGTATGACGCAGACGATGAGCGGCAGATGGAGGCGAACAATACATCGTGTTTCTGTTACCGCAAGGTTGCGGGTTCGAAGAAATTATCGAAACATGCGATGGGGTTGGCTGTGGATGTCAACCCTCTGTATAATCCGCATTGCAAGGTTGGGAAGACTGGTCAACTGATGGTGCATCCGTCTGCAGGGCGGCAGTGGAGCGACCGCACGAGGGAGTTTCAGTATAAGATCGACCGCAATGATTTATGCTACAAATTATTCACTCAGTATGGTTTTTCATGGGGCGGTGCATGGAGGAATAGCAAGGATTACCAGCATTTTGAGTTAGATGAACATTAAAAAGCGCGAAGGGGTGACGGTTTATTCCAGTCACCCCTTCGTGAATTATGTTGCTGTGATTTAGTTATCAAAAACTTATCTTTTGTGGGGACGGTCAGAAAGGTTTAGTAGTTCTCAGCTAGGACTTGGAAGTAGCTCTGAGGATGGTCGCATACTGGGCACACTTCAGGTGCCTGACGGCCGATGACGATATGTCCGCAGTTGGAGCATTGCCAGATGGCATCGCCGTCCTTGGAGAATACTCGCTGTGACTGGATGTTATCGAGGAGCTTGCGGTAGCGCTCTTCATGGTGTTTCTCGATAGCACCTACCATCTCGAATTTTTCGGCAATCTCGTCGAATCCTTCTTCGCGTGCCTCACGTGCCATACGTGCGTACATGTCGGTCCACTCGAAGTTCTCTCCGCTGGCGGCGTCCTCAAGGTTATCTATGGTGCCTGGTACGCTGCCGCCATGGAGGTATTTGAACCAGATCTTGGCATGTTCTTTTTCGTTGGCCGCTGTTTCCTCGAAAAGGGCTGCAATCTGTACGTAGCCGTCTTTCTTGGCCTTTGAGGCGTAGTAGGTGTATTTGTTACGGGCTTGGGATTCTCCTGCAAATGCTTCTTGCAGGTTGCGCTCGGTGCGGGTGCCTTTGAGGTTGGGATAGTTTTTCATAGGGGATGTCTGTTGTTGGATTTGAGTTTTTGGGGAAAGCAAACCCCGAAAGCGGAAGGTGTTTCGGGGGTTGCTTTGAATCAGAGAACATCGCGGAAAAACCGCGATGAAAACTAAGTGGAGTGGCAGGCTGCGATGGTCACTACTTCAGTTCTTCGACCCATTGTGAGAGGTCCTCGAAGGTGATGTCATTAAGTGTGCGGCCGTCGAGTATGGTGAGAGCAGGGTAGGCTGCTCGAAGATCCTCCACGGCTTTCTCTATGCCGCTGCCACCAGAGGTGGCAAAGGGTATGACAACTTTATCCGTGAGCTCCACGGTTTCGAAGAAGGTGTTGATGATAGTAGGGGCGGTGTACCACCAGATGGGAAAACCGACGTAGACAGTGTCATAGGCGGCCACGGCATCGGCGTCAGTGGTGATGGCGGGACGCGATGTCACGTCTTTCATCTCAACGGAGGAGCGGGAGAGGCTGTCGCGCCAGTCAAGGTCAGCATCGGTGTAGGCCATTTCGGGCTCTATCTCGAGGAGGTCGGCATTGGCGGCCTGAGCCAGTAACTCGGCTACTCCCTGGGTGGTTCCTGTGGCGGAGAAGTAGGCAACGACGGACTTCTTGGGAGTGTCGTCGGACTCGTCTTCGACACCGCTCTTCGCGGTCTGCTTGCAGGCAGCGAAGGCGAGTGTGGCCATGGCGAGAATGATGAACTTCTTCATGTCTTCTTACTTCTTGTACTCGACTGCTGCGTGCTCGATGGGCAGGCTCTGCTTGTAGTTCTCGATGTAACGGTTGAAGCCTTCGACATCCTCGGGGCTGGGTGCGATTTCCACACCAGTGTTGCCAGCGAATACAACATTGTCAAGATAATCGGGCAGGGCGAGCTTGTCGGGGTTGTTGACCATGAAACCTGCGAGTAGTGCAATGCCCCATGCGCCACCTTCACCGGCTGTCTCCATGACGGAGATGGGAGAGTTGAGAGCCGCTGCAAGCATCTTCTGACCCACTTTGGGGGTGGTGAAGTAGCCGCCGTGACCCATGATGCGGTCGACCTTCACGTGTTCCTCGTTGAAGAGGATATCGTTGCCGATCTTGAGCACACCGATGGCTCCGTAGAGCTGTGCACGTACGAAGTTGGCGAGGGAGAACTTGTCGTTAGCAGAACGGACAAAGAGGGGACGTCCGTCCATAAGACCTGTGACGGGTTCGCCAGAGACGTAGTTATAGGCCATGAGTCCTCCGCAGTCGGGATCGCCCTGTGCACCGATATTGAATATGGTGGAGTAGAGATCCATGGTGGACTGCTTGATTCCAAGTGCCTCCTGGTACTCCTTGAAAAGCTTCACCCAGGCGTTGATTTCGCTGGTGCAGTTGTTGCAGTGTACCATGGCCACGAGAGACCCGTCGGGCGTGGTAACCATATCGAGCACTTCATAGGGCTTGCTGAGAGGCTTCTCCAGCACAATCATGGAGAAGGAGCTAGTGCCTGCGCTGACATTACCTGTGCGCTGGCGAACGGCGTTGGTAGCTGCCATGCCTGTACCTGCATCGCCTTCAGGAGGACATACGGGTATGCCGGGCTTGAGGTGTCCGCTGACGTCGAGTCGGATGGCGCCTTCAGGGGTGAGGAAGCCAGCGTTCTCTCCAGCCACGAGTACTTTGGGCAGTATATCCAATAGTTTCCAAGAGAAACCACGTGGCTCGATGAGCTTGTCGAACTTGGCGACCATGGCGGCATCGTAGGTCTTGGTGAAGGGATCTACGGGAATCATGCCCGAAGCATCGCCCACGCCGAGCACCTTCTGTCCAGTTACCTGCCAGTGTACGTAGCCAGCAAGAGTGGTGAGGAAGGTGATGTCAGATACGTGTTCTTCGTTGTCGAGAATGGCCTCGTAGAGGTGGCTAATGCTCCAACGGAGGGGGATGTTGTAGTTGAAGAGTTCGCTGAGTTCAGCGGCTGCCTTTCCTGTGTTGGTGTTTCGCCAAGTGCGGAAGGGCACCATAATCTCACCAGCCTCGTTGAAAGGCATGTAGCCGTGCATCATAGCTGAGAAGCCGATGGCGGCTAGGGTTTCGATTTCGACATCGTACTCCTTTATGACGTTCTTGCGCAGGTCGGCATAGCAATCCTGGAGCCCGTACCAGATGGCCTCGGTGCTGTAGGTCCAGAGTCCGTCAACAAGTTGGTTCTCCCAAGTGTGGGAACCTTGTGCTATGGGCTTGTTCTCTGGGTCGATGAGCACAGCCTTGATGCGGGTAGAGCCAAACTCGATGCCAAGAATGGCCTTGCCAGAGGATATAATTTCTTTTGCGGTCATTGTCTTTTCGTTATGATATAATTATCTTTTTGCCCGCAGGCCCTCCCCTCCCAATGGGAGGGGTAGGGTGGGTCTTTACTTAAGTGCCTTGTTCAGCATGAAGTAAACTTCGTTGTTGCGGAGGGTCTGTTTGAAGTCAGCGATGTTGGTCTGCTTGTTGATCTTCACGTACTCGATGCCTGTCATCTCAGCAAAGTCCTCCCAATACTCCTCGGTGATGTCGTAGGAGAAGGCGCTGTGGTGTGTGCCGCCAGCGAGAATCCATGCAGCAGCACCGATTTCGAAAGTGGGCTGGGGAATCCACAATGCACTGGCCACAGGCAGCTTGGGCATGGGCTTCGGCTCGATGCACTCAACCTCCTGGGAAATGAGGCGGAAGCGGTTGCCGAGATCCACAACGGTAGCCTTCAGGCCGGCACCGGTCTTGGAAGTGAACACAAGACGGGCAGTCTGCTGCTTGCGAATACCGATGCCCAGGAAGTGTACCTCGAGCTTGGGCTTGTCCTCGACAGCGATCAGCGGGCAAACTTCGAGCATGTGGCTCTGCAGGCAGGAACTGCGGTCGCCGGCGAAGTTGAGGGTGTAGTCCTCGAGGAAGGAGCAGCCGGTGGGCATGCCTTGCTGGATTACCCAAAGTGTGCGATAGAGGCAGGCGGTCTTCCAGTCACCCTCAGCACCGAAACCATAGCCCTCGGCCATCAGACGCTGGCTGGCAAGGCCAGGAATCTGGTCGAAGCCGCAGAAGTTGGGATCGTCGATGTCGGCATCGCCGAGGTC
>CACXXT010000016.1 GCA_902771725.1 uncultured Bacteroidales bacterium
GCAGGTCTGGGAATCTACGACACGATGCAGTTCGTGAACAGCGACGTTCAGACCATTTGCACGGGTATGGCAGCTTCGATGGCTGCCGTCCTGCTCGTGGCAGGCAAGGAGGGCAAGCGCAGCGCACTGCCCCACAGCCGTGTGATGATCCACCAGCCGCTGGGAGGCGTCTCCGGTCAGGCTTCCGACATCGAAATCGAAGCACGCGAGATCCAGAAACTGAAGAAGGAACTCTATCAGATCATTGCTGAGCACAGCCACACCGAGTTCGACAAGGTCTGGGCTGACAGCGACCGCAACTACTGGATGACAGCAGAGGAAGCCAAGGCCTACGGCATGATTGACAATGTGCTGCAGCGCAAGGCTTAGTGCGCGCGTGCGTACCTTATTTTAAATAAGAGTTTTTATTTGATGACAAGAAAAGTTCAACGCTGCTCTTTCTGTGGACGAACGGACAGTGATGTACGCCTGCTCATCACGGGTGAGTCTGGCGCCATCTGTGACGACTGCCTCCGTCAGGCTTGGGATATTTTGCAGCAGCATGATACACAGGAGAAAGGCTCCCCGAAAGCCCCCTTGAAATCGGTAGGGGGGCTGCGCCTGAAGGACTTGCCTCGTCCTGCTGATATCAAGGCCTATCTGGATCAGTACGTTATCGGGCAGGACGATGCCAAGCGCTACCTGAGTGTGGCTGTGTACAATCATTACAAACGACTGCTTCAGCCCTCGTCCGACGATGGTGTGGAAATCGAGAAGAGCAATATTGTCATGGTCGGTCCCACGGGAACGGGAAAGACGCTGCTGGCACGCACCATAGCCAAACTCCTGAAGGTGCCTTTCACCATCGTGGACGCCACGGTGTTCACGGAAGCCGGTTATGTGGGCGAGGACGTTGAGAGTATCCTCTCGCGTCTGCTACAAGTGGCGGACTACGACTTGGAAAAAACCCAGCGAGGCATCGTCTTCATCGATGAGATCGACAAGATAGCACGCAAGAGCGACAACCCCAGTATCACCCGCGACGTTTCGGGCGAAGGTGTGCAGCAGGGGCTGCTGAAGCTGCTGGAAGGAACCGTCGTCAATGTGCCTCCCAAGGGAGGACGCAAACACCCGGATCAGGACTATGTTCACGTCGACACACGCAACATCCTCTTCATCTGCGGTGGCGCCTTCGATGGCATCGAACGGAAGATTGCCCAGCGCATGAACACCCACGTCGTCGGCTACAATGCCATTGAGAACGTGGCTCACATCGACCGCAATGACCTCATGCGCTATATCCAGCCGCAGGATCTCAAGTCCTTCGGGCTGATTCCGGAGATCATCGGGCGACTGCCTGTGCTGACGCATCTCGACCAACTCGACCGCCAAGCCTTGCGCAATATCCTGACCGAGCCCAAGAATTCACTCATCCGTCAGCAGCAGAAACTGTTTGCCATGGACGGCATCGAGCTGACTTTCGACGACGATGCGCTGGAGTATATGGTGGACAAGGCTGTGGAATTCAAGCTGGGGGCCCGAGGTCTCCGCAGCATCGTCGAGGCTATCATGATTACCCCTCAGTACGAGCTTCCTTCCTCTGGAATTAAGGAGTTCCGGGTGACGCGTGAATATGCTCGTCAGCAATTGGAGAAATCTACGGTGGGCATCTTCGGTTAAAGTACACAAATTCTCCCCAAAAAGGGTGGAGAATTGTTATATAAGCGCTTCTAATCTCAAAAAATGAGGTCTGGAAGCGCTTTTTTTGTGAAAAATCTTACAGAAAAGTTGCACCATTGGAGGTTTTTTTTATATCTTTGTAACGCACTTTACAAAGAACGCATGAAGAATAACGTAGACCTAATCTCTCAATTGAAGCATTATTTCGGCTTCGACACCTTCAAGGGCGACCAGGAAGCAATCATCTACAACTTGCTCGCAGGGCGCGACACTTTTGTCCTGATGCCCACGGGCGGTGGTAAGTCTCTGTGCTACCAGTTGCCGGCCTTGCTGATGGAGGGCACGGCCATTGTCATATCTCCTCTTATAGCCCTGATGAAGAATCAGGTGGATGCCATCCGACAGGTGAGCGCCGACGATGGAATAGCCCATTTCATGAATTCCTCCCTGAACCGCGCAGCGCTCGACCAGGTGAAGAGCGACGTCCTCGCAGGACGTACGAAATTGCTTTATGTGGCACCAGAGTCGTTGACAAAAGAGGAGAACATCGATTTCCTCAAGCAGGTGAAGATTTCATTCTATGCCGTGGACGAGGCGCATTGTATCTCGGAATGGGGACATGACTTCCGTCCTGAATATCGCCGTATTCGACCGATTGTCAACGAAATAGGTGTGGCACCTGTCATAGCTCTCACGGCTACTGCGACCGACAAGGTGCGCGATGATATCAAGAAGAACCTCGGAATGCCGGATGCCGACGAGTTCCGCAGCTCCTTCAACCGTCCTAATCTCTACTACGAAGTACGTCCTAAGACCAAAGATATTGACAAAGATATCGTAAAGTTCATCAAGCAGAATCCCGGCAAGAGTGGCATCATCTATTGCCTCTCGCGCAAGAAAGTGGAGGAACTGGCAGAAGTGCTCCGGGCAAATGACATCAACGCCCGCGCTTATCATGCAGGTATGGATACTCCCACCCGCACCCAGACGCAGGATGATTTCGTCATGGACCGCATCGATGTCATCGTGGCTACTATTGCCTTCGGCATGGGCATCGACAAACCGGACGTCCGCTTCGTCATCCACTACGATATTCCCAAGAGCCTCGAGGGCTACTATCAGGAGACAGGACGCGCCGGGCGCGACGGCGGCGAGGGAAAGTGCATCACTTTCTACACCTATCGCGACCTCCAGAAGCTGGAGAAGTTCATGGAAGGCAAACCCGTGGCCGAACAGGATATCGGGCGTCAGCTCCTGCAGGAGACGGCTTCCTACGCCGAGACCTCTGTCTGCCGCCGTCGTGTGCTGCTTCATTATTTTGGCGAGGAGTACACGGAAGAGAATTGCCACAACTGCGACAACTGCTTGCATCCCAAGGCTTTGACCGAGGCCAAGGACGACCTCAAGATGGCATTGGAAGTCATCCGCGACGTGAAAGAGAACTTCAAGGTGCCTCATGTGCTGGATGTGCTCACCGGGAATCCCACCGAGGAAGTCATTGCCCACAAGCACGACGACCTCGAGTGCTTCGGCTGTGGTGACCAGAAGGATTCGCGCTACTGGAACACCGTGCTGCGTCAGGCACTTCTGGGTGGTTATATCTATAAGGAGGTGGAGAACTACGGACTGCTGAAGCTCACCGACGAAGGCCGGTCCTTCATCCGCAAACCGCACTCTTTCATGATCTCCCTCGACAACGACTTCGAGAGCGACTATGTCGACATGGAAGGTGGCACAGGTGCACTCGACGAGGTGCTGCTGGCGATGCTCAAGAGCCTGCGCAAGCAGGTGGCAGAGGCGAAGAAGATCCCCCCCTACGTCATCTTCCAGGACCAGAGCCTCGAAGCCATGGCCACCGTCTATCCCCTGACAATCGACGAACTGAAAACCATCCCCGGGGTGGGAGAGGGCAAGGCCAAACGCTATGGCCGCGAGTTCTGCGAACTCATCTGCCGCCACTGCGAGGAAAACGAGATTGACCGCCCCGTTGACATCCGTGTGCGCACGGTAGCCAACAAGAGCAAGAACAAGGTGAGCATCATCCAGAGCATCGACCGCAAGGTGGATCTCGAAGTGCTTGCCAAGAGCAAGGGAATGGACTTCGAAGAATTCCTCGACGAACTGGACGCCATCGTCGACAGCGGAACGAAACTGGATATCAACTACTATCTCAATTCCATCATGGATGCAGACCAGATAGAGGATATTTTTGAGTATTTCCGCGAGAGCGAAACCGATGACATCGACGATGCCCTCGATGAACTGGAGGACGACTACACCGAGGACCAGATCCGTCTTGTCCGCATCAAGTTCATCAGCGAATTGGGCAACTGATTCGTCCCGCTTTTCGATGCTAAAATACCTTGATTTCCCCTCTTCGCAGGTCGCGGAGAGGGGAAATGCACGTTAATCCGCGTTAATCTGGGGTTAAAACTGCTTTTCGTTTTGGCCGTCTCGCGGAAAAACACTACTTTTGCGCGCAATAAAAACAAAATATTTTATCCTATGGCAGACTTTATTGCAGACCGCATCGTTATGAATGGACTCACATTTGATGATGTCCTTCTTGTTCCCGCTTATTCCGAGGTCCTCCCCCGCTTCGTGGATCTCACCACTCGTTTCTCTCGTCACATCGAGCTGAAGGTGCCTTTCGTCACCGCAGCTATGGACACCGTGACCGAGGCCACCATGGCCATAGCCATCGCCCGCGAAGGTGGCATCGGCGTCATCCACAAAAACATGTCCATCGAAGAACAGGCACGCCAGGTGGCCGTCGTCAAGCGTGCTGAGAACGGCATGATCTATCACCCCGTAACCATCCTGAGCGATGCCACGGTGGCCGATGCACTCGCCCTCATGTCTGAGTACCACATCGGCGGCATTCCCGTGGTGGACAAGGAGAACAAACTGGTGGGCATCGTGACCAACCGCGACCTGCGTTTCGAACGCAATGTCACACGTCCCATCGCAGAAGTGATGACGAAGGAGAACCTTGTTACCACCCACCAGCAGACTGACCTCTTCGCCGCAGCGCAGATCCTGCAGGAGAACAAGATTGAGAAACTGCCGGTGGTGGATGACGACAATCATCTCATCGGACTTATCACCTACAAGGATATCACCAAGGCCAAGGACAAGCCTATGGCTTGCAAGGACGAGAAAGGCCGCCTGCGTGTGGCTGCCGGAGTGGGTGTCACCGTCGACACGCTCCAGCGCATCACCGCTCTTGTCGAAGCCGGTGCCGACGCCATCGTCATCGACACGGCTCACGGTCATTCCAAGGGCGTCATCGAGAAACTGAAGGAAGCCAAGGCAGCGTTCCCCAACGTGGATATCGTGGTGGGCAACGTCGCTACCGGCGAGGCAGCCAAGATGCTTGTAGAGGCTGGTGCCGACGGCATCAAGGTGGGCATTGGACCGGGCAGTATCTGCACCACTCGTGTGGTGGCAGGCGTCGGCGTGCCCCAGCTCTCGGCTGTCTATGACGTAGCCAAAGCTCTCGAGGGAACGGGAGTGCCCCTGATTGCCGACGGTGGCCTGCGCTACTCGGGCGATGTCGTCAAGGCTATCGCCGCCGGTGGATATTGCGTGATGGTGGGTTCGCTTGTGGCCGGAACCGAGGAGTCTCCCGGCGACACCATCATCTTCAATGGCCGTAAGTTCAAGAGCTATCGCGGAATGGGTTCCCTGGAAGCCATGGAGAACGGTTCCAAGGACCGCTACTTCCAGGCTTGCGAGAAGGACGTGAAGAAACTCGTGCCCGAAGGCATCGCCGGCCGCGTTCCCTACAAGGGCACCGTGCAGGAGGTCATCTACCAGCTCATCGGCGGACTCCGCTCGGGCATGGGCTATTGTGGAGCTGCTACCATCGAGGCCCTGCACCACGCCAAGTTCGTCCGCATCACCAACGCCGGCGTCCTCGAGAGCCATCCCCACGACATTACCATCACCAGCGAGGCTCCGAACTACAGCCGTCCTCAGTAAGGGGAAACTCTGAGATTGTAAGATTGAAAAATTAGATATCGAATTTTGAAAATTGAGATATTGAGAACAATGAAACAGTTATCGTATCTTCTGTCCTTTGTCATGTGTCTTTTAGCTCAGACCGCTTTTGCGCAGTCTGCCGACCCCGTTGTCATGAAGATAAATGGCAAGGACGTCACTCGCAGCGAGTTTGAGTATAACTTCAACAAGAACAATACCGATGGCGTCATCGACAAGAAGTCCGTGGAGGAGTATGCAGAACTCTTTGTTAACTACAAACTGAAGGTCGAAGCTGCCCTGGATGCCAAACTCGACACCCTCAGCAGCTACCAGCAGGAGTTCCGCAGTTATCGCGACCAGCAGATCCGTCCCCTCCTCGTCACTCCCGAAGCCGAAGAAGCCGAGGTGCGCTCCTACTACGACAATATGCTTCGCCAGCTCGAGGGCAAACAGCTGATACAGCCCGCTCACATCTTTGTCCGCATGATTCAGCAGGCAACCCCCGAGCAGCAGACGGCCGCCAAGGCGCGTATCGACAGCATCAATTCCGTGCTGGCCCAGGGACGTGACTTCGCGGAGGTCGCCATGCAGTGTTCCGAGGATCAGGGAACGGCGCGCCGCGGAGGTGTCATCGGATGGATTGGCCCGCACCAGCTGCTGAAGGAGCTGGAGGACGCTGCCTATGCACTTCAGGTCGGAGAAGTAAGCCAGCCCCTGCAGTCCACCGTGGGATGGCACATCATCAAGCTGATGGATACCAAGCCCCTGGAACCCTACGACACCCTGGCACCCAGAATCCGCCAGTTCCTCGATGCCCGTGGAATGAAGGACAAGATTGCCGGCGCCGTGGTCGACAGCCTGGTCAAGATCAGCGACGGGCAGAAGACTGCCGAGCAGGTGATGGACGAGGAGTCCGACCGCCTGGCTGCACAGGACGACGAACTGAAGTACCTCATACAGGAGTATCACGACGGCCTGTTGCTTTATGAAATCTGTCAGCGCCAGGTCTGGGAGCCTGCTGCCAAGGACACCGCAGCTCTGGAGAACTACTTCAAGAAGAACAAGAAGAACTACACGTTCGAGCGCCCCACCTACGCCGGAGCACTCCTCCAGGCTCAGGACGCGCAGGTGCTCAAGCAGGTACAGAAAGCCCTGAAGAAGCAGAAGAACGAGAACCGATGGGCAGATATCGTCAAGACTCAGTTCAACAAGGATTCCGTGCAGGTGCGCTTCGAGCGCAGGATGTTCACCCAGGGCGACAATGCTCTCGTAGACTCGCTGGTATTCAAGGTGCGCGAGGGCAAGTCCCGTCTGAATCCCCGCTATCCCGCCACAGCCGTGATGGGGCGCCTGCTGAAGAAGGGACCCAAATACTGGTACGACGTGAACGCTCAGGTCGTGGCTGACTATCAGGCTACGAAGGAGCGGGAGTTCGTCGAAGAGCTCCGCCGTCGCTATCCCGTGGTTATTTACAAGGAGGCTTTAGCTACCGTTAACAAACACTGAAAATGAGACTCAAATACCTTTTTGCTGCACTTCTGGTGGGGCTTCATCTGACGGCCGCTGCACAGATGAACAATGTCATCGACGAAGTCGTATGGGTCGTGGGCGATGAGGCCATCTTCCGCAGCGATGTGGAGAAGACACGCCAGCAGATGCAGCGCGTCACGGGAAACCCCTACTGCACCATTCCCGAGAACCTCGCCCTGCAGAAACTCTTCCTGCATCAGGCAAAAATCGACTCCATCGACGTGCCGGCAGAGAACGTCAACCGACGTGTGGAGCAGTTTATTAATCAATGGGTACAGGATGCGGGCTCCAAGGAGAAACTGGAGGAGTACCGTGGAATGACGCTTTCTCAGATCCGTGAGGAAACCTATGACCTCATACGTTCTAATCTGATAATGAACGAGGTGCGGGACCATCTGACCAAGGACATCAAGGTGACTCCGGCCGAGGTACGCCATTTCTTCAAGGACTTCCCCGAGGACTCACTTCCGCTGATTCCCACACAGGTGGAGGTAGAACTTCTGGCCGAGCATCCCAAGGTGCGTCAGGAGGAAATCGACCGCATCAAAGGACTGCTGCGCGACTACACCGAGCAGATCAACAGCGGTAGCCAGACCTTCTCCGTACTGGCACGTATGTACAGCGACGACACCGAGTCTGCCCGGCAGGGTGGGGAAATGGACTACATGAGCAAGATGGACCTCGATCCAGCCTTCGCCAACGTGGCATGGAGCCTCACCGACCCGAAGAAGGTGTCGAAGATTGTGGAGTCGCAGTATGGCTACCACATCATCCAGCTCGTGGACAAGCGCGGCGACAAGCTGAAACTGCGTCATATTCTCAAGCGTGTGCATGTGGATGACCGCGATGTGGAGGCCGGCCTCTCGCGACTGGACTCCATCGTGACGGACATCAAGGCAGAGAAGTTTACCTTCGAGGATGCTGCCAGCTTGCTTTCCGACGACAAGGACTCGCGCAACAACCGCGGTCTGATGTTCAACGTCACCCAGAACCCCACTAACGGCGAGCGTATGCGTACTTCCCGCTTCCGTATGGCAGAATTGCCTACGGAGATTGCCCGCGTGGTCGAAGGAATGGAGGTCGGCGAGATTTCCAAGCCTTTCCAGATGATGGACAAGGCCGGCAAGACACAGTGCGTCGTCGTCAAGCTCAAGAGCCGCATCCCCTCCCACACAGCCACCATCACTGAGGACTTCCAGATCCTCAGGCAGATTGTGCACAACCGCCGTTCCGATGAGTTCATCGAGAAATGGATTCGCGAGAAACAACGTTCCACCTACGTGCGCATCCATCCCGACTGGCAGAACTGTGAGTTCCAGTATCCCGGATGGATTAAGGACTAAAGAAGACTGTCGCTGTTGAAACCGCGCTACCTCCTTTTCATGATTGTGGCGTTTGCGGCTATATGCATCTTAGCTGCGCCGCCGGCGCGCCGAGGCAACGAAAAGCCTCGGCAGAAAGGGTCGTTGATTCATCTGCTACATGCCGACGAACTGTACTTCAACCAGCGCATCAATCGAGATGCACAAATCCTGGTGGGCCACGTCCGCTTTCGCCACGACGACGTCATCCTGACTTGCGACAGCGCGCTCTACTACCAGCAGTCCAACTCCTTCGATGCCTTTGGCAATGTCCACATGAATCAGGGCGACACGCTGACGCTCGTCTCCGACGTCCTCTTTTACGACGGCTCCGACCAGCTGGCACGTGCACGCTACAATGTGGTCCTGACCCACAACAAGACCCGCCTCTATTGCGACTCTCTGGACTACGACCGCCTCTACGAACTCGGCTATTTCTTCAATGGAGGCCGCATGGTCGATGGCGACAACACCCTCGAGAGCGAGTGGGGACAGTACAGCCCGCCCACCCGCGAGGCCGTGTTCAACTACAACGTGGATCTCAAGAGTCCCAAGACCACCCTCGTATCGGACACCCTGCACTACAACACCGGTTCCGGCTTCGCCCGCATCGTAGGTCCCTCGAATATCGATAACGGCGACAACCACATCTACAGCGAAAACGGCACCTACGACACCCGTGGCGAACGTGCCTACCTCCTCGAACGATCCATCGTCAGCAACAAAGGCGTCAGCATCGAGGGCGATTCCCTCTACTACCAGTCGGACAGCACCCTCTCCAAGGCCTATGGCCGCGTGGTCTACATCGACCGCGACAACCGCAACGAGCTCCGTGGCAACTACCTCCTCTACAGCGACTCCCTGGGCTATGCCGAAGCTGCCGACAGCGCTGTCTGCATCGACTATTCCCAGCGAGACACTTTCTACGTCCACGCCGACACCTTCAAGCTCTTCACCTACTACCTGGAGCCTGACTCCCTTCCCGCCTCCCCCCCGGACTCCCTTCCCCCGCGTCCTGTTGTCGGCGGTTTGTCCGCCGACATCCCCCTCCCTGCCGCCCCATCTCCCCAAGACTCCCTCGCCTCCTCCCCCTCTCCCGCCCCCGTTGATTCCGTCTGGCGCGAAATCCGGGCTTACAACCACGTCCGCGCCTATCGCCGGGATGTCCAGGCAGTCTGTGACTCCATGGTGTTCATCTCCAAGGACTCCTGCATGACGATGTACAAGGACCCCATCCTCTGGCAGAACGGCCAGCAGCTCTTGGGTGAAGAGATCAAGGCCTGGGTCAACGACTCCACCGTCGACAGCACCCACGTCATCCGCCAAGCCCTCTCCGTGGAGCGCATAGATTCGATGTGCTACAATCAGATTACCGGCGCCATCATGCGCAGCTTCTTCGTCAAGGGGAAGATGGATCGCACCATCGTCGAGGGCAATGTCCTCGTCAACTACTATCCCTTCGACTCGGACAGCCTGATGATTGGCATGCTGCATGCCGAAGGTCCTGTCCTGCAGCTCTTCATGGGTGAGAAGAAGGTAGACCAGATCAAGTTTATTGGGCAGGTCGATGGATGCCTCCATCCACTCGCACTCATACAGCCCAGCGTACGTTATCTCGAGAACTTCCAGTGGTTTGAGTACGTACGTCCCCTGGATAAAGACGACATCTTCAACTGGCGCCCCAAGAAACCCGGCACGGAACTCAAGGCCTCCGTTCAGCACTCTAAACCCAAGTCCAATATGCTCGGCAAAAGCGCAGGGCCACCGGGAGGTGCCAAGGGCCTGAAAGCCCAGTAACCCAAAACTCTAAACTCTCCACTCTAAACTCTAAACTAAATAATGTCCCTCTTCTCCACCCGCAACCCACGTCGTTTCCGCGGCGTCCACATCTACACCTCCGAGCGTCAGGACAAACTCGACCGCCTCGTTGCTGAGGCCAAGCGCGAGGAACAAATCGCCAAGGGCGAGAAGCCTGAGTACGTGCCCGATATTGAATCCTATCGCGGCAAGTTCGCCCAGAATCTCCGCAAGGCAGACCCCGACCGCCGGCGCCTCCACCCAGGCGTGGCCATCGCCATCATTGTTGTGCTGCTCATACTCTGGCACTACCTCATGACCGGCTCCTTCCGTTTCTAGCCCCCAACTCTAAATTCTAAACTCAATAACTCTGAGCAAAGTTTGTACCCCAATGGACCTCATTCAACTCCTTCCCGATAGCGTCGCCAATCAGATAGCTGCAGGCGAAGTCATCCAGCGTCCTGCCTCCATGGTCAAGGAGTTGGTGGAGAACTCCGTGGACGCAGGCGCACGCCGCATCGACATCATCGCCATCGATGCCGGTCGCACCAGCCTGCAGGTCATCGACGACGGCTCAGGCATGAGCGAGACCGACGCCCGTTTGGCCTTCGAGCGCCATGCCACCAGCAAGATCCGTCAGGCAGCAGACCTCTTCACCCTCACCACCATGGGCTTCCGCGGCGAGGCGTTGCCGTCCATAGCTGCCGTGGCGCAGGTGGAACTGCAGACGCGTACCGCCGATCAGGAATTGGGTACGCACCTGGTCCTCGAGGGCTCACGCGTCGTCTCGCAGGAACCCGTGGCATGCCCCGTAGGCGCCAACTTCCTCGTGAAGAACCTATTCTTTAATGTACCCGCGCGACGCAAGTTCCTCAAGTCCAACAACACCGAACTCTCCAATATCACTACCGAACTCGAGCGCATCGTGCTCGTGCATCCGGATATCGCTTTCACACTCACCTCCAACGGTGCCACACTCTTGAGCCTGACACCTTCCAGCCTGAAGGGACGCATCGCTGCTGTCTTCGGCTCGCGCCTGGCCGACAAACTGCTCACCGTGGACGTCGAGACACCCATGGTCGCCATCCACGGCTTCGTTGGCACTCCCGAATCCTCGCGCAAGCGTGGGGCCCAGCAATTCTTCTTCGTCAACAACCGCTACATGCGGCACCCCTATTTCCATCGTGCCGTGCAGGAAGCCTTCTCGCAACTCATTCCATCCGACGAGCAGGTGCCCTACTTCCTATACTTCGACGTCAACCCCTCCGAGATTGATGTCAACATACATCCTACCAAGACCGAAATCAAATTCGAGAACGAACAGGCCATCTGGCAGATCCTCCTGGCCGCCGTGCGCGAGGCGTTGGGACGTTTTGCCGCCGTGCCTTCCATAGACTTCGACACGGAGGGGCGTCCTACGGACATCCCCGTCTTCAATCCCCTGGACAACACCACGGCGGCTCCGCGTCAGCCCGTCGTACAGGTGGACCCCACTTACAATCCTTTCGCCCCCTCTGCACGCCCCTCAGCTCCCTCTGGATGGGAGCAGCTCTACGAAGGCCTCTCTGCCACATCCGCCTCCCGCTCTTCCGGCACACAGTCCGGCTTCACGGACAGCGCATCGCCATCGGGCTCGCAGCCGGGATTCATGGACGATGTTGTGCCCGGTTTCCGTTCTCCGAACTCGCAGTCTGGATTCATGGACAGCGCCTTTCCTGCCGCAGCCCTCTCCTCCGGTTTCGACCTCCCGGCCCCTGCTGCCTCCTTGGCTCAGTACCGCGGACAGTACCTCCTCTCGGCCACCGACGAAGGACTGCTCTTCATCGACCAGCACCGTGCGCACATCCGTGTGCTCTATGACCGCTACCTTGCGCAGTCCGCTTCTGCACCGCTACCCTCCCAGCGACTGCTCTTTCCTGATGTCGTCAAACTCTCTGCCACCGATGCCACCACCCTCGCTGCCGTGCACTCCGACCTCCTGTCCCTGGGTTTCGACCTCAGCGACCTTGGCGGGGGAGCTGTCAGCATCTTGGGCATTCCCTCCGGACTCGAAGGCCTCGACCCGCAGCACCTGCTCCAAGACCTCCTGGCCGCTGCTTCCGACCGCGGCACCCTGCCTTCCGAGGCCATCCACGGACGCCTGGCACTCGCCCTCGCCCGCGCTGCTGCCATCCCCGTGGGTCAGCTCCTGACGCCTGTCGAGCAGGAGGATCTCCTCCGCCAGCTCGCCACCTCCTCCGACCCCGTTCACACTCCCGACGGCCACATCATCCAGGCCGTCCTCCCCCAAGACACCATCGACCGCCTCTTCAAATAAAATCCCCCCGGGCCTCCCGCCCCCCCTCTCCTCTTGGGCTTCCCGCCCTTCCCTCTCCTCCCGGGCCTCCCTCCCCCCCTCTCCCCTCGGGCCTCCCGCCCTCCCTCGGTTGGGTGTCGCGCATATTTGCGCGAATCTCCCTCCCCCCCCACTCGCAACAAACAACCAAAATCATACAATAACAATGAACCCCACACAGAAAATCATCCTCACCGGCGACCGCCCCACAGGCCCCCTCCACATCGGACACTACGTAGGCTCCCTGCGCCGCCGCGTCGAACTCCAGAACTCCGGCCTCTACGACAAAATCTTCATCTTCGAGGCCGACGCTCAGGCCCTCACCGACAATATCGACAACCCCGACAAGGTGCGCCAGAACGTCATCGAAGTAGCCCTCGACTACCTCGCCGTAGGCCTCGACCCCCAGAAGTCCACCCTCTTCATCCAGAGCCAGATTCCCGAGCTCTGCGAGCTCACCTTCTACTTCATGGACCTCGTCACCGTCTCCCGCCTCCAGCGCAACCCCACCGTGAAGACCGAGATCCAGATGCGCGGCTTTGGCGGCGAGAGCATCCCCGTGGGCTTCTTCACCTATCCCATCTCCCAGGCTGCCGACATCACCCTCTTCAAGGCTACCACCGTGCCCGTCGGCGAGGATCAGGAACCCATGCTCGAGCAGTGCCGCGAGATCGTGCGTCGCTTCAATAATATCTATGGTGAGACCCTCGTGGAGCCCAACATCCTCCTGCCCGAGAACGCTGCCTGCCTCCGCCTGCCCGGCACCGACGGCAAGGCCAAGATGTCCAAGTCCCTCGGCAACTGCATCTACCTCAAGGACAGCGCCGACGAGGTCGAGAAGAAAGTAAAGTCCATGTTCACCGACCCCGACCACCTGCGCGTCAGCGATCCCGGAAAGGTCGAGGGCAACACCGTCTTCACCTACCTCGATGCCTTCTGTCGTCCAGAGCACTTCGGACGCTACCTGCCCGACTACGAAAACCTCGATGCCCTCAAGGACCACTACCGCCGTGGCGGCCTCGGCGACATGAAGGTCAAGAAGTTCCTCGCTGCCGTGCTCCAGGAGACCCTCGAGCCCATCCGCCAGCGTCGTGCTGAGTTCGAGAAGGACATCCCCGCCGTCATCGACATCCTCCGTCGCGGCACCGAGGTCGCCCGCGAAGCTGGTGCACAGACCATGGACGAAGTACGTCGTGCCATGCGCCTCGACTACTTCGAAGATGCCACCTTCACCGCCGAGCAGGCTGCCAAGTTCGCCCAGTCCTGATTTGCTTCAGCCTCCCGGACCTCCCTCTTCCGCATACAACATCCCCGCCGGACACGCATCCGGCGGGGATTCCTTTATCTATGCTTGCGAATCACCTTTCTCTTACTCTTACTCTCGCTCTTTCGCTCTCTCTCTTGTTCTCGCGTGTGCGCGTGAATAATTTTTTGAAAAAATGTCAGAATCTTACGCATAAGGCACTTAATTAGTTCGAATAGAGCAAATTAGCGTGCGTAAGATTCTGCGTAAAATAATGCGTTTTGCGTAAGATTTTTGTGAAAATAATGGCAAAAATATTTGGAAAACGCGAAAAAATGTTGTATCTTTGCACCATGAAACAATGACGAAAGAACGTCATCAAAAAGAACGTATGTTTTACCTTTAATATGCTATTATTCTCATGAAAGAACTATCCTTTTCCGATGCGCCCTACAACTGGGCCATCTGCTTCCAAACCGACTGCCCTCTGGGCTCCACCTGCCTGCGTCGCCGCGTAGCTGAACTGGCACCCAAGGACAAGATGCGCCACGTGATGGTGATGCCTTCTGCTCGCGAGGGTGACCGCTGCCGGGAGTTCGTGTCGGCAGAACCCGTGCGCATGGCGTGGGGATTGAGAGCCACCTTCTCCCGCGTCAAGTCCTACCACTACCAGGAGATGCGCCCGATGTTGGAAAGCCACTTCGGCAGCCACACCACCTTCTACCGTTACTTCAACGGCCTCCGCCCCATCACGCCCCAGCATCAGGAGTGGATTGCCAGTCTCCTCCACCGTTTCGGCTACGACGCCCCGCTGCGCTTCGACCGCGAAGAGTACGTCTATGACTTCACGACCAAGTGAGTGGGCGAGTACCAGCAGTGGTACACAAAAGTACCAGCAATGGTACTCGAAAGTACCAGCAGTGGTACAAATAAGTACCATACCTGGACCTAAGCTGCAACAGCTGTAATATTGAAAATCACCAACTTATCTCTTTAGACAAATAACTTATTACGTATGAAATTCACCATATTGTCTGGCGACGATCGCAAGGCGACGCGCCAGAGAACTCAAGAGGCTAATGCCTTCTTCGACTACATCAAGGAGGACCACAACCAATGGTTGATCAGCATGTTCCGCAACGATCTGCCGCGGTTGGAACATCCGGAATATTACCTCCGCTACAGCAAGATTGCGCGCGTGCTGCCTGCCGTGGAACTGCGTAGGCAGGAGAACGGAGCGCTGATGATGCGGGCATACAATGGGCTGGTCGTGCTGGAGGTAGGACCTCTGCGCGGTGATGAGGCCTTGCGCTCGGCAAAAGAGCTGGCGGCGTCGTGGCCAACGACCCTGGCGGCCTTCGTCGCTGCCGACGGACAGACGCTGGTGGTGCTGGTGCGTGTGGCGCAGCGCGACGGTTCGCTGCCGGCTACCGAAGGCGAGGCAGAAGCCTTCTATGAAGCAGCATTCCAGCAGGTGCTGCCCATTTATTCGAAGGTGCTGCAGGACTACTCCATCGTCACACAGAGCGGCGGCCTGCACCACGAGGTGCTGATGCCCTTGGATGCTGCACCCTACGTGGACCTCCGCGCCGCCAGCTTCAAGGTCACCCTGCAACCCTCGACGGCTCAGGAAGCAGACGCATACGACGACCTCCCGGCACCCCTGCATCGGCAGAAGGATGAGGACTGGGAGGCACATGCCATCTACGAACGCATCTATGGTGATGCAGCACGCCGTGCACACGAAGCCACGGGCATCAGTCCGCGCGACCCGCTGAATCCCACCCTGCTCACCGCCATCGCTCATGAGCTATGCCGGCAGCAGGTGCCTCAGGAAGAGGCGTTTGCACATATCTGGCAGCACTTGATGTTCAAGGACGGCGCTCAGGAGGACGTGGTGCGCAGCATTGTCGAAGCTACCTACGACGATGAACTGCCCGACCATCATCCCATCCTGGAAAAGCCCCGCCGCGAGGGCGACGCGTTGCGCGAACTCATTCGCAGGTTGGAGCAGCGCTATGTCTTCCGCCACAACAGCATCTTTGGGTGCACCGAGTTCCGCAAGAATGTCAGCGGGCCAGCACCCTGGATGACCGTGGATCGCAGCGTTGTCAGCGACATGACCATAGAGATGCGCCTGGCGGACATCAACGTGAGCGAAAAAGACCTCTGGACCTATGTCCTTGGGCGTCGGCGCATTCCGCAATACAATCCCGTTGGAGAATTCCTCTACGAGTGCCGCGGCAAGTGGGACGGCAAGGACCACATTCGGGCGCTGGCCCGTACCGTGCCCACCGACACCCCACAATGGGCCGACTGGTTCCACACGTGGTTCCTGGCGATGGTGGCACAATGGACAGGGCGCAACCTCCGCTTCGGCAACTCGCTGGTGCCGCTGCTCATCTCCCGCCAGGGATTCCACAAGAGTGACTTCTGCCGCCAGCTGCTGCCGCGCGACCTGCGCTCGTGGGGATTCACGGATTCGCTGACGCTGGGCGAGGAGAAGACGGTGTTGCTGGCCATGGGTCAGACGCTGCTCATCAACCTCGATGAGTTCAACAGCATCTCGCCCCGCAAGCAGGAGGGTTTCCTGAAAAACCTCATCCAGCTGCCCGTGGTGAAGCTGAAGCGACCCTACGCCCGTGTCATCGAGGATGTGCCGCGTCTGGCATCGTTCATAGCCACGACCAACCAGTCCGATGTGCTCAGCGACCCTGCAGGATCACGGCGGTTCATCGCAGTAAACGTGACGGATGACATCGACACGCGTCAGCTGCCCAACTACGAACAGTTGTATGCACAGGCAATGGAAGAACTGGACAACCACGCCCGCTACTGGCTGGATGCCGACGAGACCACCCAGCTGATGGCGCACAACCGCCAGTTCCAGATGCGTTCATCCGCGCTGGCATTCTTCTGGGACTTCTTCACCATCTGCGCGAGCGAGAAAGAGGAGGGAGCCGTCTGGCTATCCAGCTCGGCCCTCCTCGCAGAAATCAAGCGAAGAGCAGGAGCCTCCATGCAGCCGCCAACCGTGAACAAATTCAGCCGCGAACTGCGCAACATCCCCGAAATCCAGGTGCGCAGAGGCCACGGCTCGGACCTCTATCTCGTACGCTCGATATAGCCCCATTTCATGCATCTCGGGTAGAGAAACCTCGCCGAATGGAAAAAATCCCACGCAAAAGCGGGGAATAAAACCGGAATCTTACGCACCGAAAGTCTTTGATACTCAGTAGGTAAGACCTAAAATGCGTAAGATTCCGACATTTTTTCAAGAAAATATTTTGCACGCGCGAACAGACGACGCAACCATACCCAGGATCTTCCAACCTTTAACCCAAATCGGTTCGTCGATAGACCGTAAAAAACCGGATTATAAATATTTGTCGGCCTAATGAACGACTTGGGATAAAGGCAACTTTTTCGCTCAAACCTATCCCCCATATTATTAACATCTCTTAGGGGGTGCTATTGATCAGATAAGCCCTTAAGTCTGCTAAGCAACGTGTCAGTATCGTAGCTGTTTTTTCTTCAATTCACATCTTCTATTGCATAAATTTTATACTTTTTTATGCAGTACAAGTGATTTTCTGCACAAAAAACGAACTTGCTCCGCCACTTCGCGTGCGAGCATTTGTCATCAGCGGAAGAAAAACATTTTATTCATAACAGACTATTGACTACAGAAATCCGCTGCCAGCCTTGCTCTTTCTTTTTCAACAGCTGAAGTATCCTCTCCTCATAATCAATTTCATTCTGCAACGTCAGTAAGGCGTTCTTGCCATTTTGAATCTGTGCCTCCAGTTCGGATATGAGGTAATCCAGAGCCGCCTCTTTGGTGGGGAAGGTGTCATTTGCATTCACCACGTCACCGTTGTCCAAGGTCAGTTCAACCATCGGAAACATCCTGAAGTGATGCGACGGCTGAATGACATTCTTGGCAATGACTACGGCTTTCTTAATAGCATATTCGGATTTTGGCGAGATGTAATATACTACATCGTCGACATGGATCTCTTTGCCGAGGAATGAAGGAGTCAGTTTGCAGTGGCTATAGTTTTTGAGTCGGGGTAAACGCATGGAATAGAGAAAAGTGAAAAGTGAAAAATGAACTTTCGGAGCAGCGAGAGCAGTAGTCGGGCAATATTAAGCTTTGAGAAGTTTCTTATAATCCTCCTTCCTTTGAAGGTAAATATCCGGATCTTGTTCGTTTTCAGTCAGAATTCGATAGATGGATAGGATAAGTTTGCTGTTGTTTGAATAAAACCTCTCTAATAAATCACGGTCAACGTTCGACATGTGACTTTCTTGAATATGTGTTGATAAAACCCTGTTTATGGCTTCGATTCGACTTTCTGCGCCTTTTCTATAGTAATAGGAAGTTCCTTTCAGAGCGTTAAACAGAGATTTGTCGTAACATTCCCAGAGTGTATCATCTCCGCAAAAAAGCAATTCGTGATAGCACTGAGATGAAATAGGTATGATACCGAAACCATCGCCTAAGATTTCATTAATTTTTGCGAGCTTGTCTTGGTTAATTTTTTCCCTGATGTAGAGTCCCGTGAAAGGAGTCTGAGAATAACGAACATCACGAATGGGGTCAGAATTGTCCTTAAAAACATGCTGATGAAACTTCTGCCTCTCATAGATGCACTCAAACTCTTTTATAACTTCACTTATCGTTTTCCTTTCGCGAGAAATATAGTCTTTTACAGCTACTTTCAGAGCGTCAGTAATGGTTTTATATGCCTTGCCGCTGTATTCGAAGAGATGTGTAGGGATATAGTATAGTTTTTTGTCGGTTTTTTTAACTACATATATCAGAAAGCGTGCTCCACCATTCTGAGCGCCAAAAATGTCTCTGAAGTCTTTTTGCG
The DNA here is from genome assembly GCA_902771725.1 of uncultured Bacteroidales bacterium. Taxonomy (GTDB): domain Bacteria; phylum Bacteroidota; class Bacteroidia; order Bacteroidales; family Bacteroidaceae; genus Physcousia. The sequence continues at coordinate 18,790 of CACXXT010000016.1, forward strand.
ATTTCAATTCTCCATTCTCATTCGTATAGTTTCTTAAGGCGGCCTGGAGAGAAGCTTCAAATGACATGCATTGTTCTTCACCGAAAGAATATAGCTTTCTCTTAAGGTGATGGGTTACAGCAATTTCCAGCAGTCTTGCATTGTCATCATTATTTATGAACTCCGTCAATAACTGCCTCTCATAATCGCTAACAGCCATGATTGACAGTTCTTTTGCCCCGATTATTTCATCATCCTCAGGCAGCGCTGGCAATTCAAGGCAACTGGCATATTCTTTTAATATCACGGCATCACGATTGTTCATCTGTTTTTCTTCTATAAGTGGAGAAATAACATGATCAAGGATGTCCTGATAGCAGATATGTATGTAAACGGGGTTACCGGAACAATCAGAGCCCGTTGGCTTCATGCCTTCGGGAAGACTCGCATAATCTGCCAGTTCCCTTTGGCTTATTGGTGAAAGGTATATAAAAAGCTGAAGCGCTCTCCTACCGTCAACACAAGTATCATAATATTTCTGGGTCTGTTGGTCGTACTCTTTAGAAAGAACCTTGTTTTCAATGAATATCTCAATAACTTTGTTGCCTCTCTTCTTGATGGTATTGGCTAAGTTATACCGGAGGTAAATATCCAACCTTTCTTTCTTGTCTATGCTGTTGTTCTTAGCATAATCACATAAAGAATATTCCGTTTGCTTATCAGCAAGAGTGTCGATGAGCAAAGATCTAGAAAGGACTAAATTGCAGAACTCCTGTGAAATAATCACACCTTGCTCTTTGGCTCGCATGACAACAATATCCAGAAAGTGCATAAGCGTTGCTTTCTTAGAAATATCGAAATAACGGCCTGCAAGCAGTTCGGCAATCATCTTACTATGAACCATCTCATGACGGCTCTTGCCAATCATGTCAAACAGATTCTGGCGAAAGATGTATTCAACGACCTTTGAATTTCGTGGGTTGTTGTTGAACGCATAGAGTAATTTTTCAATCATAGTTGCTCCTAATTGTTTTTGAATTTATTCGTTTGTTCTTTCAGTTTCTCCCAAACCTTCACCATGGCCCAGGTGTCGAGTTTGCAGTAGTCGAGTAGAGCCTTACGGCTGACCGCGATTTCTTCACGTATTCTCATTTGCTCTGGTAGGGGCATCAACGAGTCAGCCATCACTAACAACCCATTTTGATTATGTACCCCCTGTTTAGGCAACGACTCCTCCATCTGTTGCAGGCGGGGAAAGATGGTCATCGCGTCACCGCCGTTTTGGCAACGCTCGTCGAGGTTGTGGTAGTCCAGTTCGGGGTCGTCGGGGAACAGGGCTGGCAGCACACTCTTGATAGAGAACGAGCCTCCCATGGCCGGCACATAGTAATCGCCTGCACGGAACGGGTCGATGAGGTCGATGATGTGGTCGGCGATATTCTGTAAATGCGGAGCAAGGTCGGGATAGAGGGCAGCCAGTTCGCGTATGCGCCCGCACTCGAACATTTTATTATATGCCAAGGTACAGGCATCCATCGGTATGTCCCTGCACAGCTGTTCGGCCAGCGGCCGCCGCGGGTCGCTGCCATCATTGGGCGCCAGGAATTCGCGATGCGTAATGTAGTTGGCCGTCTTTGTGTATTTCAACTTTCCTGTATCTACAAACGTTGATACGCTTTCCCGCTCCTTGATGTGCAGCGAGTACTGGAACGTGATCTGAGCATAGACCTTCGCCTCGTCGTATCGTGGCACGGCATCCTGCATGGTCTCGAAGTCGAGGAAATAAAGCGGATAGGAAAGCCGGTCTAGGAATTTGCGGATTCCCTCGGGGTTGACAAACTCCTTGTCCGTCAGTGCCGCCTCGATCTGCATGTCCTGAATGGGGCCTATCTCAGTCTGTCGCAAATCTTCGAAGGCTACGAGTCCCTGGCGGTAGCAGGTCAACTTTTTCTTGAAGGTGAAGCCGCCACGCCCTTGTCCGCCATAGACATCGAACACCGAAGGCGTTGGCACATGATGCTTTTGCTTGCAATAGTCCCAGAAGGCACATTTGTAAGGCTTCATGCAGCATTCCGAAAGATCCATATCCGGCTCCTGCTCACTATTGACAACCTTCATGGCCTGACTGACACGAGCCTTCACCTTCAGGTATTCATTCTCCACCATCTCCTTCATATCATTGACAACAAAGAGCAGCTTGACATCAAGTTCACCATGCCTCACATAGTCGCTGTTGAGGCAAACCAGATATGTGCCCGTGACGTTGACGCCACATTGCTCCAGCACCCACTTCTGATAAGCAATATCGGGTGCATATTTCTCCAACTTAGCCTCCTGTCCGTTGAATTCCGGGAAACTGGTGCTCTTCACTTCGTAGATGGCCCAGCCGCCAGGAGTCTTGCGCAGGATGTCAACGGCACAATAGCCGCCCTCACAACAGAACGAAGCCTCGCAGATGTTCTCCACGCCTTCGTCCATATACTGCTTAGTCAGCTCTATCATCTTCTGTAGATCCAAACTCCCGTCTTCCTGATAGGCGGTCACTTCCTTGAAGTCTCCAAAGAGGCCCATAGCCAGGTCGCCCACCTCGTTCCCTTGAGCGAAGCGTGCTTCCACGCCGGCATCAACCGTTGCCTCTTCCGGCTTATAGACTTTCAGCCATAGGTTCTTCGAGCACTGGCAGAAAGCGGTGTAACGTGATTTCGATAGCCTTTTCATATTGTTTATTCTAATAGTTGTAGCCAAGATAGACATCTCTTGTCAGAAGTTCAAATAACTCGTGCTGTACGCTTTCCTATACATCGCGAGATCCTGAACCCCGTTTTAGTATATACGTATCATTTCATCACTATCCAGAAGTGTGCCGATACTTACGGTCTCGGGGGCTCCTCTGCCGCATCTGTTCTATGGTCATTTCCTCTTCCATATACATAATATAGTCACTTGGCGAGAAAAAATCAAATCAAGCAGCCATTTTGTGCATTTTGAATGAAATATAAAACAAGAAGCCACTTATTCTGCTTTGGGCTTATTTTAATATAGTATTGTTTTAAAAAATTTAAATCCGCAGACTTTTTTTTCGTCACTTCTTTGCCACCTGCCTAATCAGCGGTATCAACACATCATTGATTGTCGCCTCATCCAGGCGATGGTCACCATTGAAATGCAGGACGTTGCGGTAGTGCTGCCGGAAAGTGTCTTCGCAGTTGACCAAGGTGTCGTTGCTACCGAAGAGGCCCCATACGCACTCGCTTTCTTCGGGTGTCACCCCGTCGAACTGATGTTCCTCCATCTCGGCGAAATGGCGGATGATGTCCTCGGTGATCGTAAAGGTGAGTTGCCCGTCCTTCCGGGGATTGAAGAACTCGAAGGTGCCCGTCTTCAGCACCGTGCTCTCCTTCGACATGAAGAAAGCGGGGTTCACGCAGATGCGGTTGAAACCGACCATTTGCTGGGCGTACATACCGCCCATGCTTGTTCCGGCGATGACATCGGGCTGCTCATCATGGCACAACGCTTTCAGGTAGGGTAGCGCCTCAGCCGGGTCAACGGGAATATCGGGTGCAATGACCTCGAAGTCCTGCATCCGCTCTCTCAACGTGCGTATGGTTCCGCTGGCTGCTGACGAACCGAAACCGTGAAAATAAATCAGTTTCATGAGTCAATTCCTAATGTGTTGAATTCTCGTTCGACGCTTGCTTCCCAGCCACGTTGGGCCTTGACTTCATCCATCAATTTCTTGGCCTCGACAAAGAGATCGTTCATCTGCCGGGACAATTGTTTACGCTGTTCGGGCTCCGTGATGCTCTGCAGCTGACGTCGCAGGTCTAAGGCCATTTTCTTGGCTTCACCACTTTTCTTTCGCATTTCTTCTATTGTCATATTCTGCTAAGCTTAAATGTCTTACTATATAACCAATAAAGCTATCATGATGGCGATAATCCAGATGAGGCAGCCCAAGAATGAGGAACAGCCTTCGGCAAGGAAGCTGAAAAAAGCATCAAGCAGTTTGGCTCCCCAACCCAAAAGGCTGAAGAGAACATAGATGAAGAACAAGACAAGGATGAAAACGATAACGCCCATCTGGTTCTTGCAGAACAATTATGCCCAGTGGTCGTCCGCCTCTTCTCCGTTGTAGCGGAGATTCATTGCGTAGCCTTGTTGCAAATACTTGATGAGCTCATCGGATGAGGGCCTGTACAAAGTCGTCTCGGTGACACCACCTCCGTCTAACCAGCACTTCACCTCCTCTAAGGAATCAGGGAAAATGATTTTATGCAGGGCTGTGCATCCAGCAAAGGCATTGAAATCTATGCGATGTAGTGACTCATGAAAGATAATGAGGCTCAGCGATGTACAATCCCGAAAAGCATCAGAGCCTATCTGGGTGATGACGCCCTTAAAATCCACTATTTCCAGTTCATCATCTTGCCAGTCTGCTGCATTTACAATGTTGTCGCGCAGCATTTCTTCTACCCACTCCACTTGGTTCCTTTTCTTGAACTCAATAAACTCAATGGGGTTTTCACGAATTGATAGGGGCATAGGTAAGTATAGCGATTCTCCTATACATCGCGAGGTTCTAAGTTTTGGAAGATATCATAATATAGAAAAACTTTTAAAAAAAATCAAAATGATAAACTCTTAATATAGCAAATACATCCTATTTTTGACGCGCAGGTGTATAATTCTTTGCGTGAGCCATCAATAAAGAAGGGAAGGCAAGCCTCCCCTTCTATTGATAATTACTCCCAACTGAGTTTCGGACAAGACACCTTTACTTGGCTACCGCCGATCGTGCCAGTCCACGTCCACGTATTGTTGTAGTTCCAATACTTATCGAATTCACTCTGATAACACTCCCTAAGGAATGTAGTGATATCTTTACACTCACCCTTGTTGGTATCTGTGAAGCGAGTGGGAGATGTCGATGCGGAGTAGGAACTTTTGTCGTTTGAGGCTATTCGATTATACGCGTCCAAAGGATAACCTGCTATACCATCAAAATGTTCAATAGACGATGTTATGGTTGAGTAACACATTTTGATTTCAGGTGAACCACTATAGGCAGCCGAAGATCCTAAAATGCCTCCAAAAGAGCTCTTAGTAGAATTGCCATTGATAGTCCCAGTGGAATAACATGCTGTGAACTTGGGATATTGGCGTGAGCCATTACGGCCGATGACACCACCACCATTTTCACCTGAAACAGTCAGTTGTACATCAGCTTTGCACGCTATTACATCCTTAGTGCAATCACCTACTATACCACCAATATTTATGTCTCCATAAAGCATACCTTTAAAGCTACATTTCTGGATACTTCCATCATAGTACGACATATATATTGTACTTCCGACAATACCGCCTACGCCTTTACTGCCCTTGATATTGGCAAAAACTTGACATGAAACGATGTCGGTAAATTCAGAATCTGCAGCATAGCCAGCCAATCCTCCTACACAATCATTGCCTTTGATAACATCTGGCAATGTTCCGGCATAATTAACAGATGATGCAGATAGCGTTCCGCGACCTATGCTCCCAACGAAGCCTCCAACATTCTTGTTGCCGGTGATTTGTGAATTCTCTGTCAGAATGATATGGCAATTAGAAATAGTCTTTTCATAAGCATCAATAGTTCCCGCCAACGCACCTATCTTATTGTGATTTGGCGCCACGATGTTTACATTCTTGATAGTCAGGTTCAGAACTACACCTTTGAGTGTTGAGAAAAGGCCTAGCTCGTCTGTCTCACGAGAAATCTTCAGGTTGGAAATAACACAGCCCTTGCCGTCTAAAGTACCGCTGAACTCAAACGGCAACCAGTTCTTGTTGTCGAGGTCGATGTTATTGGCTAGTTCGAAGTACTTGTCGTTGTAGTCCTTCATCAACAACAGCTGCCCTCCTGTCTCGATGATGTAGGGATTACTGCTAGTTCCGTTACCACCGGCAAACGACGTTGCTATGTTGCCGTCCCACTTGTTGCTGGCGACATCTTGTGTGGTCACTACAACCTCCTGACTGTACGTGGTGCCGTACTGGTTGGTGGCAAACGCACGTACGTAATAAGATGTGCCAGGAGTGAGTTCAGTCACCGTTGTCTTGAACTTTCCAATGCTTGTCGTGGCTCCATTGTCTTTCTTATAGTTGTCGATGGTGGGGTTGGAGGTGAGGCTCCAACAGTGGCCATAGCTGGTCACTTCGGCACCGCCTGTAGCCAACAGTTCACCCTCGATGGTGAATTCGTTCTGCGTGACGTTTTCCGCAGCCATTCCGATGCCGACCTTGGGCGCCGACAGTTGCACTTTCTGCATCTGGACGGTCACATTGATGGTGCCGCTGACTTTGCCCTTATAGGCAACACTGAGCACCTGAGTGTGAGTGCCATAATCCACAGCATCGCGGTTCACCTGCACCGTAACAGGCATATTTCCACCGGCAGCTACTGACCCGGTCGTATGACTTACAGAAGCCCACATCGGCACATTGCTGATGGTGAAGGAGGTCGTTTCATCGCTGTTGTTAAAGAAATACAACTCCATGGTAGTGCTCAGGTCACCGAAATCCAGTTTATTGCTGGATGCGGCAAACGGCGATTTAGCTTTCAGCGTGATATTGACTGTTACCGTTTCGCCGGAAAAGACATCTATGGTTTTTGTTGCCTCTTCATATCCGGCTTTAGAGAATGACAACGTGTATGAGCCTTGCTCCGAAATATGGAATTCAAACATGCCGTCGGAACCGGTGATTGCAGTCTTCCCACTGGGGGAGAGCGAAATCTGACAGTTGGAAAGTAGGGCTCCTGTGTTGTGATCCTTAACTACACCCTGTATGGTACAGCTTAGATCTTCATAGTTCTTGGTACAGGACACGGCCAAAAGAATCAATACAGCAGCTAATAACCTAGACAGTTGCTGCATGCGGTGGAAAACTTTAAGAATCATAGAAAAAGAGTTAATCAAAAGAGCTTATGTTAATTGGAATGATCAGAAATTGAAAGTGAGACCGACGCCCAGATCCATCCCTTGCCCCATAAAATCAGGAGCGGCGTAAGGCTGGATGGATAGGCTGCTGTTTTGGCTGGTGACGACCTTGCGTCTGGCACTCTTCGTAGTGAAGGCATCAATGATATTCCACAGCCAGATGGCACCACCTACGCCGATGCATATGTTGCGACCCGTAGCCCAATTGTCAGCATCGGTACTATATTCCTTCTTATACTTGGGCTGCTCTATGGCTTTGTTGGCATAGGAAGCCCTGGTGCTTTCGCAGACAATGATGCCAGCTGCAGATGCTGCCGCCAGACTGAGGAACATGATGCCCTTGCCAGTACTGCCCTTATAGAACTGGCCCACACCAGGAATGATGGACAAGACACCAGCCACACCGTTCTTGGCTGCCGTTTGGGAAATGACCAAGTAATACGCATAGACGATTTCTCCGTCGTTGCCCTGCGTCTTAAACAATGGCTGAAGGTTCTTAACCTGAGCCAATGATGACTGCACTATCTTATCTGAAAGTTCTTCCTTGCTGCTGTTGTTGGTGGTTTGAGAACTGAAAACACTCACGGTGCTGTTTACGGCTCCAGACAGGAACTCAGATGCAAGACGTGTTGCCTTCATCTGTGCGTCTCTGTTCTGTTCGTCAACGCTCTTTGCCGCTGAGGTGGAGGTAATGGTGACCAGAACCTGATAGCCGGAGGAGGTCTTGTATAATGAGGCTCCCTCAATCTGTCGCAACTCATAGTTGGATCTGACGGTGGCCGCCAACTTATTCAGGTCACTCTCTGAAAGTTGAGCCCACGAAGGCAGGCTCAGGATAATGCATGTGATCAGCGATAATAGCTTTTTCATAAATAATGTGTGTGTTAAGGCTGTTCTGCCAAGCAATATTGGATTCTTTGTAAAGGATTGCGTTATCTCTTTTTCTTAGCCTTATGCTTGGTGATAACGATATAGTATGCAAAGAGATTGACTCCTTCTTCCTTATCCTCGAATTTCATCAGGGCTTGCATGCCGTCAATCTTGTCAATTGCGCTTTGGACAATCTTGTCCGACATGGTCTCCTTTTCGCTCTTCACAGTCTGCTCATTAACCGAAGATGTGGTCTTGGAACCGATGGTCTGATTGTCCATAGACGTGGAAGTGCCTTGGTTTTCAGTCATGCTGGTTTCGTCGTTCGAAAAGGCATCGTAAACCGTGACGGAACTGTTGACCGTTCCCTTTAGGAATTCGACGGCGGCCCGAGTCGCCTTCACTTGGGCTTGTCGGCTTTGCTGGGCTGCTTTTTGGTCTGGCGACACGGAAACGAGTGCGACCAACGTCCAGTGGTTTGGCGTCTGGTAGATCTGCGTTCCGTCAATACCAAACTGTTCGTAGTTTGTCCGGACCTTCTGAGCGAGGATGACTTTCTCTTCTTCACTTAGTTGGGCAATTGCTCCTATGGGGAGGAGCAATGCCAAACAAGTGATGATAGTTTTTATGCAATAGTTCATCGTTGTGTATTTAGTAGTGATTATCAATCATCTTCTTCGTAAATGACACGCTTTCTGGGTGTCTGTTTCTGCGTGGCAGCCTTACGAACAGCCTCCCTGTCTTTTTTTGCCTCTTCGCGGGCTTCTTCATCCATGGCGTTCTTACTGCGTGCTTTTTCAAGCTCCACGGCATTCTTCCCACGGGCATTTTCGCGGTCTATGATGCGCTGGTTCTCGCGATCCATATTATCCTGTTCTATGGCGTTTACACGAGCTTCACGCTCTGCACGTTTTTCTGCCACCGTCTTACGTCCATTCCGCTCATCCAACTCATCCCAGGCATCCTGCATATCCTTCTCGAACCGTTCTCTGTTCTTGAGGATTCGTTCACTTTGCGCTTCCATTGCACTGAGGATGCCAGCTCGATCGTACTTCACGCATACCTCATACATGTATTTTCGTTTGCTTTTGCTGTACAATTTGCGCGTTTTTAAGACAGTTACTCCTTCAACAACACCTTTTGCTGCGATAACAACATCATTCCGTGTCTTTTCGTCCAATGATGACTGCTCTCCAACAGACGTTTCATCCATGTATTGATTCAGACCATATCTCACATATTGCTCTATCTTCTGTTGGATGTCGGCTGTTGCCTGGGCTTTGGCTGCGCTCAACGCCAATTGAGCACTTGCAGAGGAAGACTGACCGAATCCTCGGATTTCACCAGTTCCCTCCTCATAGGCTAATTCCTCAATCGGAGACATTTCTATTTCTTCGTAATCGTCTTGTGCGTTAGCCTTGCTTATGAAGGCCATGTTGAATGCGGCAAGAAGTAGCATTCCAGAGATTGTCTTTTTCATATAATTCTTGATTAATTGTTTCTTTGGTTTATTTACATTATAATAATTGTATTTTACATTGTTATTAATCTTCATCGGGCAACTCTTCATGGTCGTCTGGAAGTTCAGCTTCTACGGGCTTTTCTAGCTCCTTTAGGTAATTATTATATTCTTCACCTGTGAGAGTACCATATTTCAATATCATTTCAGCTTTTGACATCTTCTTGAAGCGTATGATAATATCTGTATGTAGGGTCTTTTTATTCGCTGCTTCATAAAATGCGGGCGCATTAACCATAAATTCATGAGATTCACCTGGAGCTAAATCAACACCTGGAACATCCTTTGTAGTGTTTATTCCATTACGTGAATAGTCAGAGAGCTTAAACTCTACATTGTAATTATCTCCACTTACAAAGACATTACCTTTATTCTTAATCGTTTGGAAAATTCTCATATAATAGACTCCAGCCTCTCTGCCCCAACTCCAGTAGCAACTTTCTTTAGAAAGATTACCATGAAGTTCATCATTATATATATATTCTAAGTAGCTCCAGAAGAGGCTGTCTTTGTGCATGATTGCTGCAAATTTTCTGTCAGAGAGTTCTTTTACAGGAACGCCAACCCTTAACGCCAATTCTCTTTCTAAAGAATCACCTTTTAATACACCATAAGAATCGTCTATCTGTAAAATACCTTTAAGACTCGGCTTAACGATAATCCGTTGATCCGTCTCTGGATTAATACGTACAACGTATGTGTTAGTTTTTTTATCGGCATCTACTTTGATTTTGGTGCCGTCCAAGGCCTCAGGGATTAGTTCCACAAAATTCTTGCAGGCTGGATACATGTCATATACTGCCAGTCTATCTTTCTCATTGATGGCAGTTATGAACTTCTGAGTGAAAGATTTAACTTCACTCTTCTTTGTGTCACAAGAAGTCATGGTTGCGATTAGAGCAACTGAGCATAGAAGATAAAAAGTCCTTTTCATTGTAATTTTTTTTAGGGTTGGATAATTTTGTTATGTATGCACACAGCGGTGTGGGCCTCTCAGCATTCAATCTACTGGAAGGTCCTGGAATTACCTGTGATAACGAAAGAATGAAAATCAGCCCACACCTATAATATATATGTACGCCTGCGCGAGAGGGCAGGGTACGATATACCATCATAGGAGGACAGCTCTCAGACTTTGTTCCTATCACTTAAGTAAATTTTCCAGGTTTACCAGTGGAACGACGTCTTGATGCTCCTCGCATTGCGGCCTTGGTCTTTTATGACCTTGGCGGTGCAAAGTTAGGAAACTTTCTTGAAAGTTGTACCATAGTGGGCTGATTATTTCATTTGAGGGGACAAAAAAGCCCCGAAATCTTGTTTTCGGGGGCAAAGATAGGGTATTCCGATGAATCTTCAGCGCTTTTTTTTAGTCCATTTCATTGGTCCATTTGGTCCATTTCACTTTTTCGACCGTTTTTCCGGTCAGTTTCTTGCAAAATGTACCTTTTTGGCGAAAAAGAGAGGCGCTTGAAATGTCAGAAGCGGTGGCGGCGTAGGTAGTCGAGGTTGTTGAGGTCGACGTCGTTGTCCACGCGATACCAGACGACGCGGGTGGTGTCCGAGAGATCGTAGGAAACGTGATAGACTCCGAGATAGATGAAGGTGGAGTCGAAGAGGTCCTTCATGAATACGAGCCGCACGTCGGTCTCTTGCATGATCTGTTGATAGTACTCTTTGTTCTTCTGCCGGCAGGCAGCAGCGTCTGAGCTGTCGTTTGGATCGCTGGGGCTGAAATATTCCGCGATGGTAGGCATGAGGCTGTCGGGGTTGCCGTCGTTGTGCCAGGTGGGGTGGTGGTACTGGGGAGCCCACAGACAGATGTAATTGTGTTCGGGCAGTCGTACGAAATGGGTGTGTGTCTCGTCGGAATGGAGGCCGAAGAGCTGCATGTAGTCGTCGTAGGTGGCGAAGGTGCTTCCCTGCCTCAGGATGTGTGGGGGCTTGCGGAGGCCACGGATGAGGAAGGGGATGGCGAGGAGGACGAGGAGGAGGAGGACGGCAAGGGGAATGAAGAGAGCGGAATGACGCTTGAAGAATGGTTTTGCCGGTGAGGGGTTGTTGGCGGGTGCCGGGCTCTCGTCGGAGGAGGCGGCTTCTGTGGGTGATGTGGTGTCGCCGGGGGATGTTGTGGGGACGAAGGTGGTGTTGACGGAGGTGGCGACGGTGGTGGCGAAGGTGTCGAAGTCGGGATAGTCGATGAATTGGGCGAGGAGGTCGAGGGTGGATGGACGGGGCGTGGAGGATGTGTCATGGAGGTAGCCCCATAGGCGCTTGAGCGTGGTGGGGCTAATGTGCTCATGCAGCTTGTCGAAGATGCGTTCTGAGAGGAAGCTGAAGTCCTTGGGGGTGCGCATCTGACGTCCCGTCGCAGCCTCTATGGCCTCGCGCAGTCGGATTAAGACTATCTCGTTGTTGTCTGACATGAATAATGAATAAGTTGTATTATCGTTGTTGGTTTCAGGGTAAACATATGAAAAAAGCCCCGAGAAGAAAGAGCTGGGGAAGGGAGAACGTGGGCGCTGACGGATTCGAACCGCCGACCCTCTGCTTGTAAGGCAGATGCTCTGAACCAGCTGAGCTAAGCGCCCTGGGCGCTCTTTCCTCTCAAAGGCGGCGCAAAGGTACTGCTTTTCTGCGAGTCTGCCAAATTTTTTGCGGTTTTTTATTCGAAAAGGCAGGGTGGGGGAGTGATTTCGTGGGTTTTTGGTGGCAGAATGCGAAGTGAGGGTGGATAGCGGGTGGCGTGAAGTGACAGAAAAAGAAATGTCCGTCAGTTCGGCGGGGAACTGACGGACATCCGATTGGTTTGCTATGTGGGATGAGAGCCTGATGGCTCTGCTCCCATCGGAATTACTCGGCGCGGAGGGTGAAGCGCTTGAAGGCGACGATGGTGAGTTCCTTGTCCACGCTGTGGAGGTACTGAGCCACGGTCTGGTTCTTGTCCCAGATGAACTCCTGCTCGAGCAGGCAGTTCTCCTTGAAGAACTTCTTCAGACGTCCCTGGGCGATGTTCTGAATCATCTGCTCGGGCATGTTGGCAGCCTTCTCGGCAGCCACCTTCTCCTTGATCTCGCGAACCATGGCAGCCTGCTCGGGAGTGATCCATCCCTTGGCCATGTTGGACTCGATGTGGTCTTCGCTGTCGACGTGAGCGGGGTTGACGCCGGTCTTGCGGATGGCAGCTTCAACAGCCTTGGCAATCTGCTCTTCCTTGGTCTTCTCGATGGCGACGCGGAGTTCGCTGTCCTTGACTTCCTGGGGAACGCTGGTCTCGTCGATGGCGACGGGGCTGGCGCTGGCAATCTGCATGGCGATGTTCTTGCCGACGGTGGGGTCTTCAACGCCCTTGTTGAAGGCAACCATGGTGCAGAGGGTGTGCTTGCCCTGGTGGTCGTAGGTGGCGATGCAGTCGCCCTCGACGACGCAGTATCCGTCGAGTTCCATCTTCTCGCCGGTGATACCGCTGCGAGCGACGACGGCGTCGGCGACGGTGGCATCGCCCATGGGCAGTGCCTTCACCTCGTCGAGGGTGTGGCAGCGTGCAGCCACGGCAGCGTCGAGGATGTCCTGGGTGAGCTTGACGAAGTCGGCGTTGTTAGCGACGAAGTCGGTCTCGCACTTCAGGGCGATGATAGCGGCGAAGTTGCCGTCGGCCTTGACGACGACGCAACCCTCGGAAGCCTCGCGGTCGCTGCGCTTGGCGGCGACAGCCTGACCCTTCTTGCGGATGATCTCGATGGCGGGCTCGAGTTCGCCATTGCTCTCTTCGAGAGCCTTCTTGCAGTCTGCCAGACCTGCGCCGGTCATTTCGCGCAGTTTCTGGATATCTTTAATTGATACAGCCATTTGAATTTACAATTTGACGATTTACAATTTACGATTTATTCAGCAGCAGGAGCTTCCTCTGCCTCTTCAGCTTCCTCAGCGGGCTCTTCGTCTTCAACGCGTGCGCTCTTGCGTCCGCCCTTTTCTGCCTTCTCTTCGGCAGCTTCAGCGTCGACGCGCTCAGCCTTGCGCTCCTCGATACCTTCGGCGATGGCCTCGCAGCATGCGTCGAGGATGACCTCGATGCTCTTGCTGGCGTCGTCGTTGGCGGGGATGACGAAGTCTACGTTGTCGGGGTTGGAGTTGGTGTCCACGATGCCGAAGACGGGGATGCCGAGGCGGTTGGCCTCGCGCACAGCAATCTGCTCCTTGAGGACGTCAACGACGAAGAGGGCTGCGGGCAGACGGGTGAGGTCAGCGACGCTGCCGAGGTTCTTCTCGAGCTTGGCGCGCTGGCGGCTGATCTGCAGGGCCTCGCGCTTGCTGAGGTTGGCGTAGGTGCCATCGGCGGTGAGCTTGTCGATGTTGGCCATCTTCTTCACAGCCTTGCGGATGGTGGCGAAATTGGTGAGCATGCCGCCGGGCCAGCGTTCGATGACGTAGGGCATGTTGATGGACGTTGCTTTCTCAGCAACGACGGGCTTGGCCTGTTTCTTAGTAGCAACAAAAAGGATCTTTCGGCCGCTCTTGGCGATGTTCTTGAGAGCCTCAGCAGCCTCGTCGATCTTCACAACGGTCTTGTGGAGGTCGATGATGTGAATGCCATTCTTCTCCATGAAGATGTAGGGAGCCATGGCGGGATTCCACTTACGCTTGAGGTGTCCGAAGTGGCAACCAGCCTCAAGGAGGGTATCAAAATTTGTTCTTGACATAGTCTAAATAATGTTGTTTTTGGTTTACTTTCTTTGTTGTTGTTTTCTCAACCAATCCTGCGGTAGTCCAGCGTGGAATCCGCACGATTTAGATACTAAACGCTTGCCGATTTAAAGATTTAAGGATTTTATATTTAAGGATTCAAGCAGCTTCAGCCAACTTGCCATCATTAAATGGTAAATCAATAAATCGTAAATAGAATCAGCGTTTGCTGAACTGGAAGCGACGACGTGCCTTGGGCTGACCGGGCTTTTTGCGCTCGACAGCGCGGGGATCGCGGGTCATGAAGCCTTCTGCACGGAGGGCTTTCTTGTCCTCGGCGTTGATTTTGACGAGTGCGCGGGCGATGGCGAGGCGCAGTGCCTGGCTCTGTCCGGTGTAGCCTCCGCCGAAGAGGTTTACTTTGATGTCGTACTTCTCGGCGACGTCGAGGAGCTGCAGGGGCTGCTTCACCACGTACTGGAGGATGGTGCTGGGGAAGTACTCGGTCAGGTCTTTCTTGTTGATGGTAATCTTACCATTGCCCTCTGTTACATAAACGCGGGCTACGGCGCACTTGCGGCGACCTAATGCATTTACTACTGCCATTTCTGTTTACTTATAGAGGTTAATATCAATGGCCTTGGGGCTCTGTGCCTCGTGCTTGTGCTCGGGACCCTCGTAGATGTAGAGGTTTGTGAGCAGGCGGGCGGCCAGTTTGTTTTTGGGGAGCATGCCCTTGATGACGCGGCGGAGGAGCTTCTCGTAGCCGTTGGGCTTGGCGATGATGTCAGCGGGTGTGCTGGCCTTCTGGCCGCCGGGGTACATGCTGTAGCGGAGATAGACGCGGTCGGTCATCTTCTTACCGGTGAGCTGAATCTTGTTGGCATTGATGATGATGACATTGTCACCGCAATCCACGTGGGGAGTGAAGCTGGGCTTGTACTTGCCACGCAGGAGCTTGGCCACTTTGGTGGCGAGACGGCCGAGGATCTGATCGGAGGCGTCTACGACGACCCACTCTTTCTGAGCGGTCACCTTGTTGGCAGAAATGGTTTTGTAACTTAACGTGTCCATTTTCTTTTGTTAAACTTGTTTTTGTTGTACTACTAATGTTTCTCGTTGCCGGGCTTGCACCGGCGCGCTGTTTGACACTGCGATTCACTAACCGCTCTCCCAGGCCAATGAGAAAAGCTATTAACACGCAGATAATGAGCCTTTTACGAGGCTCTCTGATAATAATCGGCTTGCAAAGGTACTGCTTTTTCTTGAATTGACAAGCATTTTTTGCTTTTTTTTTGCATTTTCCTTGAATTTTCCGATTTAGGACAATTTTCGGCGCCCTCTGGTGGCCGGGGACAACGATGTGCTTTCATCCGCATGAATGCGTGCCTGCGTCTGGCACGATTTTGGGCTTGATAAGTGTAAGATTGAGACCCTAAATTTGGGCTCCTCGTCCCGTTTTAGCGGTAAAAACGAAGAAAAAGGAGACGGAACTGCATTTTCTCTCCGAAAAATTTGTTCGTTCGGATAAATGTGTCTACCTTTGCAAAAAATATAGAACTCATCAAGATTCTCCCGTCACCTGAGCAATAGGCATAAGTATGAATACTATCAATAAGTTCTTCCGTTGGTATTTCTCCCGCAATGCCCTCCCGTATTGGGCAGTGTTGGCGTTTGATACTTTTGTCGTACTCTTCTCCGGACTCGTTTGCTACGCGTTAGACCACGGTCCCTCCAGTACAACCAAGGTGTTCTGGCCTTTATTGGGCACCCTCTGTTTCTATCTCCTCTTTTTTATAATAGGTTTCCGCGTGACGCGCATCTACTCGGGCGTGTTGCGCTACTCGTCGTTCGCAGACCTCTACCGCATTGGGGTGGCGAATCTCATCGGCATAGTTTCCGTGGTGGTGCTTCGCTGGTTCTTCCATGCCGACGCGGTTTTTGTTCCCATCAGGACGAAGGAGCTTGTCTTCATGGGCATTCTGGCCACGGCGATTATGGCATCGGCCCGTGTGATGGTGAAATTCCTTTATGAGCACGTGCTGGACAATGCAGCCCTGAAGCCCGCCTTCATCTATGGCGTACGCACGGGCGGCATCGCGCTGGCCAAGGGTCTGCGTCTGGCCAATCCCATCCGCTTCTCGCTGAAGGGCTTTGTCAGCGACGCGGACGATATGGCAGGTCACACGCTGCAGGGTGTGCGCGTCTACAAGAATGATGAGCACCTGCTGGAGAGGATGAAGAAGATGAACGTCTCGGTGTTGCTCGTCTCGCCCCTGAAGCGCGACCGCCTCGTGGAGAATCAGGAATTCGTCAACAGCCTGCTGGATGCAGGTATCAATATCTACTTCAACGACATCGCCCAGAAGTGGGATGGCAAGAGCGACCTCAATGCCAGTCAGCTGCGGGAGGTACAGATCGAGGACCTGCTGCCGCGCGACGAGATTCAGGTGGACTTGAAGGCTGTGGAGGACCTGCTGCGCGACAAGGTGATTCTCATCACCGGTTCCGCCGGCAGCATCGGCAGCGAGATGGTGCGCCAGATCTCTAAGTTCAAGCCCGCCCGCATGGTGCTTGTCGATGAGGCCGAGACTCCTCAGCACGACATCCGCCTGATGATGGCGCGCAACTATCCCGGTGTGCCTGCCGAGACCATCGTCACGAGCATCACCAACCAGTCGCGCATGGAGCAGATCTTCCAGAACCACCGTCCGGACTACGTCTTCCACGCCGCAGCCTACAAGCATGTGCCGATGATGGAGGACAATCCTAGCGAGGCCGTACTTAATAATATATATGGTACGCGCGTGATAGCAGACCTCGCCGTGAAGTACGGCGTGAAGAAGTTCGTGATGATATCCACGGACAAGGCCGTGAACCCCACGAACGTGATGGGCTGTTCCAAGCGAATCTGCGAAATCTATTGCCAGGCGCTGAACAAAGCCCTGCAGGAAGGCCGGGTGCAGGGTCAGACGCAGTTCGTCACCACCCGCTTCGGCAATGTGCTGGGCAGCAACGGTTCCGTCATCCCCCTCTTCCGCGAACAGATCAAGCATGGCGGCCCCGTCACCGTGACACATCCGGACATCATCCGTTTCTTCATGCTCATCCCCGAAGCCTGCAAGCTGGTTCTCGAAGCCGGCACGATGGGCAAGGGCGGTGAGATTTTCGTCTTCGATATGGGCAAGCCGGTGAAGATTGCAGAGCTGGCACGCCGCATGATCCGCCTCTCCGGAGCTACCAACGTGGAAGTCCAGTTCACGGGCCTGCGCGACGGCGAGAAACTCTACGAAGAGGTGCTCAACGATGAGGAAATCACCAAACCCACCTTCAATA
Organism: uncultured Bacteroidales bacterium; assembly: GCA_902771725.1. GTDB lineage: Bacteria > Bacteroidota > Bacteroidia > Bacteroidales > Bacteroidaceae > Physcousia. Next base: position 36,160 of record CACXXT010000016.1, read on the forward strand.
ACAAGATCAAGATTGCCCAAGTCCGGGAGTACGACTACGCCGAAGCCAGCGCTGCCATCGACCGCCTGATCGAGCAGAGCAAGGCCTACGACGACATGGAAACGGTGCGCCAAATGAAAGTCATTGTTCCCGAGTACAAGAGCCAACATTCCAAGTATGAGGCCCTGGACGTGGCAAAGTAACATATTTTAAGGCAGAAAGTTTGGCGCAATGGGCTGTAAGCAGTACCTTTGCGCCAAAATTGTTAAAAAGAGGTGCCTCCGAGCACCTGTTCAGAAACACATGAACCGATTTTTCATCAAGGCTACTGCGCTGCTCCTGCTGGCAGCTGTCGGCATCACTGCCTGCAGCAAGGACGAGACTTACGCAGAGAAGAAAGAGAAAGAACGCGATGCCATCAGCAGCTTTATCCATCGCGACAAACTGATTATGTCCGACGGCGATACCGCTGCCTATGTGGGCAATATCGATGTCATCTCAGAGGCTCAATTCCTGGAGCAGGACAGTATGACGCGCGTCGAGTACCACTACGATAGCCGCGGGAACCTCGTCTACGACCGCAACGAATATGTCCTCTTCGGTAACGGAGTCTATATGCAGATCGTGCGTCCGGGCGTAGGCGAGAAGCTGGCTCCGGGCAAGTCCAAGCGTGTCATTGCCCGCTATATGGAATTCAATATCATGGCTGATACCATCCAGACGCGCAATGATGTCCTCTATTTCTCCGCCACGCCCGATATCATTGATATCACCAATAACTACGGCACCTTCACGGCTTCCTTCAACACCGTGAATGGCGGCGGAGCCATGTATCGCTTCTACAACTCGACGAGCGTTCCTGCAGGATGGCTGATGCCGTTTACCTATATCCGTCTGGGACGCCAGGTCAACGAGGGCGACGAGATATCCAAGGTGCGCCTCATCGTGCCGCACTCCCAGGGCCACAGCTTCGCCAACCAGAGCGTCTATCCGTGCTTCTACCAGATTACGTTCCAGCAGATGCGCGATTGATTTCTAAGGGAAATGAAGATCTTTGCTGTAGGAATGAACTACGCGGAGCACAATAAAGAGCTCCACGGAACGTTATATAAAACAGAGGACCCCGTCATCTTCACGAAGGCGGACTCTGCATTGCTGACCAACGGCCGTCCGTTCTTCATTCCGGATTTCACCCAGCGGTGTGACTACGAGACGGAGCTGGTGGTGCGCATCTGCCGCCTCGGACGCAGTATCCCTCAGCGCTTTGCCCATCGGTACTACGATGCCGTGACTGTGGGCATCGACTTCACCGCCCGCGACCTTCAGCAGCAGCTGACGGCCAAGGGACATCCCTGGGAACTCTGCAAGGGCTTCGACGGGAGCGCCGTTGTGGGACGTTTCGTGCCGAAGGAGACCTTCGGGCGCGACATTCAAGACCTGCACTTCCACCTCGACATCAACGGGCAGACGGTGCAGCGGGGCCACACGGCAGACATGCTTCGCCCGGTGGACGAGCTGGTGAGCTTCATCAGCCAGTTCTTCACCCTCAAGACGGGTGATCTCCTCTACACGGGCACTCCCGTAGGCGTAGGGCCGGTTCACGAGAACGACCACCTCTGCGGATGGCTCGAGGATCAGCAGTTATTGGAATTCAATGTAAAGTGAAACGATACACGCTCATATACCTCCTTCTGGCACTCTGCTCCCTGGCGGGGCGGGCGCAGCAGACGTTCACCCAGCTCGACTGGAATGTGCTGCGCATAGATTCCGTGCTGCCCCGCTACACGGAAGTAGTGCCGCTGGAGACCGACTACCACCTCTTTGATTATTATGCGCGCGTGCGCTATCCCGAATGGGGTGCGCTGACCAGGGCGGAGGCGGCTGTGGCCGAGCAGCATGCCGATGAGGTGGCTGATTCATTGTGTATCAGCACCTTCGTGGGTGTCAGCCGCGGCCAGGGACTCATCGATATCGATTTCATTCCCATCGTGCGGCGTGAGGGAAAGTACTGGAAACTCCTGAGCGGCAAGGTGGAAATCGTGCCTGTCTGGAGAGGACAGCCAGGGCGGAAAGCTCCAGCCGTCCAGAACTCCCGGGACGTCAAGTCCACCCGGAGCGCCGCGGAAGGCCGTTGGGCTGCTTCCAGCGTGCTGGCTTCGGGCAAGTGGGTGAAGATCAGCCTCACGGAAGACGGCATCTATCACCTCACCAACAGCCAGTTGCGTTCCATGGGCTTTTCCAACCCGCAGAACATCCGTGTCTACGGCTACGGCGGTCATCAGCAGGCAGAATTCATCGAGGCCGATACGGACTGGGACGACCTCTCGCCCGTGGCCTTGCTGCCCGTGGCGGACGGCTACCTCTTCCACGCCAACGGCCTTATCCATTGGAAGGACGGAGGACTTCATGTGCAGAACCACTACGCCCGTGTTGCCAGCTACTTTGTGACGGAGGCCGAGAGTGCTGCGCCCACCATCCAGACCGCCACCGGAACCACCGAACTCGCGGGTGGCGCCAAGGAAATCTCTACCTGCTCAGCTGGAGTGACCTACGATCCGCAGGAGTACGCCTGGTTCCAGGGAGGATGGCAACTTTATGAGAATTATGACTACGCCAGCGGCAACTCGCGCAACTACACCATCAACCTGCCCACGCATGCCGCGGACACCACGGCTATTCTGACCGTGGCCTTCTCCGCCAGCAATGCAAGTGCCACCGAGGTGCAGCCTTCCTTCAATGGCACAGCCCTGAACACGATGTCTATCCCGGCCAACGGCTCGGAATACTACTTCGCCCGCGAGTCCACCAGAAGCTTCCGCGTGAGTACTCCTTTGGCTTCCAACACCATCCGCATCTCCACCACCTCCGGGCAGCACGCCCGCCTGAACTACCTGGATCTGGTCTACACGGGACGTCTCCGTCTCGATGCATCGCATCCCTACCTGCAGTTCACCCATTCCAATAACGGTACTCCCGAGACCTTCCGTATCGAGGTGGCAGAGGGTCAGACCCCGGAGGTCTGGCGCCTGGATGAGAACCGCCAGCCTGCCGTGCGACTCACCGTCAGCGATCAGGCTGCCGACGGCAAACGTATCCTGCGCGTGGCTGTGGAGCCGGACGGACTCAGCCACCGCTATGTCATCTTTGACTCTTCGGCTCTGACGGCCTACAAGCAACCCACCGTCGCAGGCACCATCCAGAACCAGAACCTGCATGCTGCAGATTCCCTCGACCTCGTCATCATCACTCCTGCCAGCGGCATCTTTGATGCCCAGGCCCAGCGCCTGGCTGCCGCCCATCAGGAGCTCGACGGCCTGCGTGCCGGAGTCTTCCGTGCGGATCAGATCTACAATGAATTCTCCAGCGGTACGCCGGACGCCACCGCCTATCGCCGTTTCATGAAGATGCTCTATGACCGCGGCCTCGAGGATGGCCGTGCTCCGCGCTACCTGCTGCTCTTCGGCGACTGCGCCTGGGACAACCGCATGCTGACCTCGAGTTGGCGCACCTACAATCCAGACAATTTCCTGCTCTGCTATGAGAGTGATAACTCCATCCACGACATCGATTGCTACGTGATGGAAGACTATTTCGGACTCCTGGACGACGGCGAGGGACGCAGCCTTCAGCGCGAGAAGAGTGATCTCGGAATAGGGCGCTTTCCCGTGCGTACGGTGAAGGAGGCAACGGCCTTGGTCGACAAGACCATCCGCTATATGCGTTCTGAGGAAGCGGGAGCCTGGAAGAACGTCCTCTGCTTCATGGGCGATGACGGCGACAAGAACCTCCACGAGGAAATGGCTGATACTGTGGCCAATCAGGTGGCAAGAGCACATCCGGAGATGGAAGTGCGCAAGGTCATCTGGGATGCCTACAACCGGGAGAGCACCGCTTCCGGATACCGCTATCCGGAGGTCAAGCGTATCCTGCACAAACAGATGGAAGAAGGCGCCCTGATGATGAACTACACGGGGCACGCCTCCACCTATACCATGTCCCACGAGCAGGTGCTCCTCGTTGAGGAGTTCCAGAACTTCTCGGCTCCGAGGCCGCCCTTCTGGTTCACCGCAGCCTGCGACGTGATGCCCTTCGACACCCAGAAGGAGAACTTCGGCGAGACGGCCCTTCTCCACGAGACCGGAGCAGCCATCGCTTTCTACGGAACCACACGCACGGTGTATGCGCCTCAGAACTTCACGTTGAACAAGGCTTATTGCGCAGCTTTGTTCGGGAAGGACGAGCGGGGGCTGCCCTGCCGCCTCGGAGATGCGGGTCGTCTGGCAAAGATCAGCGTAATCAACGGCGGTCAGACCGACGTCAACAAGCTCCACTACGCGTTGCTCGGCGACCCGGCCTTGCTGCTGGGAGGTATCACGAACCGCGTTGTTCTCGATAGCATCAACGGCACTCCCATCGCCGAGCTGCCGGAGGACTTCACCCTTCACGCCGGCGGCGTAGCACGCCTGGCAGGTCATGTGGCAGACGGTACAGGCCAGCGGCTCGACAACTTCACGGGCAGCCTCTCGGTCCGCCTCTATGACAGCCAGAGCACTATCATCTGCAATAAATACGATGATGAGTCCGACGAGGCCTACTCCTTCCAGAGCTACGACAAGATCCTCTTCAACGGGCAGGACAGCGTGCGTTCAGGACGCTTCGCCCTCTGGTGCCCGGTTCCCCTCGATATCAATTACAGCGATGCCGCCGGCCGGCTGCTCTTCTATGCCATTTCCAGCGATCGCCGCACGGAGGCCAACGGCTATAGCCACGACTTCCTGCTCGGCGGCACACAGCCTGACCTCACCGACACCATAGGTCCGAAGATCCAGGCCACCCTCTCCGGCCATGAATTCGAGGATGGCCTCGTCGTGCCCGCAACTCCTTTCTTCCAGGCAAGTCTGGAGGACGAGAGCGGCATCAACAATTCCGGCAATGGGGTGGGGCATGATCTCGAACTAGTGATTGATAACGATGCCGCCCGCACCTATAACCTCAACGACTACTTCGTCACCGATGTGGGCAATTACCGGAAGGGAACCCTGGCCTATAGCATTCCCGCCTTGTCGGCAGGGGAGCATGTCCTGACCTTCCGTGCGTGGGATATGCTCAACAACCCCTCCAGCGCCCAGCTCCGCTTTGTCGTAGACCCGACTCTGCGCGTGGATCTCACCCAACTTGGCGTCTCCAACAACCCGGCGCGCACCACGACTCAGTTCCTGATCGCATACGACCGTCCCGGCAGCACTTGCACCTTCACCATAGAGGTCTTCGACTTCACGGGGAGGGTGGTCTGGAAGACCACTACGTCCGGGAGCAGCGCCACCGGGATTGTGGCCATCCCGTGGGACCTCACCACTAATGCGGGATCGCCCGTCCACACGGGAGTCTATCTCTACAGGGCGCGCGTCCGCTGCGACGAGAGTGATGAGGTCACGAAGACCCAGAAACTCATCATTAATAGGGCTTTTTAACACCCCAGGCCTGACAATAAGACAATAAAACCGATAACCCCACGTTCTTAATATAGAACTTATTAATTCAAGATGAATACGTTAAGGAACATACTTACTTCCCTCTTCCTCCTGATGGCCCTGCACGTTACAGCACAGGACCAGCAGAATATGTTCAATCCCGTGCAGTACAGTGTGCCGATGTTAGCCATTGCACCCGACGCTCGCGGAGGTGGTATGGGTGATGTCGGTGTGGCCACCGAAGCCGATGTGAATTCGCAGTACTGGAATCCTGCCAAATATCCTTTCTGCGTGGCGCGTGCCGGCGTGGGACTGAGCTATACTCCCTGGTTGCGCAAGATTGTCAGCGATATCAACCTGGCCAACGTTGCAGGTTTCTATCGGATAGGTGAATACTCCGCCATCAGTGGTTCGCTGCGCTATTTCTCGCTGGGCGACGTCGAGTTGTGGGATAATTTCTCCGAGAGTTTGGCTTCCGGAGCCACCGCGAACATGACCATCAAGCCCTATGAACTGGCTTTTGATGCAGCCTACTCCCGTCTGCTCTCGGATTATTTCTCGATGGCTGTGGGATTGCGCTTTATCTTCTCCGATATCACGTTCGACTACACCGAAGAGTCCTCTCCGGGCAAGGCGTTTGCAGCCGATATCGCGATGTACTACAACAATTACATCAATATCGGCCGACGTGAGTGTGGCCTCGCCTTGGGCTTGAATATCAGCAACATCGGTTCCAAGATCAACTACGGTGGCACGGAGAATCCCGAGTTTATTCCCACGAACCTGCGTCTGGGTCTGAACCTCACCATCCCCTTCGACGAGTACAACCGCTTCAGTATTTCTGCCGATGCCAACAAGCTCCTCGTCCCGACCTATCCCATGCAAGGCTCTGAGGAGTCGGGCGAAGATTTCCGCACGCGTGTGCAGAAGGAATACTATGACGTCTCGCCCATCGCTGGTATCTTCAAGAGCTTCCACGATGCTCCCAACGGCTTCAAGGAAGAGCTGCAGGAAATCCAGTGGTCCGTGGGTGCGGAGTACAGCTACAACGACCGCTTCTTCCTCCGCGCAGGTTACCACGACGAACATCCCAACAAGGGTAACCGTAAATACATCACCGCCGGTGCAGGTTTCAAGATGAGCATCTTCTCTATCGATGCCGCATATGTCTTCTCCACCGCCCAGACCAATCCTCTCGACCAGACCATGCGTTTCACCCTCGGTTTTGACCTCGATGGAATCCGCGATCTGTTCGGAAGGAAGAGATAAGATTTTTCGACATCTCGATATTTCGATATTTCGATAACTCGATATTCCGACAGGGAATTAGTAATTTCTTAATCTGTAAATCCAAAAGATGATTCGTGTAGGTTTTGGTTTTGATGTCCATCAGTTGGTTCCCAATCGCGAGTTGTGGTTGGGGGGAATTAGGCTGGAACATACTTTAGGTTTGCTGGGCCACTCGGATGCCGATGTGCTGATTCACGCCATCTGCGATGCGCTGCTCGGCGCCGCCAATATGCGCGATATCGGCTTCCATTTCCCCGATACAGCTGCCGAGACAGATGGCATAGATAGCAAGATACTGTTGCGCAAGACCGTGGCGCTCATCGCAGAGAAAGGGTATCGGGTGGGGAACATCGATGCCACCGTCTGTGCCGAACGTCCTAAACTCAATCCTCACATCCCTGCCATGCAGCGTTGTCTGGCCGAGGTAATCGGTTGCGACCCCGATGCTGTCAGCATCAAGGCCACGACAACCGAACGTCTGGGCTTCACAGGGCGCGAGGAAGGCATCAGCGCCTACGCTGTCTGTCTGATTGAGAAATAGTTGCTCTTCACCTGTTCCTTTCCGTTCACTCCACAAGCACCTTGCGCGAGGTGCCATTGCTCATGCGCTGGATGAGGAGTCCGCGGGTGTGAGGAGGTACTGGCTGTCCCTGAAGGTTGTAGGTCGCGATGACGCGGGCAGCCTTGGAGGAGGTGGCCAGCAGGTCGAGCAGACCGTCGGAGGGGTTGGCGGCATCGGGCAGACGCAGCAGCTGCCAATGGCGGTGACAGGCCGAGGCGGAGTTGCCGTAGGCGTATTGCCCCACTCTTGTGCCCGTGGTGTAGCCTTCGTTTTCCAGGTCAAATGCTTTGGTGCCGTCGGTCATGATGCGCCAGTAGAAGTCTTCCACGGGAAGCACGCTGAGGCGTGAAGCCCGTGCGGGCGAAGTCTGGAGGGCGTAGGATGAACCTACGATGACGGAACGTCCTGCGGCATTGGTGAGCTCCCATTGGTTTCCTTTCGGATGGAATGACCATACCTGAGCGCTGTCCAGGGTGATTCCTCCCAGCACCAGCGCACCCGAGGCGTTGGTGGTGAGGGCGGCGTCCACATTGTACTGCGGGAGGATTAAGTAGGGTACGTCGGGCTCGATCTCGCGGGGCTGTTCGGCCACGGACGTCAGGGGTATGATGAACGTTGCAATACTTTGTGCCGGTAGGTCGAAGCAGAGGCTGTCGGCCTGCAGGGCGGTAGGCCTGAAGGTTGCCAGATTCTTGCTTGCGGTGGTGATGTATCCGCGGACGCGGCTGGCATCGGGCTCTGCCGCAAGCAGGTGGGCCACATGATGCGTCTCGCTGGCATCGGTGTTCAAGGCCACGAGTACGAGCGTGTCTGCCTGGGCGCTGATGGCCGCCAGGGTGCTGTGATTCGTGGACGGCACGAAGGTGTAGCCCACGGGTATGAAGCGTGTGAGGTGCTGGTGGACGTAGTAGCTCTTGACGCGCTCGTAGGTCTGGTTGGCAAAGCTGCCCCGGACGGTGCACCACTGGTCTCCGTTCTCCTCCACGTACTGCCAGTCGATCCAAGCGGTGGGCAGGATGTAGCGTACGTCGTCCATCAGCCTCTGCATCAGGCTGAGGTTGCCTCCGATTCCGGAGCCTCCGGAGCCCACTTCGCTCATCCACAGCTGCTTCCCGGCAGCGCGGGCGAGTGTGCCGAACTGGCTGCGGGCGGGGTTGGAAGCGACGTAGGTGTGGGTGTTCCATTGGCCTACGAGTTTCTGGATTCCCGCCTTTTCGTATTCCTTGAAGCCCCCAACGGCGGTGGCCACGTTGGTCTCGTCTGCGGCAGAGATGATTGTCGGGAGCCCTGATTCCGCAAGGATGGGAGCCAGCACCTTGAGGAAGGCAATCTGGGATTTGTAGTCGAAGTGGCAGCCTTCCTGCACGCCGCTGCGATACCAGAAGGTGGTATTGGGTTCGTTGAAGGGCTCCAGCGTCTTGAACTCGATGCCGTACTCGTCTTTGTAGTGTTTGCAAACATCCACGAGGTAATGCGCGAACTCCTCGTAGTATTCCGGCCGCAGGTTGTCGTCGCCTCCATTCTCGGCTCCGGCCACGCAGCCGCTATAGGTCATATAATAAGGTGCGGAGTTGGAGAATGCTTCGAAGATGGCGTCGGGTCGTTTCTCCTTGATTTTCAGCATAATCTTCCTCTGCGCGGCATCGCGGTCCCAGTGGTAGACGTCTTCTGTGCTGTCCTTGAAACCTTCCATCTCTGCGCGCAGTCCTTTCCCCTTTCCCATGTGGTGGAGGGTGCAGTTCCGGTTCTCGGGGTCATCGCCGCCGCCAATGTTGTAGCGGAAGATGTTGTAGTTCAATCCGGTAGGGCTTACGAGCCAGTCGATGAGGCGGTCGATGTTCTTGTCGCTCCACTTGCCGCACATATTTGCCCACCAGCATAGCGAGACTCCCCATCCCTCGTTGCGCTGCAGTCGTGTGGCGGGGCACACGAGGTAGGATGCCGTCCTGGGTTTGACCTTCTGATCCGGTGTTTCGGCGAGGTACCAGAAGTGGTTTGTGCTGTTTCCGTCCTTGTCTGCAAAGACCGAGGAGCCGTCGTTCGTGCTGTCCGTTCCGAGGAACCTGCCGTTCTTCTGGCAGCGTATGCGTACGAGTTCTCCCTGCCCCAGGGGTTCGATGTTGAAGCGTGCTTCTGCGGCTTCGGCGTTCGTCTGGAAGGTGGTGTTCCAGCTCCCGGAGAGTGCGAGGTAGCGTTCCGTGCCGTCGCCGTCGCGGTAGGTGATGGTGCAGGTGCCGTCGGTGTTCTCTTTCAGCACCAAGGGGCGCACCAGGGCGCTGGAGGGTTGCACGATGACTCCCTTGTCTTTCGTGGCGTCGTAGGTGAGGACGAGGCCGCTGGAGTGCTTGATGTATAGTTCCTGCGTCTGGGCGGAAGCAGGGGCGAGGGAGAGAATGGATAGGAGGAAAGCAAGGAGATGGCGCATTTAGTTTAGAGTTTAGAGTTTAGAGTTTAGAGTAGTTTTTAAGTTTAGAGTTTAGAGTTTAGAGTAGTTTTTAAGTTTAGAGTATTAAGTTTAGAGTTTAGAGTTTAGAGTAGTTTTTAAGTTTAGAGTTTAAAGTAGTTTTTAAGTTTAGAGTTTTGGGTTTAGAGTTTAAAGTGAATGCGAAGGGGGAGGGTGGGTGATGAAGGAAAAAGCAGGGCTTCCCCGAAATCGCTTCGGAGAAGCCCCATGGAAAAAGTATGAAAACGGGAGGGAGATTAATCTTCTTTCTGGCTCTCTTCGAATTCCTTCTGGAGCTTGGTCTGTACGTCGATGGGCACGAGCTCGTAGGAAGCGAACTTCATGGTGAAGGAGCCGCGACCGCCGGTGATGGAGCTCAGGGCGGTGGAGTATGAGGACATTTCCTTCAAGGGCACCTTGGCGTTGAGCTTCTCGATGCCGCTCTCGGAACTCATACCCATGATCATGCCGCGACGTCCCTGGAGGTCACTCATGACATCGCCCATGCAATCTGCGGGCACGAGCACCTCGACGTCGTAGATGGGTTCGAGCAACTTGGGTCCTGCTTCGCGGAAGGCCTGTACGAAGGCGTTGCGGCCGGCGAGCATGAAGGAGAGCTCGTTGCTGTCCACGGGGTGCATCTTACCGTCGTAGACGATTACGCGTACGTCGCGGGCGTAGGAGCCTGTGAGCGGACCCTGCTCCATCTTGCTGAGCACACCCTTGAGGATTGCGGGCATGAAGCGTGCGTCGATGGCACCGCCGACGACGGAGTTGATGAACACGAGCTTTCCGCCCCATTCGAGTTCGGTGACGTCCTCGCTCTTGGCGGTGATGCGGTATTCCTGGTTGCCGAAGCGGTAGACTTCCTTCAGGGGTTCGCCTTCCACGTAGGGCTCCACGATGAGGTGTACCTCGCCGAACTGACCTGCGCCGCCGGATTGCTTCTTGTGGCGATAATCTGCTCGTGCGGCCTTGGTGATGGTCTCGCGGTAGGGGATCTTGGGTTCGTCGAACTGGATGGGCATCTTGTCGTTGTTCTCCATGCGCCATTTGAGCGTGCGGAGGTGGAATTCTCCCTGGCCCTTGACCAGGATCTGTCGGAGTTCCTTGGACTGCTCCACCACCCATGTGGGGTCTTCCTGGCTCATGCGTGCGAGGATGCCCATCATCTTCTCGGTGTCGGCCTCGTTCTGGGCGCGGATGGCGCGGATGAACTTGGGATCGGGATAGGTGATGGAGAATCGGTTCTCGCAGTCCTTGCCGTTGAGGGTGTTGCCTGTGCGTACGTCCTTCAGCTTCACGCTGCAGCCGATGTCACCTGCCACCAGTTCGCTGACCTTTGTGCGGTTGGCTCCGGCGCAGACGAAGAGCTGTGCGATGCGCTCCTTGGAGCCGCGGTCGGCGTTGGTGAGGTCGTCGCCCTCGTGCACGGTGCCGCTCATGACCTTGAAGTACTGCACTTCACCGATATGCGGTTCTACGCTGGTCTTGAAGAAGAAGAGGCTTGTGGGTCCGTTGGGATCGGGCTTGACCTCCTCGCCGCGAGTGTTGTGTGCAGCGGGCATCTGATCTACGAAGGGAACGACGTTTCCGAGGAATTCCATCAGGCGGCGTACGCCCATGTCCTTTCCTGCGCAGACGCAGAAAACGGGGAACATACCTCTGCTGGCCAGACCTGCGCGGATACCTTCGCGCATCTCGTCCTCGGTGAGGCCTTCGGTCTCGAAGAACTTCTCCATGAGGGTCTCGTCGTGCTCGGCGGCAGCCTCCACGAGTGCCTGGTGCATCTCTGTGGCCTTGTCCAGCTGGTCGGCGGGTATGTCCTCGATGATGGGAGCTCCTCCTTCGGGCTTCCAGGAGTATTTCTTCATCAGCAGCACGTCGATGAGTGCGTTGAAGTCAGGACCGGTCTTGATGGGGTACTGCACGGGAACCACCTTGGAGCCGTAGACGCTCTGGAGCTGCTCCAGGAGGTTGTCGTAGTCGCATTCGTCGTCCAGGCGGTTGACGAGGAAGATGACGGGTTTGTTCATCTTCTCGGTCAGGCGGAAGTGGTTCTGTGTGGCTACTTCCACTCCGTTCTGCGCGTTGAGGAGAATGACGGTGGTGTCGGTGACGCTCATGGCCGTCATGGCAGCTCCGGCGAAGTCATCGGAACCCGGGCAGTCGATGATGTTCAGCTTCTTGTCGTTCCATTCCACGTGGAAGGGAGTAGCGAAGACGCTGTAGCCATACTCCTGCTCCACGGGGAGGTAGTCGGACACGGTGTTCTTCTGCGTGATGCGACCGCGACGTGTGATGATGCCGCTCTCGAAGAGCAGCGCTTCGGTGAGGGTGGTCTTACCAGCCCCGTCACTGCCAAGCAAGGCAATGTTCTTGATTTCTTTAGTCTGATAGTTTCTCATTGTGAGTTCAGAAGTTATTGAGTTTTACAAGTTGTTAGTTCCCGGAGTTTGAGTCCTTGGCATTTCTGCTTTCGGGGGCTCGTTTTATGGCTTTTTGTTGCCTGTTTTGGGCGAAAACGCCCGCAAGGTAGGAAAAAAAGTTGAGATGTCGTGCATCTTCGAGGTTTTTTTTCCATGTTAGTGGCCTGCTTTATCATTTTTTTCGTCTTCGGGGCTGTTCTCTGCCAGGAAAACGTTACTTTTGCAGCCGCAATATGGCAGGTCTGTACGTTCACATCCCTTTTTGCAAGTCGCGCTGCATCTATTGCGACTTCTACTCCACCACTCGCTGGGCGGAGATGGAGGCGTACGTCCGTGCCTTGTGTCATGAAATCCGCGAGCGCCGCTCCGAACTCCCTGCTGACGACCGTGGCCGCGTGTGCGTGCGCACTATATATATAGGTGGCGGCACTCCCTCGCTGCTCTCGTCCTCGCAGCTGGCCAGCATCCTGCGCACCATCCGCGAGCACTACGCCGTGGAGCCTGATGCGGAGGTGACCGTGGAGATGAATCCGGAGGATTGGCCCCTCTCTAACTCCCCCCGTGGGGAGGAGGACTCCATTACCTCTGAAGACAAAAATGAAAACATGGGCTTGGCGGCTCTCCCCCCAACGGGGGGAGCGGGAAGAGGGGCTAACAGGGTCAGTTTGGGCATCCAGACGTTCGACGACGGCCTGCTGCGTCTGCTGCGCCGCCGCCATAGTGCCGGGCGGGCGGTGGAGGCCGTGCGGAGCCTGCAGCAGGCAGGCATAGGCAATATCAGCATCGACCTCATCTACGGCCTTCCCGGTCAGACGCTGGAGCTTTGGGAGCACGACCTCGATGTGGCCTTCTCGCTGGGAGTGCAGCACCTCTCGGCCTATGCGCTGAGCTACGAGTGCGGCACGGCGCTCTGGCAGATGCGCGCGCGGGGCGAGGTTCGGGAGGTGGCGGACGAAGTGGAGGTGGAGATGTACCGGCGCTTGTGCGTGCGTGCTCGCGAGGCGGGCTTCGAGCACTACGAGATTTCGAACTTCGCCCTCCCCGGCTACCACTCGCGCCACAACAGCAGCTACTGGACCTTTGCGCCCTACCTGGGTTTCGGCCCCGGAGCCCACAGCTTCGACGGCCAGCGCACACGCCGCTCCAACCGCCCCTCGCTCGACGGCTACCTCCTTGCGGAGCGCGATGCTGCCGGCGGGACGTTCCGGGTGCCGCACGATGTGGAGGTGCTCTCGGACGATGAGCTCTACGACGAGACGGTCATGTGCGGACTGCGCACGCGCAGGGGCGTAGACCTCTGCGAAATCCGCGACCGCTTCGGGGTGGAACGCATGGAGTATCTCCGGGCGATGGCCGCCCCGCATATCGTGGCCGGCCGCCTGGCCGTGACCGGCAACCGCCTGCACCTGCAGGAGTCAGCTCTGATGATTTCGGACGATGTTATGAGCGATTTGATGGCTTGAAGGCTGATTTTTAGCTTTTTTCTTTGGCTGTTCCGAAATTTCGCACTAACTTTGCGGCCGCAAATGAAGATTATCTTATTTTCTAAATAATCAGCTTATGACAAAAAGACTACACCTCCTTCTGGGACTGCTGCTGCTGACGCTCTCCGCCAGCGCCCAGCTCCTGCACCTGAGCGGCGACCGCGTGCTGCCCGCTCTGCCCGAATCCCAGCGCTCCGCCCTGGCCCGCTACGAGCAGCTGCCGCGCTTCGGCCAGCAGCCCCGCTTTGCGCCACGTCGCGCCATCAGCGTTGACCCCGACCGCCAGACGTGGTGGGGCTACTACCCCGACGACCTGATCTCTACCATCGGTCTTGGCAGCCAGGGCAAAGACACCTACTGGGCTGCCATCGGTATTCCTGCCAGCGAATCCATCGCGCAGGGCAAGACCATCAAGGCCGCCCGCTTCATCCTCGACGGCACTCCCGGCATGAAGAACTTCCACTTCTGGATTGCCGACCACCTGCCCCAGAGCCTGGCAGATGTGGCGCTGGACATCCCCGTGAAGACCGAAGACCTCGTGAACCAGGGATTCACCGAAGTGGAACTCCCCAGCCCCTACGCCGTGCCCGCCGGCAAGACCCTCTACGTGGGCTATACCTTCGAGATTGCCGAGCTCGTGGACGGCGCTTCCCACCCCGTCATCTTCCGCTACAACGGAGCCAACATCGAGGAGTCGCTGTGGCTGAAGGTCCCTTCCCTGGGCGGCGACGAGTGGATAGATGATTTCATCTCCTACGGCCCCCTGGCCTTGCAGGTGCTCCTTGACGGCGAGTTTCCCCACAACGCTGTCGATGTCTCCAAGACCTTCCTCGACATCTTCGCCCTCGCCGGAGGCACCGCCGAAGCCAGCCTCACCCTCACCAGCCGCGGCCTGGGCGAGATTAAGAGTATCGACTATGTCGTGGGCGACGCCAACGCCGACGGCGCCGAGCAGCACCTCGACATCAAGCCCTTTGCAGGACTGAATGCCCAGAGCCAGGTGCGCATCCCCATGACGGCCGATGCCGCCCCCGGCCGCACGCCCCGCTACGTCACCATCACTAAGGTCAACGGCGTGGACAACGCCATCGAGAACGCCACCTCCGACGGCTACTTCGTCACCCTCTCCCAAGCTGTGCCCCGCCGCACCATCGTCGAGGAGTTCACCGGCACCTGGTGCGGATGGTGCCCCCGAGGAATCGTGGGCATGCAGCAGGTCAACGAGCGCTTCCCCGGCAAGGCCATCACCATCGTGGTCCACAACAACGACCCGATGACCCCCAGCAACTATGGCGTTTCGGGCGACAGCTACCCCTCGGCCTGCGTGGATCGTGGCGTCATCGCCGACCCCTATTATGGCATTACCGGCGACAAGCCCGCCGGCATCTGTGACCTCGTGGCCGAGCTCAACGCCATCCTCCCCGAGGCCAGCGTGGAGCTCCAGCAGCCCGTGCTCTCCAAGAACGGAGTCATCAACTTCAAGACCGACGTCACCTTCTACTACGACAACGCCAAGGCGCCCTACGCCATAGGCTATGTCCTCCTGGCCGACGGCCTCACCGGCACCGGCCGCGACTGGGCCCAGCACAACAGCTATTCCGGCCTCACCAAGGACTACGGCGACGACGCCCTGCTGAAGCCCTGGGTGGAAGGCGACGCCTACGTCACCGGGCTGACCTTCGACCACGTCGCCGTTGCCGCCAAGGGAATGGACGGCATCTCCGGCACCCTCCCAGCTCCCATCGAGAACGGCGTCCCGCGCACCCTCAGTTCCTCCTTCACCATCAAAGAAAACACCATACTCCAGTCCTTCCAGGGGCTGCGCGTGGTGGCCGTGCTCTTCAACACGAACAGCGGCTATATCGTGAATGCCGACGTCATGCCCGTGGAGATTGCAGACGACTTCTCGCAGAACCGCATGCAGGTCAAGGGCTACGAACAGACCAGCGTCATCAAGGGCGAGGAGGGCAAGGTCAGCGTGCCCGTGGCCAACTTCGGACTCAACGGCGTACGGAGCATCGACTACCTCGTGCGCGAAGGCCTCACCGACAGCGACACCCTGCACCTCGAACTCCCGCACCCCATCACCTCCTACGGCGTCTATGAGAACGTGGAATTCCCCCTGCCCGCACGCGACAAGTCAGGACTCTCCACCGTCATCATCGTCACCACCAAGGTGAACGGCGCCGAGAACGAAGGCACCACCGGCAAGACCGCCTCCGGCCAGCTCCTCACCGTGGCCAAGGCCTGCAAGCGCCGCACCGTCATCGAGGAATTCACCGGCACCTGGTGCATGTGGTGCCCCCGCGGAATGGCTGCTCTCAAGCGCCTCAACGCCGAGTACTCCGACGACGTCGTCGTCATGGCCATACACGGCGGGCGCGACACCGAACCCATGCAGGTAGCCACCTTCAGCAACCTGCTCAAGAGCGTCAGCGGATTCCCCTCTGCAAACATCAACCGCTACCTCTCCTGCGACCCGTTGTACGGAACCGGGGAGGATGAATGGGGCATCATCGACGACATCCGCCGCGAGAACAGCCAGGCCGTGGAGGCCAGCGTGGAACTCCATCAGCCCACGCTCGACAAGAGCACCGGCGTCATCAACTTCACCACCGACGTCACCTTCCAGATCAACCGCAAGTCCGCACCCTACCTCCTCAGCTACGTCCTCGTGGCCGACGGACTCACCGGCACCTCCGACGACTGGAAGCAGGTCAACGCCTACGCCGCCTACTACGCCGGCTCCTACACCGACGACCCCTACATGAACGAGATCTGCAACGTCTGGGGAACCTACGCCGACGTGACCTTCGACCACGTGGCCATCGCAGGACTGGGCATCGACAACGGCGTCACCGGAAGCCTCAAGAACGTCGTCGAGGAAGGACAGACACAGAGCCACTCCGGCAAGTTCACCATCAAGTCCAACAAACTCGCACAGAAGGCCACCCGCATGCGCGTCATCGCCATGCTCTACGACAAGACCCGCAAGTGCTTCATCAATGCCGACGAGAAGGAAGTAGTGGAATCCACCGCCGTGCAGGACGCCCTGGATCCTGCCGCCGCCGCCGCTCCCGCTGCCGTCTACAACCTCGCCGGCCAGCGCCTCGCCGCTCCCCGCCCCGGCGTGAACATAATCGGCGGCCGCAAGGTGCTCGTGAAGTAATCCCGCAGTAACAAAAATAAAGAATCCCGCGAGAGCAGCGGCGGCATTCCCTGTGCCCCTGCGTCCCGCGGGATTCTTTTGTGTTCAGCTTGTACAGCCCCGGTATTTCAGCTTGCAGCCCGATTTCAGCTTGCAGCCCGATTTCAGCTTGTACAGCCCGAATATCAGCTTTTGCAGCCCGATATCAGCCTACATCACGAACGGGCCGTGGCCCATGCAGCTGGTGGTCGTCAGCGAGGTCAGTAGTGCGGTGAGGATTGTGATCACGATGTCCACCACCTTCTCCTTCATGATTTTAGTTTAGAGTTTAGAGTTTAGAGTTTAGAGTAGTTTTTAAGTTTAGAGTTTAGAGTTTAGAGTTTAGAGTTTGGAGTTTAACGAAGGCTGCGCGCAAGCCCGTTTCATCCCGCAGGCTCACCCCCTGGCTCCTGTCCGCACCCCCCGTTCACCCCGCAGGCCCCCTCCCCTCCCTTGGGAGGGGGTGGGGGTGGGCTTTAGGGCTCGTCGTTGCCTTGGGAGGGGGCGGGGGTGGGCTTTTACGGCTCGTCGTTGCCTTCGCCTTCCTCCGGCTCGGGAGTCCAGTCGGCGGTGGTCTGTCCGTCCTTCTGCGCCTCGAGGGCTGCGGCCTGGGCGGCGCGGGTGGTGGTCTGCTCGAACTGAGCCTCGTCGCGGAGT
>CACXXT010000017.1 GCA_902771725.1 uncultured Bacteroidales bacterium
CTCTCAAGGAGGCCCCTTTCTCGTTTGCGGGTGCAAAGGTACGGCGATTTTCTGAAACCACCAAATCTTTTTGCCACTTTTTTGCAAAAAATCTTTCAAACCGTTGACTAAGGTCAAGCAGCCGCACGAGCCTCGCGCGCGTACCTTTTAATATATTATACGCGTGGGGAAAATGAGGCTTTCGGCATTATTAGGCAAAGAAAAGTAGCGCGGAAGAGCCGAGGTTCGGATAATAATTCGTACCTTTGCCGGCGGTTTTGCGCTCAAACGCATACCCCACCACAATAAAAACATCCATCTCGAGCATGAAAATCATTTTGGCCATAGACAGCCTGAAGGGGTGCCTCACTTCTGCTGAAGCGAACCGTGCGGCAGCAGAAGGGATCCGCGCAGCATGCCCCGATGCAGAAATCGTGGAATGCACCGTTAGCGACGGAGGAGAGGGCTGGATTGAAGCTTACGGTGCAGGCGAAGTTATTGAGTTGGAAGTGCACGACCCTCTGATGAGGTTGATCAAGGCCAAGTATCTGAAACGAGGGGAAGTGGGCGTGATTGAAATTGCCCAAGCGTGCGGGCTGACACTTCTGCGCCCGGAAGAGCGCAACCCGCTACGGACCTCAAGCTACGGAGTGGGGGAACTGATTGCCGATGGAGTGAGAAGAGGATGCACCCGATTCATCGTCGGATTGGGCGGAAGTGCCACGAGCGACAGCGGGCAAGGTATGCTGAAAGCCCTTGATGCGGTGGAGACAAAAGGAATAGATTTCACCATAGCCACTGATGTCAGCAACCCCCTATATGGAGAACAGGGTGCTGCCGTAGTGTTTGCACCTCAGAAGGGAGCAACGCCCTCCATGGTGCGCGAACTGGACGAACGCGCCCGACAGTTTGCGCGGACAAATGCACGCAAAATGGGACTCGACCGCTCGCAGGCTGCGGGTGCTGGTGCGGCCGGTGGACTGGGATATGCCTTCATGCAGTTTCTCGATGCGGACTGCAGACCTGGCGCAGAATTATTGTTGGAAGACTTGCACTTCGACTACCTACTGCAAGAAACAGACTTAGTCATTACCGGCGAAGGGCATGCCGACCGCCAGACCCTGATGGGCAAACTGCCCAGCCACATCCTGAAACGGGCTCTGTCCGAGGGTGTTCCCTGCCACTTGATAGCGGGTGGTGTTCAAGATGTGGAAACCTTACTCGCTGCAGGTTTTGCCGGCGTCCATGAAATCAGCCCTCCTTCCCTGACTCTCGCAGAAGCACTCCGGCCAGATACGTCCAAGAAGCATATTGCACTAACCGTCAAACAAATCCTCCCCTGACGCTCCTCACCATAGCAAGTCCAGCAGCACTGGCAGGTGGTCGCTGATGCCTCCATGATAAGCCGGACCGCGGAAGGTACGTCTGGGCATATCACATCCATACGTCTTATTTTCCTCCAACAACCACGGGAATCGTACAGTCCGTGCCTTGCCCCGTGTCTTGATATCCTGCGATACATAAATGTGATCCAGCCATTGCCAGAAGCCCTGGAAACAATAAGAGCCAGAATCGCGCTGGTCATCGGTGCAAAGAAGAGATGTCCGCCGGAAGATGCGGTCGGAGGAGGAGGCATTGAAATCTCCCATCACCAACAATTTTCCGCCCTGTCCTACGATACTGTCTGCCACCGACCAAAGCAATCGTGCCGCCAAGGCCCGGTTCTGGTCGCCCTCGTAGCCTCCAGCCCTACTGGGAAGATGGACAATCATAACCTGCAAAGTGTCAACCCCCGAGGAGGTCAGCACTCGCCCGCGAACCAGTAGGAAGTCACGCGTGGGCCGAAAACCATGTTCCCTGCTGGGAACTCGTATGGAACGGTAGTCTATCAAGCCGAAACGTGCAGGCTGATAGAGCAACGCCACATCCACTCCGCGAAGATCCTCGCTACGGGACATCACATAGCGATAACCTAAATGCCGAAGAACACTTCGCCGGGTGAACGTGGTGAGGACGCTGTCGTTCTCCACCTCGCAGAGGCCGATGAGATCGGGAATACCTCCATCCTCGCCGACTGCCACGACCACCCGCGCCAGCTCCGTCATCTTCTGCCAGTAGCGATGAGATGTCCAGCGGCGTTCGCTCCCCGGCAGAAATTCCTGGTCCTGGAAACCTTCGTCATGCACGGTGTCGAATAGGTTTTCCACATTCCACTCCATGACACGCAAAGGTCTGCTCTGCAACGTGTCGGCTGGCGAAGAAGCCTGCAGAGTGCTGATAATCAACAATGCCAGCAATATGAGCGGAAGGAGTCTTCTCATTGAATGAACACCGTAAAAAAAAGAAATACTATTTGCAATCACCCATTTACAAAATAAGGGTCACGCACGCGCGACCCTTATTTTATCATTTCTTCTGTAGCAATCACTTAAGCCTTGACACGGCCCTGGTAGCTACCGTCGCGAGTGTCGACCTCGATGATTTCGCCTTCGTTGATGAAGAGAGGAACGCGCACCTCAGCACCTGTCTCAACGCGAGCGGGCTTGAGTGTGTTGGTAGCGGTGTCGCCCTTCAGGCCCGGCTCTGTCCAGGTGACGGCGAGTTTGACCTTCACGGGAACGTCAGCGTAGAGGACAGTCTCGGTGCTGGCATCTGTTACGACTTCCACGTTTTCACCTTCCTTCATGAAGTCTACGCCATTGATGAGAGCCTTGGCAATGGGAATCTGTTCGTAGGTCTCGTTGTTCATGAAGATGTAGTCTTCGCCCTCCATATAGAGGTACTGATAGCTACGACGCTCCACGCGTACGTCTTCAAGCTTCTCGCCAATGTTGAAACGGCGCTCAAGCACGTTACCGGTGACGACGTCCTTCAGGGTAGTACGCATAATGGTGTTACCCTTTCCAGGCTTCACATGCAGGAAGTCGATGCAGAAATAGAGCTTGCCATCCATGCGGATGCAGGTGCCCTTCTTGATGTCTTGTGAGTTAATCATTCTTTCTTATTTATGAGTTACAAGTGATAAAATATGTGCAATTTTGTTCGTTTGCGGGTGCAAAGGTAGTGAAAAATAAACAAAAAATGCAAGAGAAAGCGGAAAAAATCACCCAATACTTGCGTGAATGAAAAAAAGTAGCTACTTTTGCAGCCCGTTAGCGCACATTTTGCAACAAAACAAATAAATATAAGAGCAATGAAAAGAACATTTCAACCCCACAACCGCAAGAGAAAGAACAAGCACGGTTTCCGTGAACGTATGTTGACTGCCAATGGCCGCCGCGTGCTCGCCGCCCGTCGCGCCAAGGGTCGCAAGAAGCTCACCGTTTCTGACGAGCGTCACGGCAAGTAAGCCATCCTTGTTCGCAGCCAGCCTCCCTTCAAGGGTATGCTGCCGCTAAATTCCCAAGAACAAAGGCGCAGATGATGCACCATCCATGGTAGCATCATTCTGCGCTTCTTTCATTTTCCAATTCGAGCACCAACGCTACGCGTCCTATGGGATTCAAACAAAAACTCTTCAGCCCCCTGGTATGGGGCAATTTGCTGGCCATGCTTCTGGTGGTCATTGCTGCCATCTTCGGAGTCTGGTACTTTCTGTCGGCCTACACCCACCACGGCGAAAGCATTGAAGTGCCCAATATCATCGGTCACCAAGAGAGCGACGCCCGCTATCGGCTGGAGAAGATTGGCCTGAGAGCTGTCATCGTGGATTCCGCCTACAACAAGCAGCAGCCGGCCGGCTGCGTGCTTGATCAGTTGCCGGCAGCAGGCCGGAAGGTCAAATCCGGACGCGAGATCTACCTGACCATCAACAGCGGTAGCACACCTACCATGGTTCTGCCGGACATTGCCGACAACAGTTCCCTACGTGAGGCTGAGGCCAAGTTGACCGCTATGGGATTCAAGCTGGGTCCTGTGGAATACGTCTCGGGCGACCTCAATTGGGTGTACGGAGTCAAGAGCCGCGGCCGCAATGTTTATGCTGGAGAGCGCGTTCCCGTAGACGTGCCGCTGGTTTTGCAAGTGGGGAAGGATGCTAACGGCGACGACTATGATGACCTGGACGATTTTGATGATACCGAAGCCGAAGGCTTGGATGATTTGGGCGAAACGTCTGCCGAAGTAGAATGGTAACAGAAAGGCAACAGGACAAGACTGTGGTTCCAGATGACCTGGAAGGACTGGACGACGAGGCGCTGGAATTGGATGACGAAGGTCTGGAAGCAGCACCCGACGGCACCTTGTACGAGCATCGCCGCGTGGTTGCCGACAAGGGTCAGACCCTGTTGCGCGTAGACAAATTCCTGATGGAACATCTGCGCGACACCAGCCGCGCGCGTATCCAGCGTGCAGCCGAAGCAGGGTGTATTCACGTCAACGACCGCCCAGTCAAGAGTAACTATCGGGTGAAACCGCTGGACGTGGTCACACTGATGCTAGACCACCCGCGTCTGGAAACGGAAATCACTCCAGAGGACATTCCTTTGGACATCATCTATGAGGACGACGAACTGCTTGTCGTCAACAAACCAGCAGGACTGGTGGTACACCCCGGCGTAGGTAACTATTCAGGAACCCTCGTCAATGCACTGGCCTGGCACCTGCGTGACAATCCAGCCTACGACCCTAACGACCCCAGCGTAGGACTCGTGCACCGCATCGACAAGGACACAAGCGGCCTGCTGGTGATTGCCAAGACGCCAGAGGCCAAGACACACCTCTGCCATCAGTTTTTCGTCAAGACCACACGCCGTCAGTACAACGCCCTCGTCTGGGGCAGTTTCGATGCCGAAACCGGACGCATTGAGGGCAACATCGCCCGCGACCCTAAGGACCGGCAGCGGATGACTGTGTTTCCGCCAGACAGCGAAGTCGGCAAGCCTGCCGTGACTCATTGGCGAGTGCTTGAAAACTTTGGCCCTGTGACGTGGGTGGAATGTGTGCTCGAGACAGGTCGCACCCACCAGATCCGCGCCCACATGAAGCACATCGGGCACCCGCTCTTCGCCGACGAACGATACGGCGGCTGCGAAATCCTGCGCGGACAGCCCACAGCGAAATACCGCCAGTTCGTGCAGAATGCCATGGCCTTGTGCCCCCGTCAGGCCTTGCACGCCCGTACCCTCGGTTTCGTGCATCCCCGGACAAAAGAAGAATTGTTCTTCGAAAGTCCGCTGCCCGAAGACCTGACAGCACTGACTGATAAATGGCGCTCTTACGCGCGTACTTTATTATATTAGAAACGACCAACAAAAAAAACGAAAATAAGGAGTGAATATGGAAAAGAAAAAAATCATTGCCGTCGTCTGCGGAGGCGACAGCTCAGAGTACGAAGTCAGCCTGCGCAGCGCACACGGCATCGAGAGTTTCCTCGACAAGGAGATATTCGAGGTCTTCATCATCGTATTGACAGGAACGAAATGGGAAGCCCACCTGACAGACAAGAAGCAAGTGCCAGTCAGTCGCGAAGACTTTTCCTTCAAGGTCGGACGCCGTACGGTACGTCCCGACTTCGCTTATATCACCATCCATGGTACACCCGGAGAAAACGGCATCCTCCAAGGCTATTTCGATCTCATTCGCCTTCCCTACTCCACCAGTGGGGTTCTCATTGAGGCCATGACATTCAATAAGTTCACATTGAACCAGTACCTGAAGGGATTCGGCGTCAGCGTCTCCGAGAGCTTGGTGGTGCGCCGCGGCAACGAGGACCTGGTCACCGACAATGAAATCATCGACCACATCGGCTTACCCTGCTTCGTCAAGCCTAACGCCGGCGGTTCCAGTTTCGGTGTTTCGAAGGTGAAGAGCCTGGAACAACTTCGTCCAGCCATCCATCTGGCCATGGAGGAGAGCGACGAAGTAATGGTCGAAGCCTTCATGCCCGGAACGGAACTGACTTGCGGCCTGTACAAGGTGGCAGGCAAGACCGTCATCTTCCCCGTCACCGAAGTCGTCACGCACAACGAGTTTTTCGACTACGACGCCAAGTACAACGGTGAGGTCGACGAAATCACCCCCGCCCGCATCAGCGATGACCTTCGCGACCGTGTGCAGTCGCTCTCCAGTGCCATCTACGACATCCTCGGTTGCTCAGGCATCATCCGCATCGATTACATTGTCACGAAGGTCAAGGATGAAAACGGCCGCGAGCGCGAGCGCATCAACATGCTTGAAATCAACACCACGCCCGGAATGACCCCCACCAGCTTCATCCCCCAACAGGTGAAAGCCGCCGGACTCGATATCAAGGACGTGCTGACCGACATCATCGAAGATAAACTATGACCGAATTCGACTCCATCCGTCCCTACAATGACGACGAGGTTCGTGGCGCCATCGACAGCCTGCTGCACGACCGCCAGTTCTCGCACATCCTGAAGAGCATGGTGCCTCTACCCATCGGCATCAGCCGCGGCATCCTGCGCCTGAGTACCGTAGGGATACACTCCACCCTGGGCTTCCAACTGCGATTCATGAAGCCAGTGGTGAAGCACATCCTGCGCCGTTGCTCCACGGGCTATTCTTTCACCCACGACGGCATCGCTCCTGGTCCCGAGCGCTACACATTCCTGAGCAACCACCGCGACATCGTGCTCGACAGTGCCATTCTGGATGTGATGCTCAACAAGGACAATTTTCCCACGACATGTGAGATTGCCATCGGCGACAACCTGCTTATATACCCCTGGATACGCACATTGGTACGGCTGAACAAAGCTTTCATCGTACAACGCTCGCTCCCGATGCGCGAGATGCTGCGTGCCTCGCAAGTGATGAGCCGATACATGCACTTCGCCATTCAGGAGAAGCACGAAAACATCTGGATTGCCCAGCGCGAGGGACGCGCCAAGGACTCCAGCGACCAGACGCAGGTGTCCCTGCTGAAAATGTTGGCTATCACAGGCGAGGGAGGTACGGCAGGAGCCATTGCAAGCATCAAGGAGCTGAACATTGTGCCGCTCGCTATCAGCTACGAGTACGACCCCTGCGACTACTTGAAGGCACAAGAGTTCCAGCAGAAGCGCGATGACCCCACGTGGAAGAAGTCCAAACAGGATGACCTCACGAATATGAAAACCGGCATTTTCGGACAGAAGGGGCACGTTCATTACGAGACAGGACGCCCCGTGAACACGTGGATTGACACACTGGCGGACTTGCCGGAAAAAGATTTCTTCCAGATGCTGGCTCAGCGCATCGATGCTGAAATCCACCGCTGCTATCGCCTCTATCCAGGGAACTACGCCGCCGCCGACCTGCTTCAGGGTAATCAAGCGCACGCCAGACACTACACCTCCGCGGAACTGAATGCCTTTGAACTGTATCTCGACAGCCGCATTGCCCTCGTAGACCTCCCCCTGCCCGACAAAACCTTTCTGCGCGAGCGACTGCTGACCATGTACGCCAACCCCGTGATTAACAAGGAACGAACGAACTCATGAAACGCCTATACTTTCTCCTGCTGACTCTGCTGGCATGTCTCGTCAGCTGTTCTGACAAGGACGACGCCCCCTTCCCCGACCTCATCACGGAGATGAGCATGGCCTACGCCAATGGCCAGGGGCTGTTAGCCCGTTTCGTCACCGATAGCGGACGGGAATACCACGTGTCCAATGAAATCAAAGGGATGGAGGCCAACGAGACCCTCCGGGCACTCATAGGGTATGCTGTCGAGTCAGGCGGCCAAGCAAAGGTCTACTCCGCCCAGTCCGTTCCTGTGCTGCCCGATGCCACGGGCAAGACGGCCCCGCTCCACGACCCCATCAACGTGGAGAGCATCTGGGTCGGAGGAGGATTCATCAACATGCATCTGCTTCCCAAGACCCAAGGCGAGAAGCAAGGATGGGCTTTCCTGCGCGACAGCACGCACACCAACGCCCTCGGCGGGCAGACCCATCATCTCTCGCTCCTCCACCATCAGCAGGAAGACCCCACCTCCTACAGCCGCCACTTGTACGTCTGTGTCGACCTGGACTCTGTGGCTCCCTCCCTGTCGGTCACCGACTCCATCACCTTCGTAGTCCACACCTTCAGCGGACAGAAGACTTGGCATTTCGGGAACATTCTCCATTAACCTTATTCTATTGATTCCCCACTCATGAAGGAGTTGCACACCATAGGTTTCGATGCAAAGCGTGCCGCCCAAAACCGCACAGGACTGGGCAACTACAGCCGCTTCGTCATCCGTGGACTCAGCCGCTGTTCGGACGTAGAGCGTCTGCTGCTCTTCATCCCTAATTGGCACAAGATGCAGGCTCTGGAGGGCATCGCCCAGGAGCGGGATGTCTATCTCTGCTTACCGCAGAACTGGTGGTACTGGCTGGGAGCGCTATGGCGCGTATGGGGCGTCACCGCAGAACTGGCAGACCACGGTCTGCAGCTCTACCACGGCCTCAGCAACGAGCTGCCGCTGAACATCCGTCGCGCTCGCGACATCAGATCCGTCGTCACCATCCACGACCTTATCTTCCTGCGCTATCCCCAATACTACAAGCCCATCGACCGCTGGATCTACCGCTACAAGTTCCGCCGTGCCTGCGAGCAAGCCGACCGCATCGTTGCCGTCAGTGAATGCACCAAGCGTGACATCATCCAGTTCTTCGGCACACCAGAAGACAAGATAGATGTCGTCTATCAAGGCTGCGACGATAGTTTCCGGCAGACCGTTTCTGCGGAGAAGAAAGAAGAGGTACGCACACGCTACCAGTTGCCCACACGCTTCATCCTCTATGTGGGCAGCATCGAGGAGCGGAAGAACCTGATGTTGCTGGCGCGTGCGCTGCCGTTGCTGAAAGATAAAGACATCCAAGTAGTGGCCGTTGGCCGACGCACGTCATACGCCAACCGCATAGATGCCTTTATCAAGTCCCATGGCCTCACGAACCGATTCCGAATGGTCAGTGGCGTACCTTTCGCCGACCTCCCCGCCTTCTACCAACTGGCCGACGTCTTCGTCTATCCCTCTCTTTTCGAAGGTTTTGGTATCCCCCTCCTCGAAGCTTTATGCAGCGGCACTCCCGCCGTCGGTTGCACCGGCTCCTGTCTCGAAGAAGCCGGAGGTCCCTCGTCGCTCTATGTCAACCCCGACGATGAACACGAACTCGCCGCCGCACTCGACAGCATCCTCAGCAATCCCGCCCTGCGCCAACAAATGATCGCCAATGGCAAAGACCACGCTGCCCACTTCCACATGGACACCCTCACCCAAGAACTACTGAAGACCTACCAGCGTACTCTCAACCTTTAACCTACATCGGTCATTAGGATTTATGTCAGATTAGTATTTGTTAGACATCCTCAAGCTTACGTCCATCTGTATAATCCCTCGTACACATTTCATAGATGAGTTGTATCCAAATGATGGCTACGGGCAGAGCCTTCAGGGCGTAGGGTTGTACCCACTCCTTGCGAAGATAGGCGGGGAAGAGGTCGGAGGGGGACATGGAGGAGAGGAGAAAGGCAAAGACCATCAAGGCGATGTCCCATCGGTTGCGTTTCCAAGGAGCTGCCCAGAACCACAAGGCGACGCCCACGAAGGCGATGATGTACGTACTAGATTCGCTCCCCGTGCTGAAAAGGACGGTGAACATCAGCACCGAGGCCATCGTGGTCAGGCGGAAAGCGATAGGAACGTCAGAAGAGTATCCCAGACCTCGAAAACCACCATAACGGGAGGAAAGGATGAGGCGCAGATAGGGCAAGGCAAAGAGCACCATTCCCGGGATAATCAGCCATAGGTCGGAGTATGCTACACAACCAGAAATCTTACGCACCATACCCAAAAGCGATATGTTCTGTCCGCCCGCAAAAAGGTTTTCTGCATTCTTGGCGGTCAGGCTCTCGTACCAACCTGCATATTGCGAAAGGACATATTCCGGGTTGCTCAGCACCATGGGAGCCACAAACATCACCGCCGCCCAGAACAGAAGGGAAAGGACGAAACGTCCTTTATGCTTCGAGAAAAAGAAGAACGCCAGTCCGACGATGCCATAGAGTTTGACAAAAGTCCCAAGCATGATAAAGAACGCCGCCCAGAAATCCCGCTCGCGGTGGATGCAGACAAATGTCAGGACGATTCCCGCCGTGATGGCAATATTGTATTGGCTCATAAACAGAGCCGTCAACTGTTCGTGGGCGCAGAACCATAGAATCGCGACTTGGAAGCCCCAGCTGACAGGCAGTTTTCGGATGGCGACATACAGGAACATCGAAAGCGCTATCAGCCAAAAGAGCAGCCCCACCCATTCCGGCATCACGGCAAAAGGAGCGATGACCAGACTGAAGAAGGGACCATAGTGGTTGGTGTCGAAATACTCATCGGGATATTCCGCATATAGCGATGTCCCTTGCAACGTATGCCAGAAGACACCTCTGAAAATGAGGTAGTTGTTGTGCTTGGTAATCTTCATAAGCGCCGCCACGATTGGTAGCAGCAGCCAGAGGCCGAACAGTGTGCGACGGTCTGTGAAAAATGGCTTCCTCAGTAAATCTTGGATGCGTGTAATTAGATTCATGACAATGGTCTTTTCTGGCGACAAAGATACGCTTTTCCGACTATTTTGCCACACAAAAGTGAAAAAAAAAACGTTTTATGAGGTAGAATGACGAAAAAACACTATTTTTGCGCATTCTAAAGTCTCAAACATGATTTCTGTTGTCATCAATACGTATAACGCAGAACGGCACCTTGAACGCGTGTTGCAATCCGTCGAGGGTTTCGATGAGGTGCTCATCTGCGATATGGAGAGCACCGACTCGACACTGGACATTGCCCGCCGCTACGGCTGTCGCATTGTCACCTTCCCACGTGGTCAGCACCGCATCGTCGAACCCGCCCGGGAGTTTGCCATCCACGAAGCCAAGTATGACTGGGTGCTGGTAGTTGATGCCGACGAACTAGTGACTCCAGAACTTCGCGCGTACCTTTATGATTATATCCATCGGACAGATAGTGCCGATGGTCTCTTCATCCCCCGCAAAAACTATTTCATGGGGCAGTGGATGCACTGCATCTATCCCGACCCCATCCTACGTTTCATGCGTCAGAGCAAGACACACTGGCCCCAGTACGTCCATGCCATCCCCGTTGTCGATGGCCGTGTTGACCGCATACCTCCGCACCGCAAGGAACTGGCTTTCATCCACATTGCCAACGATTCCGTTCGTGTCATTGTCAGCAAGATGAACGACTACACGGACAACGAAGTGCAGAAGCGTGCCCACAAGCGCTATAGTATCTGGGCATTCTTATGGCGCCCATTCTTCCGATTCTTCAAGGCCTACGTGCTAAAAGGCGGCTTCCGCGATGGCCTGCCGGGTTTCATCCGCGCCTGTCTGGAAGGGCACTACCAGTTCATCATGCTCTCGAAGAAAGCGGAGTTGGAACGTCAATGAAGACATCGTCCAAGGAGCGCAACAGGGTGTCAAAACTGGAGAAACTTTCAGGAGTGAGCGTTGCGTCCTTATCATAAATCCACCAGAGGGGTACATCACGATACATCGAAGCTACGAGGGAGAAGGTGCTGGGAGCACCCATAAGATAATCGCAATGCGACAGCACGCAAAGATCCTCGCCGGGGTTGCCCTTCGGGAATACGAACTCCACATCAGGTACCGCCTTTCTGTACGCCTCTGGAGAGAGCGAGGGGTCGTTGCCACAGAGATATACCACTAATTTCTTTTCAGGGTGCGCCTGCCGGAATTCACGGATGAGTCGCTGCATCGTAGCATCGTCATAGAAGTAGCGTCCCCCCAGGAACCGCGCATAATCACCCCGGCGGATGTGAACACCCAGACGGATATAGTTCTCACGCGTCAACCACGGCATCATCTTCAACTGCGCCTTCTGCTCCACCTCGGGCAGGAAGGCAAAGAGATTGCAAATCTCCCGCCGGTACTTGGCAAAGAGGTCGTTGAAATGCACGTACCAGCCGTCGATCCACGCCCAATGGTATTGCCGCAACAGGGCATCCATCCCCACCTCATCGGCCTGACGACGAACGTCAAAGTCCAGCACGGGCAACAGGTGCAGTCGTGCCGCCAGCTTGGACAGGGCATAAACAATGAAATGATGTCCGCGTGTGCGGCAGATGTGAAAATACTGGTATTTGTATGCAAAGCGGGTGGAAAGGGCACGGGCGTTGTTCTCCCGTGACCAGGCGTAGAGGTGTCCGAACTGCAAAATGTTGTTGCACATCTGTCCGCGGTCGTGAACGAAGAAGAGCGGAAGACTATGGTGGATAAAGACATAACGCAACAGCAGAAAATTGATGGGCACCACGATGACCATGACGAGGATGGGTGCCAGGAACTCTCCAACGCCCAACCAGAGAAATAGTTCCAAGAGAATGATTTCCAGCAGATAATTGAGGATATGACTCCCCACGAAACCCATGGCGTTGCCGACACTCGGTTGCCGCTGAAAGGTGAAATAGGTCGTCAGGACGTAGTTGCAGATGAGACCGACTCCATAACCCACCGTGTAGGCTACCGCCGCCGTACTCCATGGTAGTACCAGGCAATACACGCCATAGTGTAGGAGCGAAGAAACGGAACCCGTGACGCCGAAGCGTACGATGCGCCAGAAATCCTTCTTTCGTTCCGGGTAGCGCTGACCAAGTTCGTATATCCAGTTCATAGGGCAGGTTCGTGCGACAGCACTTCTTTAATATGGTAGAGGGGGCGGTGCTTCACCTCCTGATAGATCTTTCCGATATAGATTCCTGTCACTCCCACTCCCAACAACACGAAACCGCCCACGAGCCAGATACTAAGGATGAGCGATGCCCAACCAGGAACCGCTGTTCCAGCAATGAGGGCGTGTATCACATAAATACCAATAAAAAGGCTGATGATGAGGAATAGGACTCCCGTGTAGGTTACCAGATACAAAGGTTTGACGGAGAACGAGGTAATACCATCCAGCGCCAGTCCCGCCATACGGTTTAGATTATATTTCGAATGTCCTGACACACGCTCGCTGATGACGTCATCCACGGTGGTCGAGGGCAGACCGATGAGCGGAATCAAGCCACGGAGATAGATGTTACTCTCGCCGTATTCAGCCAACAAGTCCAAGGCGCGACGCGAGAGCAGACGGAAGTCGGCGTGGTTGAACACGCTCTCCACTCCCATGGCATACTGCAACTTGTAGAACGCCTCGGCAGAATAGCGTTTCAGCAGCGGGTCTGCCGTACGTGAGACCTTGACACCATAGACGACCTCATACCCCTTTTCCAGTGAGGTTATCATCTGGGGAATGGCCTGTAGGTCGTCCTGCAGGTCTGCATCGATGGTCACCACGGCGTCAACCCAGTGACGGGCAGTCATCATTCCAGCCATGATGGCATTCTGATGGCCACAGTTGCGGGTGAGGTTGATACCGCAGACGCGAGGATTCTGCACGTGATGCTGGCAGATGATATCCCATGTGCGGTCGCAACTACCGTCATTGACGAAGACCATCAGGCTATCGGCCGAGATGAGTTTCTGAGCTATCATTTGCTCGAAGAGTTCCGTCAGACGAGAAATGGATGAGACGAGGACTTCCTCTTCGTTGTAGCAGGGAGATATGGTGGCTAAACGGATCATGAAGAGTCGAAAATTTTATAGTTGAGAGTTTAATTTGCTTTGGACAAACTCCTGGAAGGTAATGAATTCTGCGCCGCGCTCCTTCAACATCCGGATAAGATTGTCGAGGCGACGGCAGAGTTGCTGCCCGCTATGGTTGCGGATGATGAAAGGCATCTTCAACTCCGGATGCTCACGTAATTCGTAGAACTCCCAAGGGTGGAAGTAGGTGACGAAGTACCCATCATGCTTCAAAGTACGACGCACCAAGAGGTGGTAGAGCCATTCCGGCATGTTGTGCAGAGCGAGCCAGAAGAGCGGGAAGCGCACCCAGGGCGTCACCGATGCGGGAATCTGCATGACACAGCCTTTCATGAACCACGTTCGGGGAGCCGTCAGGTGCATGTAACGGCCAGGAATGAAAGCGGGATTGAGCGAAGAATTATATCTATATCCACACGCCTCCAGTTCATCGTCGGAGACGGGGAACATACGGGGCTGACGATAGCCGAAAACCTCCTCGCCGATGACGCCTTCCACAATCTCCTTGGAACGTCGCACATCGGAAGCCTGTGGTTTCCAGTGATCTACACCGTGGCATGCCACTTCGTGCCCTTCCTCGCGGATGCGCCGCATCACTTCCGGCGCGTGCTCGGCAAAGTTACCCGTACAGAAGAACGTGGCTCGCACGCCGTTCTTCTTCAGGACGTCCAGGATGCGACAAGTACCCTCCACAGACACCTCCATCCCTTCCTTCAGCGTATCGTATTCTACGCCATGCTCGCGAGGAACGTCGAACTCTTCTGTATCGAAACTCAATAGTACCATCTATATGAATATAAGATTAACGGATTTACATCTTGATTTTTCCTGTTTCAGGATCAAGCATTCTTTCATATTCTTCCCGAGTTCGCTTCCAGCGATTGTGTGTCCACAGCCACAAGGCGGGCTGGCGCCTGATGGTCTGCTCCAGACGACGGAAATATTCTCGGGTAATGCTGAGTTCTTCTGCCTTCTTCGGGTTCTCTGTCATCAACTGGAACTCAGCTTCATAGTAACCTCGTCGGATGCGGCGCAGGTCGATATAGACGCATGCCATATCGAAACGACACGCGATGCGCTCGGCACCTGCCAGTACGGGAGTATTCTCGTGGTTGAGGAAGGTCAGCCAGTCGCCAATGTTATTCCAGAAAGGCACTTGGTCGGCTATGAACCCCATAACCACCGGCTTGCCCTGCTGGCGGTTCTTCACGATGTAGCGCAGGACGTCCATGACGGGGACATTGTCCGGCCCCATACGATGGCGTGGATAAAGCAACAGTTGGTCCATCACGGGATTCTCCAGGACGTGATAGACCTGCGAGCCGGCATAGTTCTCTGCCTGCAGCCACAGCGGAATGCTCGACACCCACTCCCAATTACAATAGTGGCCCAAATAAAGGGCGACGCCCTGTCCGCGGCGCACGCATTCATCTACGACCTCAGTGCCCTTGAACACCATGCGCTTGCGCATCTCCTCCTTGCTGATAGAGAAGAGCTTTATGGTCTCCACGATGTAGTCGCAGAACCAGTGGTAGAACTCCTTCTCTATCTGCCTCCGGTCGCACTCGTTCTTCTCCGGAAAGCTGACACTCAGGTGTTTGCGAACAAGCTTGCGGCGATAGCCGGCAACGTAGTACACCAACAGATAGAAGCACGCCGACAGGAGATAAAGCGCCCTCAAGGGAAGTAAAGACAACACATAGACAAGGGCGAAAAGCACCTTGTAGCAACATCGCTGCCATAGGGATAGTGTATAAGTGGAACTGGCCATAGGGGGAGGAGTTTAGAATTCAAGGAGTCAGCCTGTCTTCGTTCATCCGACTCATGTACTGCTGAACGATTGCCCGCAGCTCACGCTCCATCTGGGGCTGTTCGGGTCGCTGTCCAAGCAGGTTTCGCTGCAACAAACTGTCGCTGAGTTCGTACAAGGCATGCGCCTTTCCGGTGGCTCCGTCCAGCTGCAGCAGCAGGTCATGCTTCACGTATTGATAGACACCGTTGTTGTAATTCACAGCCCAGGTGCTGTCCGGCGGCGTGGCAAAGAGGTCGCAGCCGAAGGCCAGATATGGCTGGTCATAACCCAACAGGCCAAGCACCGTGGGGAGAATGTCCGTCTGTTGGGCGATGGCCATGCGACGTCCTGGCTTCACGAGCTCACGGCTGGGATCATAAAAGAGGATTGGAGAACAGAAGCCACCTATGTCCGTCTGATAGAATGCATGGTCACTCAGGTTCGTATGGTCGGAGGTGAGCACGAACAGGGTGTTGCGGAACCACGGCTGTCGGCGTGCCGTCTCGAAGAAACGGCGTAGGGCGTGGTCGGTATAGCGGATGCACTTGTGGATGACAATGCCCTCCTCGGGGAAGGTGTCGCGGTATGCTTCGGGGATGGCGTAGGGGTGATGGCTGCTGGCGGTGAAGACGGCCGTCATGAAAGGCTCTTTCATCTCCGACATCTTCTCGGCGTAGAACTGCAGGAAAGGTTCATCCCAGATGGCCCACAAACCATCGAAGTCCCTGTCGCCGTCGAAATGCGGGTCGGCATTGTACTCCGTACGTCCGAAGTAACGCTGGAAGCCGGTCTTTCGCGCAAAAGCCTGGAAGCCCATGGAGCCGTTCTCTGCACCATGGAAGAATGCGGTCTCGTAGCCCTTTGTGCCCAGTGCCTGCGCCAGCCCTCCCAGCTCGTTCATCGATGCCGGGGTGAGGAAGAAAGGTTCCACGAACATAGGAATTCCCGAGAGGATACTGGGCATGCCGTCGATGCTCTTGCGGCCGTTGCAGAAGCTCCATCGGAAGGTGGCACTGCTGTCGCAGAGCTCGTCTACGAAAGGCGTATAGCCCTGGTAATGCCCATCCTCCAACGTCTCGTTCAGCGCTCCGATGTACTCTCGTCCGAAACTCTCTACAATCAGCACCACCACATTCTTCATGCCGGCAGCTGCCTGCTTGCCGTCGGGCCTGTGCACGGGGCTGTACACCGCTTCCAGCTCCGCCTGGTCCTCGAAGTAGGTGGGCGTCACAAACACGGACTTCCCTATGGTCCTCAGGAGCGAGAAGGGAGTGTTGAGGATGACGGCCGCCTCGGCTGGACGTGCCACATACTGGGTAGCATTCGATATCGTAATGGGGCGCACGGCCGTCGTGGCTCCACCCCTCATGCCGATGATGGTCAGGGGTATGTAGGCGACGAAGCAAAACAACTGAACAAGGTAGTAGGCTGCACATGACTTAGCATTCAGCCTCATTTGTCCTGAAGGAGTACCGCTTCCTCCTGGGCGATAGGCCTTCCACAGTAGGATGATGAGCGCCACGCCGGCCACCACCAGGTACCAGTGTCGCAGCAACTCCACGGCGAAAACGCCGCCAAGGTTGCCTTCGTTGGAAAACTCCTGGAAGACGGTAGTCGTCGTGCGCCGGCCTGTATAGGGGAAGTAGGCAGCATCGGCCAGATTGATGACCACGGCCAGCCCGTTGACCACGACGAACAGCCACTTCGCCACTCGCTGGTAGCGCGCGCTCTCCTTCCAATGCAGCGGAATCAGCATCGCCACAGCGTAGAGGACGTTGGTGTAGAGGATGGCCGAGGAATCAAACATCCAGGCACCCGTAAGAATCTCTCCCAAGGTATTGTGGCTCCAGAAGCCCTCGAAGGCAGCCGCGTTCTCCGCCCAATAGATTAGACGGCAGAGCCCGTAAACGACATAGACGAGCGCCATATTCCAGAGGAAAGCCAGCGGTGTACGGATCAGATTCTTCATTCTCGCAGGTTTTGGTTTAGAACAGACAGCCGGTTCTCATTCATGCGGGCAGTGTACTGCTGGATGATGGCCTTCAGCCTCCGTTCCATTCGGGCGAGGGTGTCGGCCGCAGAAAGCGCCGCCGCTAGGTTAGCCTGCAGCAGGGGGTCATGCTTCAGATCATAGAGCGCTACGGACCGCTCTCCGTCGAACTGAAGGACGTAGGTTCCAGCCACGAGCTGGTATAGTCCGTTGATATATCCTATGGCCTCAGTCCGACTGGCCGGAGTGCTCAGCAAGTCGTTTCCGAAAGCCAGATAATCTTCCTGGTAGCCCACATAGGAGAGCACCGTGGGCAGGATGTCTATCTGCTGTGCTATGCCGGGACGGCAGCCACGGAACAGCGAGTCCGTGGGATGGTAGAAGACCACAGGCACCAGGAAGCGCCCATAGTCATTGATATAAGCCGGCGTCTCCTGCAGGTTCGTGTGATCACCGGTTAAGACGAACAGCGTGTTGCCGTACCAGGGCTGCTGTTTCGCCGTCTCGAAGAAGCGGCGCAGTGCATGGTCTGTGTAGCGGATGGTTTTGTAGATGGGTAGCCGCCCTTCAGGGAAGGAATCACGATAAGCTGCAGGAATCTGGAACGGATGATGTGAGGTCAGCGTGAACAGACCGGTGCAGAAAGGCTGCGGCATGGTGGTCATCATCCGTGCAAAGTACTGCATGAATGGTTCGTCCCAAATGCCCCAGTGGTGATCCCAGTCGGCATCATTGTCGTACTCGTCTCGCCCGTAGTATCGGTCCATACCACAGGCCTTGACGAAACCGTCGATGCTCAGCGAACCGTTGTCTGCGCCATGGAAATAAGCGGTGTGGTAGCCCAGACGCTTCAGGTAGTTCCCCAGACCGTCGAAGGTGTTCATGGTGGCCTGACTGCTCATGAGGCTCTCCACCATCATGGGAATGGAGGCGAAGACCGAGGCCTGCGCATCGATACTGCTGATGCCGTTGGCCATCATGGTTTCAAACGTCAGTCCCTGACTCATCAGCGAATCCAGGAAGGGCATGTAACCAACGCCTTCGCTGTAAGGGTTCAGCCGTGCTGAATACTCGCTGGCAAAGCTCTCCAGTAGGATGACCACGACGTTAGGTCTCCGGCTTTCCGTGGGCTGCCCCTCCACTATAGTATGGTGCACCGGAGTGTAGATACGCTCCAGCGTCTCCTCTGGGAAGTAGCTGACAGTGGGATAGCTCTTCTTGGAGGACGTCCGGATTACAGAGAAGGGTGTGTTCTGCACCAGAACCGCCTTGGCGGGCTGCACCACATATTGGCGAGCCATGCCATTGTGCAGCGGACGCTGCTCGGGATCCAGCCCGCCGCGCATACCCACAAAACAGGCCAGTGCAGACAGCAGTAGTCCCGCAATGCAGCCCGTGAAGTACGGCCGACGCTTTTGGGGATGCAGCACCGGCGTGCGGTACAGCCATGCCAGCGCCACCAGCAGCACCACGAAGAGCAGGGTCAGGTACCAGTGGTTCACCACTTCCACACCAAAGACATCCAGGAAATCCCCTCCGCCGAATTCGCGGAACACTGAGGCTGTTGTTCTCCGCTTGATAAAGGGAAAGTATACAGCGTCCGCCAGATTCGCCGCCAGGCAGACACCGTTCGTCACCACGAACAATCCGCGCAACAACCACTGCCACCCCCGACGTTCTTTCCACGGCCAGGGCAGGTAGAGGAGTATGAGATAGAGGGCGTTGGTATAGGCAATGGCGGCCAGGTCAAAGCGCAGTCCCCCGCGCAGCAGCATCGGCAGTTCACTGACCACCACGGGTTCGAAGAGCGACTGGTTCTCCACGTAGAAAGCTGCGCGCGTCAGCATATAGCAACCGACGAGCAGCAGCAGATTGGCAGCGAGGGCCAGGGGCGCTTGGAGGAACTGGAACTTGGTTTTCATGAGGCTTCGTTGCTGAATTTTCGCACGACGTGCGCCACCACAGTCCCGGGTTCAATGCCGCGTAGGCAGCGGTAGTCGCCGAACTGGCAGGGTGTCTTTCCATATATGGAACACGGCCGGCAAGGCAAATCCGAGCGCTGAATCGCATCGGCCTGCTGCTGTCCATAGCCCATGAAGCCTCCCAGGCTGTGGGTGGCTCCCCAAATGCTGACCACCGGCACCCCGACGAGGGATGCCAGATGCATGTTTGCAGAGTCCATGGAGAGCATGACGCTGCAGTGCGAGATGAGCGCTGCCTCCTCTGCCATGTTCGCCAGCCGTCCGGCCATGGATTCCGTATGCCCGTACTTCGCCGCCCAAGCCTCCAGCACTTGCCGCTCGTTGGCACCGGCGCCGAAGAGGAAGAGTCGCACATCGCCGCGTGCCGCCAGCTGCTGCACCACCTGTTCCATCAGGTCCAGAGGGTAGATTTTCCCCTCGTGGGTGGCAAACGGGGCAATTGCCACCCAATTGGGCTCCGGACGCAACGCCGGGTTAAAATCGGGCAGTCGTTGTGCCAGGTCTGCCGTTCCCTCGGGAAAAAGGCCATGGAAGTCCACGTCCCAGTCCCTGAAGCCCAGACGACGGAAGACGTCGGTGTACTTCTCGAAAACCGGAGTCTGCGGAGTCTTCACTTCGGCTTGGATAAAACGCGCACGCGAACGCCTGTTCTTATTAATCTTGCAAACCTTGCGCCCTGCCAGCCGGAAACGCGTGCGCAGGTATTTCGTGCGCAGCACGTCGTGGAGGTCGGCCACCATGGTCGGCTGCAGAGCCAGCAGGCGGCGAGCCAGCAGGTTCAGCCCTTTCCATCCGTGGTGTACCCCCTTCAAGTCAGCCGTGACGAACGTGACGTTCGGCGGCAGCAGGTCAAAGAGTGGCTTCGCCCACGCCCTGCTGCAAACTGACACTCGCACATCAGGATGCTGCCGCGCAAAGGACTCCACCACGGGCAGTGTCATCAAGACGTCGCCCAGAGCCGAAAAACGCAAAACCAGGATATGTTCCATTCTACATTTGACGTTCTACTTCCCTCCGTACAGCACAGGGTTCGTCGAGGGGTCGTTGTACATCTTCATCTGCTTGTAGACCTTCATCCACTTGCGCCCAGCCTCGATATCTTCCAGCAGCTGGTCGATGGCAGTGCTGAGGTCCACTTGCTGCTCCAGTAGCACATTCAGTTTCTTCTGGCAGGTGTCGCGGTGCTCGGGTGTGGCATCGGTGCGCTCCACCTGCTCTCGCATGTGGTAGATTTTCAGTGCCAGGATGCTCAGTCTGTCTACCGCCCAGGCGGGGCTCTCGGTGTTGATGGTGGCATCTGGCAGTGGCTTTATGCCGCTGTATTTCGTGTAGAAATAGCTGTCGATGGTCTCCACCAGATCCGTGCGGTCCTGATTGCTGCGGTCGATGCGGCGCTTCAGCTGCAGAGCTGCCACGGGGTTGATTTCGGGGTCACGGATGATGTCCTCAAAGTGCCACTGCACGGTGTCGATCCAGCACTTGCGGTAGAGGTCGGCCTCGATGGTGCCCTCGGGATAGGGATTCTGGATGGGTGTGTCAACGTTGTCCGTCACGTGGTAGTCGTCGATGGCTCTCACGAAGATGGGGCGGGCGAGTTCTGTGAATGTCATATGGATTTACAGTTTACAATTATGCGATTTAGTGAATTCAGTGGTGCAAAGTAACACATTTTTCGCCGCCTTTGCAAGCAAAGCGCCTTTTTTCTTCCCTAAAAGTGACGCCCAGAGCAAAAAACAAAGGTTAAAAGCAGAGAATCTTGCGCTTCTGTCGAAAAAACATTGTATC
Source organism: uncultured Bacteroidales bacterium (assembly GCA_902771725.1). Classification (GTDB taxonomy): domain Bacteria; phylum Bacteroidota; class Bacteroidia; order Bacteroidales; family Bacteroidaceae; genus Physcousia. Next base: position 21,143 of record CACXXT010000017.1, read on the forward strand.
TTTGCGCCGCATTTTATAGTAAAATACACGCTAACTACAAACACCCATACATCCAAATGAAGAAACATCTCTTTCTACTTCTTGCGCTGGTGGCTCTGACGACCTCTGTCTGTGCCCAGCGCCGGACCGACCGCCTTGATCGTGGTCTCGTAGCCGTGCCAGCCAACGTCAACGGCGGCAGCGGCAGTGGCAACTTCGTCAGCTGGAAAATCTTTGGCGAGGAATACTACGACGTGACCTACAACCTCTACTGCAACGGCAAGCTGCTGAAGGAGGGCCTCACCGTCTCGAACTTCACCCACAGCGCCGGCACCGCCTCCAGCAAGTATCAGGTGGCAGCCGTCGTCGCCGGTGTGGAGCAGGAGAAGTGCGCCGAGGTCTCACGCTGGAACGGAGGCTACTTCGATGTCATGGTCAGCCCCGTCACGGATCGTGCCGGAGCCACCGTCACCGGGATGTATGAGCTCAACGACGTCTCGCTGGGCGACGTCACCGGCGACGGAGTCGTGGAATTCATCGTCAAGCGTAACTACGTGGGCAGCAGCCCCTCGCTGACTGAATCCGGCAACAAGACGCGTTTCAACCTCTATGAGTGCTACGACCTCAGCGGCAAACGTCTCTGGAGCATCGACCTCGGCCCCAACCTCATGGCAGGCCCCGACGAGCAGTGGGACCTCGTTGCCTTTGACTGGGATGAAGACGGCAAGGCAGAATGCATCATGCGCGGCGCCGACAACATGATCATCCACACCGCCACTGGACATCACATCCAAATCGGCAACATGAACTACTACGCTCCGCGCGACGAGTACACCCGCAATGGTGCCGAGTACCTTCTCTACCTCAACGGCGAGACCGGCGAACCCTATGGATGGAACTCCGCCAAGGACACCTTCACCCCCATGGCTTACCCCCTGCCCCGCATGGAGAAAGGCGAAGCTGCCAACCTGCTTGCACCCACCGGTGCCGAGTACGAGAAGGCGTGGGGCAAGAACGACACCGGCCACCGCTCCTCCAAGCACTACTTTGGCGCTCCCTTCCTCGACGGACGCCACGCCAGCATCTTCCTTGCACGAGGCTGCTACACACGCCATAAGATGTGCGCCCTCGATGTCAACCCCGCTACCCACGAATTGACTCAGCGCTGGCGCTGGGACAACAACAACGGATGGAGCGACCCCTGGTTCGGCAACGGCTTCCACAACTACCAGATTGCCGACGTTGACTGGGACGGACGCGATGAGATTGTCTTCGGCAGCATGGTCATCGACGACAACGGCAAGGGACTTGCCACCACCGGACTCGGACACGGCGACGCCCAGCACTGCTCCGACCTCGACCCCTACCGCCACGGACAGGAACAGTTCACCTGCAACGAGGACGAACCCGCCTGCACCTTCTACGACTGCACCACCGGCAAAATCCTCTACCGCATGCAGTCCACCGGCGACGACGGACGCTCCCTCGCCGGCAACTTCTCCAACGAATTCCCCGGCTCCATGGGACGCACCACACAGACCGGACTCATCTCGCTGACCGCCTACAAGGTCGTGGAGGGAGGTCCTGCCTCCGGAGGTACCAACGATGCCCTCTTCTGGAGCCATCTCAACCAGCGCATCTACTGGGACGCAGACCTCCTCGACGAAGTCATGGACAGCCCGGGCAGCGCCGCACGCGAAGGTGCCATCTACAAACCCGGTGGCGGACGCCTCTTCACCACCTCCGGCTGCAACACCAGCAACAGTTCGAAGAACAACCCCGGTGCCATTGCCGACATCTTCGGCGACTGGCGTGAGGAACTCGTCATGCGCGCCGAAGGCAACTCCCGACTTCGCATCTGGACAACAGCCATCCCCACCACCTATCGTCTCTACACCCTCTGGCACGACCACCAGTACCGCAACGCCATGGTATGGCAGTGTGTGGGCTACAACCAGCCTCCCCACAAGAGCTACTTCGTAGGTCAGCTCGAGGGCATCACCATCGCTCCCCCACCCCTCACCACCACCGGCCGCATCGTCATTGCCGACGGAGCCACCATCGGTACCGCTCAGAACGGGAAACACGTGCTCGTCTGCGAGACCGCCAACACCACCGTCAACGTGGCCGAGGGCGCAGCACCCAGCGTGGCCACCTTCAACGTACCCACCTGGGTGCAGGGCACCAACAGCAGCATCCTCAATGCCACCGCTAAGGTCAACACCACCGTCTACACCTGCACCGTGAAGGGTGCTGCCTTCACCGGCGCCACGCGCCTCGTCAAGCAGGGTGACGGCATCCTCACGCTGCCCGCTCTCAACCAGACCTACACCGGCTCCACCGACATCTGGGCCGGCACGCTGAACTTCGACGGCAAGCTGCTCCAGAGCGACCTATGGCTCAACCGCTTTGCGGAACTCAACTCCAACGGCGGCCAGTTCAAGAGCATCCGCATGGACTATGCCTCCATCCTCCGTCCAGGCGGCGAAGGCACCCTGGGCGCCCTCACCACCGACACCCTCGCACTGGGCTTCGGCTCACGCGTGAAATTCGACCTCGCCGTCGACGAGGGCAAGCACAACGCCGACCTGATTGTCCTGCGCGGCATGAGCATCGAGACCAAGGCTTGGAAATACGGACCCCAGTACCTCACACCCGTCTTCGAGTTCTCCGCTCCCAAGACCCTGGAGGCAGACGCACTCATCGGCAGCTACCTCATCGCCACCGGGTTGAAGAATCTTAAAGGTAAGCTCACCGACATCGTCATCGAAGGTCTGGGAACCACCCTCAAGAGCAACCTGCAACTCGACTGCGAGAACCTCTACCTCATCATCAGCCGTATGCGCGATGCCACCGACGTCGTCTGGAGCGGAGCTGAGTCCTCCACCTGGGAGTTCGGCGGAGCACAGAATTTCGCATTCCTCTCCGGCTCGGCAGAGCCTACGGAGTTCGTCTCGGGCGACCGCGTCTACTTCACCAACGACGCCACACGCACCACCGTCAGCCTCAAGGGCAACATCGAGGCCGACAGCATCATCGTCGATGCCACCAAGAACTACACCTTCAACGGCAACGGAGCCATCGTCGGCAAGACCACGCTCGTCAAGCGCGGCACGGGTTCCCTCACCCTCCAGACCGACAACACCTACACCGGCGCCACACGCATCAGCGGAGGAGCTGTCGTCGCCAGCTCACTCAGCAACGAGAACCAGGCCGTAGGCAACTTCGGAGCCGTGAAGACGGCTGCCACCAAGTTCATCATCGAGAACGGAGCAGAGCTCCGCACCACAGCAGCCGTCACACAAGGTTCACCCATGCAGATGATGACCGCTGAAGGCGGCGTCATCAACAACAGCGCCGACTTCGTTGTCAACAAACCTTTCAGCGGAACCGTCCTTACCAAGAAAGGCAACGGATGGATGAAGATGAACGTCGCCAGCACACTCCAGCGCTTCATCGTAGCTGCCGGCACCGTGCAGTGCGTCAACTGCAATAAGGTGGCCAACACCCTGGAGTTCCAGGGCGGCACCTACAGCGAGAACACCGGCACCAGCTTCACCATCTACGTCGCCAAGGGGAAGACCGGCACGTGGAACACCGCCAACCGCACCTCCTATTCGAATAAGATTACGGGCGAAGGTACCCTCACCATCTTCTGTGAAGAAGAGAAGGGCAGCAACTACTTTGCCACCCGCACCCAACTCGGGCTGAACTTCGCCGAATTCACCGGAACCATCAAGGCCGTGGGACGCAGCGACGACAGCGGCCCCCGCTGGACCCTCAACACCAGCAACGGTATGCCAAACGGCACGCTCGACATCGCTTCCGGACTGACGATTCAGAACACCGCCAAGACCTTCGCCATCGGCCGTCTGGCCGGCAGCGGCGCACTCGGCGGCTATGCCTCCTTCGCCAACGACGGCAAGAGCGGAGCCAACACCTGGAAGGTGGGCAACGACGAAGACTGGACCTGGAGCGGAACCATCACCGCCAACTCCAGCTTCATCAAGACCGGCAGCGGCAAGGTCACTTTCAACGGAGCCAGCGACCACACCGGCAACAACCGCATCGAGGCCGGACGCCTGCACTTGGGCAACAACGCCACCCTCGGCACTGGTGCCATCACCGTGCTAAAGGGAGCCACCCTCTCCGGCACCACCGCCAACAAGAAGTCCTGGAACAACGCCAGCCTGACCCTGAACAGCGGAGCCACCCTCATCGTAGGTTCCACCGACACGGCCATCTCCGGCGTCATTGACTTCGGAGGCAAACCCGTCAGCATCCCCAGCGGAGCCACACTCCGCCTGAGTGCTAACCGCTGCGCCACCGCCACCACCACTGGCGGCACCGCCATCCAGAACATCTCCACTCTCACCATGAACGGAACCGTGGAACTCTACATCCCCGAGAGCCCAAGCCTCGCCGTCGGCGACAGCGTGCTCCTCTGGAAGGATGTCAAGACCTTCAAGGGTACCCCTGTCCTCGCCAGCTACTACATCGCTCCCGGACTCTTCTGGGACGACACCGACCTGGCTCTCGGCATCCTCCGCGTCACCGATGTAGCACCCGTGGGAGTACGCGACATCCTCAGCAACGGAATAGTAAGTGAATTGTCTGACGGTAAGATCTATGATCTGCAGGGTCGTCCCGTCGCCAACCTGCGTCGCGGACAGACCTACATCTTCCATGGCCGCAAAGTCCTCATGAAGTAAAAAAATCATTTTACTCGGAAAAGTTTGCCAAGTTTCCGGTCTTGGCTTACGGAAATACAATCATAGCTTGATTTGCAGACACCAATGCCGCAAGGACGTACTGACAAACACGACCGGACGTAATGGCAAACACGACCGGACGTGATGACAAAAAGATAAGGACGTATCAGCCGATACGTCCTTATCTTTTTTCTAATAATACTTTTTTGCGCTGCAGAAACCTTGGACGGGGATTCAGAAGAGGCGCATCTCGCCAGAACCGAAACAGCGGTGGCGCTGCTGGTCGTAGATAACACAGAACTGACCGGGAGCTACACCCTGCAGAGGACGCTCCGTGCGGACTTCCAACCGTCCGTCGGGCTGGAGCGCAATGGTGGCGGGGCAGAAATCGGGGGTGTGGCGAATCTTGACGGTGATATCCAACGTCTCTAGCTTCCCACGATTTCCATCATCTGCCCCAAAGTACTCAAAGGGGCTGATGGTGAGCCAGTGGGGCACCGTGACGAAGAAATGGTCGGAGTAGGCTGCGATGGGGTCGTAGCCATGAGCCACCCAGAGGATGTTGCGCCGCATATCCTTCTCGACTACATACCAGGGTCCTCCGCTGAAACCGAGCCCTTTGCGCTGGCCGATGGTGTGGAACCAGAGTCCACGATGCAGGCCAAGGACACGCCCGGTCTCCCGGTCTATCACTTGTCCCGGCTGCTCGCCGAGGTACTTGCGGATGTAGTCGTTGTAGTCTATCTTTCCGAGGAAACAGATGCCCTGGCTGTCCTTGCGGCTGGCGGCAGAAAGATGCTCGCGCTCAGCAATGGCACGTACGTCGGCCTTCGGCAAGTGCCCGATAGGGAAACAGGCTTTCTGCAACTGCCAGGGCTGGAGCTGTGCAAGGAAGTCTGTCTGGTCCTTGACGGGATCGGGGCTGGTGCAAAGCCAGGTCAATTTACGAGTCAACAAATTACCATTTACAAAAGAAGAGGTCTCCTCTTCCTCGGTCTGGGCGTAGTGACCCGTAGCAATAACATTGTAGTCCTTGCCTACACGCTCGTTGAAGACGCCGAACTTGATGAGGCGGTTGCACATGACGTCGGGGTTGGGAGTGAGACCCTGGCGCACCTGAGTCATGGTATAGTCGACGACCTTCTCCCAGTAGTCGTGATGAAGGTCTATGACCTCGAGTGGCAGACGGTACTTGGCAGCCACAGCCCTCGCCATCTCGAGGTCTTCCTCGATGGTACAGGTGAAGTCGGTGGTATCGCGGTCAGGGCCAATCTGGATGTACCACAAGTCCGGGCGGACACCTTGTTCGACGAGCAAGGCTACTGCAACGGAACTGTCGACACCGCCACTGAGCAGTGCGGCTACTTTCTTTCCATGGAGGTCTTTCATTGGTCTGAGTTTTCTTGTTGGTCGGCAGGGGATATGTCATCCGCGGCAGAGACAGCAAGGGCGGCCTTGTCCGGGTGCTTATGCTGATGCCGCTGCCAGATGGTGAACTCCTTCTCGAAACGTTCGAGCTGCTCCTGAAGACGGTCGCTCTCGTGGAGCAAACCTTGATGCGAGGTAAACTCACGGTCGTAGCGGATGCGCTGAATGTTGTCGACGAGGTAGCCGACAACGAGGTTCAGGAGCACAAAGGCGGCGATGAGGGTGAAACTGACGGCATAGAGCCACGCAAAAGGATGGGAGACGAGCAGCGGCCGAACGATGATGCCCCAGTCGTCGAAAATCATCAACTGGAAGAGGCTGAGGTAGGCCGCACCCAGCGAGCCGAAGAACTCGGGCGAGGTCTCGCGATAGAGGCTGACACCGATGATGGCATAGATCGTGGTAATAAAAAGAACATAGAACCCGGCACCAAGGATGGCAGGGATGGCCGAGAAGACAGCCTCCGTCAGGTCATGGAGTTGGCGGTAGCGGGAGATGACCTTGCCCGTGGAGAGCAGACGCAGCAAACGCAGCACGCGGGCACCGACCATACCCTCTATGCCGCCGATGAGGCTGAGGGCTGAAATGCACGTGACGGTCAGGTCGAACAAGTTCCAGTAGTTCCACCCCTTTCGGGTACGGAAGAAGCGGCGGATGCCATGGGGCGTGGGATGCAAGAAAACACGCGTCAGAACCTCGATGAGGAAGATGACGATGCTGACTTCACAGAAGAAATCCAGAATGCCCTCCCAACGACTGCGTACCGAAGGAATGGTCAGCAACAACGCTGCTGCCAGATTCATCACCAGCAGCACGTTGATGAAGACTTCCATAGCATGGAACAGCCGTATGGCCCTTCGCTTACGCCTCATGCCACGACAGGGTTACGCCAGAGCGAGTTCCAGGAACTTTTCGATAGCGGCGCCGATGCCTTCGGGGTTCTTGCCGCCTGCGGTGGCGAAGTGGGGCTGACCGCCGCCGCCGCCCTGCATGAGTTTGGCGGCCTCGCGGATGACCTTGCCGACGTTGACACCATGTTCCTGTACGAGGGCATCGCTGGCGGCACAGGTGAGCAGGGGCTTGCCGTCTGTGACAGAGCCGATGCATACGAGGGCGTTAGTGACCTCAGCACGCAGCTGGAAGGCGATGTCCTTCACAGCTTCGGCAGGCAGGAGGCAACGACCACTGATGATGCAGACACCGTCGCGCTCCTTGGCGGTGCGCAGGAGCTCGGCCTTGTACTGTTGGGCTTTCTCGTGTACAAACTCTTCAGCCTGCTTCTTCATGCCGGCGTTCTCGCTGACCAGCCGCTCGATAGCAGCCTTCAGGTCGGGAGCACCGTTGAACATACCGCGCAGAGCCTCGATGGTGTCCTGAAGCTGATAGAGTGCTTCCTCCACCTTGGCACCGGTGACGGCCTCAATGCGGCGGATGCCGGCAGCGACACTGCTCTCGGAAACAATCTTGAACATGGCAATCTGGCCGGTGGCCTTCACGTGGCAACCGCCACAGAACTCCACGCTCTGACCGAACTGCACGACGCGAACGTGGTCACCATACTTCTCGCCGAAGAGGGCGATGGCACCCAGTTCCTTGGCTTTCTCGATAGGTACATCACGGTGGTCCAGAAGAGGAATGTTCTCCCGGATGCGCTGGTTGACGATGCGCTCCACCTGACGCAGTTCCTCGGCGGTGACCTTCTGGAAGTGGCTGAAGTCGAAGCGGAGGCCTTCGGGGCTGACGAGCGAACCTTTCTGCTCGACGTGCGTGCCCAGGACTTCGCGCAGGGCCTGGTCGAGGAGGTGCGTGGCACTGTGGTTAGCCTCGCTGGCGCGGCGCTTGTCGGTGTCCACGCAGGCCATGAACTCAGCCTCGGGGTGCTCAGGCAGACGCTTGGCGATGTGCACGGTCAGGCCGTTCTCGCTCTTGGTGTCGATGATGTCTATCGTCTCGAACTCGCTGACGAGGACACCCTGGTCGCCAACCTGACCACCCATTTCGGCGTAGAAGGGAGTGGCATCGAGGACAATCTGATAGTAGGTCTGCTTCTTCTGCACGACCTTTCGGTAGCGCAGGATGTGGCAGGTGTATTCCGTGAAGTCCCAACCGACGAATTTGCTTTCAACGGCACCGTCGGTAGTTATTACGTCCACCCAGTCGTCGGTCTCGACCTTGGCAGCTCCGCGGGCACGTTCCTTCTGCTTCTCCATCTCCACGGCAAATCCAGCCTCATCGACGGTGAGGCCGTTCTCGCGGCAGATGAGTTCCGTAAGGTCGAGGGGGAAGCCGTAGGTGTCGAAGAGTGTGAAGGCCTGGACGCCATCGATCTCGGTGCGACCGGCTTCCTTCGTGTCGGACATGACACGGTCCAGGAGCTTGATACCCGTCTCGAGGGTGCGGAGGAAACTCTCTTCCTCCTCCTTCATCACCTTGGCAATGAGTTCTTTCTGGGCTACGAGTTCAGGATAGGCGCCACCCATCTCCTCGGTGAGCGTAGGCAGCAGCAGGTGCATGAAGGCACGCTTCTGGCCGAGGAACGTGTAGGCATAGCGCACAGCACGGCGCAGGATGCGACGGATGACATAGCCGGCCTTGGCATTAGACGGCAGCTGTCCGTCGGCAATGGAGAAGGCCACGGCACGGATATGGTCGGCGATGACGCGCATGGCGACATCGACTTCCTCGGTCTGGCCATATTGCTTGCCCGACAGCTGTTCGATGGCCTTGATGACAGGCTGGAAGACGTCGGTATCGTAGTTGGAATGCTTGCCCTGCAAGGCACGCACGAGGCGCTCGAAGCCCATGCCGGTGTCGATAACGTTCATACCCAGGGGCACGAGCTTGCCGTCGGCCTTGCGCTCGAACTGCATGAAGACAATGTTCCAGATTTCGATGACCTGCGGGTCGTCCTTGTTGACGAGTTCACGTCCGGGAACCTTGGCCTTCTCCTCGGGCGTGCGGCTGTCGAGATGGATTTCGGAGCAGGGTCCGCAAGGACCGGTCTCACCCATCTCCCAGAAGTTGTCATGCTTGTTGCCCTCGATGATATGGTCGGGAGCGACGTGCTTGGCCCAGTAGCCGGCAGCCTCATCGTCGCGGGCGATGCCTTCCTCGGGCGAACCCTCGAAGATGGTGACATAGAGATCTTTGGGGTCGAGTCCGAGGACGTCCACCAAGTATTCCCACGCCATGTCAATGGCGCCTTCCTTGAAGTAATCGCCAAAGGACCAGTTGCCGAGCATCTCAAAGAGAGTGTGGTGGTAGGTGTCGTGGCCTACTTCCTCGAGGTCGTTGTGCTTGCCGCTGACGCGGAGACACTTCTGCGAGTCGGCACGACGGCGCGGTTCGGGATCCTTGGTTCCGAGGATGATGTCCTTCCACTGGTTCATACCAGCGTTGGTGAACATGAGGGTGGGGTCGTCCTTGACGACAACGGGTGCGGAGGGCACAATGGTGTGACCTCTCTGAGCGAAGAACTGCTTGAAGCTCTCGCGGATTTCGTTTGCTGTGAGCATTATTGGGTGTAGAGTTTTGAGTTTAACGAGTCGTAAAAAGCGCTATTCTTCGTGAAAAGCGGTGCAAAAGTAGTGAAAAAAGAGCATTTAACGAAAGAAATCTCCATATTCTATCATTTCTGAGCGCAAAATTCGCTATCTTTGCACTCAGAATCCAAAAAGAAAGATATGGCACTGAACCCAAACAAAGAGTTGAAGCAATATTATTCTATTGCTGAGGTGAGCGAGATGTTCTCCTTGCCGGCCTCGCTCTTGCGCTACTGGGAGAAGGAGTTCCCCTCCATCCACCCGAAGAAAAACAGCAACAACGTCCGCATGTACACGAAGGAGGATCTGGAGGAAATCCGACTCGTCTACGACCTCGTGAAGGGACGCAACATGAAACTGGCGGCTGCGCGCGAATTGATTCAGCGCAACCGCGAAGGTGCCAAGAACAGCAGCGACCTGCTGCAGCGGATGTTGCACGTGCGCGAGCAGCTGGTGGCCATCAAGCAGGAATTGGACGGGATTGTTTGACTTCAGCTGATTCTCATGACGTCCTCAATGCCATCGACCTTCTTGAGGCCCTTGATGATGGCGTTTAGGTCTTCGGTGTCGTGCACACTGAGTTCGATGTCGCCCTGGAAAATGCCGTCGTTGGCGGCGATGGACAACTGATGCACATTGACATTGAGCTGCCCGGTGATGATGTCGATGAGGCTCTTGATAATACCCACACGGTCAATACCCTCGAGGTGGAGAGTGGCCGAGAAGTTCAGCTGCTTGTGCGTGTCCCAGAAGACGGCCAGGATGCGGTTGCCGTCGACGTTCTTCAGGCGGTCTGCCGTGTCGCAGCGGCGCTTGTGGATAATCACACGGTTTTGCTCGTCGATGTAGCCCAGCACTTCGTCGCCGGGGATGGGATGACAATGAGGACACATGACCACGCGGTTGATGTTCTCCTCATTGAGGTAGAGCGGTTTCTTGCGATCGACAACGAGGGTATCGGCAGGCTGAGCAGCGGGCTGCTCCTGGGGTTCCTGAGGTTTGCTCTTGTAGAAAGGAACAAAGCGCTTCCAGCCACGGCCACGGCGCTTGCCGGTGTCTGGCTTCTGCTGGAGGGATTCCACATCATCATCAGTTAGGACGATGGTGCCGGCACCAATGCCTGCATAGAGGTCTTCACGCAGCTCCACCAAGTGGTGCATACACAGACGGTCGAGGACATAGCTGTTCTGCTCGAAATCATGGTCGGCGCACCATTGTGCCAGCAGTTCCTCGCCCCGCTTCTGCTGCTCGCGACGCTGACGACGCAGGATGGTAGCAATCTTGCCGCGCGCTTTGGCCGTGGTGGCAATGTTCATCCACGAAGGCTCCACGCGCATGTCCTTGGAAGTCAGGATTTCCACCTGGTCGCCGCTGCTGAGGCGATGGTTGATGGGCACGAGCTGATGGTTGACCTTAGCGCCCATACAATGAGTGCCGACGACGGAGTGGATGGAGAATGCAAAGTCCAGCGCCGTACAGCCGGCGGGCATCGTCTTGAAATCGCCTTTGGGGGTGATGACGAGGATCTCGGAGCTGTAGAGATTCAGCTTGATGGTAGAGAGGAAGTCCATGGCCGATGGCTGCGGGTCGTCGAGGATTTCCTTGATAGTGAGCAGCCACTTGTTGAGTTCCGTCTCCTTGGTGTCCGTAGCATCGATGTCGTCCTCGCCGTCCTTATAGCGCCAGTGGGCTGCAAAGCCGCGCTCGGCGATGTCATCCATGACCCGGGAACGGATCTGCACTTCCACCCAGCGGCCCACGGGGCTCATCAATGTTGTGTGGAGGGCACGATATCCGTTGGACTTGGGGTTGGAAAGCCAGTCGCGGAAGCGGTCGGGGTGAGCCTTATATATAGAGGTACAGGCGGAATAAATCTGCATGCAATCGGCGTTCTCAATATCTTTGTCGTTGGGGTCGCGGGAGTCGAAAATGATGCGCACGGCCAGCAGGTCGTAGATTTCCTCGAAGGCCACATGCTTGGTCTGCATCTTGTTCCAGACACTGTATGGGCGCTTGACTCGCGCCTTGATGTCATAGGTGAATCCCAGTTTGTCCAGTTTCTCACGGATGGGCTGGATGAAGGTCTTGAAAGCCTCGTCAAGATGTGGACGTATCTCGTCCAAACGCTGGCTGATCTCGGCGTGGGCCTGCGGATGTTCATATTCGAAACTGAGGTCTTCGAGTTCTTCCTTGATGCGGTTGAGACCCAGGCGGTGAGCCAGAGGAGCATAGATATAAAGGGTCTCGCCGGCTATCTTGTACTGCTTGTGGGGAGGCTGGGAGCCTAGCGTGCGCATATTGTGGAGGCGGTCGCTGATCTTAATAAGGATGACACGGATGTCGTCGCTCATGGTGAGCAGCAGCTTCTTGAAAGACTCGGCCTGGGCAGAGGCCTTGTCGCCGAAAATGCCGCCGGAGATCTTGGTCAGTCCGTCGACAATCTGCGCAATCTTTGGGCCGAAGACGTTGCTGAGGTCCTCGACCGTATATTCCGTATCCTCCACGACATCGTGGAGCAGGGCGGCACAAATGCTGGTGGAACCCAGGCCTATCTCGCCGCAGACAATCTGCGCCACGGCCAGAGGGTGCATAATATAGGGCTCGCCGGAGAGACGGCGGACACCCTCGTGAGCCTTGCGGGCGAAGTTGAAGGCCTTGGAGATAAGATCTGTTTTCTTGCGGTGGGGCGAGGCGAGATAAGTCTCGATGAGGCGCTGGAAAGCAGTCTGCACCATTTCCTCGTCCTTCTGGGCTTGCGTCAGAATGCTGTTATTGTCTTCTTCCATAGCAGTACATCTTTAAAAATCCGGAAACATCTTTATGTTTAAGGAACCGCTTGCGCTCCCGTTTCTATCAGCATGCCACGCACTACTTCACGCGCAGCTTCTGTCCGGCACGTATATTGTTGCCACGGATGCCATTGAGACTGCGGAGCCGCGCCACGGTGGTGTGGTTACGCTTGGCAATGGCACCAAGGGTATCGCCACGACGGACGGTGACACGCGAGCCACCACGGCCGCCTCGTGCAGCACGTCCGGTGGAAGCGCGGGCCTGGCTGACCTCAACCTCCCGCCGGCTGGTCAGCAGCTCGGTGGCGCGCCAGTTGTAGACGCTGTCGCCGGCTGCCACGAAGGACGCCATGGTCGACGTCGGCAAACGCAGGGTGCACACATGGCTGTCGCCGGGAATCAGCGACGTGCGGTACTGCGGATTCAGCGCACGTACCTCTTCCTGATTGGCATTGCACATGCCCACGAGCTGGTCGAAATGCAGGTTGCGAGTGACGCTGACGGTGTCTGTCGAGGCGGGCAGAGTGGTCCCCACGGGGCAGATATTGTGGTCGCAGTAGTAGTTCATCACATAGTTGGCGGCAATAAAGGCAGGCACGTATCCGCGGGTCTCGGCAGGGAGGTAGGGATAGATCTGCCAGTAGTCCTTAACACCGCCGGCACGGCTAATGGCCTTGCGCACGTTGTTGGGGCCGCAGTTGTAGGAGGCAATGACCAGGGTCCAGTCGCCGAAGATGTCATAGAGGTCTTTCAGATAATGAGCGGCGGCATAGCTGGACTTGATGGGGTCGCGGCGTTCATCGATGAGACTGGTGACCTCGAGCCCGTACTGCTTGCCCGTGGTAATCATGAACTGCCACAGTCCCACGGCTCCGGCACGGCTGACGGCAGTGGGATTCAGGGCGGACTCGATGACGGGCAAGTACTTCAGCTCGAGTGGCAGCTGATAGGCTTCCAGTGCCTCCTCGAAAATCGGAGTATAGAAATTGCTGGCGCCGAGGATGATGCTCACGGTGCGGCGCAGGCGCCCGGTGTACTGATCGATGAACTTGCGTACGACTTCGTTGTAGGGCATCTCGATGACGTTGGGCAGGCGCTGCAGGCGATGGATGTAGGTATCGCGGTCGAACTCGGGGTTCACACCGTTGTCTGTGCAGTCTCCTTCAGGGATGAGGTAGCTCTTGTTGTTCCATTCCTGCAGGAGGCTGTCGAGTTCTGCATTCATCGCATCGGGCAGCGCGATGTCCTCGTCTGAAGCTTCAGCAGAGGTCTCGTCGGCCTCCTCGATGTCCTCGAGGTCTATTTCTTCTTCGTCCACCTCCACTTGGGCACGGAGGTCAGTGGGTGTCGCCACGAAGAACGCGGCAAGCAGCATGGTTGTTATGGTTCTTTTTACTGTCATTTTTTCGTAACCTAGGTTTAGAAGTTTAACCGCAGGGCCACACCGAATCCCCGGTCGGGGTTGGAAGTGGCCACGGGGCGGGCGCCACGGGGCGCAGGATTAGTGGTGACGACAGCCGGTGCCCACTCCAGCGAGAGGTCGGTGCTAATGTCAAATGTGGACAATTCAGCGTCCACGTAGGCGTCGATTACAGCGATGGCATAGACCACGGCGAACGCCAAGATGCTCATATCGCGGTATTTGCGATAGTAGTTCTTCTTGTTCTTGAAGATCTCCTGAAACCGCGCCTCGCGACCTGCAATGCTGTAGTTCATGGGGAGCATCTTCTCGTAGGACTTCGTGTTGGGGTCGTCGTCCATGATGTCCAGATAGGCCTGGGAGTAGTCCCGAAGCATCTGGTTGTTCCAGGAGAGCGCATAGTAGCAGCCAAGGAATCCTCCGTAGACGATGGGCAGCTTCCAATACTTGTGGTTGTAAATCTGTCCGCCGCCGGGAAAGACCAGCGAGAGCCAAAGGGCACGCTTGGGGTCGGGCTTGAAGTCGTTGCGCTTTCGCAACAGTTCTTGTGCGCGGAGCGTCAGGGAGTCCACCCTTGAGTTGAGGGAGAGTGTGTCCAATACGGCAGGGGACGAAAAATCCTGAGATGCCGGTATTTCCAGGATGTCCGCTACTTCCAGCGAATCGCGCTCCTCCTGCGCCCTGCCGCCCGCTGGCAGCAAAAGGAGCATCAGAAGAAGGAGGATGTCTGTCGCTGTTCTGCCCTGCATCATGTCTGTAAAGCTCAGTGTTTCAGTCGGTCCAGCAATCCCACGATACGTTCCAGGTCGGCCTCGCTGGAGAAGGGGATAGTGATTTTTCCCTTGCCCTTGTCAGAGCAGGTGAACTGCACACGCGTCTGGAAACATTCGGAGAGGCTCTCGCGCAGCGCGCTGTACTCCTGGCTGAGCTGCGCCTTACGCGGACGCAGTTTCTGTCCGCCGACGTTCAGTGTCTCACCCTCCGTCAGCCGCTTGACCATCTCCTCGACCTTGCGAACGCTGAGGTGGTCGCGCCGAACTTCTGAGAAGACTTTCAGCTGAAGCGAGGGATTGTCCAACGAGAGCAGGGCACGTGCATGCCCCATCTCGATCTCACGGTTTTGGAGAGCCATCTGAATCGTGGCAGGCAGCTTGAGCAGACGCAGGTAGTTGGTGATGGTAGCACGTTTCTTGCCCACGCGCTCCGACAGACGGTCCTGCGTCAGTTCGTACTGCTCCAGCAGGTGCTGGTAGGCAAGCGCGATTTCCACGGCGTTGAGATCCTGGCGCTGGATGTTCTCGATGAGCGCCATCTCCATGACGTTCTCGTCGTCGGCCGTGCGGATGTATGCCGGAATGGACTCCAGGCCAGCCATCTGCGATGCACGCCAGCGGCGTTCACCGGCGATGATCTCGTAGGTGCCGTCCTCCATCTGGCGGAGGGTGATGGGCTGGATGATACCGATTTCGCGAATGCTGTCGGCCAGTTCCTGCAACGCTTCGGGGTCGAACTCACGGCGAGGCTGGTTGGGGTTCGGATGAATCTGAGCCAGCGCAATCTCGCTGATGGAGGAAGAGCCTTCGGTCTGGACATTGTCCGTCTGAATCAGGGCATCGAGACCGCGGCCCAAGGCTGGGAATTTCTTATGAGGGGCCATATAGAGCGAATGTTATAGTTGGAAATGCAAATAATATATTATAAGGTGTCAGACGGCATCCTTGTCGATAATCTCCTTGGCCAATTCCAGGTGGTTGCGGGCTCCGATGCTGTCGGCATCGTAGAGGATGGCAGGAAGTCCGTGGCTGGGCGCTTCGGAGAGTTTGACATTGCGGTTGATGACGGTCTTGAAGACCAGTTCCTGGAAGTGACGCTGCACCTCGTCCTTGATCTGGTTGGCCAGGCGCAGGCGCGAGTCATACATCGTCAGCAGGAAACCTTCGATGGCGAGCGCGGGATTCAGCTTCTGCTTGATAATCTTGATGGTATTCAGCAGCTTGGAGATTCCCTCAAGAGCAAAATACTCACACTGAACCGGGATAATCACGGAGTCGGCGGCCGTCAGGGCATTGACGGTGATAAGCCCCAGCGACGGCGAACAGTCGATGAGGATGTAGTCGTAGTCCGAGAGCAGCGGGCGCAGTAATTTTCGCATCACCTGCTCGCGGTTCTTCAGGTTCAACATCTCAATTTCCGCTCCCACCAGGTCTATGTGGCTGGGAATGATATCGAGGTTGGGAATATCCGACTCGTAGATGGCCTCGCGGGCGTCCACCTGATTGATGAGGCAGTCGTAGATGGAGGTCTCAACGTCCTTAATGTCGATGCCCAAACCGCTGGAGGCGTTGGCCTGCGGATCTGCATCGATAAGCAGCACACGCTTCTCCAGCGTGGCAAGTGAGGCGGCAAGGTTCATGGACGTCGTTGTCTTGCCCACACCGCCTTTCTGATTGGCTAAAGCAATAATTTTACCCATAGTCTGTACCTAAGTAAGGCGCAAAGATAACTATTTTCGGCGAGAAAAATGCAGTTTTAAGCCTTTTTATGCTTATTTACGGCAATTTCTTGCTATCTTCGCGCACTTAAACGTTCAAAATTCAATCCAATGGAGGAAAAAACACAGCTTCAACAGGACGAACAGTTTATGCGACAGGCTCTCGCCGACGCCCGCACCGCCTTCGCCGAAGACGAGATTCCAATCGGTGCCGTTGTGGTCTGCCGCGGGCAGGTCATCGCCCATGGCCACAACCTCACGGAGCGCCTGACAGACGTCACAGCACACGCCGAGATGCAAGCCATCACCTCCGCTGCCAGTTACCTCGGCGGCAAGTACCTCACGGAGTGTACGCTGTACGTAACCGTGGAACCCTGCGTGATGTGTGCCGGAGCTATTGGATGGGCTCAGCTGGCCCGTGTGGTCTATGGCGCCGACGACCCCAAGCGGGGTTTCCGCCGCTTCGCACCCGAGGCCCTGCACCCGCGAACAACAGTTCAGGGCGGCGTACTCGAGGCTGAATGCGCCGCCCTGATGAGGGAGTTCTTCCAGAAGAAGAGGTAAGATGCAGTCTGCTGGGCTGCCACATCCTGCGGGCAGGATGGCTTGCCGCCTAGAGTAGCCTTTCGCTATAGAGCGCCCTATCTGCCAACTCGTACGGAAGGACCGCCAAAGCCGCCACCGCGACCTCCACGACCGCCTCCGCGACCTTCGCCGCGACCTTCGCCGCCGAAGCCAACGAAGGGACCAAACTCGGAGCGGGCTTCCTTGCTGCCCATGAGGCTGAAGTTATAGGTCAGGCGGAGCATGCCGTAGCTGTAGATGGAGTTAGACCACGAGTCGCTGCGCATGGTGGCGCTAATGACGCGGCTGATGTTCGAGCGCTGCCCCAGAATATCGTACCATTCCGCAGTGAGAATGAGGTTCTTCTGGCGGAGGAAGCTCTGCTGCAGCTGGATGTTCCAGATGAGCTCATTGGTGTTCATGCTCTCATCGGCATAGCCGCGACGTGCCTGCTCGCTGATGTCAGTACTGAAAGTCATGCCCCAGGCCATGGTGAACTGCAGGTTGCCGCCGTAGTTGTAATTCCAGGTATCCAAGTTGGTCTGAGTCTGGATATCGTTGCGGGCATAGCGATAGTTGACACCGCCATTGACACCGAGGTCGATGCCATATCCCGTCTCGCCCCAGTCGTAGCGGAAGTTCAGGCGGGGATAGTAGCCGAGGTTCAGGCTCTTGGTGGTAGCCTTCACGGACTGCAGGCGACCCGTCTCCTGCATGTAGCTGACGCTGTTGCTGTAGTTGAGATTAATCCAGTTCGAGAAGTTCCAGTACTTCTTCGGACCCAGGGCGGTGTTGAAACCTCCGCCGAGCGAAGCGTTCCAGTTGCCGTTGATGTTCTCCGGGCGAGAAGTGCGCACACCCGTCGTGGTGTCATACGTCACAGCTGTGCTGATGCTGTTGTTGGTCTGAGAAAAGCCCGCATTGACATTCCAGCCCATCTGCTTGTCGGGCAGGTAGTCGTTGTACCAAGTGTTGAAGCTGTTGGTCCAAGAGGGTTTCAGGCCGGGATTACCCAACGAGCGGTTCAGGGGGTCGCTGGTATCCTCGACATCGAGCAAGTTGGTCATCGAAGGCTGACCCATGCGGCCGTTGTAGCGCACGCGCCATTGGCTGGTGTTGGAGATCTTCCAGCGAAGGTCCACGCGTGGTGCCCAGTTGAAGACGTTGCGGGTGATATCGAAGTCCTGGCCGTTCTTCTTGTAAATCATGTGCGTGCGCTGAGGCTGCATGCTCACACCTGCGTTCAGGCGAAAGTCACCCAGCTGATAGCGCAGCATGACGTTGGCGTCGTGGTTGTATTCGTTGTACTTGGCGTACTGGGAGTTATAGAGATCCTGCTTGAGCTGCAGCGAGTCCACTCCCTCGAGGAACCCTGCATAGAGTTGCGAGGAGATAACCTCGTCGCTCATCCCGGCAAAGTTGGTGGACAAAGCATCAAGAACGTTGGTGTAGAGAGCACGATCACTGTCAGAATACCGACGCTGGAACTGGTAACTGAACTGGAGATTGGCACCCTTGAAGATAGGCTCCGAGTAAGAGAGACGGACACGGTAGTTCCAGCTGTCCGAAGGGTTGGCGTTCTGCTGGTTGTTGAAGGTCAGGTCGGGAGACTTCTTATAGTAGTGGATCAGACTGCGGTTGTAGCTGTTGCCGTCGCTGTTGGAGATGTTGCCGCCGAGATCCAACGTGACGTTGCGACCAGGCTTTGCCAGACGACGGTTAATCTGCAACGAGCCATTGACATTGTAGCTCTTGCTGTCGCCTGAGTTACGACGAGAGTTGGCATTCACACGGATAGAGTCGGGGTCGGCAAAGCTGCCGTACTCTTCCAGAGGATTGGTCATTCCGGCGTCGAAAGGATTGTTGTTGAAAGTGACATTGCTGCTGTAGCCCTCATTGTCACCCGTGCTGTAGGAGAAGTTCGGACGGAACTGGATATTCGTCATCGTGTCCGGCTGCCACTCCAGGCGGAAATCGGTATTGACATTCGAACGGCTACTGTAGCTCTGGCTCATGCTGTTGACAAACTGCGAAACCGTGGAAGTGATGAAGGTCTGCGAACTCGTGCGGGAGAGGTTGTCCGTGGAGGTATGGTTGTAACGGACGTTGCCGCCAATCTCGAAGAAACCGGCATCGCCCTCATCCTTGCCGTTCATCCAGACGAAGTCGCCACCACCCATCTTGCTGGCTGTGAGGCCGCTACCGCCCCAGCCGCCAAAGCCGCCCCAGTTCTGGCCGCCGGTGTTGTTGGCATTGCCGAAGACAGCCACACGCCACGTATCCATGAATCGCGTCAGGCGCAAGTTACTGGTGTAGCGGTGCTGGGTGCCAATGCCGGCGTCGAGGTTCAGGCGCCAGCCCTCGCCCATTCCCTTGCGAATGGTGAGGTCGAGAACGGTTTCCTCCTCGCCGTCGTCGATTCCCGTGACGCGGCTGTAGTCGCTCTGGCGGTCGTAGGCCTTTACCTGGCTGACCATACTGGCCTCGAGGTTTTTCAGCGTCGTCTGGGTGTCGCCGCCGAAGAACTCTTTCTTGTTAACGAGAATCTTCTTCACCTCCTTGCCGTTGATCTTGATGGTGCCTTCTTCGGTAATCTCCGCACCGGGGAACTTCTTCAGCAGCGCCTCGAAGTTCGAACCGGCCGGCACGCGGAAGGCATCGGCGTTGTAGACAAAGGTGTCGGCCTTCATCTCCACCTGTGCTGCCTGCGCTGTGACCACGGCGTCCTTCATCATCTTGGCATTATCCATCAGAACTATTTGCCCCAGCAGCACCCTGCGGTTCTGCTTGGTCAGGTTCAGCGTGCGCCAAGAGGTCTTATAGCCTATATACGAAACACGCAACAGGTAGTCACCGACCTGGAAACCACTGATACTGAAAGTGCCGTCGGTCTTGGCCGACTGACCCGTCACCTGGGTACTGTCCATACGCATGATGACCACGGTGGCACCGGGAAGGGGTTCGCCATCGCTGTCGACCACGGTGCCTGCGACGGTAGCTTTCTGTGCGCTGGCGGCCACTGCAAGGCTCAGCACGAAAAAGAGGGAGAGAAATCTATTCATTACGTTGCTTTTCTTTCTATTATAAAACAAAGACCGCCGAGGCGGCCTTTCGTTTAACGGAAGAGTGTATATTTAACGTTTATTTTGACTACAAAGCAGCCAGCACATACAGATAAACGACCACGGCGGGAATCGCAAGCAAGCTGCTGTCGAAGCGGTCGAGCATGCCGCCGTGGCCCGGCAGGATATTTCCGCTGTCCTTGATTCCGAGCCTACGCTTCAGCAGGCTCTCCACCAGGTCACCCCACGTGCCGAAGACCACCACCACAAGCGCGAAGCCTGCCCACTGCAACGATGTCAGCAGCGGAAGGTAGGCAGCCACCAGTTGGGAGACACCAATTGTAAGCAAGCCACCACCAATACTGCCCTCCCAGCTCTTGCCGGGCGACACGCTGGGGAAGAGCTTGTGGCGGCCAAGCAGCGAGCCGAAGCAGTAGGCACCCGTGTCAGAGCACCAGAGGAAAACGAAGATACATAAAATAAGGAACGCGCCCGCGCGCGTGTTGTCGGTCGGCAACAGGGGCAAATCATGAGGGAACAGCAACAGGGGCAACAGCGCGAAAGGAAGAGCGACATAGCCTTGCGCCATGAACGTGAACGACCAGTTGTTCAGGGGATGCTCGCGACCCAAATAGAGTTCAGATATGAGCAGATAAATCATACTCAGCAGCCAGGGCACAAACAGCGAAACGGCTCCACCGACACCTGCGGCATAGCCGAAGGTACCCAAAAACAAGCAAGCGGCGGCCATGGTGGTGATGAAACGGTTGACCTGCACGTCTTCCTGGGCATTCATCAGGCCCGTGAACTCCCACGTGGACAATATAGTAATCAGCAGAAACAGCAGCGCACAGGTTAACGGGGTATACAGGATACCGCCGACCATGACCACTACAAAGACAAGCCCGGTCAGGGCACGAACGATCAGGTTCTTCATTGCTTTTCTATTCAAATAAATGGTTAGAGGCCTCGGGATTCTCGAAGGATGCCGTGCTCCCGGAGGTCGGGGTGCTCTCGGAGGACTCGGGAAGTGCTTCGCCGCCTTCGATCTCCTCTTCGGGCTGGCTGTTCAGCAGCTCCTCTGTGCGGCTGGCCCAGGGACGCTTGCCGAAAATCTTCTCCACATCGTCCGCGAAGATGACTTCACGCTCCACCAGCAACCGGGCGAGGGCGTTGTGGCCTTCCTTCTTCTCCAGCAGCAGGCGCTTGGCACGCTCATACTGCTCGGCAATCATCTTCTTCACCTCTTTATCTATGAGCTCGGCTGTGGCTTCGCTGTAAGGACGCTGCCAGGAATACTCGTCGTTGCTGTAGTAGCAGAGGTTGGGCAGGGCTTCGCTCATACCCATGTAGGCTATCATGCCATAGGCCTGTTTCGTGACTCGCTCCAGGTCGTTCATGGCACCACTGCTGATATGGCCGGTAAAGAGTTCCTCGGCAGCGCGTCCGCCCAGGGTAGCGCACATCTCATCGAGCATCTGTTCCCGGGTGGTAATCTGGCGCTCCTCCGGCAAGTACCAGGCTGCGCCCAGCGCCCTGCCCCTGGGTACGATGGTCACCTTGATGAGGGGATTGGCATACTGCAGGTTCCAACTGATGGTGGCGTGGCCGGCTTCGTGCAACGCTATCGTACGCTTCTCTTCCTCGGTCATGACCTTGGTCTTCTTCTCCAGTCCGCCCACGATGCGGTCCACGGCAGCCAGGAAGTCTTCCTTCGTCACCGCCTGCTTTCCGTGGCGAGCGGCGATGAGGGCTGCCTCGTTGCAGACGTTGGCGATATCGGCTCCGCTGAAGCCCGGGGTCTGGCGGGCAAGCAAATCTACATCCAGGGAGGAATCCACCTTGATGGGTTTCAGATGTACCTTGAATACGGCCTTGCGCTCGCTCAGGTCAGGCAGGTCCACATGAATCTGACGGTCGAAACGGCCTGCTCTCAGCAACGCCTTGTCCAGGATATCAGCACGGTTGGTAGCGGCCATGATGATGACTCCGGAGTTGGTTCCGAAACCATCCATCTCCGTCAGCAGCTGGTTCAGGGTACTCTCGCGTTCGTCATTGCCACCCATCACAGCATTTCGAGAACGGGCACGGCCCACGGCATCGATTTCATCAATGAAGATGATGCACGGAGCCTTCTCCTTGGCCTGGCGGAAAAGGTCGCGCACACGGCTGGCGCCCACGCCCACGAACATCTCTACGAAGTCCGAACCGCTCATGGAGAAGAAAGGCACATCGGCCTCGCCGGCTACGGCCTTGGCCAACAGTGTCTTACCCGTTCCCGGAGGTCCCACGAGCAGGGCACCCTTAGGAATCTTGCCGCCCAGGTCGGTGAACTTCTTGGGGTTCTTCAGGAACTCCACGATTTCCTGCACCTCCTGCTTGGCGGAGGCCTGGCCGGCAACGTCCTTGAACGTCACCTTCGACTCGTTCTCCGTACCTTTTTCTACTAACTGCGCGCGCGAGCGGCCGACATTGAAGATGCCTCCCATGCCACCTATTCCGCCGCCCGAACCCATACGACGCATGATCAGGATCCAGACAAAGATAATCAGCAACAAGGGGAAGAGGTTCCAGAAAAGCTGCATCAAGGTGTCGTCCGAGCGTTTGTAGCTCAGCTCCCCCTTGAAATTGCCCAGTTCCTGCTGCTGGCTGATGAACTCATCCAGACGTTCGGAGGAACCATATTCTGCCTGCACGAACGGTTGTCTTCCGGTCTGTTCCACGCCCTGCTGGAACACGTCACGGATGTGTTCCGGCTTCACATACAGTCGCACGGTGCCCTCATCCTTGTTGGCCACGATACGACTGGCATAGCCCTGCTCCACATATTGTCTGAATACGGTGTAGGTCACAGTCTTCGACGACCCGGACTGGGACGAATCCCCGCCGGTGAAGAAGAGATAACCGAGTGCAATGGCAATTGCGATATACAGCCACGTGAGGTTGAAACGCGGCATCTTGTTCTTGCGGTTACCGCCATTCTGGCCACCGCTCTTCGGAGTTGTATTATTCTGCTCGTCCATTATTCCAACGAAAATGCTTTTTAGGAAGCTCTTTTTTTAGAAAACCTGTTATTTAGATTGTACGTTTCACTCTTCAGTATTCAGAAGCCACCTCAGTGATAGCCGCATCTGCCCACAAGTGCTCCAGGTCATAGAAGTCCCGAGCCTCCTGAAGGAACAAGTGCACGATGACCGTTCCATAGTCCATCGCCACCCACTGCGCGTTGCGCAAGCCGGCAATCCCTGCCGCATGAGCTCCCGCGCCCTTGCGCGCAAACTCCTCCACACTATCGGTCAGTGCCTGGAGGTGAGTGGGAGAATTACCCGTACAGATTACGAAAGCCTGGCAAATAGCTTCCGGGATATTCGAGAAATCGGCCACGACGATATCGCGGCCCTTCTTTTCTTCTATGCCTGCCTGAATGTGGCCAATGAGTTGTTCTGTCTGTAAATTCATTCAATAATATGAAGTTTCGGAGTGCAAATATACGGCCTTTTTCGCGAACTAAGGGAAAAAACACACATTTTTTCATTTTTTTTAGGGAAAAGTTTGTCTGTTTCATAAAAACTAACTACTTTTGCACCCGCAAATCGGCACAAAGCCGGTGAGCAATGTTGATTGGGCTATGGTGTAATGGTAACACTGCAGATTCTGGTCCTGCCTTTCCTGGTTCGAGTCCGGGTAGCCCAACAACATCAGCGAGGCAAGCTTGTGGAATAGCGGCCTCACAAACTTTGAGGATGGGCTATGGTGTAATGGTAACACTGCAGATTCTGGTCCTGCCTTTCCTGGTTCGAGTCCGGGTAGCCCAACCAACAGACAGATTAGCCTACTGGCTAATCTGTTTTTTTATTCAAGTATTGTATTCCAAACACTTAGTGCGTCCGAGGTACAACTGACGGAACAGCGAAAGCAAAAGAGCTTGCTCATTTTGCCAAAATTCCCGAGCAAAACTCGCCCGCTCGACCTTTGGTCGCTTGACACTTCAAGAACCCGTTGCCTTTCGCGATGGAAGAATACAAAGTTAATGTCGGTACAAGAACACAGCTTTTGCCTTTTAAGAGGACTAATCTTTAAGGCAACCTAATGGTATAATCTTTACCCCATCAGGACGGGTGTATGCCATCTGACCACCTGTAAGTATTATCAAAAGATCTGGTTCACGGATGGGCATTTGCTTCTCCTTCTCATTATGCTCGCGGATAAGCCTTTTCAACTCCAGAAGATGGCTTGCCCCTTCCTCTATCTCGTTGCTTCCCAGTTTGCACTCTATCAAAGCATAACGCCCATCGTCAAGATGCAATACGAAATCGGCTTCCAGATCATATCGGTCATGATAATAAGACACATGACTATATAGTCCTTGCGTATAGGCTTTCATGTCACGCACGCACATCTGCTCGAAGATAAATCCGAATGTTTTCAGTTGTGTGGTCAATGCCTCTGGTGTAAGTCCAAGAAGAGCCACGGCTATTGACGGGTCACAGAATCCTCGTTTGGGTGAGCTTCGTATAACTGTTTTACTGCGTATTGCCGGGCACCAGGCATCTATGTCTTGAATGACAAACAGACGTTCAAGGGCGTTCACATAGTCATTGAATGTGTCAATACTGCATTCTATTTCTTCAGATGATACCACATCGGCAAGCATGGTGGTCTTTTTGGCGAGTGATGAAATGTTGCGAGCATACGAACGCAGTATCATTATGGCAAGTTTCTCGTTCCGACGTTTTCCGTCGATTCGTGATATATCTTCACTGCAAACGGTACGGACATAGTTGCGGGCTATCAACAACTTGGCTTTTTCCGAACGTGCCATAAGAGTGCCAGGCCATCCACCACGACAAGCTGCAAAAATCAAGTCCTCTATGCTCATCTTTGACCTGCAACCGTCAATATCGTAATTGGGGTTGTTGAACAACTCCAACAGCGATACTTCACCTGTTGACTCCTTTGATTCCCAAAGGCTCATGGGCAACATGTTTATTTTGGCAATGCGACCGTTCCCCGAATGATGAATCTGCGACTTATCTACAGCATTAGACCCTGTAAGGATGAATTGTCCTGGCTCACCTCGTTTGTCAACCATCGTGCGGACAGCATCCCAAAGGACAGGGACATCCTGCCATTCATCTATCAATCTTGGAGTGTCGCCGTGAAGCAACAAGGATGGTTTGGACATTGCCGTAGCTAAGTATTCATCACGCATGTCCGTATCTTGCATTCTAATGGCACTTTTGGCAGCCTGTTCGGCAGTAGTTGTTTTACCACACCATTTTGGCCCTTCTATTAATACGGCACCAAATGCATCAAGAAGGTCTTTAAGCATGACGTCTGCTGTTCTGTTGAGATATTCCATATATTCGTACTTTAATTTGGCTGCAAAGATAATGTAAATATTGGGATTACGCAAGGAAATCTTGTTTTTTGAGGTATTTCATTCGGTGTTTTTGAGGTTTTTTAATCTGTTTATTTGATAATTATCATTCTGTATTTTTGATTTTACCAAAACATTGGCACTATTAAAACCACTTGCCGTGTCCTTAGTTTGTCTTGAATTATTAACCGACCTGTAACACAGTTACTTAGCGCTACCGAGGTACAAGGTCGGTACAAATGCCACTTCCTTGAAGGCATAGCGGCGCAGGCGTCCCTGCTCATCGCGCAGCACGAGGTGCCCGCCGGTTTCCACATCTGCGATTTCGGCGAGGAAAGGCGTGGCGGAAGAGGCATCGCGATAGGGATGCATCCCCTCGCGGCGATAGAGGGCAGCGAGGTAAGAGGCATGCAGCGTGGCGGCAGCATCTGCCTGTTCTTCGAGAGCGGCATAGTGCCGGCGGAAGCGGGTGACGATGGCATCGAGGACCAGCGGACGCGGCGTGTCGCGCCCCACCAGCTGACGCAGTGATACGGGGTTGGGAGCATCGCTGTGGAACTCCGCCTGGTTGATGTTCACGCCACAGCCGATGATGCAGCGTCCGATGCGGCTGCCGGTCAGCTCATTCTCTATCAGTATTCCACCAATCTTGCGGTCGCCCACGTAGATGTCGTTGGGCCACTTGACCGAGATGGCATCGGGGCTCCCTCCCGTACTGGGAGCCGGTCCGCCCAGAAACTCGGTCAGGGCATCGCGGACGGATAGGGCGATGGCCTCGCTGAGCAGGAACAGCTGCGCCGGCGACAGGAAGGTGGGATGCAGCAGCAGGCTGAAAAGCAGGTTCTGCCCTGCGGCGGACTCCCAGGAATTACCGGTCTGTCCGCGTCCGGCCGTCTGATATTCGGCACTGACGAGGGTGAGTTCTGCCGGCTGCGCTGGGCGGTAGTCGGCGAGGAACGAGTTCGTGGACACAGTCTCATCAAGTTCGATGAAGCGGAAGGACGGAGATGAATCGAGCATAATCAATAGATATAGAGGAACGGGCGTTGCGCGTGCGTTATAAACGCTGCAAAGGTACGACCTTTTTCCGGCTTCACGAAGCAAAATCCCCTTTTTCTTTCACCCCGCCACCCCGCCAAGTACATTTTTCAGCATTTGCCGACCAGGAACCACCCAGCCTTTTTCTGAAAAGTTTGTTGCGAAACTATACACTATACACAAAAAACATGCTGTTCAGCATCCTTTGCATGGGCTGAACACATCGCATACCCGCCGGCTGAAAGAAAACCATATTCTTCCAGACCTATAAGTAACCACGGCAGTATGGTAGATTTCACCCGCCAAAATCCTATCTTGAAACCACGGTTTGGGTCGCAAAACCCACCGCGTGGTTCGTATGTTTCACCACTTGGTTTTTATAAACCACCGAGTGGTTTTTAGCATACGGCCTAATGTGTGGAACCATACACCTGCTTCTTCAAAGGTATACATCAGGACGTCCGAAAGTTATATCAAGGCCGAATCCGGCCATACAGCCTGATGCATAACCGCTTGAAACCTTGCGTTTTGCGAAAACACAAAATTTCAAACGGGGACTTGACAAACGCAAAAAAATTTTGTATCTTTGCACCCGGATTCAATTCACAAATTATGTTTAACCTTTAAATTTTCAAAAAACATGAACAACAAAAACATCAACCCCCAGAACCCCACACAGGAGTTCATCATGGCAAACTACCAGTTTCGCCGCAACATCATCAGCGGAAAGACAGAATTCCGCGCATGTAGTACTAACAAGGAGGAGCCCCAGGAGGAATTCAGGGTCTTCACCGTGGAGGACCTGAACAGCCTCATCCTCGCCGCCAAGGAAGCGCTGCCCGACCGCAAGGGCGTCCGCGACGAGGTGAAGACCGTCGTCAAGTCCCGCCTGGTAGCCGACTACGATCCCATCGCCGGCTGGCTCGGCGAGTGCCCGGAGTGGGACGGCAAGAACCACGTCGACGCACTCCTCAACCGCCTGCCGGGCCTGAGCGCCGAGGAGCGCTACTGGATGCACCTCTGGCTGCGATGCATGGTGGCCCACTGGATGCAGAAGGACAGCCTCCACGGCAACGAGGTGGTGCCCACCTTCATCGGAAGGCAAGGATGCGGAAAGACCACTTTCTGCCGGCTGCTGCTGCCCGAGGAGCTGCGCGTGTACTTCCTCGACCACGTGAACCTCGCCAACAAGTTCGACAAGGAGATGGCGCTGACCAACAACCTGCTCGTGAACATCGACGAGCTGGATCAGGTGCGACGCAGCCAGCAGGCAGAGCTCAAGCAGCTCCTCTCCAAGAGTCGCGTCAACGGCCGACCCATCTACGGTCACGCTCAGGAGGACCGCCGGCGCTACGCCAGCTTCGTGGCCACCACCAACAACCGCCACCCCCTGCACGACCCCACCGGCAGCCGACGCTTCCTCTGCATTGAGATTCCCGAGGGACAGCTCATAGACAATGAAACGCCCATCGACTACCGACAGCTCTATGCACAGCTGAAGGCCGAGGTGGAGCAGGGCGAGCGCTTCTGGTTCAGCGAAGAGGAAGTGGCGGCACTCCAGCGCGCCAACGCCAAGTACCAGTCCACCGTGGATCTCGAACGCATCGTCTGCGACGTCTTCCGTCAGCCTCGCTCCGACGAGCCCTGCCGTCCGCTGACCATGTCCGAGGTCATCGAGTACATCCAGTGCGACTACCCCTTCGTGCAGCCCACACGCAGCATGAAGATCCAGCTCGGCCTGGCACTCGCCGCCCAGGGCTTTGAGTCCAAGCGCGAAGCCGCCGGCTACTCCTACTTCGTGGTGCCGTGCCGCTAACCCCTCACCTCTAGCATCCCACCATCCTTCCAGAAGAAGGGGGCAGCCACCAGCTGCCCCCTTCTCGTTTTCACACTCCGCTTGTGTATAGTGTATAGTTTCGCAACAAACTTTTCAGAAAATTCCAACCAGCAACGCCTAAAACACATCTTTAAAGCAACCAAAATAGCTCTTTCTTGGCAAAATATTTGGATGTTTGACGAAAAAGATATAATTTTGCGGCAGCAAAAAGAGATATGACAGCAACGGAAGCTATATTGAATTACGCAGTGGCACAAGGTGGTACCTTCCATCGGAAGGACCTATTGCGTGAAGTTGCCCGCCAGCAGACGGGTATCAAGGACAGTGCGATTACCCTCCAGATTAACCGGATGCTTGCATCAGGCTCGCTTCGCAGGGTAGGTCATGGTGTGTATGAATTGGCTCATGACAGTCTGCCAGAATTCGTATATCAGCCATCAGAGACAGAAAAAAACATCTATTTGAGTCTAAAACAGAAGTTTCCACTCCTTGATATATGTATTTGGAGTCCACGTGTGCTTGCTTCGTTCATGCTCCATGTACCAGACATCGGCTATGTTTTCGTGGATGTGGAGAAAGATGGTATGGAGACGGTATTCCATGCATTGCAGGAAATGGAACTTGGCAGAAACATCCTACTGTCACCGTCACCCATAGACTGCGACCGCTATCTGACGGGTACTGATGCCATTGTGGTACGTCAGTTGATAGGTCAGTCGCCATTGACCATCGTGGGCGGCTGCCAGGTGCCGCGCATAGAGAAAATCCTTGTCGATGCCATTGGCGACAACGAACTGCTGTTCGCCAGCGGTTCCGAGATATACAATATATATGAGTTCGCGCGTGGGAGGAATCATGTCAACATGAGCAAACTGTTGAGATATGCCTCTCGCCGCAACCGAAAAGAGAAAGTAAAACAAATCATACAAACAATAGAACATGATCAATCCCAAGAGCAGAAGCCTTGAGTGGATAACTGAAGCCGCCCGCCAAATAGGTGTCCACGACATTGCATTGGTAGAAAAGACCATCCGTGCCTTTTCTCTGCTTGAAGCACTGACTCGCTCTGGCTGTCCCTTCATCTTCAAGGGCGGCAGTTCGCTGATGCTTCACCTGAACACCAGCAAACGATTGTCAATAGACATTGACATCATCTGTCCTCCAGGAACCGTCATAGAGGAATATCTCAGCCAGTATGCCGAAGAATATGGATTCGGCAACGTGGAACTCGTAGAGCGCATCTCGCGCACAGATGTACCGAAGCAACACGCCAAGTTCTACTACGAAGTGAGCTATCCCGGTAATGGTGGACAGGACAAGATACTGCTTGACGTGCTCTTCGAGGAAACGCACTATTCCCAGATTGTGTCGCTACCCATACAGAGTCCGCTACTGGTGACCGACGAGCCGCTTGTCATGGTTAGTCTGCCGAGTCATGAAGATTTGTTGGGCGACAAATTGACGGCTTTCGCTCCACACACGACGGGCATTCCATTCTTCAAGGGCCAGAAGAAATGTACGATGGAGATTATCAAGCAGCTCTTTGACGTAGCCTCATTGTTCGACATCACAGACGACCTGACCATCACCCACCAGACCTTCATGAAGTTTGCCAAGGTGGAACTGCAATATCGCAACCTGCCATCAGATGACATCAGGCAGGTGCTTGACGACATCTACCAGACGACTATCACCATCTGTATGCGAGGTTTGGTGAATTCAGAGGAATACAAACTCCTGCAAGATGGCATTAGTCGTATTGGCAATTTCATTCACAGCGAGAAGTACACTTTAGATTCTGCCATCGTCAATGCAGCCAAAGTGGCTTACCTCAGCCGACTTTTGGAGAAAGGGATTAACGAGATACGACACTATACACCTGACGATATAGGTATGTTGGCATCACGATATAGGTATGTTGGCATCACAGGCTCTTCAACTCCCTATGCCTACCAAACTCAACAAACTTAAAAAGACACATCCCGAGGCATTCTTCTATCTAAATGAGGTACAACGAATGGGATAGGGTGAGGGCGGTTCTGAGCCGTGTTTTAATGATGGAGCTTCCCCGTGGGCGGGAGAATGAACCGCTGTGGCAATGAAGCAAATATAACATCGAGGCGGGCGAGGATGCGCATTTAGCTCGGCCTGGCACTCGCCGCACAGGGCTTTGAGTCCAAGCGCGAAGCCGCCGGCTACTCCTACTTCGTGGTGCCGTGCCGCTAACCCCTCTCCTCTCCCATCCCACCATCCTTCCAGAAGAAGGGGGCAGCCACCAGCTGCCCCCTTCTTGTTTTCAAACTCCGCTTGTGTATAGTGTATAGTTTCGCAACAAACTTTTCAGAAAAGTAGATGAACACAATTAGTTTACATTTTAGACACAGAGACGAAGAGTCACAGAGAATATATATATAAACTCTGTGTCTCCGTGCCTCTGTAAAGGACAAAAGGATGAAGATTTAACGCATTACGCTCGACCTTTGGTCGCTTGCACGGAAAGAACTTTTGTAAACCACAAAAAAACGCGGAAAGTGTGCAATGATATGGCTATATAGTTCGTCCTGATGTGTAAATGGTTATTCATAAGGGGTTACCGAAATAAGACAAATAATGGAGCTACCAACCTAAAGACTCGCCCAAAATGTCGAAAACGGCAAAATAATTACAAGTTTCGACCCTTTATAAGGAATTATTTTGTACCAAAGTATGTCAACAGTCAGTAAGGGAGCGCCCCGAAGGGGCAATAAGATGTCAGGGTAGCGGATTACAGCCATATACGCGCCCTGTAAAGGCAAAAGAATGGTCATCAGACATAAATCTTTTGCCCTTACAGGGCGAAATTCACATTTGTCCGCATACCCAGGTGGATTCCAAGATGGAACTATTACGTGTTCCATTTGGGAGACTTGCCCTGGGCTAACATATCGCTGCCCTTTCTTGAAGTGTCAAGCGTCTCTTCGAGCCGAGCGCAGGGCGTTATTTACTTGCGAAACTTGAATCATTTATTCTAAATAATTATTTGTATCTTTGTCGACAAAAAATGGATATTATTATGGAAAAGAAACTTATTGCGAGAGATAGAGAGTGCTCTATGCTACGGGACTGCATGGAGTCAGACCGTTCTGAATTTGTTATCGTATATGGAAGAAGGTGCGTGGTAAAGTAATCATTTTCCATGAAATGCGCGCAACTACCGACTAGTTCTTCTTGAAAAGAGGCTAAAAACAGGATGAATTTATGCATTCCTGGTAGCTTTTCCAACTTTCAAAGGTGTTCACAACACCGTCCGATAGTCGCGACAATTACCCACATTCCATCATTATCCTTGCCTTCATGCTTCAGAATACCTTTCTTCCGCATTACAGAAAGGTCACGTTCGATAGCGCGTTGGCTCACCTACAAAGTCTCCGACATTAGTTTGCCGGTGATTGTCAGAGACTCTTTGATGAATTTGAGGATTTTCTGCTGACGCTCAGTAAGTTTCGTCTCCGTCATATCTCCGTCATTGTCTCCGACATTCGGGTTGTCGGAAGAGCAAAAATGATGGTCTGAATTGGGCTGGAGTAGATTTGGACATAGGCTACAGTTCGTCTTTATAACCATCCAAAGCTTTGGTCTCATTACAGATACGTGTGAGTCCGCTACCTCGCTTCTCCATGTATTCAAGCTGAGCCATAACGTTTGCCTGTATGGGATTGCGCATTTCGGAAGATACAGATCAGTTCCTTATTCTCTTTCATCAAAGAATCCTCATTTACGGGATTCCGATTTTGTTTCAGAGACGCAAATACGACCTTCTTTCGAACTTCTTAAGAAATTTATTTTAGAAAAATTTGGTGGGAAGGGGATTTTTTTGTAGTTTTGCGGCGGAATCGGGGAGAAATCCCGGTTCGCAAATGACCTTAAGCAGGTCACAACATTTATTAACATTAAAAACTTACTTAAACGATGAAAAAATCAGTTCTGGCATTCTGCGCCATGGCAGCAATGCTGTGCAGTTGCACGGCAGTTAAGCAAACGGCTTCTGAACAAGATGTTAACAGTCAGATTCGTAGTGGTGTCTACGCTACAATGGATGTATCGAACAAGAAAATCAGCTATACGCTGAACACGACTCCTGCTATTCGTCGCGGTGGGGTACAGAATTGTGTCAACGCCGCCATTCATGAAGCACTCAAGCAACATGGGGATGCTGACGTACTAGTTCAAACGGAGAAAGCTGTGATTGAGCGCAAAGGGCTTTTCGGCAAAAAGGTTCGCAGTGTGACCGTGACGGGATACCCTGCAAAATATGTGAACTTTGAGAATGCCCCTCAATAGTGTAGATTGATAACCTCTTATTATTTTAGAATGCGCGATTGCCGATTTTTGGCGATCGCGTATCTTTTACTATGAATCTTTGCTGATTGTAGAAGTCAGTTCATGTTATTACAAAAGATGAAAGAATCAACTAATACTTAAATACCGCTGTACTTTGGTTTTATCATTCTTTGTAAGTCCCCGAGCAACAAAAAGTTGCTCACTTCGACGACATGAACAATGTGGTCGGATGGGCAAGGCTTACAAAGTCCTTCATGGCCGAAATCGCCGAGTTCCTGCTACTTCTACAAACTTCTCATGGACAGGCTCGACACTAAGCCCCTGTAATGCCTTACGGGGTAAGGGGAAGGAGAGCCTGAACCATAACATAATCACGCCTATACTGGCATAACAATCGTTTGATGAAGCTTCAGACTGCAAAATTACTCAGAATTGCAATTAGCAGCCTATTTTAGAGTAAAGAAATTTGATTGGGTGCAGGGAGGGGAATAAAAAAACACCTGACGGTTTGAGTTTCAGAGGCTGCCAGGAATGAACGTTGCAAAGATATACATTATTCTTGATTCTTGCAAGTATTATATGGGTTATTTTCGTTTAAGTTTAAGAGAGTTTTTTCATCGTCAA
This sequence comes from uncultured Bacteroidales bacterium, assembly GCA_902771725.1. Lineage (GTDB taxonomy): Bacteria > Bacteroidota > Bacteroidia > Bacteroidales > Bacteroidaceae > Physcousia. The sequence continues at coordinate 54,329 of CACXXT010000017.1, forward strand.
AGTTCCGAAACCAAGGATGGGGCGGAAAGGATCTTTTAGCTCTTGCTTCCATGAATTAGGAACGAATTAGGCATGAATCTATCATGAATAAATTTCTTAAGAGGATGAAGAGATGCTGCCACTATGAAATTTACAATTAATTCGTGAGTAATTCGTCCCTAATTTATGATAAAGGATTCTATAAACATCAATAGGCCTCTTCTGGAAGGGTCCGGAGAGGCGGAATGGGATAAATGGGAAATGACCAAGGCTATCGAACTATTGAGGATTCCAGAGAGCATAGCTACACCCTGTTCGGTGAAGGCGTGGGGCAGCTTTCTCGTTCCTCCCCATCTTGAAATTCCAAATTGGAATATCAAGTTTTTCTTCAACTCATCAAATTCTTCCTTGCTCAGTTGAAACATGAAATCAGGAGGAAAACGTCTAATGTTCAATAACTTGCACTATTTCTCGCCATGGCAGCGTCTGAAGCAAGCTTCACGCTGCTCATTTGGCTTAACGAAATAGTTCCTTTTTACAGCCTTGTTCAAATTGCCGGTAGTCACTTGATACAATTCGCGTTGCCCACGAATCTCATATATTATCACAGACTCATTATTGTACAAGTTCCAGAGATGCTGGGGCGACGGCATCATGTAAGGCGGCCCGAATCGTGTACGGCCGCCCCCTTCTCGCCTTCCCACTCCGCTGGTGTATAGTGTATAGTTTCGCAACAAACTTTTTGGAAAAGAGTGCCGATTCACCACCGCCTTGGCTCGAACCGGTTTTTCACTTTCAAGAACAAAAAAGCCTCTCCGAGAAGGATTCTGAGAGGCAAATAATATCGCAAAAAGGATTTTGGAAAATCCTATACTGCGACACCTGTACGCATTACATCACGGTATAATGGAGATGGTTCATTTTCTTCCATAAGTACGGGCTCAATGAGTGTATTAAATCTAATGGCATCTAAACTTATGTCCGTGGATATTTCCAGCCATTCCCCATCGAAAGAAGGAACGATAACAGCAACATCTATATCACTCCATGGATTTGCATTGCCTTTGCTATACGAGCCATACATATATACTTTCACCTGATTTTTAAACCTGGGCGAAATTATACGCTTGTAGTCCCGAACAAGTTCAAGAGCCTCTTCTCGAGTTAGAGTTTTTGGAGTATCCATTGGTAAAATTGTTTCGTTTGGTCAAGTATGTATTGACATGCTGTTTCATTAAGCGTCGAAGCGACCTTTTGCTTGTATTGTGGATAACGTGCCTCTATATTCATAGGCACCATCATAGCAATGAATCTTAACTGTTCTTCTGTGAGTTGATCTTTTAATCCGCAACAATCCAAAAGCTTAGCATGACTATGAGTATAAGGCGGGTCATCATCACGTGTTGCTGTCCAAAAGGCTTTCAAGACTTTCTCGATAACCTGATGGCACATAAAAGCCACATACAGCCATCTTCCGCCTTGAAATAGATACTCTGCAGTATCAAGGTCGTTTGTCGCAATATCAAGCCAATATCTAACCTTGTCAGATTCCATGATGCTTACTAAAGGCTATGGTTTTTATGTTTACGCCGCAAAAGTAGTAACTTTCCTTGATTCAGCCAAAGAAATCCGGAACTTTTTCACTTTCAGGCACAAAAAAGCCTCTCCGGGGTGGATACGGAGAGGCTGAATGGGATTGTTTGGAGAATGATGAGGTATTGTTTCTACTCTGTTTTGTCAGACTGGCTAAACCCGACAATGGGCCTACGAGGCATTCTGCTTGAAGTTTGAAGCGCAGCCAATGATTGATTGATAAGTTCTAACTTTGCACGTGTGTCTTCATTTATATCGTTTTGGTTCGCCAATAAGTCTTCTATATCAAGTTTTAAGTCCTCGAAGTCTTGCCGCAATTGAGCCAGGTCGGCAGCGGTATTAGTGGGAGGCAAAGAGGCTGCCATGCGGCGAATCGCAACAAATGCGCGCATGATTGAAATATTCATATCTATGGCTATTGAACTATTGAGGATTCCAGAGAGCATAGCTACACCCTGCTCGGTGAAGGCGTGGGGCAGTTTTCTCGTTCCTCCCCATCTTGAAATTCCAAATTGGAATATCAAGTTTTTCTTCAACTCATCAAATTCTTCCTTGCTCAGTTGAAACATGAAATCGGAAGGGAAACGTCTAATGTTCCTTTTTACAGCCAGTATCTAACGGCCATGCGGCGGGAAATGGGGGAAAGGTATGTATAGTGTATAGTTTCGCAACAAACTTTTCAGAATTTGTGCATTATTGGGACAATCCTCTATTTTGGCTGTTATTCGTTGATAAAACAAGATTTTGAAGCGGATTCGAACATTTAAGTATAATGAATGACAATTGGAAAATACGACAAAATAGGTCATAATAAGGTCTATTTGACTTAAAATAATCAAATATCTTATGCTTTTTCGTCAAAACTATTGCAGAAAATCTCAAAAAGGTGTATATCTGCATCGTGTAAAATCTCAAAAAGGTGTAGATATGAAAGATCAGGTCCCACTATCGCAAACTATCTTTTCGAACGCTATGGTGGGGAAACGGTGGAGTCCTCCCCAATAACATTTCTTCCCCCACAGATTCAGCAGTCACTGATTGCTGAATTACAAGACGAAGGAAAACAGCAGTCGCTGACTGCTAAATTTGCAGAGACACAAGATTCATTGATAGTTATCGTTCCTCTGCATCACCCCGCAGATGCTCTCCAAAATTCGCAAAAACATCTCTTTCGGAGCACAAAAATAGCATTTTTACAAAAATTCACTGAAACTAGTTTCAGAGTTTCACCCTTTTACAAAAATTCACTGAAACTAGTTTCAGAGTTTCACCCTCGGCAGACACTTTTTGGTCTTGTCGGGGGTGTATTCGCAGAGAATGCCGTAACTTTGTGACTCAAATAACAATTCGTGACCCATTCACTTTATGTCTAACTATCAAAAATGTGAAAAAATCGACGCTCAAAAAAACAATTTCCCATCAAAAAGTTTGGTCGATTCAATAAAAAGCACTACCTTTGCGCCCACTAGAACCCGCCAAGCCTCTCCACGATGCTCAAATGTGCGGGTCGTTTTATTTTTATACGATGAGCAACAGAATCCCATTCCAGAAACCATCCGTCCGATGCTCCCCAACCGCATGAC
>CACXXT010000018.1 GCA_902771725.1 uncultured Bacteroidales bacterium
AAGACTCGTGCCGTGGGGTCGGCAGCAAACTGATCACGGATGATGGGATTCTGTGCCTGCAGTCCTACGGCCAGGCACAGCATCAGGTTCAAGGATATACACTTCGTTTTCATGGGGGCAAAGGTACGACAATAAACCGAAGCCCGTTTACTGTCATGTTTCAAAAACATTACCAAATGTTTCTAACTCCTGCAGATAGCCTCTAAGCAGCAGGCATCACGGCACGATAGAGGTTGCAACCGATGAAATTGCCGAGGACAATGCTGAGGTAGAAGAGGAGGATTTCACCGATGTGTGCTGCCCAAAAATCAAGGGGAACACAAAGGTAGTAGAAAGCGTCGGCAACGCAGTGGGGAAAGCCGCACATGATAAACAACGGCACTCCAAAGAGCAGGGGGAGGTTCTTACCCTGACGGGCAAAGGTGACGGCTGTAGTCATGATGAAACCGCATCCGATGGCAAGCACACCACCTTTCAATGGGCCAACAGCCAGACGTCCTTCGAGCACACCCTGCGCCGTCTCCTGAAGGGGCATGGGAGAACAGCGAGCGATAAGCGCCACGGCCAGACACCCCACGATGTTGCCCAGCAGAATCAGAAGCAGGCTGCCGACCTCACCCTTGCGGATGAAGCCGGCAGTGCCTGTGTAGAGTTTCAAACTATAGTGTACCACGGTGAGCAGGCCAAAGGCGAAGAGCACCGCGCCCACAATACTTTTCTCGGCAAGGTAGCCGAAGCCTGCAATGCCGATGCAGACACCTGCGAGAAACGCAGAACGCAGGAGTTGGGAGAGGTTGGAAATCGACATAAGCAATTCAAAGCTAATTTATTGGGGCCGCCTATTGTTGGATGGGTTCGAGTGTCAGCTCCTTGGCATCGTCGGAGGCAGCATCCACACGCACGGTTTGTCCTTCGCGAAGCTTGGCGTCGAGAATGAGCTGGCAGAAGGGGTCTTCCACAGCCGTCTGCAACAAACGCTTCAGCGGTCGGGCACCAAACTGGACGTCGTAACCCTTGGACCCGAGCCAAGAGCGGGCAGCGTCGGTGAGTTCCATGTCGTAGCCCATCTCGCGGACGCGTTTCTGCAGCGGTCGCATCTCGATATCCACGATCTTGTGGAGGCTCTCCTTGGTCAGCTGGTCGAAGAAGATGATGTCGTCCAGACGGTTGAGAAACTCGGGCGAGAACTGCTTCTGCAGGGTTTTGCGGATGATGCCGCGTGCGTACTCTGGGTCGGCAGCATCGCCGCTGTTGAAACCGATGCCCTGACCAAACTCCTTCAGTTGACGTGTGCCGGTGTTGGAAGTCATGATGATGACGGTGTTGCGGAAATCCACGGTCGTGCCGTTGCCGTCAGTCAGCCGTCCCTCGTCCATCACCTGGAGGAGGACGTTGAAGATATCGGAGTGTGCCTTCTCGATCTCGTCGAGGAGCACGATGCTATACGGCTTGCGACGTACGCGGTCGGTCAGCTGTCCGCCTTCCTCATAGCCCACATATCCCGGAGGTGCACCCACCATCCTGCTGACGGTGTGTTTCTCCATGTACTCCGACATGTCGACACGAATCAGCGCATCCTCGCTGCCGAAGAGTTCTACCGCCAGACGCTTGGTCAAGTATGTCTTTCCCACGCCCGTGGGTCCCAGGAACATGAACGTGCCGATGGGTTTGTTGGGGTCCTTCAGGCCCACGCGTGAACGCTGGATGGCGTGCACGAGCTTGTCTACGGCGTCGTCCTGTCCGACGACACTCCCCTTCAGGGCGGTGCCGAGGTTGCGCAGACGTTCGTTCTCGCTCTCTCCCACCCGCTGCACGGGTATTCCAGTCATCATTGCCACGACGTCAGCAATCTCCTGCTCTCCGATTTCCTCGCGCACCTCACTGAGCTGGTGTTCCCAGTCCTTCTTCATCTGCTCCAGTCTCATCTGCTCGTTGGCGAGCTGGTCGCGGTAGTCGGCAGCCAGTTCGTAGTTCTGTCTGGCGGCAGCTTCCTTCTTCAGTTCTGCCAAGTGGTGGCAGAGTTCCTCCTTTCGAAGTATATCCTCGCTGACAGGAACATTAATAAGATGCGAACGCGAGCCGGCTTCGTCCATGGCATCAATAGCCTTGTCGGGCAAGCTGCGGTCGGTCATGTAGCGGTCGGTGAGTTTCACGCATGCCACGAGAGCCTCGTCCGAATAACGCACGTTGTGGTGCTCCTCGTAGCGTTCCTTGATTTGGCGAAGTATCTGGATGGTCTCCTCGACGGTGGTGGGGTCCACCATCACCTTCTGGAACCGTCGCTCCAGGGCTCCGTCCTTCTCGATACTCTTCTTGTACTCGTCGATTGTCGTAGCTCCGATGCACTGCACCTCGCCGCGAGCCAATGCCGGTTTCAGCATATTGGCTGCATCCATGGTGCCGGCAGCAGATCCAGCTCCGATGATGGTGTGGATCTCGTCGATGAAGAGGATGATCTCCTTGTGCTCGTGGAGTTCGTTGATGATTGCCTTGAGGCGTTCCTCGAACTGACCACGGTACTTGGTACCGGCGACCACAGCCGCCATATCCAGGACAATGACTCGCTTGTCGAATAGCAGACGCGCAACCTTGCGCTGGGTGATGCGCAGTGCCAGCCCCTCGACGATGGCGCTCTTGCCCACACCGGGCAGACCGATGAGTATGGGGTTGTTCTTCTTGCGGCGGCATAGGATCTGCGCCACGCGCTCAATCTCGCGCTCACGTCCGACGATAGGATCCAGCAGTCCTTCCTCGGCAGCCTTGGTGAGGTCTGTGCCGAAGGTGTCCAGCGCCGGAGTGCCGCTGCCCTTACCCTTGCGGGTGCCGGCAGAGGTTTGTGTCTGAGCGCCCTGCTGTCCGGGTCGTCCGCTGTCGTGCGGATCTTCCTCCTCGTCCTCGTCGTCTTCGTCCTCGTCGGTGTAGCCGAATCCCGCCTGGGGATCCTGTTTCTGGGTGAGTGTGTTCTTCACCTGCTGGTAGTCCACCCCCATATCCTGCAGTTGCCGGCACACGGGTTCGTCGCCACTGCGTAGCATTGCCAGCAGCAGGTGTTCCGTGTCTGCCGACTCAGCCTGCATGGCACGTGCCTCCAGGAGCATCAGTCTGATGATGCGGCTAGCAGCGTCGCTCAGGAGGGGGTCATTCTGCAGCGCGCCTTTCACTACGGCGTTCTCCAGTCGCTGTCGTATCTCCATCAAGTCTACTCCAAGGCTACGCAGGATGGATGTTGCAGTGCATGACTCCTCTCTCAGCATAGCCAGCAGCAGGTGCTCCGGCTCCACCACGGGGCTGTGGAGGCGCACGGCTTCCTCTTTGCCGAAAGACAGGATTTCAGTTATTTGTGGTGACATTTTGTTCTCCATATATTCTCTCTTTTACCGTTAATTGGTTTCTGGGGTTAGAAAGAGGCAACCTCGCTATTGTGCGCTGATTGCCTCTTCCGTGACTCCTATAGGATTCAAACCTATAACCTTCTGATCCGTAGTCAGATGCTCTATTCAGTTGAGCTAAGGAGCCATCATATACCCTCAAAAACGCTGCAAAGATAGGTCTTTTCAGTGAAACGTGCAAATTTTGGGGCATTTTTCTTCCGAAAAACTGACTTTCGTCAATCAGTTCGGATGCAGAGCCTCGGATTCGGTGAGTTTTCTCACTTCAGGAGGTCTACGCTGCGCTTGACGAATCTCGTCAGGGCTTCGCCCTTGAGGAGGCCGTTCTGCAGCAGTGCGAGGTCTATGAGCTGGTGGACCAGGCTGTTGCCTGCGGCATACCCGGATAGGACTTCGCGCTTCTTGCCTTCCTCGGCTTCGATATCGTCCGTACACTTCTTCATGTCCTCACGCTCGGCGTCGGTGATCTCGTCGTACTTCTTCTTGTCCTGCTCCGCCTGCATGACAGCCTTGCGAGCGCGCAGTCCACGCAGTTCAGCCTCAATGGGCTTCAGGGCTTCCGAGGTCTGGGCCTCGCTGTCGGTCAGCACACTCTTGATGAGCTCGGAATCGGTGTTCAGCACCAGGGAGTACATATCTGGCATTTCTCCGTAGAATCCCATTCCTGGCTGTATGCGTGCCATGTCCTTCATGCGTCGCATGTATTCGCTCTGGGTGATCACGATAGGCATGGCCTCTGCACCCATGGCACGCGTCTCCACGTGGTACGTCGTTTTGTCAGTCTTGGGAACCTGTGTCTCGAAGACTGCTGACAGATTGGCAGAGCGCTCTTCTTCGAGCTCCTCGCCGTGTGCGTCCTCCTTCTCGATCAGGCGGTCTATGACATCAGCGTCCACACGCGTGAAGGTCGTCTTCTCGAGTTTGCGCTCCAGCATCTGGACCAGCGGTGTATCCAACTGACCGTCCAGAAGCAGGACGTTGTAGCCCTTCGCGTGCGCGGCATCTATATAGGTGTAGTGCTCATCGCGGTCGGCGGCATAGAGGTAGACGAGCTGTCCGTCCTTGTTCGTCTGCTGGTCCTTGATTAGCGTCTGGTACTCATCCAGCGTGTAATATTTTCCTTCCGTATCCTTCAGCAGGAAGAATGCTTTTGCCTTGTCGTAGAAGTCGTCCTCGGTCAGCATACCATAGGAGATGAAGATCTTGAGGTCGTCCCATTTCTCCTCGAATTCCTTGCGGTCGGCCTTGAAGAGGGAGCTGAGGCGGTCGGCCACTTTCTTGGTGATGTAACCGCTGATTTTCTTCACGTTGCTGTCGCTCTGGAGGTACGAGCGCGAGACGTTCAGGGGGATGTCTGGCGAGTCGATAGTGCCATGGAGCAGCGTCAGGAAGTCAGGCACGATGCCTTCCACCTGGTCGGTCACGAAGACCTGGTTGCAATAGAGTTGGATCTTGTTGCGCTGCAGGTCGAGGTTGTTCTTGATTTTCGGGAAATAGAGCACACCGGTGAGGTTGAACGGATAGTCCACGTTCAGGTGAATCCAGAACAGGGGTTCGTCTGCCATGGGATAGAGCTGGCGGTAGAATGCCTTGTAGTCCTCATCCTTCAGTTCGCTGGGCTTGCGAGTCCACAGGGGAGTGGTGTCGTTGACTTGGTTATCCTCGTCGGTGTCCTGCATCTTGCCTTCCTTCCACTCCTGCTTCTTTCCGAACACCACGGGCACGGGCAGGAAGTGGCAGTACTTCTTCAGCAGTCCTTCGAGTTTCTCTTTCTCCAGGAATTCCTTGCAGTCCTCCGAGAGGTGCATGACGATATCCGTGCCACGGTCTTGCTTGTCGATTTCCTCGAGCGTGAATTCCGGCGAGCCGTCGCAGCTCCACTTCACAGCCGGAGCATCCTGATAGCTCTTCGTGAGAATGTCCACGCGGTCGCTGACCATGAAGGAACTGTAGAATCCCAGTCCGAAGTGACCGATGATGGCGTTGGCATCTTCCTTGTACTTGTCCAGGAAGTCATTGGCTCCGGAGAAGGCTATCTGATTGATATACTTGTCGATTTCCTCTGCCGTCATACCGATACCGCGGTCGCTGACGGTGATGGTACCAGCTTCTGTGTCCACGCTCACGGTGACTTTCAGTTCTCCCATTTCGCCCTGGAAGTCGCCCTTGCCGGCCAGTGTCTTCAGCTTCTGTGTGGCATCCACAGCGTTGCTCACGATCTCACGGATGAAAATCTCGTGGTCCGAATAGAGGAATTTCTTGATGACCGGGAAGATGTTCTCGGTCGTTACTCCGATATTACCTTTTTGCATGATGTTTTTGTATTTTTAATTGATGTTTCGAATTCTTTATAGAACAATTCATCTTCTTCCCAGCAAAAAGCGTGCCAAAACGAATCCCCGCCGAATGAGAGTTCAGCGGGGATGACAAGTATGAACGAAAAGGTTTTTCGAGGGGACGGCTGCGGATCAGAGTCCGAAGACCTTGGCCAGGCCGTTGTCCACGCCACCGAAGCCCATGAATGCCATGGCCAGCAGACCGGCAACGACGAGGGCGATGGGCATGCCCTGCATTCCCTTGGGCACATCCATCATGGCGAGCTGCTCGCGGATGGCAGCGAAGATGGTCAGGGCGAGACCGAAGCCGAGGGCGGTGCTGACGGCATAGACTACGCCTGTGAGCAGATTGGGCTCCAGACCTTGGGCATTGTAGGTACCCTGAGCCACGAGGATGGCCACACCGAGGATGCAGCAGTTGGTGGTGATCAGGGGGAGGAACACGCCGAGTGCCTGGTACAGCGCCGGCGACACCTTCTTCAGCACAATTTCCACCATCTGCACGAGGGCGGCAATGACGAGGATGAAGGCGATGGTCTGCAGGTACACGAGGTCGTACTTGATGAGCAGGATCTGGATGAGATAGGTGACAATCGTGGCTATCGTGAGCACGAAAGCAACGGCTGCGGACATTCCGAGGGCGGTGTCCACTTTCTTCGACACACCAAGGAACGGGCAGATTCCGAGGAACTGCGAGAACACGATGTTGTTGACGAAGATTGCCGAGAAGAATATTAGTAAGTAGGCCATAATAGTAAAGAGCGGACTCTCCCCCCGCCCTCCCTGTTAGGGAGGGAGCAGAATGTTTTGCTATTTGAAGGAAAGAGCCATTAAATAGTGAGAGAATGTTTACATTACTTTGTGGTAACCAGTCCCTCCCTAACAGGGAGGGCGGGGGGAGAGTCTAGATCTTCGCCGTCTTCTTCACGATAGCAATCAGATAGCCCAGCGCGATGAAGGCACCAGGAGCGAGGACGAAGAGGAGCATGCCGTAGTTCTCGGAGTAGAGCGTGGCGCCGAAGAGCTTGCCGGTGCCGAGGAGTTCACGGATACCGCCGAGCAGGGTCAGGGCAATGGTGAAGCCGAGGCCGATACCGATGCCGTCGAAGAGGCTCTCCACGGGACCGTTCTTGGCTGCGAAGGCTTCGGCCCGACCGAGGATGATGCAGTTCACCACAATCAGGGGGATGAACAGACCCAGGGTCTTATAGACCTCAGGAGTATAGGCTTGCATGATCATCTGCAGGGCGGTGACCAGGCTGGCAATCACGACGATGTACGAGGGGATTCGCACCTGGTCGGGAATGAGGGTCTTGATGCACGAGATGATGAGGTTGGAGAAGATGAGCACAGCCATGGTGGCCAGACCCATCGACATACCGTTGATGGCGCTGGAAGTGGTTCCCAGCGTGGGGCACATACCCAGGAGAAGAACGAAGGTCGGGTTCTCCTTGAGGATGCCGTTCCAAAGAATCTTGAAGTATTTCATAATCGTTCCTCCTTAGTTTTTAGGTTGTTGCTGCTGGCTTGCACCGGTCTGACCGTCGGTAGCGCTGGCACCAGCATAGGCGTGGAATGCCATGTTGACGGCACGCAGGAATGCGCGTGAGGTGATGGTGGAAGCGGTGATGGCGTCCACGTCGCCGCCGTCCTTCGAGACGGTGAGCTCCTTCTGCCCGGGATTCTTGCCGATGATATCGCCTTTCTGTCCTTTCTGGAACCAGTCGCCAGCCTTGGCACCCAGTCCAGGGGTCTCGGCATGTTCCAGAATGGTGTAGCCCTTGATGGATCCAGCCTCGTCGAAACCGACAAGGACCTTCAGGGTGCCGCCGAAGCCGTTGGGGTCAATAGCCTGCACGGCTACGCCCTGGTTCGTAGCATAGATGACAACGGGATTGCCATTGGCATCCTCGGCCTCGGTGGTCTGCTGAACCTGGGCGTCGGAAACGCCCAGCACACTGTTGATGCCCTCGGCCAGGGTGCGTGCCTTGTTCTCTTCGATGGGGCCTGCCGTGATCTTGTTCACGTAGGCCAATGCTCCTGCGGCGATGACCGAGATGAGGGTCAGCACACAGAGCATATTCGGAAGTGTTGATGGTAGCTTTTTCATTTCTTTACCTCCCCGAAGCGTTTAGGTTTGACATAGGTGTTGATGAGCGGAGTGAAGCCGTTCATGATGAGGATGGCGAAGCTCATGCCCTCGGGATAGCTGCCGAAGTCACGGATGAGCACGGTCAGGACACCGATGGCACAGCCGTAGATGAGCTGCCCCTTGGCAGTCATGGGTGAGGTGACATAGTCCGTAGCCATGAAGCAGGCACCCAGCATCAGACCGCCCGAAAGGATGACCTGCACAGGGTTGGCATAGCTGGGGTCGATGAGGTGGAAGAGTCCTGCGAGGACGAAGACCGTTGCGAGGATCGAGACGGGGATGTGCCATGTGATGATCTTCTTCCATAGCATGTAGCAGCAGCCCAGCAGCAGGCAGAGGGCGCTGACCTCACCCAGCGAACCGCCGGTCTGACCGAGGAGCATATCCAGTGAGGACGGCAGTTGGTTCAGCAGGCTGGCATCGCCCGTCTTGATAGCTTCCTTCATGATGAAGAGCGGCGTGGCGCCCGTCTCGGCATCCACATAGCCCAGCTGATGGCTCTGCGGCCAGGAGGTCATCTGAACCGGGAAGGAGATGAGCAGGAACACACGACCTACGAGAGCCGGGTTGAAGGGGTTGGTGCCCAGTCCGCCAAAGGTCATCTTGCCGATGCCGATGGCCACGAGGGCGCCGATGATGATGATCCAAATCGGAAGGTTCGAGGGCAGGTTGAAGCCCAGAAGCAGACCTGTCAGCACGGCACTGCCGTCGCAGATGGTCAGCTTCTCGCGACCCAGGATGAAGCGCGTGATGACCCATTCGAAGAACACGCACGCAGCCACCGACGTCAGCAGGACGATGGCAGAACCCAGTCCGAAGAAATAGAGCGAGGCGATCAGGGCAGGCACGAGCGCAATGCACACGCCGTACATATTGCGCTGCACCGAGTCGCCGCCGTGGACGTGGGGAGATAGGGAAATGATGGGTCGGGACCCACCCCCCTGCCCCTCCCTTTTAGGGAGGGGAGTAGATACTTGTGAGGGATTACTCGTATTAGGCATAATCGTATTTCTCGTTAAATAATGAAATCTATTCTTGAAAGGTGACCACTCCCTCCCTACAAGGGAGGGTGAGGGGTGGGTCCTTATTTCTTTATCGCTTCCATGTGCCTTGCCTTGATGATGCCCATGACGGTCTGCTTTGCCACGCGGATGTTGTCGAGCAGCGGACGGTTGGAGGGGCAGGTGAAGGCGCAGGAGCCGCATTCGATGCAGGAGGTGACGTCGTTCTTCTCGCAGCCGTCCCAGTCCTTCAGACGGGTGTAGGAAGCGAGGAGGTAAGGCTCGAGACCCATGGGGCAGGCACTGACGCACTTGGCACAGCGGATGCAGGGCGAGACCTCTCCTCGACGGCTTTCCTTCTGCGTCATCAGCAGGAGGCCGCTGGAGCCCTTGGTGACAGGCACCTCGAGCGACATCAGGGCACGTCCCATCATGGGACCGCCGCCGATGATCTTACCCGTATCTTCGGGCAGACCGCCAGCCTCGTCGATGAGCTGCTGCATGGGCGTGCCGATGCGTGCGAGGAAGTTCGAGGGCTGCTTCACGCTCTTGCCCGTGACGGTGATGATGCGCTCGATCAGCGGCTTGTTCTTCGTCACGGCTTCGTAGATGGCATAGACCGTGCCCACGTTCTGCACGATGGCACCCACGTTGATGGGCAGAGCAGGAGGTGCAGGCACCTGGCGTCCGATGACGGCGTCGATGAGCTGTTTCTCGCCGCCCTGAGGATACTTGACCTTCAGGGGAACGACCTCGATGCCGGGATACTGCGCTGCCTTCTCCTTCAGCAGGTTCTGCAGGAGGGCGATGGCGTCGGGTTTGTTCATCTCGATGCCGATGTATGCCTTCGGGCAGTTCACGGCGTGCTTGATGAGCTGTATGCCAACGAGTATCTGCTCGGGTTTCTCGAGCATCAGCCGATGGTCTGCGGTCAGGTAGGGCTCGCACTCCACGGCGTTGACGATGATGGCCTCTGCCTTCGTTCCGGGAGGGGGCATCAGCTTGACACCTGTGGGGAAGGTGGCACCACCCATACCTACGATGCCGGCAGCCTTGATGCGGCTGACGACTTCTTCGGCGGTGATATTGCCGAGATCCTTCATGGTCACGAGCTTGTCCGAGCGGTCGATGGTCTCCAGCCATTCGTCGCCTTCCACATCAACGACGACAGCCATGCGGCGGGTGCCACTGCTATCGAGCACGGCATCCACCTTGTTGACCTTGCCGCTGACGCTGGAGAAGACGGGCACACTGAGACCCTTGCCGGCCTCGCCCAGCAGCGTGCCGACCTTCACCTCATCGCCTTTCTTGACGACGGGCACGGCAGGAGCACCGATGTGCTGGAACATCGAGAAGACGGCCTGCTTGGGGATAGCTGCCACACGGATAGGCTGGGCAGCTGAGAGCTTATTCTCTGCGGGATGAACACCGCCAATATTAAATGTCTTCATGCTTTCTCTTGTTCTTTAGCGGGTTCAACATTGGGAGCGGAGTTCACGGCAGGAGCATCTGCTGCAGGTGCTTCCACCTTCGGTTTCCTCGGCGGGAAGTTGAAGGCGTGGATGGCATTCTGCGGGCATTCGTCCTCGCACTTGCGGCAGAGCTTGCACTTCTCGGCATCGATGTAGGCGAGGTTGGCATCCACGGTGATGGCCTCGAACTTGCAGACCTTCACGCACTTCTGGCAGGCGATGCATCCCACGGAGCAAGCCTTGCGCGTCTGGGCGCCCTTGTCCTTGTTGTTGCACAGCACCACCACGCGGCGGTTCTTCAGCCCCTTCAGGCGGATCTCGATGATTCCTCGCGGACAAGCCTTGGAGCAGGCACCGCAGGCAGTGCACTTCTCCTCGTCCACCTCGGGCAGACCCGTCTCCGGGTTCATGCGGATGGCGTCGAACTGGCAGGCTGCCACGCAGTCGCCACAGCCCAGACAGCCGTAGGCACAAGCCGTCTCGCCCGAGCCCAGCATCTGTTGCACACGGCAACTCTGTGCTCCGTCGAACTCTGCGATGCGCGGACGGCTCTCGCACGTGCCATTGCATCGCACCACGGCAACTTTAGGTGCGCTGGCCTCGGCCTTCATGCCCAGGATGTCAGCCACCTTCTCCATCACGGGCTGTCCGCCGACGGGGCAGAGCAGTCCTTCGAGCGAGCCTTTGTCGGCAGCCTTCACGCAGGCTCCGGCGAAACCGGAGCAGCCGGGGAAACCGCAACCACCGCAGTTGGCCTGCGGCAGCACTTCGGCCACCTTGCCGATGCGCTCGTCTTCATGAACAGCGAATTTCTTGGCTGCCAGGAACAGGATCAGCGCTGCCACCAGTCCGATGCTTCCAAGAACAATCACTGCAATCAGGATAACATTCATTAGTTTGTTGGTTTTAAGTTTATAGTTTAATGTTTAATGCGGAATGAAAAGGTTTGTAGCAAGCGCTCACGGAAGAAGAGGAAGATGACAGCGTAGTAGACCGCCACTGCCATCAGGGCGCACAGAGCGCCCACAGCGTCGCTGCCCATGAGCACCACGCCAGCAGCGAGGGCCAGCAACAGGAAGACCAGCGGCAGCCCGTAGGCTATGATGGCAGCCCTGCGGCCGTCGGACAGACGACCCTCGAGCACCACCTCCTGCCCCACCCTGTAGCTGTCCGCCACGGGCGAGAGCACCTCCACCAGCTTCTCTTTCGCCTCGGCGCTGGAGCACATCTGCTTGGCGGCACAACCGGAGCATGCAGACGACTGAAGGATGCGAACGCGAACGAGTTCACCTTCAACCGATTGCACCACTCCATCGTGGCTGATAATCTGATTTCTCATATCGTTTTTGTCACCTTTGCTTTGCAAAATCGGCACAAAGGTAACATATTTTAATGAGGTACGCACGCGCGAGAGCAACAAATCCATGTTATTTCACATAGTTTAACAATTGAGCGGCTGGAACAACTATCCGGAAGAACTTATCACGGTGCCCGGATACAACCACCACCGCCGGCAACGACGTCCAGCTTGTACGTGCGCGGGGCAAGAGGCGGCTGCGCGCAATGGAGGAGATATCTGTGAGAGGCAGAGGAGAAGGCTGCAGAGAGAGGGTATGAGAGGGCGCTGGAGGAGAGAGGGCGCTGGAGGAGAGAGGGCACTGGAGGAGAGAGGGCGCTGGAGGAGAGAGGGCGCTGGAGGAGAGAGGGCGCTGGAGGAGGACTGCATGATGTCAAAGAACTCTTCTTAGATGCTGCAAAGGTACTACATCTCCGTGACATATGCAAATGTTATGAGGTTTTGCTACGGAAAAAGCTCATTACCGAATGACGTATTTACTTGAATTACAAGCAAGTAGGCAACACCAATCTGCCTCTTATTCACCTCTTATTTCCTTGTCCTCATAACCTCATAACATCATAACATCATAACATCTACGTATTTTCAATGGAAGCAGGAAAATGTCATCTTGATTTTATATATTATATATTATATTATTATATAATATATAATATATAAAATGTAATTACAATTTTTCACCCTCCCCACTTTCCCTCTCCCTGAACATGAAAAACAGCAAATGTTATGATGTTATGAGGTTATGAGGTTATGAGGTTACGAGCTGACGAAGGCGTGGCCTGCAAGAAAACAAAAGGCCACAACCTGCAAGAAAACAAAAAGGTCAGGACCTGCAAGAAAGCAAGAAGGCGCGGCTTCACAGCCACGCCTCTTGTATGTTGTTTGGAAAGAAGTATATTTTTGAAAGTTGGGTTTAAGCTTCTGCCGGAGCCTCCTCTGTTGCGGGTTCTTCAGCAGCAGCCTCAGCCTTGGCAGCAGCCTCAGCCTCTGCTTTCGCAGCAGCCTCGGCAGCCTTCTTGTCGGCTACTTTCTTAGCGATCTCTTCATTGGTCTTCTTCTCTGCTTCGAGGGCGGCAGCAGCAGCGGCCTTCTTCTCAGCGGCGACCTTTTCTTCAACAGCCTTCAGGCCCTTCTGCTTGTCGGCCTTCCATGCGTTGAACTTGATTTGTGCGGTTGCTTCGTCGAAAGCGCCCTTCTTCACGCCACCACGCAGGTGCTTCATGAGGTACACGCCTTCATCGGAAAGGATGTTACGCACGGTGTCTGTGGGCTGTGCGCCCGTCTCTACCCAGTAGAGAGCACGGTCAAATTTCAAATCTACAGTGGCAGGATTGGTGTTGGGGTTGTAGGTACCAATCTTCTCTGTAAACTTACCGTCGCGCGGAGCTCTTACATCAGCAACGACGATGCTGTAGAAAGCGTGGCTCTTACGGCCGTGGCGTTGCAATCTGATTTTAGTTGCCATAAATGTTTAATAATGAGTTAATAGGTTTGAAATTATGCTGCCATCTCGTGACAGCGGGCGCAAAGGTACGACTTTTCTGCGAACCCACCAAATTTTCGCCGGATTATTTTCCGTATGCGCCTCATTTTCGGCCAAAAAGGGTTTCTGGGGAAATCGTTTTTCAAATCCCCAGATGCCATATTCGGACAGAAACACAACTTATTGGGAAAAAAATCCTTGATTTATTTGACAGTTCGGATTATTTTTTGTATCTTTGCACCATGAAAAACGAGCTAACTTCAACTATTATGAAAAAGATCTACACTTCATTCATCATGTCTTTGGTGATGCTGAGTACGCTCTGCAGCCAAAGCTTCGCACAGAGTACCACCGGCAAGATCTACTTGGGCTATGCCAAGTACGAGGACCAGATCTGGGAGTACGACGGACTCTCGCTGGACTTCAACGCCAAGGTGGGTTGCGCCATCCTGCTGACGCGCGAGATGCTGGAACCTTATATAGGGGGCAGTATCACGGGCATGCGCGTGGGCTGGGACTCCTCCACGACCTCGGGCAGCTGCGAGGGTTTCGTACGTGCCACCTTCAACGGCGAGAACCTCACGAGCAGCAGAGCTACGACGGTGACGTACAACTACAGCGCCAGCGATCCGGGGTGGAACAACCTCACGCTGACAAAATGGGAGATACCCGCTGATGTGGAACAGCTGGTGGTGGGATTCACCACCAGGCTGAAGCAGGGCGTATGCTCCATCCCCATGCTCTACCCCCACGGCACGCCTAACAGCTGCTACCTCTGGGTGGAGGGCGACAACGACAGCCAGGGCAATCCGCGCTGGGTGGACATGAAAGAAAACGGTATCCTGCCCATCCTGCTGGTCATTCAGGACTCCAAGGGCGAGTTCAACTACGTGCCCGTCATCACCAGCTTCACGGACAACGGCCTGATGCTGACAGAAGAAGCCTCGGACTGCCTGATGCGCATAAAGAACCTGGGTTCACAGGCCATCAGCTCGCTGGAAGTCACCTCCCGCCAGGGGGAACAGAGCTTCAGCAAGAAGGTGTCGCTCTCCAAGAGCGTGAAGCCCAGCACCACCAGCGGTACCATCATGCTGCCCATCTACTGCTTCCACACAGGAGAAGTCGAACTGAGCATCACGAAGGTGAACAACAAGGACATCAGCAAGCCCTGCTCCCGCACGGTGAATGTGATAGGCATCCCCAAGGACGTGGCAAGCCAGTACAAGCGGCGTCCGCTGGTGGAATACTATGAGTCCGAGAACAACTACAGGTCGGCCCGCTACTACGACGAAATCGTGTACCCGGCTCTGCGCTCGAGGCTGGGCAGGGTGACCTACGTGAGCCAGCATCTGGACGACCAGTTCATGACGGGCGAGGACGATGCCACGTACCTGGCACTGCAGCTCTGCGACAACGACTCATCGGCAATCAGTATCCCGGCAATGACGATAGACCGCCAGGCCAGCACCGACAACATCCTGTTCCAGCAGAATTCGAATATCAACTCCATGTTCAGCGTGCTCTACGACCCCTATGCATCGCAGGCCTACGAGGCAGCACTGACCAAACCCACCTTCGCCAGCATACAGGCTGCCGGCACGCTGCAGGAGAATCAGCAGACGCTGAATGTCGACGTCAGCGGAGACGTGGCCAAGGACATCCTGCCCGAGGACGAGAAACCACGTGTGACGGTCTACCTGATGGAGCGCGACGTGTACAGCGACAGCCAGCTCTTCTGGAATGAGAAGGAAAAAGATGAACACATGGGCGAATACATCCACGCGAATGTCATCCGCGAGATCCTCTCGGACCGCGAAGGCGACGAGGTCACCGAAGGCGAGTTCTCAAAGAAATACGAGACAGAGCTCGACCCCTCGTGGACAGCGGAGAATCTCTACGTGGTAGCCTTCGTGCACCGCGACGGCAAGAAGGGGGGCATGCACATGCACGTGCTCAACAGCTGCGAGGGTGAAATAGACCTGGCCGTCGGCGTGAAGGACATTGCAGGGCAGCAGCCCGGCAAGCAAGGTGTGCTCTACGACCTGGCAGGCCGCAAGGTGCAGGGAACGAAGCATGGTATCTATATCCTCAACGGCAAAAAAATCCTGAAATGAGACAAGGCGGAATCTACACCTTATTATATATTATCGGGCTGCTGTGGAGCACCGGCACACAGGCGCAGGTGCCCTACAGCTACGCCCCCAACGAGGTCGCTCCAGAGGAGCTCTCGGCAATGGGAGGCAACAAAAGCCAGTTCGTGCAGGGGATGGTACTTTTCGACTGCCAGGCGGACCCTGCGCTGGTGCGACTGAAAGGAAAAAGTATTAAAGGAGTGCGCTGCTACGTGCGTGCCGACTACAAGCAGGCGCGGCAGAAGCGCTCCGGCATCCTGGCCTCCACAGGCACACCCGGCAATATCATCCAGACGACCTATGCCGACCTCCAGGCAGGATGGAACGACGTGCTGTTCGACGAGCCGCTGACCATCGGCGACGAGAAGATCTACCTGGGATTCCAAGCCTACGAGACACTGGGCACCCCCTACCCGCTCGTAGCCTACGCTGCCGCCACCGTTCCCCAGTCGTGCTGGGTGAACCAGGGCAAGAAGTCCTGGGAGGAATACAAGGACCGCGGCACGCTGCTGATAGGAGCGCTGCTGGACGACGACGCTGCACCCCTGCTGGAGCGCACCGCCTATGCACAGAACACCACCCACCCGCAGACGGTGGCTCCGGATGCGGACTTCACGGGAGGGCTCTACGTGCACAACTTCGCCACGGCACCCATCACCAGACTGAAGATTGCCATGCAGGGTGCAGGTGCCACAACGCCCACCTATCGCGAAATCGAGCTGCCGGAGCCCATAGGAGCCTACGGAAGCAAGGTCATCACCACCCGCCTGCACTCCGGACTGACGGAGGGAACGAGTGTAGACTGGAATGCCACGGTGACGGAGGTCAACGGATCGGCAGCCCAGGCCGGACGCACAGGCACTACCCCACTCTATGTCACCTACGACAACTTTATCCGCACCCCCATCGTGGAAGAGTTCACCAGCCAGCGCTGCATCAGCTGCCCGCAGATGGCATACTTCCTGGAGAAGGCGCTGGACGAACACGAGGGGGAAGTCGTCTACATTTCGCACCACAGCGGCTTTGCCAAGGACGCCTTCACGAGCGCTGCTGACCAGGCGCTGGTGTACGTCTTCGGCGGCTACGAGAACGAATACAATCCCGCCATCATGTACAATCGCGCCGTGTTCAAGGGCGAGAACGGCATCGTGAGGGGTATCCGCGACATGTCCCCGGCACCCTACCTCGAGGCGCTGGACATCGCCGCAGACATGCCCGCCATGGCGGAGGTGAACATCGAAGCGACAGACGCTGAAGTGCGGGTGAGCGGGCGTGTAGCACGCGACCTCACAGAGACGCCGCTGTACATCTCCTGCTACCTCGTGGAGGACGGGATCGGCACTGCCGACTACCCCCAGATGGGGATGGACGACGCCGACGCTCCCGCCGACCTGAAGCAGGTGTTCCGCCACAACGGAGTCATCCTTCACTACTTCACGGAGGATGCAGCAGGCGACCGGCTGACAATTCAGCCCGACGGGAAGTACGCCGTCGCCTACCCTGCCGCAGCGAAAGAAGGATTCGGCGGCACAGGACGCCGCCTGGTGGCGCTCGTCCACAAGATGAACAAGGACGACCTGAGGGAGAACGAAGTGCTGAATGCTGCCCAGGTGTCCGTCACGCCGACTGGCGTGGAAGCAATAAAAAACGGACAGCCGACTGGAAGTCAACTGTCCGCTGTCTATGACCTTGCCGGCCGCAGGGTGATGTCACCGCAGCGCGGTCTGTACATCCGCGGAGGCCGCAAGTTACTGGTCCGTTAGCCGAAGTAGCGCTTGTAGAGACCCAGGAATCCTCGTCCGTGGCGAGCCTCGTCCTTGGCCATTTCATGCACGGTGTCGTGAATGGCGTCGAGGTCGAGAGCTTTCGCCTTGCGGGCGATTTCCATCTTGCCTGCGCAAGCGCCTGCTTCTGCTTCCATGCGTTTCTTCAGATTGGTCTTGGTGTCCCAGACGCACTCTCCGAGGAGTTCTGCGAAGCGGCTGGCGTGGTCTGCCTCCTCGAAGGCATAGCGCTTGAAGGCTTCGGCAATCTCAGGATAGCCCTCGCGGTCTGCCTGGCGAGCCATGGCCAGATACATGCCCACCTCGGTGCACTCTCCCTCGAAGTTGGCACGCAGCCCCTCGAGGATCTCTGGATCGACGCCCTTGGCGATTCCGATCACGTGCTCAGTGACGAATTCCAGTCCTTCTTCTTTCAGTTCCCTGAACTTGCTGGCGGGTGCTTTACACTGGGGGCAGCGCTCGGGTGCCTCAGGGCCTTCGTGGATGTAACCACATACGGTGCATACAAATTTCTTGTTCATCGTTTTTTAGTTGAATTAAAGGGTTAATTAAGAGTTGAATTAAAAAGTTGAGTTTCTCAAATTACGAAGGGAATTTTGCCCTTTCGTGGGGGCAAAGTAAGCACAAATTCGCGTTTTAAGCAAGCAAAAGGCAGAAAAAAACAAAAAAAGGTGCAGATTTGGATAAGAATAGCTATCTTTGCACCGCAAAACAAGGATTAAAGACTCGCTCCTATGAATTATGGATTCGTCAAGATTGCCACTGCCATCCCAGAGGTTCGCGTGGCCG
Source organism: uncultured Bacteroidales bacterium (assembly GCA_902771725.1). Classification (GTDB taxonomy): domain Bacteria; phylum Bacteroidota; class Bacteroidia; order Bacteroidales; family Bacteroidaceae; genus Physcousia. Next base: position 17,896 of record CACXXT010000018.1, read on the forward strand.
ACCCAAAGTTCAACACCAAGCAAATCGAGAATCTCGTCATCCAGGCCGAGGGTCGCGGAGTAGAAATCATCTGCCTGCCGGAACTGTCGCTGACCGGTTATTCCTGCGGAGACCTCTTCGGGCAGCAGCTGTTGCTGGACGAGGCAGAGATGGCTCTCATCAACCTGATGAACTTCTCGCGCTCGCTGGACATCATCATTATCGTAGGTCTGCCCGTGAGCTACAGCGGGATGCTGCTCAACTGCGCAGCCGTCATACAGAAAGGCAGGATCCTGGGACTGGTTCCCAAGACCTTCCTGCCGAACTACCAGGAATTCTACGAGCGCCGGTGGTTCGCCAGCGCCATCGAGATTCCAGAGGAGGCCACTGTGTGGCTATGCGGCCAGCAGGTGAACCTGAGTGCACGACTGCTCTTCCGCACGCCCACATGCACCTTTGGCGTGGAGCTGTGCGAGGATCTCTGGGCTCCGATTCCGCCTTCATCCGAACTGGCATTGAGGGGAGCGGAAATCATCTTCAACCTGAGTGCGGACAATGATGTAGTGGGCAAGCTCAGCTACCTCAATCTGCTGCTAAAACAGCAGAGTGCCCGCTGCATCGCCGGATACGCCTACGCTGCTGCAGGTTTCGGCGAGAGCACACAGGATGTCGTCTACAGCGGCAAGGCGATGATTCTGGAGAATGGCAATCTGCTGGCATCGGCAACGCCCCATTCCCTGAGAGGTCAGCTGGTGGAGAGCGAAGTGGACGTGGAACGCCTGCGTCTGCTGCGCAGGAAGAACACCACCTTCGGGATGAACCAGGGAATGCTGAACCGGAAATCGGAACGACCGTATATGGTCGTGGACGCTGCCCTCATCACAACCCGGGAGTTCGAACTCTCACGCAGCGTGAACCCTGCACCTTTCGTGCCGCAGGGAGCCAAACTGGACGAACGATGCGAAGAAATATTTGCCATTCAGACCGAAGGACTGGCACGACGCCTGCAGCACGTAGGAACGAAGACGGCTGTGATCGGCATTTCCGGAGGACTCGACTCCACGCTGGCACTGCTGGTGACGGTGCGCGCCTTCGACCTGCTGGGACTGGACCGACGCGGAATCGTGGGATTGACCCTGCCTGGATTCGGCACCAGCGAACGCACCTACAACAACGCCTGCGACCTGATGCATGAACTGGGCATCACCTCGCAGGAAATCAATATCGCCAAGGCGGTGACGCAGCACTTCGAAGATATCGGGCACGACCCGGCCGTGATGGATGTCACCTATGAGAATTCACAGGCGCGCGAGCGCACACAAATCCTGATGGATGTAGCCAATCAGCTGGGAGGCCTGGTCATCGGAACCGGCGACCTCTCGGAGCTGGCGCTGGGATGGTGCACCTACAACGGAGACCACATGTCCATGTATGGCGTGAACACAGGAGTTCCCAAGACGCTGGTCAAGCATCTGGTGCGATGGGTGGCTCTGCACAAGGAAAACGGCGTGAGCGGAGAAGCGCAGACGCTGCTGGACATTGTGGACACCCCTATCAGTCCTGAACTGATTCCCACCAACGCCAACGGGGAGATTCAGCAGAAGACCGAAGACCTCGTCGGACCCTACGAGCTGCACGACTTCTTCATCTACCATGCCCTGCGATGGGGCGAGCGTCCATCCAAGATCTATTTCCTCGCCAAGCGAGCTTTTGAAGGACGCTACAGCGACGAGGAACTGAAGCACTGGCTGCAGACGTTCTACAAACGTTTCTTCTCCCAGCAGTTCAAGCGCTCCTGCCTGCCCGACGGCCCCAAGGTCGGCAGCGTGAGCCTTTCGCCACGAGGCGACTGGAGAATGCCCACCGATGCCAGCCGCGATGCATGGTTGGCAGAATGCGAAACACTGTAAGTATCACTCAAATTAAATATTCATAAGCAAAATGAAAAAAGCATTTGTATTCCCCGGTCAGGGGGCACAGTTCCCTGGAATGGGAAAAGAATTCTACGAGACAAACGCCGAAGCCAAGGCCCTGTTTGACAAGGCCAATGAGATCCTGGGCTTCGAGATCACCAAAATCATGTTCGAGGGTACCGCCGAGGAACTGAAACAGACGAAGGTCACACAGCCTGCCGTGTTCCTGCATTCCGTCATCACAGCAATCTGTCTGGGCGACAAGTTCCAGCCCGATATGGTCGGTGGCCACTCCCTGGGTGAGTTCTCTGCCCTGGTAGCTGCCGGCGCTCTCTCCTTCGAGGATGGACTGAAACTGGTCAGCGCCCGCGCACAGGCCATGCAGAAGTGCTGCGAGGCTCAGCCCTCAACGATGGCTGCCATCATCGGACTGGACGACGAAACCGTGGAACAGATCTGCGCAGAGGTGTCCAAGGAAGTGGGCATCGTGGTTCCCGCCAACTACAACAATCCCGGCCAGCTGGTCATCAGCGGTTCCGTGGAAGGTGTGAACGCCGCTTGCGAAAAGCTGAAGGCTGCTGGTGCCAAGCGTGCACTGCCGCTGCCCGTGGGCGGTGCGTTCCACAGCCCCCTCATGCAGGGTGCAAAGGACGAGCTCCAGGCTGCCATCGAGGCCACAGACTTCAAGACTCCGAAATGCCCCGTCTACCAGAACGTCGACGGAAAAGCCCACACGGAGCCGGCCGAAATCAAGGCTAACCTCATCGCTCAGCTGACCGCCAGCGTGCGCTGGACACAAGAAGTCCAGGCTATGGTCGAGGCTGGAGCCACAGAATTCACGGAGTGCGGACCAGGCAAAGCCCTACAGGGTATGATTGCCAAGATTGCCAAGGGCGTCGAAGGACTCGTCGTCCAAGGTGCCACAGATTTGTAATGAAACGAAACATCCTCATCCGGACTGCTTGCGTCGGACTCCTCGTGGGACTGACGCAAGCTTGTTCTACCTACACCCAAACGGAAGAAATGCAGAAACCTGTTGTCTATCAAGTCTTCACACGATTGTTTGGCAGCGATGCCAACGTGAACCAACACGACGCCACACGTGCTGTCAATGGCTGCGGAACCATGGAAGCCTTCACACCGCAGGCGCTGAACGAAATCAAGAAACTGGGTGCTACACACATCTGGTACACCGGCATCATCGAGCATGCCACGCAGACGGATTATTCCGCCTACGGCATTCCACGTGACCACCACGCTGTGGTCAAAGGCAAAGCCGGCAGTGCTTACGCCATCAAGGACTACTACGACGTAGACCCAGATATTGCCACGAGCGTTCCAGCTCGTATGCAGGAATTCGAGGAACTCGTGCAGCGCAGCCACGAGGCAGGGCTGAAGGTCGTTATTGATTTTGTGCCCAACCATGTAGCCCGCCAGTACCACAGCGACGTCTGCCCGGAAGGTGTGGAGGACTTGGGTGCTCAGGACGACACCACTCAGCACTTCTCGCCAGCAAACAACTTCTACTACTTCCCCGGCGAGCAGTTCCATACGGACTTCGACCTTCAGGCCGACGAGCCGCAGCCCTACTACGAGCAGCCTGCCCGTGCCACCGGCAACGACGTGTTCAGCAGCTTTGCCAAGCACGACGACTGGTATGAGACCGTGAAACTGAACTATGGTGTCGACTACCTCTCCGGCCGCGAGACACACTTCGAACCCGTGCCTTCTACGTGGGAGAAGATGACAGCCATCCTACTCTTCTGGGCATCGAAGGGGGTGGACGCATTCCGCTGCGACATGGCTGAGATGGTGCCTGCAGAGTTCTGGGGATATGCCACCAAACAGGTGCGAGAACAGTACCCGGATATTCAATTCATAGCTGAAATCTACGGTCCCGACAGCTATCGACGCTACATCAACGAGGGGGGCTTCGACTACCTCTATGACAAGGTAGGACTCTACGACACCTTGAGAGCCGTGACCTGCGGCTACGCCAATGCCGATGCCATTACACACTGCTGGCAGGCTGTGGATGATATCCGGGACCATATGCTCAGCTTCCTGGAGAACCACGATGAACAGCGTATCGCCAGCGACTTCTTTGCCGGCAGCGGACTGAAGGGACGTGCTGCCATGATGGTGGCCGCCACCATCAGCCGCGGACCAGTGATGATCTACTTCGGACAAGAACTGGGCGAGCGAGGAATGGACGATGAAGGATTCAGCGGACGCGACGGACGCACCACGATTTTTGACTACTGGACCGTCAACAGCATCTATCGCTGGCGCAACGGCGGCACCTTCGATGGTCGCCAGCTCACGCCACAAGAGGTTGAACTTCAGTCCTTCTACTCTACCCTACTCAACCTTTGCTCGAAGGAAAAAGCCATCCGCGAGGGTGACTTCTTCGACCTGATGTACGCCAATCCCAAGAGCGACAGCTTCAATCCTCGCACCAACTACGCTTACTTCCGTCGGGCTGGCAAGGAAGTGCTGCTGTGCGTGGCTAACTTCGATGGCACCGACGCAGTCTTGGACATTCATATTCCAGACCACGTCTTCGAGCTCTATCAGTTCAGTGGTCAGAAGAAAGTGACCGCCACAGACCTGCTCACGGGCGAAAAGCAGGCCATCAGTTTCTGCGCAGAACAGCCATCGCAGGTGAAGGTACCCGCCAACAGCGGTGTCATCCTGAAGTTGAAAGTCAAATAATCCGCATCCTGGGGAAATAGAAAGTTTCCCTCCCCTGCATGAGTTTCCATATCATCTTTGTAGCCGCCATTCTTCTGTTTATGCTCGCAGCACTGATGCGCGAGCAGCTGCGACCCGGTCTGATTCTGTTCACCGCCGTCGTACTACTACTGATTGCAGGTATCATCACTCCTGAAGAAGCCATCAAGGGTTTCTCCAACAAGGGAATGATCACGGTAGCTCTACTATACCTCGTCAGCGAAGGGGTCCGCAAAAGTGGTCTACTGGAACGCATCATGTTCCGAATGTTGCCAAAGAAGAATGCTACAGTGACGACAGCGAGTCTGCGATTCTACCCCATCGTGACGTTTATCTCGGCGTTCTTCAACAACACTCCCGTGGTGGTCATCTTTGCGCCAATGATCAAGAACTGGGCCCGCAAGATGAAACTGCCTCCCACCAAGTTCCTGATTCCCCTCTCCTACGCCACCATCATTGGCGGTATCTGCACACTCATCGGCACGACCACCAACCTGGTGATCCACGGAATGCTGCTGCAGGAAGCTAAGGATGAAGCCGTGGCGGCCAAAAGCGGAGGGGCAGAAGGAATCCTGATGCGCTTTGGAATCGATGGACTGTCCATGTTCGAGCTGACCAAGGTGGGTATCTTCATCGCCTTGGCTGGACTCATCTACCTCATCTTCTTCTCGCGCTACCTGTTGCCCGACAATCGTAGGGCAGACGAAGACGCCGAAGACCAGAACCTGGCACCTGGGATGACACGCCATGAAGTGTTGCTCGGCAACCGCTTTCCCGGATTAGGGAAAACCCTGCATGAATTCGACTTCTTCCGTCACTACGGAGCACACGTGCGAGCCATCAGCCGGGGAGGCAACATCGTCGAAGGAGACTTCATGAATATGAAAATGACGCATGAGGACACGCTCATCATCGATGCCGACGACAGCTTCATGAAAGCCTGGGGCGAAAGCCGTGTCTTCTGGATGATCAACCGCGTGGGCGACTACGAGCCACCCATGGGAAACAAGAAACGCTGGTTCGCCCTCATCCTACTGATACTGATGATCATCGGTGCCACAGTGGGGGAACTGGAGACCGTCAAACAATGGCTGGCACAGAACACGTTCGTACAGACCTATATGCCCGCGCTGAAACTGGATATGTTCTTCTTCGTGTGCATCACCGTCATCATCATGGCTTGGACACATATGTTTTCTGCCAAGAAGTACACCAAGTTCTTCTCGTGGGACGTCCTGATTACCATCGCCTGTGCCTTTGCAATCAGTGCTGCAATGACCAAGTCCGGTTTTGCCAGTCTCATCGCCGGCTACATCATCTCGCTAGCCGACCTCGTTCGGGGGTCGGAATATGGAATCTACATCATTCTGGCGGCCTTGTTCCTCATCACGAACATCTTCACGGAACTGATCACGAACAACGCCGCTGCTGCCCTCGCGTTCCCTTTGGCTCTGGCGGTGGCGGAGAAAATGGGAGTAAACCCGCTGCCCTTCGTGGTATGCGTTTGCTTTGCTGCCAGCTCCGCCTTCTCCACACCCATCGGATACCAGACGAACCTCATCGTGCAGGGCGTTGGAGGCTATAAGTTCAAGGATTTCATCAAGGTGGGTCTGCCGATGAACATCATCGTCTTCATCCTAAGCGTCATCCTCATCCCGATTTTCTATGATCTGATATAAATGACCGACACTAACATCTTTCCCATATATGACCGCATGATGACACGCGAGGACAAGGAGCGACTGCTCCACCAGCGTGGATTGATGATTTGGTTCACAGGCCTCAGCGGCTCGGGCAAAAGTACCATTGCCCTGGGCGTGGAGCGCGAGCTGCATCAGCGTGGTCTGCTCTGCCGCATCCTTGATGGCGACAATATCCGTTCGGGCATAAATGCCGGACTCGGTTTCTCCGCAGAGGATCGTCGGGAAAACATCCGTCGCATCGCCGAAGTAGGCAAGCTCTTTGTCGACACAGGGGTCGTCACCCTCGCAGCATTCGTCTCCCCAACAAACGAATATCGCCAGCTGGCACGTGACATCATTGGAGCCGAGGACTTTATTGAAGTTTATGTCTCCACACCCTTGGAGGAATGCGAACGCCGCGATGTCAAGGGGCTTTACGCCCGTGCCCGACGTGGTGAGGTAAAGGAATTCACGGGAATCAGTGCTCCTTTTGAGGTGCCTGAGCATCCTGCTCTTTGCCTCGACACCAGTGTGCTGCCCCTTCAGGAGAGTGTCAGGCGTGTCGTGGAGCTCATCGAGAGAAAAAGCCATTAGTCCCTTAAGCCTTAATAACCAAATGAATAAATATCACCTTTCACACCTTCAGGAACTCGAAGCTGAGAGCATCCATATCATCCGGGAAGTGGCTGCTGAGTTCGAGAATCCCGTCATGTTATATAGCATAGGCAAAGACAGCAGCGTCATGGTGCGTCTGGCTGAGAAAGCCTTTGCTCCTGGAAAAGTGCCCTTCCCGCTGATGCATATTGATTCCAAGTGGAAGTTTAAGGAAATGATTCAGTTCCGCGATGAATATGCCAAGAAGTATGGATGGAACCTCATCGTGGAAAGCAACATGGAGGCTTTCCGTGCCGGAGTAGGACCCTTCACCCACGGCTCCAAGGTCCACACCGACTTGATGAAGACCAAAGCACTGCTGGACGCCTTGAACAAATACAAGTTCGATGCTGCCTTCGGAGGTGCCCGTAGAGACGAGGAGAAAAGTCGTGCCAAGGAACGCATCTTCAGCTTCCGAGACCAATTCCAGCAGTGGGATCCCAAGAACCAGCGACCGGAACTCTGGGATATCTACAACGCCAGAATCCACAAAGGTGAATCCATCCGCGTTTTCCCCCTCTCCAATTGGACTGAACTGGATATCTGGCAGTATATTCGACTGGAGAACATCCCTATCGTGCCGCTCTATTATGCCAAGGAACGCCCCTGTGTGGAAATTGACGGTAATATCATTATGGCCGACGACGACCGTCTGCCCGAACAGTACAGACCGCTCATCAAGCCGCGGATGGTACGCTTCCGTACCCTCGGTTGCTGGCCACTGACCGGTGCCGTAGAGAGCACCGCCACCACCATTGAGGAAATAGTGGAAGAGATGATGACGACCACAAAGAGTGAACGCACCACACGCGTCATCGACTTCGACCAGGAAGCCTCCATGGAACAGAAGAAGCGCGAGGGTTATTTCTAAATATTGATAGCAAATCCATAAATCTGAGGAAACAATGAACAAAGAAGCTGCCCCCATTCCCTCCACGGCCACCATGCCCTCCTCTACGGCCACCGTACCTCCCTCCTCTACGGCCACAGCCCCCTCGGCATCATCAGACACCGTTCCCTCGGCATCAGCCGAGGGTTCCCCCTCCTCCGCCCTCGATGCCGCCGAGGAAGCCGCTTTGCAGATTGACGAGCGCCAACTCACCCGCCAGGCTCTCTGGGAACGCAAGCTCCTGGACTTCTCCCTGCGCAACAACCTACTGAACACCCGGCTGGGCAAGCGTGCCGTACAGTTCATTTCCTTCCAGGTGGAACACATGGAAGACCTCTTGCAGACAGGCGAGAACTACACCCTCCAGCCTTGGCCTGAGCAACGCAAGCTCCTCAACCCCGAAGACGGCATCTTCCATTCCTCCACACAGGCTGCCCCGCTGCAAGAGCAGTTCGAGAAAGAGATTAAGGAGCACAAGCTTTCCACTTACCTCAGCGCCACCGAACTCAAGCCCGTGCTGACCAACCTCTATCGAGGTGCTCGCACAGCCCTTGAAGAGAATGGTGCCAACTCCCTGTTCATTGCCATAGGAATGCTTCGCTGGTACGTCACCGAAAAAAGTGACCAACCGCGCTTCGCACCCATTCTACTACTGCCTGTGAATATCGTGCGCAACGGAGGTGGATACATTGTACGAATGCGCGACGAGGAAGCCATTCTCAACGTCACTCTCATTGAATTCCTGCGCCAGCAGTTCAAGCTGCTCGTTCCCACCTTCGACCCGCTGCCCAAAGACGAAAGCGGTGTGGATGTCCCTCTCGTCTTCAGCGCTATCCGTAAGGCGATTGCCCAACACACCCGATGGGAGGTGCTTGACGAGAGTGTCCTTGGACTTTTCTCCTTCAACAAGTTCGTCATGTGGAACGATATCCACACCAACGCCGCCAAGCTCCAGCAGAGCCCCATCGTGGAAAGTCTGATAGAACGACGGCTCATCTTGCCCGAAACGGGCGAGAGTGTGGATGCGCGCAACTTTGACCTTACGGCCAAGCCTGCCGATGTGGCAACACCCATAGCCGTGGACTCCTCGCAGCTCGAAGCCGTCATCGAGAGTGGTTTGGCAAAGAGTTTCATTCTCTACGGACCTCCCGGAACAGGCAAGTCGCAGACCATCACCAACATGATTGCCAACGCACTCTACCAGGGGAAGCGCGTACTCTTCGTAGCAGAGAAGATGGCCGCTCTCAGTGTCGTTCAGAAACGTCTGGCCAAAATCGGGCTCGACCCGTTCTGTCTGGAGCTGCATTCCAACAAAGTCACCAAGACCCATTTCCTCCAACAGCTGCAACAGGCTTTGGACGTCACCCACGGCCACGTCAGCGAGGACTTCAAGCAGCGCAGCGAAGAACTTTTTGGTTTGCGTCAGAAACTGAATGGCTATATGCAGGCAATCCATCGCAAGGGCTCCTGCGGTCTCTCACTCTACGACTGCATCGAAGGCTATCTTTCCTTAAGTGACATAGACTCCCTCGATGTTCCTTTTGACTTTGCCCAAAGTCGAAAGAAAGAAGACCTCGACTCCCTGAGCGATGAACTCACCAAGCTTGATGCCATCTTCCAGATCACCGGTCACCCCCACGGCCATCCTCTCACAGGTCTGGCTCCCAAAGACGACCGCCGCGAAGACCTCGCACGCCTCGAAACCCTCTTATACCAGCTCCAAGGTGCTCACGATTCCTCTGCTGCCGCCGCAGGTTCCCTCTCCCCTGATACCCTCGCCTCCGAGTGGCAGAGTATCAGGCAGAAGTGGTTCCTCCCTCGCTTGTTTGCCACCAACAGTTTCCTCAAGCGTCTCCAGCAACTCTCTCCCTCCCTTTCGAAGGGAGACATACCCTCGTTCATCGACGACCTCGGTCAGATCTCCGCTGCTGATCCTACTGCCATGGCCACATGGCTCCAGCACAAGGAGCTGTGGCGCGACTGGTACCAGTGGTCCAGCAAACGTGGCGATCTGGTTACACGGGGCTATCAGCCCGTTGTGGACTTCATCGAAACAGGTCACAGCGGCGAAGAAGCATCGCGCGCGCTCGCACGTACCTTATTTAAAGAATGGGCACTACAGATGATTGACTCCGACGACGAACTGCGCCGTTTCAATGGACTCGTCTTCGAAGACGTCATTGCGCGCTACCGCCAGTTGACTGAGCACTTCCAGGACCTCACTAAGAAAGAGCTCTATTGTCGTCTGGCTGCACGCATCCCCAATATCAGCATCGAAGCTGCAACTGGCTCCGAGGTGAATATCCTTAAGCGTAATATCGCCAACGGCGGGCGTGGCACCAGTATCCGCCACATCATCGACCAAATACCCAACCTTCTGCCGAAACTCTGTCCTTGCATGCTGATGAGCCCCATCAGCGTAGCGCAATTCATTGACCTTGACCAACCAAAGTTCGACCTCGTCATCTTCGACGAAGCATCCCAGATGCCCACTTCCGAGGCCGTTGGAACCATCGGTCGAGGCAAGGCACTCATCGTCGTTGGCGACAATAAACAGATGCCGCCTACCAGCTTCTTCGCCACCCAACAAGTGGACGACGAGGACGCTGAAATAGACGACCTCGACAGCATCCTTGACGACTGCCAGGCACTGTCGCTGCCAGACCACTATCTGGCTTTCCACTACCGTTCGAAGCACGAATCGCTCATTGCCTTCTCCAATCAGGAGTACTACGACGGACGCCTCTTCACCTTCCCCTCTGCCGACGACCGCATCTCAAAGGTCTCACTCGTGAAGGTCGAAGGCGTCTACGACAAAGGCGGTCGCCGAAGTAACCGTGCAGAGGCTGAAGCCGTCGTGGCAGAAATCATCCGTCGCCTCTCCGATGAAGAACTGTCCAAGCGCAGCATCGGTGTCGTAGCGTTCTCCGTCGTCCAGCAAAACCTCATCGAGGATGTACTCATGGAGGAACTGGCAGGGCATCCCGAACTCGAAGCCAAGGCTTTCCAAGCTGAAGAACCCATCTTTATCAAAAACCTGGAAAATGTACAAGGTGACGAACGCGACATCATCCTCTTCAGTGTGGGCTATGGTCCAGACAAGGACGGCAATGTCAGCATGAACTTCGGTCCCCTGAACAACCGTGGTGGAGAGCGCCGTCTGAATGTTGCCGTATCCCGTGCCCGTTATGAGATGAAAGTCTTCTCCACCCTGCGTGCCGAACAGATTGACCTGCGCCGCTCCAAGGCGGCTGGTGTCGAGGGTTTGCAGAAGTTCTTGAAGTATGCCGAAGGAAGACCTATTGCAGAACCTGGGACATCCGGAACTCCAGGTACTTCTGTAAACACCAGTTCCCTTGCCTCCGACATTGCCTCTGCGCTCAACGCTCTTGGCTACGAGACCACCACTGGCGTCGGTCGTTCCAAGTTCAAGGTAGACGTGGCTGTCGTGGATCCTGCAGATCGCGAGCGCTACTTTCTCGGAATTCTCATCGACAGCCACTCGCGTGCCGAGACCAAGATTGCCCGAGACCGCGAACTGACACAACCCTCCGTACTACAAGGCCTAGGGTGGAAAGTGCTGCGCGTCTGGTCCATCGACTGGATGCAGAACCGCCAGCGTGTGCTCGATAATATCGTGCAGGCTCTTGAGGTTAAAGACAGTCAGCCCATTGCCAATAGCGAACCGCTGAACCTCAAAGCTCCAAAGATCGTAGAGGAGAAAGTAAGCACCACAGCACCTGCCGCCACACTCCTGGCCTCCAGCAAGGATGAGAAAGCAGATATAGATGACATCCCCGAGAAGTCATTGGACGATGCCATCCTGCAAGTCGTGAACGCACAGATTGCCCTGCCACGGGAAGACCTCCTGCGGGCTGCTACTCGTCAGCTTGGCTACTCCCGACGCACCAAGCGCATTGACGCTGCACTGATGCGACGCATCGGCTACCTCATCGTTAACAAGAAAATCCTGAATGACGGCGAAGTAATCAAATCCCTATAATTCCAAGTTCCGAAACACTCCAGGAGACTTCAGAAAGTAGAAACCCTGTAGCCCCCAGAACCGATAATTTCCCATTAATGAATAAAGCATTAGATATCAAAGCCTACCTCGATGCCGATGAGCAGAAAGATTTGTTGCGTCTGTTGACAGCAGGGAGCGTCGACGATGGCAAGAGCACCCTCATCGGACGTCTACTCTTCGACTCCAAGAAACTCTACGACGACCAACTCGCAGCCCTTGAACGCGACAGCAAGCGTGTGGGCAACGCTGGAGACCACATCGACTATGCCCTTCTGCTCGACGGACTGAAAGCAGAGCGCGAGGAAGGCATCACCATCGATGTTGCCTACCGCTATTTCTCAACCAACAGACGTAAGTTCATCATAGCCGACACTCCGGGCCACGAGCAATACACCCGCAATATGATTACTGGCGGAAGCACCGCCAACCTGGCCATCATCCTCGTAGATAGCCGAACGGGCGTCATCACGCAGACACGTCGTCACACCTACCTCGTTTCGCTGCTCGGTATCAAGCACATCGTCTTGGCTGTAAACAAAATGGATCTCGTAGGTTTCGATCAAAAGGTTTTCGAGGACATCGTCCATGACTATCGCCTGCTGACTGGACTCCTCGGGATAGAGGATGTAACCTGTTTTCCCCTCTCTGCCCTCGACGGCGACAACGTGGTGGAACGCAGCGACCGAACACCCTGGTACTCTGGTCCTGCACTGCTGGACTTTCTGGAGACCGTGCCCATCCATGCTGACCGCAACTTCAGCGACTTCCGCTATCCGGTGCAGTATGTCCTGCGTCCCAACCTCGACTTTCGCGGTTTCTGCGGAAAGGTTGCCAGCGGTATTGTGCGTGTTGGAGATGAGGTGGTGGCACTCCCCAGCATGAAGCGTAGCCATGTCAAGAGTATCGTCACCTACGACGGAGAACTCCAGGAAGCCTTCCCGCCACAGTCCGTCACCATCACCCTGGAAGATGAAATCGACATCAGCCGCGGCGAGATGATTGTACATCCTGACAATCTTCCCCATATCGGACGCCATTTTACGACAATGCTTGTTTGGATGGACGAAGAACCGATGGATACAGGCAAACAGTTCTTCCTGAAGCACAATACCAACACCACCCGTGCTACTATCGTCAACCTTAGGTATAAGGTGGATGTCAATAATCCGGGCTCTACCCCCAAAGGACTACATTCGTCTGAAATGACAAATCCCTCCCACTCAATAAGGACAGAGGGAGTGTCCGCTTTCACCCTCAATGAAATCGGCCAGGTCGATATCCTCACCGCCAAGACCCTCTTCTTCGATGCCTATGCTGACAACCGTCAGACAGGAGCCTTCATCCTCATCGACCCCATCACGAACAACACGTCTGCCGTTGGTATGATTCTGGCTCCGCTGGACGAAAGTGCTCTCGAGAATGACCTCGTGCCCACCCTCGACCTGCCTAAATTGGGCATCACTCCGGAACACTACGATGCCATTGAGACCGCAGTCAAGGATCTCGCCCGACAAGGACTGGAAGTGAAGGTCGTCAAGTAACCTCACACTTACATTCCACTCTTTCACTATTCAATTCACTCCTCTTAATATAATAATGGGATTATTCAAATTCGAAAATCTACCCGTCAACCCGCTCGTGGGAGCAGACTGGCGGACGTTCAAGGAAATGACTGCAGGACAGCCCGTCGATCCAGGCTTCCGCACCAAATATTATCTGACGAAAAGCATCTGCCGCCTGCTCTCGGTGCTCGCTCCCATCCAGGAACGTCGCTACCAGAAACTGTTGGCCAACAAACCTTTGGAACACGACCCGTTGTTCATCCTCGGTCATTGGCGCAGCGGCACCACCTTTGTCCATAATATCTTTGCCCAAGATCACCACTTTGGCCACACGACGACCTATCAGACAGTCTTTCCGCACCTGATGTTGTTCGGACAACCATTCTTCAAGTTCATAATGAACATCGTCATCCCCAGCCATCGTCCTACCGACGGCATGGAACTGACCCCCGACACCCCGCAGGAAGAGGAGTTCGCACTGAGCAACATCATGCCATTCTCCTACTACGACTTCTGGTATTTTCCTAAGAACATGATTGACTACTGCAATCGCTACCTCACATTCGAGGACATCACTCCCGCGGAGGAAGCAGCCTACAAGGAGGCATTCCTGAAAACGGTGAAGATATCCCTCTGGAATACGGGTGGCACGCAATACCTCAGTAAGAATCCACCTCATACTGGACACGTCAAAGCTCTCGTGGACCTCTTCCCGAACGCAAAGTTCATCTACCTGATGCGTAACCCCTACACAGTATTCGAGTCCACCCGTTCCTTCTTCACTCAGACCATTGCACCGCTGAAGTTGCAGGATGTCAGCGATGATCAGATTGAGATGAACGCCATCGAAGTCTATCCCCGGCTCTACCGTGCCTATCAGAAACAGAAACAATACATCCCTGCAGGCAACCTCTATGAAGTTCGTTTTGAGGATTTCGAGCGCGATGCCTATGCCGTCACCCGCGACATATATCAGAAACTCGCCCTACCCGGTTGGGACGATGCCGAACCAGCTATTCGCACCTACATCGAGAGCAAGCGAGGCTACAAGAAAAACCAGTATGAGTACAAACCCCGCACCATCCAACTTGTCAATGAGCACTGGGGACAAGCCATTGATGACTGGAACTACGAGCGCCGCCTAACGATATAAGACTTTGCTCAGCCTGCAATCTCCGAGAGCTCGAGCCAGCGGAGTTCCTTCGCATCGAGTTCTTCGGTTAACAGGGGCAGGCGTTTACTTTTCTCCGTGAGTTCGGCCACAGAGAGTGTGCCGCTGCAGAGGGCTGTCTCGAGGGCAGCCTTCTCTGCTTCAAGAGCTGCAATGTCTGCCTCGAGAGCTTCAAGTTCACGCTTCTCCTTGAAGGTGAGACGACGTGGGGACGACACTCCTTCCGCCCTATTCGAAACGGAAGGAGCATTTGCAGTTCCTGAATTACGATTACTCTTCTTTGATGGTACTTGTTCCTTCCCTTTCGGCGATGGCTGGGAGAGTGTCTTCTCCCATTCGCGGAACTGAGAATAGTTACCCGGGAAATCCTTGATGTCGCCATCGCCTCTGAAAACAAGAAGATGGTCGACTACCTTATCCATAAAATAGCGGTCATGGCTGACTACGATAACGCAGCCACGGAAGGTGGCGAGGTAGTCCTCTAGGATATTCAATGTGGCAATATCGAGGTCGTTGGTGGGCTCGTCGAGGATGAGGAAATTAGGGTTTTGCATCAGTACAATACAAAGCTGCAGACGACGTCGTTCACCGCCAGACAGCTTATATATATAGTTCTGCTGCTGGAGGGGGGAGAAGAGGAAATGCTGCAAGAACTGCATGGCAGAAAGCTGACGACCACCGCCAAGGTCCACATATTCCGCCACGCGCCTGACAGCATCAATGACTTTCATCTGCTGGTCGCAGGGCATGGCATCCTGGGAGAAATAGCCGAAGCGCACTGTCTCACCGATGACAAAACGTCCGCTATCAGGCTTCACCTCGCCAAGCAACATCTTGATAAAGGTGGACTTGCCTGTTCCGTTGGCTCCCACAATGCCCATCTTCTCATAGCGCGAAAAGTTATAATAGAAGTCACGGAGGATGATCTTCGGCTTGCTGCCAGGCTCGTTCTCACGAGCAGGGAAGGTCTTGCTGACGTACTCCGCTTCGAAAATCTTGGAGCCTATGTAGGAGCTGTTGAGCTGGAGCGACACGTTGTCTTCCTGTACACGCTGGTGGGCTCTGCGCTCGAGGTCGGTGAAGGCTTCCTCACGATATCGCGCCTTATGGCTGCGAGCCTGCGGAGTGCTACGCATCCATTCGAGTTCTCTCCTATAAAGATTATTAGCGCGTGCGATTTCTGCATTGGTGACATCAATGCGTTCCTGCCGCTTCTCTAGGTAGTATGCATAGTTTCCGCGATAGGTGTAGAGCGTCTCATCATCCAGTTCAAGAATGACTGAGCATACGCGGTCGAGGAAGTAGCGATCGTGGGTGACCATGAGCAGTGTTATCTGCGAACGAGAGAGATAGGTCTCCAGCCACTCTATCATCTGCAGATCAAGGTGGTTGGTCGGTTCGTCAAGGATGAGAAGGTCGGGTTCCTGACAGAGCACGTTGGCCAGGGCAACACGTTTGAGTTGTCCACCGGAAAGGTGACTGATGGGCTGGTCGTGGTCGGTGATGCGTAGTTTCGTAAGATACTCTTGAATGCGCTGGGGCTCCTCCTTGCAATGCCAAAGGCAGGCCTGCATGACGGTCATCTCACCCGGATAGGACGGTGTCTGTTCGAGGTAAGCCACACGCAGGTCACGGCGAAAGATGATACTTCCGCTCTCTGGCTGCTCCTTGCCGGCTATAATATTGAGAAGAGACGTCTTGCCGGTACCATTGCGCGCAATGAGACCTATGCGCTGCCCCTCGGCGATACCGAAACTGATATCGTGGAAAAGTTCCTTATCACCGACGGCAAAAGAGAGGTTCTCTACTTGTAGATAGGGGTTAACTGCTGCCATAATTAGTTTTTTCGGTGCAAAAATAAAGAAAAAAAGCGAGAAAAGTTTGCAGAATGCCAAAAAAAGCGTACCTTTGCACTCGAATTTATGACGGAATACTCCACAGAGCGAGTTTCCGTGTGTAGTTTTCACAAAAATCCCTTTTTATAGACTATACACTAAGGTACGTTTGTAACCTTAATCTTTTTTGATGAACCCATATACACTATGCACACAAAAAGTGAATTAGAAGCCCTGACGGACGAACAGTTGGTCGTCCTTGCCAGGTCACTAGACATTCCCGTTAAGTCGGATACCGAGAAACTAGACCTCATTTATGCCATCATCGGCGCCGAGAGTGAAAAAGTCTCTGCCGAGCCGGTGGAGAAGCCTAAAAAGCGTGGACGTAAGTCAAAGGCAGAGAAGGAGGCCGAGGCTGCAGCGCTAGCTGTAAAAGAGACGACCACACAGGAAGCAGACACGGAGAAGGCCACTCCGAAAAAATCCAAGAAGAAAGCCGAAGCGCCTGCTGCTGAACCAACCAAGGAAGCAGAGGCTACTGTGCAGGCCGAAGCACCGAATACTGTGGAAGAAACTCCAACTGCTCCTGCCCCGAAGAAGCGCGGCCGCAAGTCCAAGGCTGAAAAGGAAGCCGAGGCTGCTCTGGCTGCCCTGGCCAAGGAGGCAGAGCCCACCCTTTTTGAGAGCGAACCACAGCCCGCACAGAACGAAGAAACCTCAGAACCTGCTGTCGAGACTGCTCCGGCACCCTACTCCACCGAAGAGCTGCCCTCCAATTTGATTCCCGAAGAAGAGGGAGAGCTGACCGAAGAAGCAGTGGAAGCCTTCTTCAATGCCAACGAACCCGATTTCATCATCGTCAAACCCATACCTGAATATCCCGGTTACATTCCAGAATACGACGAACCAGATCCCCAGGTGCCTTCGTACATCCAGAACCTCACCACCGTCTCTGCAAACAACGCTCAGGAACCTGTTGTTCAGCAGCAGCCAGCTGTTCTCTATGACTTCAGTGACCTTGTGAAATGCGAAGGTGTACTGGAAACGACTCCTGAGGGATTCGGTTTCCTGCGCAGTTCAGATTACAACTACCTCGCCAGCCCCGATGATGTCTATGTCAGCCAGCAGCAAATCAAGCAGTTCGGACTGAAGACTGGCGACGTGGTCGAAGGCAGCGTGCGTCCTCCGCGCGAGGGTGAGAAATACTTCCCGCTCATGAGCATCGACAGCGTGAACGGAGTAGACCCTGCCCGCATTCGCGACCGTCAGGCTTTTGAGCACCTGACACCCCTGTTCCCCGACGAGAAGTTTAAGCTCTGCCGTGGTTATAACGATTCTACCAGCGTGCGTGTCGTGGATCTCTTTGCCCCTATCGGTAAAGGTCAGCGTGCACTAATCGTGGCTCAGCCCAAGACTGGTAAGACTCTGCTGATGAAGGACATTGCCAATGCCATCGCAGCCAACCATCCTGAGGCCTATCTGATGATGTTGCTCATCGACGAGCGTCCAGAGGAAGTCACGGACATGGCACGCACTGTCAACGCCGAGGTTATTGCATCAACCTTCGATGAACCCGCAGAGCGCCACGTGAAAATAGCTGGTATCGTGCTGGAGAAAGCCAAACGTATGGTAGAATGCGGTCACGATGTGGTCATCTTCCTCGACAGCATCACCCGCTTGGCCCGCGCATACAACACGGTGGCTCCAGCCAGTGGTAAGATTCTCTCCGGTGGTGTGGATGCCCAGGCTCTTCACAAGCCCAAGCGCTTCTTCGGTGCTGCCCGCAACATCGAGGGAGGCGGTTCGCTGACCATCATCGCAACGGCTCTCATCGACACGGGTAGCAAGATGGATGAAGTTATCTTTGAGGAATTCAAGGGTACCGGTAACATGGAGTTGCAGCTCGACCGTATGCTCTCCAACAAACGAATTTTCCCGGCTGTGAACATCATCGCTAGCTCCACTCGACGCGACGACCTCCTTCACGACAAGATCACCCTCGATCGTATGTGGGTTCTCCGCAAGTTCCTCTCCGATATGACTCCGCTTGAAGCCATGACAGAACTGAAGAAACGGCTTGAAGACACCAAGACCAACGAGGAATTCCTCCTCTCGATGAACTCTTAATAACAAAATAAGGTACGCGCGTGTGCGCGTACCTTATTTTAAAATCATAAGATTGAAGTATCAGAACTTCAATCTTTTTTACTCTTCCACCTCTTCGGGCTTCATGTTGGTGTAGACAGTCTGCACATCATCGAACTCCTCCAGGCGCTCCACCATCTTGTTGATGCTCTCGCGCTGTTCGGGAGTGACATCCTTGAGGTCGTTGGGGATGTAGGTGAACTCACCACCGACATCTTCAAATCCGCTTTCCTCCAAGTGCTTCTGGATGGCACCATAGGACTTGGGATCGCCGTAGATGGTCAACGTACCCTCTTCCTCGTCCTCGTCAAACTCATCTTCCACACCGTAGTCAATGAGATCCAGGATCAGTTCGTCCATGTCGATATCGTCCTTCTTCTTGAAGGTGAAGACGGCCTTGTGGTCGAAGAGAAATGCCAGCGACCCCATGGTGCCCAGGTTGCCGCCGAACTTGTTGAAGACAGAGCGGACGTCAGCAACGGTGCGTGTGGGATTGTCGGTCAGCGTATCCACGAAGATGGCGATGCCGTGGGGGCCATAGCCCTCGTACGTCATGCCTTTGTAGTCGCTCTGGTCCTTGCCCATTGCGTTCTTGATAGCACGGTCGATGTTGTCTTTCGGCATGTTCTCACGCTTGCAAGTGGCGATGATACCACGCAGTGTGGGGTTCATGTCAGGATCCGGGCCGCCAGCCTTGACGGCAATAGCGATTTGTTTGCCCAACTTGGTGAATGTCTTTGCCATGTGGCCCCAGCGCTTCAGCTTGGCAGCCTTACGGTATTCAAATGCTCTTCCCATGGGATTTTCTTATCGGAGCTCTGCTCCAATTTCTTTTTTTATGTTAGTAATTAATTTTTGCATAATGGCATCGATGGCTCGGTCATTGAGGGTCTTGGTCTCATCTTGCAGGATGAAATTGACGGCGTAGGATTTCTTGCCAGCGGGGAGGTTCTTACCCTCGTAGACATCGAAGAGGCGTACTTCCTTCAGCAGCTTGCGCTCGGAATGGTAGGCAACAGCCTCAATCTGGGCAAACTCCACACTCTTGTCCACCAGCAGTGCTAGGTCGCGACTGACAGCGGGGAACTTAGGCAATTCCGTAAAACTGACTTTCTCCTTGCGAATGAGCTTCATGACCTGCCCCCAGGCAATGTCGGCAAAGTAGACCTCCGTCGGAATATCGAAGCCTACTTGCAGACGCTTGGCCACGATTCCCAGTTCTGCTATCATCTTGCCGCCACGGTTTTCAATGCGCAGGCTCTTAGCGTAGATGTCGTTCTGACCATTCTTGAAGACGAGGGCACCGAAGGGGACGCCCAGACGGCGGAAGATATTCATCACCTGAGCCTTCAGACCGTAGAAAGTCTGATCCTCATCAGGATGAGCCCACGATCCGCTGACACGCTTGCCGGTCACCCAAAGGCCGAGATGGTAGTCTTCCGAGTAGGCATCGAGCACGTGCTTGATGACCTCGGGGTCACGGCTGGAACTGACACCGGGAATTATCTCCGGACATTTCTTCTCAGCGTGGAAATAGTAGCAGTTGCCAAATTCGAAGAACTGGAGGTCACCACGCCGGCGGTTGACATTGCGGCTGATACTCTCCAGACCGCCAAAGAGGAGCGTCTGACGCAGCACACTGAGATCCTGCGAGAGCGGATTCATCAGACGAACGCAGTTCTCTGCCTTGTAGCAGCCCAGCTCCTCATAGTAAGCAGCCTTGGTGAGGGAATTGTTCAGGATCTCGTTGAAGCCGGCACCCAACAGCTGCTCGGACACCAGGTTCTGCAACTTGAAGCTCTTATCCACATCACCCTTGATAGCGATGGCAGAATTCAGCGAGAGAGGTATCTCAACATTGTTGTAGCCATAGATGCGCAGGATGTCTTCCACGACGTCGCAAGGGCGCTGAACATCTACGCGGTATGCTGGCACGATGAGCTTCAGGCCTTCTGCTGTCTCCTCGTCGATGCGCATTTCCAGAGAGGTACAGATGCTCTTCACCGTTTCTGCAGGTATGTGCTGACCTATCAACTGATCGATATAGTCGTAGGTGATGCTGACAGGGAAGTCCGGCAACGGCTGAGGATAGACATCCGTGATTTCCATAGAGACCTTACCTCCAGCGAGTTGCTGGCAAAGCAGAGCTGCATATTTCAGGGCATAAATCTGACCGTTGGGATCTATGCCTCGTTCGAAGCGGAAGCTGGCATCGGTCTGCAGGCCATGGCGACGGGCACTCTTGCGAATCCAGGTGGGATGGAAATAAGCGCTCTCCAGAAGAATATTGCGGGTGGTCTCATAGGTACCGCTTCCCTTGCCGCCGTAAACACCACCAATGCACATAGGCTCCTCGGTGTTGCAGATCATCAGGTCGTGGTCGCTGAGCTTGCGTTCCACGCCGTCCAAGGTTTCGAAGGGAGTACCTTCAGGCATGGTCTTAACGATGACCTCGCCACCTATGATCATATCGGCATCGAAGCAGTGCAGGGGCTGACCGAACGCCATCATGACGTAATTCGTGATGTCCACGATATTGTTGATTGGGCGCAGACCGATGGTGGTCAGGTGGTCGCGCAGCCATTTGGGACTCTCCTTGACTTCGCAGCCCGTAACGGTCACAGCAGCATAGCGGGGACAGGCTTCACTATTCTCCACGCGGATGGGAATCTCCAAGTCGTGATTGTCTACCTTAAAGTCCTCCACGGAGGGACGATGCAGACTGGTCTTATAGCCGTTCTGTACGAGCCAGGCATAGAGGTCGCGTGCCACACCATAATGCGAGCAGGCATCGGAATGGTTGGGGGTGATGTCGACTTCTATGAGCCAGTCGCTCTCAAGGCCGAAATACTGTGCTGCCTTCATACCTACGGGAGTATCTTCGGGCAGGATGATGATGCCATCGTGGCTCTCTCCCACTCCGATCTCGTCCTCTGCACAAATCATGCCGCATGACTCGATGCCGCGCAGCTTGGATTTCTTAATGGTGAACTCCTGGTCGCCGTCGTAGAGTTTGGTGCCGAGTGTGGCGACAATCACTTTCTGTCCGGCGGCCACATTGGGAGCTCCACAGACTATCTGCTGATGCTCTGTGCCAAGATCCACGGTGCAGACATGCATATGGTCGCTGTTGGGATGCTGTTCGCAGGTGAGAACATGGCCTACGACCAGTCCTTCCAGTCCTCCGCGATTACTCTGCACCTCTTCCACGCCTTCAACTTCGAGACCGATAGAAGTGAGTGCATCTGCTACTTCCTGAGCAGTCAACTCCAGGTCGACATACTCTCTGAGCCATTTATAGGAAATGTTCATCTCTTATTATAGGATTATTACGTTTTCGATTCTGACGATTCAGGCACTATTGAGCAGCTCTTTCGAGTAGTAAAGAGCCTGAAATCTTGTTTTCGCGCGCAAAAGTACAAAAAAGTAGTGAACTTTCAGCATGTAGGCTCCAACTTTTTTGTGTTGCCTTCGCTTCCAACGGCGATTTTCGTGTCAGAAGGGCATATTATCAGCTGTAGGCATTGGTCCAAAGGGCTCTGTTTTGCTATCTTGGGCAAGTGCTTCGCTTTCTGGAGCCGGAGGCATATCGGGCACGTCGGCATCGTTCATCTGAGAGCCGTAGCTTACGTTCTCTCCCGGCACTGGCACGTAGTCGTCCGAGACATCCTGAAAGCGAGCGAACTCACTACGGAAACGCAGAAGCACCGTGTCCACGGCACCATTACGGTGCTTGGCGATGATGAACTCCGCCATACCACGAAGGTTGCGTCCCTTCTCGTCCTGATAGATCTTGTAGTACTCCGGGCGGTGGATGAAGCAGACCATATCTGCATCCTGCTCAATGGCACCCGACTCACGGAGGTCGCTGAGCTGCGGACGCTTGCCGTCGTCGCCATCGCGTTTCTCCACACTACGGTTTAACTGCGAGAGGGCAATGATCGGGATGTTCAGTTCCTTGGCCAGCCCCTTGAGTGAGCGCGAGATATTGGACACCTCTTCCTGGCGTGAACCGAAACTCATGCCCGAAGCGTTCATCAGTTGAAGGTAGTCGATGAGAATGAGCTGCACGCCGTGTTCGCGAACCAGGCGACGAGCCTTGGTGCGCAACTCAAAGACGGAGAGTGAAGGCGTGTCGTCTACGTAGAAGGGAGCATCGTAGAGCTGGCGAATTCGGTTGTCCAGCTGTCCCCATTCGTAGGATTCCAGCTGCCCGCTTTTCATCTTGTCACCTGGAATCTCACAGACGTTAATCATCAGACGCTTGACCAACTGCACATTAGACATTTCCAGAGAGAACATCGCCACGGGTTTACGGAAGTCCACGGCAATGCGTTTGGCCATCGAAAGGACGAATGCCGTCTTACCCATTGCCGGTCGGGCGGCAATGATGATGAGGTCGGAGTTCTGCCATCCGCTGGTAATCTTGTCGATTTTGGTGAAACCACTACTGAGTCCGGAGAGTCCATCGCGGCGGGCAGCGGCTTTCTGCAGTTCCTCGTAGGCTTCATGGATGACCGGGTTGATCTGCGTATAGTCTTTCTTCAGGTTCTGCTGTGAGATGGCAAAGAGCTTTCCCTCAGCCTCCTGCATGAGGTCGTCAATATCGATAGTGCTATCGAAGGCGGACTGCTGAATCAGGCTGGTATAGGTGATGAGTTCCCGCGCCAAAGCTTTCTGGGCAATGATCTTGGCGTGGTACTCTATGTGAGCGGAGGAGGTCACGTTTTGCGAAAGCTGCATCAGATAGATGGGTCCTCCCGCTTCCTCGAGTTGTGACTTGCGGTCGAGGTAATCGCGCACGGTCAGGATATCCACAGGACGTTGCTGTGCACAGAGCGAACGGACTGCATCGAAAATAAGTTGGTGGCGATGGTCGTAGAAACTCTCGGGCTTCAGCGTCTCGCTGACGAGCGAGTAGGCATCTTGTTCAATCATCAGCGCGCCAAGTACAGCCTGCTCCATCTCGATATTCTGCGGCTGTTGGTGCCCGTAGGCGTCCTCCTGAGGGGTATTCACCTGACGGGTACGTGGATTGGGTCTGCGATTATTAGTTGCTGGCATGAAAGGATTTTGAATAAGATTATGTTTTTATGATTTACCAATTTCGGTATATCGGAATATCGGTTTGTCGGAATACCGAGGTATCGATATACCTAATATATTATATAGTTAATTCCCTCATTTCCTCATCCCTTTTAGGAACTCTTCAGCCCGGGCTAGGTCTTCGGGAGTGTCTATTCCGATGGTTTCTACCTGCGAAACGCCCACCTGTATGTGATATCCAGCCTGCAGCCATCTGAGTTGTTCCAGACTCTCGGCCACCTCCAGGGGCGATTGAGGCAGAGCGGTGATCTGGCGAAGCACTTCTGGACGATAGGCATAAAGTCCGATGTGTTTGTAGAACGTGTGGCTGCTCAACCACTCGCAGCGTTCCACTCCGCGCAGGTAAGGAATGACACTTCGGCTAAAGTAGAGCGCACGCCCATGGTCGTCGACCACCACCTTAGGACTGTTGGGATTCTCCAGGGCTGCGAGGCCGTCCTGCGGGCTGAAGGGTTTGACGAGTGTGGCAATCTGCGTGTCTTCGTTGTCGAAGCATTGCTGGATAGCTTTTAGCTGCGACGGCTGGATGAAGGGTTCGTCGCCCTGGATGTTCACCACCACGTCGTATTTTTCACCGATGTGTTCGTAGGCTTCCCAGACACGGTCCGTGCCGCTCTTGTGGTGTACGCTGGTCATCACAGCTTTTCCTCCGAAAGATGTCACGACATCATAGATGCGCTGATCGTCCGTTGCGACCACTGCAGCATCGAAAAAACCATCGACTTGGCGATAGACTCT
The DNA here is from genome assembly GCA_902771725.1 of uncultured Bacteroidales bacterium. Taxonomy (GTDB): domain Bacteria; phylum Bacteroidota; class Bacteroidia; order Bacteroidales; family Bacteroidaceae; genus Physcousia. The sequence continues at coordinate 42,327 of CACXXT010000018.1, forward strand.
TTCGATGACCGTTAAGCCTCCAAGAAGGGCTAAAGGTTTGGCTGGAAACCGCTTAGAAGCGTATCTTGCGGGTATGATTCCAATAAAAGTCATAAAAGATTTTATAAAAATTGTGAAAATTTAGTCGTTATATCCGAAAAAAGTTGTACCTTCGCGCTTGAAATGAGCACACATAAGTTATATATTGGCATTGGCACCAACCTGTCGACGGCAGAACAGGTGCTTCTTTGGACCAAGCGGAAGCTGTCCGAAGCCTTTCGTGGCGAGGCGCGTTATAGCACCCCTGTCAAGACCGATCCCGTCAATTTCCCCAGCAAGGAAAAGTTTACTAACCAACTCGTGATTATCGAGACCGACGTGCCTACGGCATTCGCCAAGCCCCTGCTGAAAAGCATCGAGCGGCAATTGGGACGCACCGATGAGGATGCAACCCGTGGCGTGGTTCGTCTGGATCTCGACCTGCTCTGCATGGATGGCAAAATCCTCCGTGAAGAAGAGTGGGATCGCGGCTACATCAAGCAGGCACGCGAGGAGCTGGAAGGCCCGGGGGAATAAGACGTTCATCATCCTACTGCATCATCAATTGAAGAGGTTGTCGAGTCCCACAGACTCGTCAATCTCTTCTGTTACTTGTTCTTCAACGGAGGAACCGCAGGGGTCGAAGCCCGCGGGCATGTCGAACTGCTCGTCTTGGGAGTAGCCCAGTGAGGTGTCTGCATAGACCTTCTTCAGGAATCCTGCGCAGATGGGCAGCGAGGCTGCAGCACCCTGACCATAAGCCATGCTGTTGAAGTGGATGTCGCGTTCATCGCCACCCACCCAGGCACCAAAGGCCAGACGCGGCGTGTAGCCCACGAACCAGCCATCGGAGTTGTCGTTCGTCGTTCCCGTCTTGCCACCCATGGGTGCTGAGATTCCCAGTCGTCGCATACGTGCACCCGTTCCACTGTCCACGACTCCGCGCATGAGCACTATCATCTTTGCAGCACTCTTATCATCAATAACTTCGTTCATGCGGGGGAAGAACTCGCCAACGGTGTTGCCGTCGGAATCTTCTATGCGGGTCACGAACAACGGAGCCGAACGGATTCCCTTGTTGGGGAAGGCAGTGTAGGCCGAGACCATTTCCAGCACCGAGATGTCACAGGGACCCAGACACAGCGACAACGATGGTACAATTTCCTGATTCCTGATACCAAACTCATGCAGCAGACGCACCAGCGCCGTAGGATTGAGTTGGTTCATAAGATATGCCGTGACCCAGTTGTTGGATTGAGCCAGTCCCCACTTCAGGGTGACCATCTCACCATAGCGCGCACGGCTGCCGTTGCGTGGTGTCCACGTCTGATTGCCTACCTGATAGGTCTGCTGCACGTTTGGTACCACGTCGCACGGACTCCAATTGTTCATCATCGCCAGGGTGTACACATAGGGTTTCATCGTCGAACCGATCTGGCGGCGTCCCATTCCGGCCATGTCATATTGGAAGTGGCTGTAGTTCAGTCCGCCCACATAGGCCTTGACTTGCCCCGTGCGGGTATCCATGCAAACGAAGCCCGAACGGAGGAAATGTTTGTAGTACTTGATACTGTCCATGGGCGACATCGTGGTATCGACATCGCCGCCGTGAGTGTAGACGGTCATCTCTGTGGGCGTGGCGAAATTCTTCTCTATCTGTTCATCGGTCAGTCCTGCATTCTTCAGCTGGATGTAGCGCTCACTCTGGTGCATGGCGCGATAGAGGTTCTGACGGTACTTGTTCATGGAGATTCCCGCTGCATAAGGCGCATTGGACTTTCCTTTGCGCTCGGCATCGAAGAGCGGTTGCAGATAGACAGCCACGTGCGCATCCATGGACTCTTCGGCGTAGCGCTGCATACGGCTGTCTATGGTGGTGTACACCTTCAGGCCGTCTGTATATATATTATAAGGTGTACCATCCTTCTTCTTGTTCTTGTTGCACCAGCCATACAGAGGATTTGTTGCCCACTCCAGACTGTCATCGAAGAATATCTGGTTCTGCCACGCAGCATAGTTGCTGCGAACGGGTTTCTTGGCCATCAGAATAGAGCGCAGGTATTCGCGCACATAGGTGCCCTCGCCTTCCTTGTGGTCCTGGCGGTGGAAGTTCAGTTCCAGAGGTTCCTTCATCAGGCGATTGGCCTCGCTCTCGTTGAGGTAGCCGGCCTTCAGCATCTGTCCCAGCACGGTGTTGCGGCGTTGCAGGGCACGTTCCTGATGGCGCACGGGATTGTAGAGCGACGGGTTCTTGCACATGCCTATGAGTGTGGCGCTCTCTGTGACCGTGAGGTCTTTGGGTTCCTTGCCAAAGTAAGTCTTGGCGGCGGTCTTCAGACCTACGGCGTTGTAGAGGAAATCAAAGTGGTTGAGGTACATCGAGAGGATCTCGTCCTTCGTGTAGAAACGCTCCAGTTGTACGGCTATCACCCACTCTATGGGCTTCTGCATCACACGCTCGGCCACACTGCCAGCCTTAGCGGAGTAGAGTTGCTTGGCCAGCTGCTGGGTGATGGTACTTCCGCCTCCGGCCTGAGTCTGACGCAGTAAACCGCGCTTGACGATGGCGCGCATCAGCGCACGGAAGTCTATTCCAGAGTGCTCGTAGAAACGTACGTCCTCCGTGGCCACCAGCGCCTGAACGGTGGAAGGCGCGATGTCCTCGTAGCTGACGAAGATACGGTTGGCGCGCGTGTAACTCCACGTGCCCAGCAGGCGCCCGTCCGACGAGATGACCTGTGATGCGAACTTGTTTACTGGATTCTCCAGTTGTTTCAGTTCGGGCATGTATCCGATGTAGCCGCGGGCGATGGCCCAGAACGTCATGGCTGCGCCTGCAATCACCAGCAGCAGAAGCGACCAAAGTATGATAAAGAATGTTTTTCTCATGATTTGTACCTTTCAGAAGGCGGTTTTGGGTTGCAAATTTAGTGATTTTCTCGCAAACTACGTGCATGAAACAAGGAAAAGTTCTTTTTTTTGCCTTTCTGCGCAAACTTCCTCCCATTTCATAGCACTTCTTTCGATGTTTTGCCTTACTTTTGCGCAGAATTACGCACATATATCGACCTATGAATAGAAGCCTTGTCACACTAGCAGAGCATTCGCGAGAGAAAATCGAGTATCTCATACGGATGGCACAGGAGTTCGAACGGCAACCCAACCGACTCCTGCTTCAGGGACGCGTAGTCGCCACCCTCTTCTTTGAACCCAGCACCCGCACACGTCTCAGTTTCGAGACTGCGGCCAATCGTCTGGGCGCCCGCGTCATTGGTTTCGCAGACCCCAAAGTCACCAGCGGAACCAAGGGCGAGACCCTGAAGGACACCATCATGATGGTATCCAACTACGCCGACATCATCGTCATGCGCCACTACCTCGAAGGGGCCGCCCGTTATGCATCAGAAGTGGCACCCGTGCCGATTATCAACGCAGGCGACGGAGCAAACCAGCATCCCTCGCAAACCATGCTGGACCTCTACACCATCTACCAGACCCAGGGTACATTGGACAATCTGGACATTTACCTCGTTGGCGATCTTAAGTACGGCCGCACCGTCCACAGTTTGCTCATGGCCATGCGCCATTTCAACCCCACGTTCCACTTCATTGCCCCGGACGAACTCGCCATGCCGGAGACCTACAAGACCTACTGCCGAATGCATGGTATCCGCTACGAGGAGCACAAGGAATTCGATGCCGACCTCATCGCGGGCGCGGATATATTATATATGACGCGCGTTCAGAAGGAGCGTTTCTCAGACCTTATGGAGTACGAACGCGTGAAGGACCGCTATCTTCTCAAGCTCGACATGCTCTCCAAGGCCAAGACAAACATGCGCATCCTGCACCCGCTGCCACGCGTGAACGAAATCGAATATGCCATCGACGACGACCCGCACGCCTACTACTTCCAGCAGGCGCGCAACGGACTCTTCGCACGTCAGGCGCTCATCTGCGATGCTCTCGGCATCACACTTGAGCAAGTGAAGAACGACAAAACTATCATTCCATAATAATCAGCGAGCCTGCAGCGTATGCCTGCGGGAGAAAGAAGATATGAAAAGAGAACAACTCATCGTCAGCGCCCTGGACCACGGCACAGTCATCGACCACATCCCCTGCGAGCGGCTCTTTGAGGTCATCAACCTCTTACACCTCGATCAGATGACCAGTAAGGTCACCATCGGCTTCAACCTCAAGAGCAGCAAGATGGGCACAAAGAGCATCATCAAGATTGCCGACAAGTTCTTCACCGACGAGGAACTGAACCAGCTCAGCGTCGTTGCACCAAACGTATCGCTGTCCATCATCCGTGACTACGAGGTGGTGGAGAAAAAGCAGGTATGCCTCCCAGACGAGCTCTACGGCATCATCCGCTGCAACAATCCCAAGTGCATCACCAACAACGAACCCATGCGCACCCTCTTCCACATCACCGACAAGGAGGCTGGCATCGTCCGTTGCCACTACTGCAACCACGAGCAGGACATCAAGAAGGTCACGCTCACATAATCTGTCGCCCGGCCTTTGGTCGACCGGCACTTCAGGAAATCCGTAATCAGTAAATCATATTATGAACCGAGACAACACAATCTTCGAGCTCATTCAACAGGAACGTGCCCGTCAGGAACGCGGCATCGAGCTCATCGCATCAGAGAACTTCGTCAGTCAGCAAGTCATGGAGGCCATGGGCTCTCCTCTCACCAACAAGTACGCCGAAGGCTATCCCGGCCACCGCTACTACGGCGGCTGCCAGGTCGTGGATAAGGTAGAACAGCTCGCCATCGACCGCCTCTGCCAGCTCTTCGGAGCCGAGTACGCCAACGTGCAGCCCCACTCCGGCGCACAGGCCAACGCTGCCGTATTTCTCGCCTGTCTGAACCCCGGCGACACCTTCATGGGACTCAACCTCGACCACGGCGGTCACCTCAGCCACGGTTCACTCGTCAACACCTCTGGCATCATCTATCGCCCTGTGGGCTACAACCTGAACAAGGAAACCGGCCGCGTGGATTACGACGAGATGGAACAGCTCGCTCTCCAGCACAAGCCCAAGCTCCTCATCGGCGGCGGTTCGGCATATAGCCGCGAATGGGACTACAAACGCATGCGTGAAATAGCCGACAAGGTAGGCGCCATCTTCATGGTCGATATGGCACACCCTGCAGGACTTATCGCTGCCGGCCTGCTCGACAACCCGCTGAAGTACGCCCACATCGTCACCTCCACCACCCACAAGACTCTGCGCGGTCCGCGCGGCGGTATCATCCTCATGGGCAAGGACTTCGAGAACCCCTGGGGCAAGAAGACCCCGAAGGGTGTCGTCAAGATGATGTCCGCACTCCTCAACAGCGCAGTCTTCCCCGGTATCCAGGGCGGACCGCTCGAGCATGTCATTGCCGCCAAGGCCGTTGCATTTGGCGAAGCTCTGACCCCCGAGTTCCGGGAGTACCAGGCCCAGGTCAAGAAGAACGCCGCCTGCCTGGCAGCAGAACTCATGAAGCGCGGCTTCCATATCGTCAGCGGCGGCACTGACAACCACTCTATGCTCGTAGACCTTCGCACCAAGTACCCCGACCTCACCGGAAAGGTGGCAGAGAACGCACTTGTGGCCTCCGACATCACCGTGAACAAGAACATGGTGCCCTTCGACACCCGTAGCGCCTTCCAGACCTCAGGCATCCGCCTCGGCACTCCCGCCATCACCACCCGCGGTGCCAAGGAGGACCTCATGATCAAGATTGCAGAGCTCATCGAGCGTGTGCTCAACGATCCTGAGAATGCCGACGTCATCGCCGCCGTACGCGCCGAGGTCAACGGTATCATGAAGGACTATCCCCTCTTTGCCTACTAAAAAGACACCCCAGACTCCCCTCCCCCACAGAGGTAGGGGAGTCTGGGGTGATAATTAATTTAATAACTATATTACTATGGAATACCTATCCAACGGAATCCTCGAACTGGAAGTATCGCTGCGGGGAGCTGAGCTGCAAAGCCTGCGCCGCGTAGCATGCCCCACAGAATACCTTTGGCAAGGCGACCCCGCCTACTGGGACCGCCGCTCACCCATCCTCTTCCCCAACGTAGGAAAAGTGTGGCAGGACACCATCCGCGTCCGCGACGAAGTCTATACCCTCCATCAGCACGGGTTCCTGCGTGATATGCTATTCCACAAGACCGCAGACGAAGACCGCCACCTGGCTTTCGTCTGCGATTCCGATGAACAGAGCCGCCAGTTGTACCCCTTCGACTTCCGGGTGCAGATTGACTACCGTCTGCTGCGCAATGTCCTCACCGTGGAGTGGACCGTGGAGAACACCGGCGACCTCCCCATGCCCTTCCAAATTGGAGCCCACCCCGGCTTCAACCACATCCATTTCCACCCCGACGCCCCCATCCACGGCTTCCTCTCTGCCGATGCCGACAGCCCCTGGCTGAGTTCCCGCTGCGATGGCGGTTTCGTTCACCCCGCCTCCGCAACTCCCGAGGGCTCCCTCCTCTCCTTCCCCATCGACATCCCCCGCGACGGACTGCTCCCCCTGACCAACGACACCTTTGCCTGCGACACTATCCTCGAGATGACCGAACGCATGCATCGCATCACCCTCCACGATGCCGACGGACGCCCGCGCGTCACCGTGCGCCATCAGATGCCCATCACCGCCATCTGGTCCCCCTGCGGAGGACGCGCCCCCTTTGTATGCATCGAACCCTGGGAAGGCTGCTGCGATCCCGAAGGCTACACCGGACAACTACGCGACCGACACTACAGCCACATCCTTTCACCCCACGACATGTGGCACACCTCCTACGATATCATCATCGAATAACCTGCCATATTGAATTTGACTTCTTCGATTTGAGATAGAGATTTGAAATTAAAGATTTGAGATTTGACATTTCCCATCCTCTCCATCCTCATACCCGTACGCAATTACGATGCCAGTCAACTCGTGGCAGACTTCCTTAGCCTCGCCCAGCGCGAAGGACTTGAGGTGGAAATCATTGTGGCCGATGATGCTTCGACTACTCCTTTAGTCTGGGTATCACAATTTGCTGACAATGAACGTTTCCGGATAATTCGCTTTTCAGAGAACCTAGGGCGTGCTCGCGCCAGGAATCGCCTCGCCGAAGCAGCCCTTTCACCCTGGCTCCTTATTGTTGACTGCGACGCACAGATTCCTCCCTCCTTCTCCCTCCTCACCTACCTTCGCGCCACTTCCCCCTCCTTCCCCGTCGTCTGCGGCGGCCTGCGCCATCCATCTGTGCTTCCGAGTCCCGCCGTCAGCCTGCGCTACCGCTACGAACGTCGCGCCGATCGTCGACGTAGCGCATCCTTTCGCAGCCAGCACCCCTACGCCCAGTTCTCCCCTTTCTCTTTCCTTATCCAGCGCACCACTTTCCTCGAAGTCCGCTTCGACGAATCCTGCACCGACTACGGCCACGAGGACACCCTCTTCGGTGCCGAACTTCAGCGCCGCGGCATCCCCATTCGTCACATCGACAATCCCCTTATCCACCTCGGTCTGGAACCCAATGACATCTTCCTCGCCAAGACCGAGACCGCCTTGCGCAGCCTCCGCCGCCTGGCTCCCCAGTTGCAGACCTACAGCCAACTCCTCACCACCGTGAGCCGTCTCTCCCGTCTGCACCTCACCGCCCCCGTCCGCCTCCTCTATCGACTCACCCGCCCCCTGCTCCGCCGCAACCTCCTCGGCCGCCGTCCCCTCCTTCCCCTCTTCTCCTTCTACAAACTCGGCTTTTACCTCTCCCTCTCCTAACTGATCATTGCAAATCAAACGATTTGTTGGCCAACAGATAACAACGAGAGACGGACGGAAGTGTATGTATTGCCACTTCCGTCTGTCTTTTGCAGCGAGTCAAGCGACTTCTTCGATAAAGTATCTATTACAACTTGAATGTGACTTTGAACATGACAGTGCGACCGCAGAGGCCGTAGTCGTAGGTGTAGGTGTTGATGCCGTCGAAGACGGTGTAGGAGTAGCTGCGCTGGTTCAGGAGGTTGGTGAGTTCCAGACGGAGGACGCACTGCTTCCACTTGTACTGGGCGGAGGCATTGAAGAGGGACATGCGCTTGTATTGGTCAGTAGTGATCTGGCGGCGCACATGGTCATAGTCCAGGGAGAGGTCGAGGGTGGCGATGGGGAATACGTGGATGGCTCCGCTATGGGTAAGGAAGGTCACGGTATTACTTTCCTCGGAATAGCGGGAACGTGACCAGCCGTAGCGGATGTCGTAGCGCAGTTCCAGCCACTGGATGGGCGTTACAGAGGCATTGCCGTGGAGGTTGTAGTTGTTCGAGCGCACCTTGATGATGTTAGTTGTCCCTTCTGAAGAGGAAATGGCCTGCTCACTTTCGCCAAAACCATACGTGGCATCTGCGCCAAGTTTTGTGAAGATAGAAGGGAAGTTCTTCGTGCTGCTGACGGAGAAATTGGTGGAGCGGCTGCGGGTGTCGCGTTGCAAGGCACTACTGCTGATGTCTATACCGCTAACACTTTGTGAGTAGAGCGTGTTGCGCTTTCCTTCGCTGTGGCTGGCCGCGAGGCTCAGCGTGAAGTACTGCATGGGCAGTTGCCACTTCCAGTCGCCCGACGTATACCATGAGTTCGACTCGCCGATGATGCCAGACGAGGTGCGCACCGAGCGGTAGTCCACCTGCATCGGCTCCGTCAGCAGCGTCATCATGTCGCCAATCGAGGTCGTGTAGCCCGTGGAGAACGACAGCTTGCTGTTGGCCGAGAAGGTGTAGTTGATGCCCATCGAGGGATTGAGCACGGGCTTAGTGTAGTTCAGCTTATTGTAGTACAGCCCCTTCAGCGCGGCCCCGATGCCTGCACTCAGGTAGAAGCGGCGGTTCTTGGAATGAATCTCGAAGCCGGG
>CACXXT010000019.1:0-30472 GCA_902771725.1 uncultured Bacteroidales bacterium
ATATACAATGAAACAACGTATCATCACCCTCATCGCCCTCCTCTGCACATTCGCAGGGACGGCCAGCGCCACCACCACCACCTACACCGTGAGTGGTGGACAAGGCAATTCGCCAACTGAGTTCTACGCCCAGTTCTCCGACGGCAGCACATCGTCCGGCCAAGTCAACTGGACGTACAACTCCACCGCCGAGATCTCCTTCAGCCTCCCGGGCGGTCTCACCCTCAAGCTGAGCGACGCCGCCAAACAGCTGTCCGTCAGTAATAACAACACCATTGGCGGACGGGGCAGCACCACGCTCACCGTCAGCAGTACGACGTACATCTACCATGTCCGCATCTTGGATTCCAGCGGCAACGTCATCCAGCTCAATGCCAACGGCGAGGCCGTGAATCACGACGGCGTGTCTGAGTGCGACTACTGGAACATGACGAAGTCGTTCTCGCACACCTTCTCCAATGGCATCCTCTTCTCGAAGATTGAGGTGAGCTACGCCACCGCCATCCCCATCACCGATGCTGTCATCACGGGCCTCAGCAGCCAGTACTCCGTCAGCAACACCGCAATAATGCCCACGCCCACCGTCACTTGGCACGGCACGACGCTCACCTTGGGTACGCACTGTACCATATCTTATCTGAACAACACCGCCGCCGGCACGGCCACCGTCACCGCCACCGGCAAGGGCATCTTCTCCTCCAGCACCAGCGTCAGCGCCAACTACACCCTCGTCTGGGCCACCTACTCCGTACGCTTCAACAAGAACAACGATGCCGCCACGGGCACCATGAGCAATCAGGACTTCACCTACAGCACCGCCCAACCCCTCACCGCCAACGGTTTCTCCCGCACAGGCTACACCTTCGCCAGATGGAACACGGCGGCTAACGGCAGCGGCACTAGCTATACCGACCAGCAGGAGGTCCAGAACCTCACCGCCACCAACGGCGGCACTGTTGACCTCTACGCCCAGTGGACCCCCATCACCTACACCCTGCGCCTCCATCATAACGACGGCACGGAAGCCTACACCGATATGGCCATGACTTACGACCAGTCGAAGAACATCCAGAACATCTCCCGCACCGGCTACGTCCTTGGATGGAGCACAACAGCAGATGGTGCCGTGGTTTATACCGACCAGCAGGAGGTCTCGAACCTCACCGCCACCAACGGCGGCACCGTTGACCTCTATGCCCAGTGGACGGCCATCACCTATTCCATCACCTACGACCTCGCTGGCGGCACTGTGGCAACAGCCAATCCCACCAGCTACAGCATCGAGAGCAACAACTTCACCCTTGCGAATCCCACACGGACGGGTTACACCTTCGCCGGATGGACGGGAACAGACCTCAATGAACCGACAATGGAGGTAACCATCCCCACAGGATCTACAGAACACCGCAGCTATACCGCCACTTGGACGGCGCACACCTATAGTGTTCATTTCGACAAGAATAGCGACGGCGCTACTGGCACGATAGCTGATCAGGCTTTCACCTACGGTGTGTCGCATCAACTCAGAGCCAACACCTTCACCGCTCCGTTTGGTTACCAGTTCTATCGCTGGACAACCAATGCTGACGGCAGCGGCGACAGCTACACCAACGGGCAGGAAATCATCAACCTCACCGCAGATGACGGTCACACCGTCACCCTCTACGCCCAGTGGGAAGTTATCCCCTGGAGCGGCACCGGCAGCAGTGAGACCCCCTACATCATTAGTTATCCCAGCCAGCTCGACCTTCTCGCCACCCGCGTGAACAGCGACAACAGCTACTACGGCAAGTTCTTCAAGCTGGGTGCCGACATCGCCTACGATCCCACCGCCCTTGATGCCAACGGCGAGAACTACACCACCATCGGCAACAATAGCACCCAGTTCCGAGGCACCTTCGACGGCGACGGCCATACCATCAGCGGCATACGCATCAACAAGACAGGCAGCACCGATGCCGATAGATACCTGGGTCTGTTTGGCTATATCGGTTATAATGGAACAGTACAGAACGTCATCCTCGATGATGCCCACATCACAGGCTTTAATCAGGTGGGAGGCATCACGGGCTCAATGTTTTCTGCTACTATCAAGAACTGTTTAGTTCTCAATACTGCTATTATTGCTACGTATGCTAATTCTAAAAATGCCGGTGCCATTTCTGGCATTTACAGCGGAACCTTCACCGCCAACTATTACCACAACTGCTCTCTCACCAAAGACGGCACCACCAGCACCACCAACATCGGATCTGGTGGCAACTCTATCTCCGACCGCGACGGAGCCCGCAGCGTCCATGCCCTCACCCTGCCCGACGGCGTCACCGCCACGGGAGAGAGCGTAGTGATTGACGGCGCCACCTACTACGCCAGCAACACCACCGTCACGCTCACTTACACCGGCGAAGTGCCCACAGGCTATCATGTAGCCTATTCTGTCAACGGCACACCCATCGAGGGCAGCAGCTTCACTATGCCAGCCGCCGATGCCACCGTCACGGTTACACTGACTGACGTCTGGAATATCACCAACTATGCCGACGGCAGCCAGGAGCATCCCTACGTCATCACCACCACCGCCGGCCTCGACCTGCTGGCCAAGAACGTGAACGGCACCGACGGCTACACCGCCAATGACTTCAACGGCAAGTATTTCGTGCTGGATAGCGACATCAGCTACACCCATACCACCGACTGGGATGATGCCACCAGCACCGAGAACAACTATACCGCCATCGGCAACTTTTTTTCCTGTCAGTTCTGCGGCACCTTCGACGGTCAGAGGGTGCCACCATCAGGAATGTCATCCTGGCCGATGCCCGCATCACCGGATATCAATTTGTCGGCGGCATCGCGGGATATATTACAAACAACAATAATATCACCCTGGAGAACTGCCGCGTAGGCAATGACGTCACCATCCATGCCGTTGCCAACAATGCCTACGATCACGGCGGTGTGGTAGGTCGCTGTAATGGCGGAACCATCAGCGGCTGCGTCAGCTCCGCCACCCTCACTGTGGCCGGCGGCCTCACCAACATCAGTGGTTACGGGGGCATCGTGGGCTACCTTAGCGGCAACCTGTCCGACTGCCTTGCCGTGGGCGTTGCCATTCCCGATGTGACACGCTCAGGTGCTATCGCAGGCTATATCGGCTCCAGAGTTTTATCCAATAACTTCTACAGCGATTGCACCCTTGGCGACACACCGACAGCAAGCGGCATCGGTGTCGGTTTTGAATACAGCAACGATGCGCGCCACGACGTGACCGCCAACAACGGGGCCGTGCCTTACACGACGCTGCATACACTCACGCTGGGGGAGAATATCACTGCCACTGGCGCACTCCTCAACCAAGGCGGCACCATCAGTGTTCCGGCAGGCAGCAAGGTAACACTCAGCTATAGCGGTTTGGGGGCCGACCAGATTGCCGTCTTCAGGCTCAATGACAATGAACTGAGCGGCAACAGCTTCACCATGCCCGCCGCCGATGCCACCGTGAGCGCCAGCGCTTTCACCGCCTGGGGCACAGACAAAGGTGCTGACGGCAGCGCAGAGCATCCCTACATCATCACTCGCGCGCAAGAGCTCGACCTGCTGGCAGAGCGCGTCAATAGCGGCAACGACTTCGGCCCCGACGCAAGCCATCCCAACGGTTATTTCTTCGTGCTGGATGCCGACATCGCCTACAATCATACCACCGACTGGAACAACGCCAATAGCACAGAGAACAACTACACGCCGATAGGCGGTGTCTTTGATATCAACACCTACTGGTTCCGCGGCACCTTCGACGGTCAGGGCCATACCGTCAGCGGCATCCGCATCTACAAAGGCGGCGCCACCGGAGCTGACAGATATCAGGGCCTCTTTGGTATAACTCAGGGTGCCACCATCAGGAACGTCATCCTGGCCGATGCCCGCATCACCGGATATCAATTTGTCGGCGGCATCACGGGAGATATTGGAAAATACGACGATAATGGCAGCATTGTGGAGAACTGCTGCGTAGGCAATGACGTCACCATCCATGCCGTTGCCAACAGTGCCTCCTATCACGGTGGTGTGGTAGGTTACTGTCATGCCAGTACCATCATCAGCGGCTGCGTCAGCTCCGCCACCCTCACTGTGGCCGACCGCCTCAACGACATCAATTATTACGGCGGCATCGTAGGCTCTGGCGGCAGCACATCCAACTGCTTTGCCAACTGCCTAGCCGTGGGCGTTGCCATTCCCGATGTGACATGCTCAGGTGCTATCGCAGGCTTTACCGACTCCAGAGTTTTATCCAATAACTTCTACAGCGGTTGCACCCTCGGCGGCACACCGACAGCAAGCGGCATCGGTGTCGGAAGGGACGACTACAACTTTGACAACTTTGCGCGCTGCGACGTGACCACCAACAACGGAGCCGTGCCAGCTCTGCGCGACCAGGCCTCCAACACCCAGGCCATCGCCCTCCTCGCCGTCCTTGCCCAGGCGGATGCCGCCCATCCCCTTCTGCCCCTCGACCTCGGCTGGGGTCCCGGCAAGTTCCCCCTCCAGCTCGCCGACCGCACGCTCTACAAGGATGGCGACTGGAACACGCTGTGCCTGCCATTCGACGTCGTGCTCGCTGCCAGCCCGTTGGCCGGTGCCGAGGCTCGTACCCTCAGCAGCGCATTGTATGCTGGCGGCGAGCTGACTCTCAACTTCAGCGAGCCTGTAGAGACCCTCACTGCAGGTACACCTTATATTATTCGTTGGGAGAAAGCCAACGATTATGTGGACGACAACGAACACAACATTGTGAATCCCACCTTCAGTGGTGTGACCGTCGATAATACAGCCCGTAACGTTGAGACCGCCAATGTCACCTTCACCGGCACCTACGATGCGTTGTCCTTCACCGCCGACAACCGCAGTATCCTTTTCCTCGGCGCAGGCAACACCCTCTATTATCCCCAGACCGGCGCCTCCATCAATGCCTTCCGCGCCTACTTCCAGCTCAACGGCATCAGCGCCACCGACCTCCCGGCCGGAAACGTGAAGATGTTCTTCGGAGAAGGCGATGATACAGACGGCCTCACCCCCAACCCCTCTCCGAAAAGAAAAATTATAAGAAAATTAAATTAGAAAATTATCAAATAATATGGACTTGATACAGGAGCATAACAAGAAATACGAGTTCTTCAAAGAAATCACAGGCGAAGCTATGAAAGTGCATAGCAAGTTCCACAAGGGACTGTTGGAGAGTGCCTACGAGGCCGCTCTGAAATACCTCTTGGAACAGAAGGGCTACACGGTGGAGCGACAGGTCGCCCTGCCGATGTACTGGGATGACGTGCTGCTCGACCAGACCTACCGCATGGACTTGGTCGTCAACGGAAACATCATTCTGGAACTGAAGGCCGTGAACTTCGTAGATAAAGAGCACCGCCGCCAATTGTTCAACTACATGCACTTGACGCACATCGAGTACGGCATGATAATCAATTTCGGAAGCGACAGCCTTTTCTCCGAATGGTTTAGGCGTGACCCTTTGAACGCCGAAATTGAGAAGATAAAACTCTTATAATTTTTTGAACCAATTTTCTTATAATTTTGAGCCGCAGGCGACCACAGAAAAGAATAAAACAATGAAACAACGTATCATCACCCTCATCGCCCTGCTCTGTGCCGCCACTGGGATGATAAGTGCACAGGAGAACCTGCAGCGGCAGGCGAAGACAGCAGAGGAGCAGAAGACCTTCACGACGGTGAAGGAGCTGCCGATAACGAGCATAAAGAACCAATGGCGCAGCGGCACCTGCTGGGCCTACGGCACACTGGGCTTCTTCGAGAGCGAGATATTGCGGCAGACGGGCCGGACATACGACCTCTGCGAGATGTTCGTGGTCAACAAGGACTATATGGACAACGCCACGCACTACGTCCGTATGCACGGCTTCAGCCAGATTTCCGAGGGCGGTTCGTGCGACGACGTGCTCGACGTGATTCGCCACCATGGCATCTGCCCCGAGGACGCCATGCCCGCCCCCGGCTCGCTCGTGGGCGACTCGCTGGCCAACTTCAAGGTCTTCTTCCCCGAGCTGGACAGCCTGGTGCGCACCATCGTCGTCAAGGACGCCAAAGCCCCCAAGGCTCATTGGCAGGACAGCGTGCAGGCCGTCATCGACCGCTATGTGGGCCGCTGCCCCGACTCCTTCGTCTATGAGGGCAGGACCTATACGCCGCAGACTTTTGCCGCGAGCCTCGGCCTGAACCCCGACGACTACGTGAGCCTCACCAGCTACACGCACCACCCTTTCCGTGAGTGGTGCGTGATAGAGGCGCCCTACAAGTGGCGCCTGAAGCCCAGCTACAACATCCCCATCGACGAGCTGATGGCCGCCATCGATGCGGCCCTCGACGCCGGTTACACCGTGGCCTGGGGCGGCGATGTCACGGGTGACTTCACCCGCACCGGCACCGCCGAACTGCCCGACAGCATACGCCCCTCGCAGGCGCTGCGGCAGGAACAGTGGGACGACTGGCGCTTCACCTACGACCACGTGATGCTCATCTACGGCAAGGCCGTCGATGAACACGGCCGCCCCTACTACATGGTGAAGAACACCTGGGGCAAGGTAGGCCTCTACAAGGGCATCTGGTATATGTCGCGCGACTACATGACCCTCAACACCACCTACATCTTCCTCAACCGCCGCGCACTGCCCAAGCCGCTGCGCCGAGCAGTTCAATACTACCCATGAAACATGATTCCTCTGTGTTTCTGTGTCTAATGACAATTCCGCACGATAATACGTAAAATGATTAAAAAATGATAGGGAAACGGCATAAAATAGTGAATTTATTTTGCTGGAAATGCAACCTTTAGTAACTTTGCACCAGTTTTAAAACACAGTTGAAGGAGATTAAACCGGAAACTAGGTAAACTTTTTCAACCAAAGTGATAAATTGTAGAAAACAAAACATAAATACCAAACAAGAATATGAAAAGAAGGTATCAGAAGCCCACGATGAGCGTGGTGGAAATCGAAGCTGCACAGATGATGGCACTCAGCGGAGTGACCCACGTCAATACTAGCAATGAAGTAGGCATTACCTATGGCGGCGGCAGCAACCAGGCAGCCCGCGTGAAGGCCAACACCGTCGACTGGGACGACTGGGAAGAATAAGTTGCAGTCAGTTCGTAGATATGAGTAGGAAGATCATCTGTGCCGTGATGCTGCTGGTGTGCGGCATCACGGGTGTACGGTGCGAGGAGGTGTCGGAGAAACAGGCGCTGCAGCTCGCGCAGCAGTTCGTGAACAGCCACAACACAAGGAAATCAGCACCCACCGTTGCTGCAGCAGGACAAGTCAGCGGCCTGTACCTCTTCAACGTCAGCAACGGCGGCGGCTTTGTCGTCGTCAGCAACGACGATGCCACCATCACTCCCATCCTCGGCTACGGCGAGCGCGGCAGATGGCTGCAGGGCTACGCCGACGAGATTGCGTGGATGCAGACGCACGGCAGCAGCAAGCCTGCCTCCAAGGTCAGCAGGCGTGCCGGGAGCCATGCTCAAACTGCCATCACGCCCCTGCTCACGACAACCTGGAATCAGGGGGCACCGTACAACAACCTGTGCCCTGACGGTTGTGCCACGGGTTGCGTGGCCACGGCCATGGCACAGGTGATGTTCTACACGGAAACCGTAACCCACCAGAATGCCACGACCACCACGACGGCAGAGATTCCCGGCTATACCACCCGCAATAAAAACTATACGCTGGATCCTATTCCCGCTGGAACCTCCATCAACTGGAGCAACATGACTCCAACCTACGGCAGTAGCAGCACGGAGGAGCAGCAGCAGGCCGTGGCCGAACTGATGAAGTACTGCGGCTATGCCGTCAAGATGAACTACGGCCCTTCGTCCGGTGCCTATACTTACGACATCGTCCCCGCCCTCAAGAATTACTTCGACTATGCAGAAACCGTGACTTACCTCATGCGCAGTTTCTATACCTATGCCGACTGGACAGACCTGATCTATCATGAGCTGAGCCAGGGACGACCGGTCCTGTATGCCGGCCATTCGTCGGACAGCGGCCATGAGTTCGTGTGCGACGGCTATAAATACGAGGACGGCAACGACCTGTTCCACATCAACTGGGGCTGGGGCGGCACGAGCGACGGCTACTTCGTGCTGTCGGCACTGAACCCCGAAGAGCAGGGCATCGGAGGCAGCAGCTCCACCGACGGCTACCACTATGGTCAGGAGGCTGTGGTAGGCATCCAGAAGACGGGCGACAAGGGTACCGTGCTCAACGTGCCGGCCAACGTGCCCAGCCTCACCTTCAACAGCATCACGCTATCCCACAGCACCATCGCCCTGGGCGAGAGCGTGGATATCACCATCAATGTCACGAACAACAGCGAGGTCGTTTACGACGGTGACTTATGGCTCAGTGGCATCAGCGGTGGAAAGGTGTTCGTGATTCCCGCCGGAACGACACAGGATTGCGTCATCACCGTCACTCCGGCCACTGCAAAGACCTACACCGTGAAGGCCGAATACCCCACTGGCGCGACGACAGAAGTGAAATCCGACTGCTCGGCAACGCTCACTGTGAAGAACCAGACGCCCACCGGCCTGGCGGCCTCCGATATCCGCGAGACATCCGCGACCATCAGCTGGACAAACGTCGGCGAAGCCTCGACGTGGAACGTACGCAGCTGTCCCGTCGACGTCACAACTGAGGACTTCAGCGTAACGACTGGAGCGTTGGACCTGGATGGCTGGACGAAAGCAGATGGTGAAGACTACGTGAAGACAACAAATGTGAATGGCTTGCAATGGCTCGTCACACCGATGATAACCTTTGGAGGCCTGTTCTCGTTCGATGTCTGGAAGAGTGGAACGGCAGAGGAGACTTTTTCTGTCTTGTATTCCAGGAATAGGAATAACTTCTTTTATCTCCTGAGGGACGTTGCCCCGGCCGACAGCCGGACGAAGTACACGGTGGACCTCAGCGGCCTTTCCGGTGACGGATGGATTGCCATCATTCATACGTTCGAAGCGGAGGGCTCCTATGTGTGTGTCGACGATGTGACCATCGCAGAGCCTGTGGACGCTTGGACGAAGGTCAGCGGGGTTACCACATCCCGTTGCGAGCTGACCGGCCTTTCTGCCGTTCCGAGCTACGCGGTGCAGGTGCAGGCCGTCAATAGCAATGGCGGAAAGTGGAGCACACCCCTCGTCTTCAGCACCACCAATAAAGAGCTGTTGCTGGCAGACAACGACTCCGGAGCCACCATCAAAGATGCGGAACTGATTGACGTCTGGGATGGAGTCGAGGTCAACGCTACCCTCTCCGGACGCACCCTCTACCGCGACAATGCCTGGAACACGTTGTGCCTGCCGTTCGACGTTGCCGACGGCGATGATACGGACGGGGTTAGCTTCACGGGTACTCCGCTCACGGGGGCCACAGTGATGGAACTGGATACAAGAACTGATGTTTATACTCATGCTACAGGCTTCGAAGATGGCGTGCTCTACCTGAACTTCAAACCGGTTACGAGCATCGTGGCGGGTACACCTTATATTATTAAGTGGCCGGCGAACGCAGAGCATATCACCAATCCCGTGTTCGAGAACGTCAGGATCAGTCGTAAGACGAATGATGTCAGCAGCAAGGACGAGAGACTGTGGTTCATCGGTACGTACAAGAGGATGTCCTTCCCCGAGGACAACAGCATCCTCTTCCTGGGCGAGGGCAACAAGCTGTACTACCCGCAGCACGACCTCTCCGATCCCGAAAACCCGAAGTATCCCTCCATCGGTGCCTGCCGCGCCTACTTCGAGCTCAGCGGCATCAGTGTCACCGACCTCCCCGCCAACAACGTGAAGATGTTCTTCGGCGAAGGCGATGACACAGACGGCCTCACCCCCAACCCCTCTCCGAAAAGAGAGGGGAGTGCTGGCGCGTGGTACACCATCGATGGTCGCAGGGTCAACGGCAAGCCCGCACACAAGGGTGTGTACGTGGTTAACGGACGTAAGGTGGTGATTAAATAACAAGACCTGACTGCTCGTTTGCATTTCTCGTCCCTTCTGGGGCGAGCTGAGGTCTTCTGTCCCTATTCCAGGTTGAGTCGTTCGGCGTTCTCCTGGATTTCCTGCTGCAGCTCTATGATCTTGTCAAAGGTCTCGGTATTCTTCCTGCCGGCAGAGTTCTCCTCGATGTGCTTCCTGCGCTTCCAGTAGGCATTGATCTCGTCGTCCGAGATGTCCATCATCTGCTTGCATTGGTCATACTGCTCCTGCATCTGCGAAAAGAACCCCTGACTGGCCATGGCATACCAGGAGAGGTCGAAGTCGAGGGTTCTCTTGAGGGAGTTGAAAGGCCTTTCGATGGAAATGCTGTTGATCAGCGTGTCGCAGATGGCGGAGGCATATTGCTTGCGAGCGAGATAGAACTCGGCTACGTTCTGGGTGAAGAGCAGGTTGTCCACGGTGTTGATGGTCTCGATGCTCGACGAGAAGATGTGCTCCGTGGTCTCGGTGAACGAGATAGAGGGTGTCTTGTGGATCAGCTGGAACCTCAACTCATCGAAGGTTGTGGTGTCCTTGGAGATCTGCAGCTGAAGGTCCATGGCCTCGCGGATATTGGAGTCCACTTGTTCTATCTGCTGGAGCGTGCAGTACATGTCGTATATCACCATCATCACGATTTCGTGTTTGTCCTGTTCTTTCTTGTAGTCGTCGATGATGGCCGCCGTGCCGAAGGTGAGGGCGATGGAAACGGTGGTGGCGAGTAGCGACAGCAGGAACTGCCGGGCGTTTTCCTTCAGGCTGTATTCCTTCAGGCTGCTGAGAATCTGGAATTTCGGGCTCATAGGATGTGCGTTTTACTTAGGTCTGTCATCCTCCGGTGCGTTTCCTGGAGGCAGGCATGGCCAGGGGGAGGTTGTGGCTATTTTATCACGACCTTTCCATTACTGATGTAGACTCCCTGGCGTTCGGGCTGGCGGCTGAGGCGTCGTCCGTCCAGGGTGAAGACGTCTGCAGACGAGGTGTGTGTGTCCTCCAGCCGGCGTACGGAGGTGGTCTTGTCTTCCAGGAAGACAAACGACGCCTTGCCGTCGGCATCCACAGCCATGTGGGTGATGGGCTTGGACATCAGCAGCTTGCCGTTGGTGTTCGGCTTGTTCAGTTCTGATGCGGGCGAGGACGTGTTGGTCAGCTGGTCGTTGACTTTCAGGGTGTCGCCCAGCAGATCGATGTGGAAATAAGGATAGACCCAGTGCTCACGATCCATTTCCTTGGCGTTGTTGGCATGGAAGATCGAGTAGCGCTTCTTGCTGCTGGTGTTGACATACTCTGAGGTGGAGACCCACAGCTCCGGTGAGAATTCGATGTGGAAGACGAGGATGCCTTTGCCGGGCAGGTCGGCGTCCCATCCTCTCTGTTGGCGGTTCTCGATGATGTAATACTCGTTCTCGGCGCCGTCGTTGCGGACGAGGTAGGCCACGGGTTCGTCGCACAGGGCCGGCATGTCGGTGATCTGTACGGAGTCCGTGAGTTCGACCGGTGTCGTCCATCCCAAGAACATGCGCTCGTGGGCGGAAAGTCCGCAGGGGCGGTAACCTCCGCCGTTGTAGAGACCGTAGTCCATGAGGTCCCACTCGCCCACAACCAGCTCGTTGCCATAGTAGAAGTCCGGTAGTCCGAAGCAGTGGGAGTATTCGTGGCAGATGGTGCCGAAGGAGGTGAAGATTTCTTTGGTGTTCACGACTTCCTGCACGCAGCAGTAGCAGTCGATGTAGTACTCTTTGTCGCCGCTGATGACGGTGCTGTAGCTGCAGTAGTCATCGAGCTCTTCCGTGGCCTGGTTCATGTGCTCGGTGAGCCACCACTGGTGGGGCCAGATGGTTTTGCTGCTGCCTCCGGCATTCTGTCCTTTGCCGGCATAGATGATCAGGAGCTGGTCCACGTAGCTGTCGCCGTCCCAATCGTAGATGCCCCAGTCGATGTCGCGCTGCTTCAGCTCTTCCGCGATGTCGATGACGAGGTACTGGGAGTTCTCGTCGTGATAGGGCGTGCTGCGGTACTTCGCCAAGGAGTCGGGCAGTTCCACGAAGGTGAGGTCGAAGGTGAGGTCGAACTGACCGTAGCTCTGTGCCTTGAAATAGTCGTGCAGGGAGCCCGCGAAGGGCTCCTCGCTGAAGTTCTCGGCGTTGAAGATCTTGTTCCACTTTTCCAGCGTGGTGGCGTGGTCGGCCTCGAAGTCCTGGTCCTGGAAGGAGGCCATGACCACCAGCTGCCGGCGGCTGCCGATGTAGGTGCCCGGGTCCTTCGGCAGGAGCGGGGCGCGGTGGGTGAGGAAGGCGGGGTTGGGCGTTCCGACGCGGCATGCGCGACGGAGGAGGGTGTCTGTCGCTGACGCCTGCTGTGCAACAAATGGAATCAGCAGTGCCAGCGCGAAGGCAAACCTCATGATGTGGGTCTTTGTGGTTCGAAATGATGAGTCCATGGTGTCTTTAAGTATTGAATTTCGGCTGCAAATGTACAAAAAGTTCTCTAAATAATGGCTGCTTTGCGTAAAAAAATGCATTTCATGGTGCAGATATGGGTGTTCTTTGGCGGGAAGGGGGGGGAGGAAGGGGGGAGGGGAAGTTAGTATAAAAGGAAGGGGTGGAGGGCGCGGGAGAGGAGTTTGTCGTAGTTGTAGAGGTCGGGGTAGTAGCGGAGGGTGCCGGACTGGGGGTCGGGATAGGCGGTGAAGTAGGTGATGTGGACGGGGACGTTGGGTTTCACGTCGCTGTAGGAGAGCAGGCGCAGGGGCTGCGGCATCACGAAGGCGGGATCCTCGCGCTGGCGCTGCCTGAGGTCCTTGAGGTACTGGATGCCGCGCTCGCTCTGGGGCTGCAGGTCCATGGAGAGGCGCAGACGGTCGAGTGTCCATTCATCGGCCCCCGGCAGGAGGAAGCTGGCGAGGTCGAAGGGTCGCTGCACCCGGATACATCCATGAGAGAGGGTGCGCCGTTCGCGCTGGAAGGCACTGGGATTGTTGGTGTCGTGGAGGTAGATGGCGAAGTCGTTGGGGAAGCGGAAGACGATGCGCCCGAGGCTGTTGCCACGACCGGAGTGCTGACCGATGCGCAGGCGCCCGCTCTGCATCAGCGCGGCGGTGACGTGGCGGGGCGAGAGGGTGTCGCCCGTGGAGCGGTCGACGATATAATAGCGGTTTCGGGCGAAGTAGGCCGAGTCGCCGGCGTGGCGGACGACCTCGTTGCGGACGATGTTCTGCGGGATGATCCAGTCCGGATTGACCTGCATGTGTGTGATGGCACTGTTGAGGAGAGGCGTCTTGGTGAGCACGGTGCCGCAGCAGATGCGCATGTTCATGATGGAGTCCGGGGCGATGGCCCAGAGCTGCTGGGCAGGGATGTTGACCAGGATGCGCCGTCCGCTGGAGGGCAGCTGCGGCATCTGCCAGCGGCAGCGCTCGATATTGACGGCGAGGGTGCGGCGCTGCTCGGCGCTGGGCAGGGAGTCGAGCTGGCGGACGAGGGCTTCGTAGACGGGACCTGACGGATGGGAGTCTGCGAGGTAGGCGAGGCGCGCATCGGGGTCGCAGGCCTGGCGCAGGGCCTCGTCGTAGTCGGGAGCGGGGACATCGTAGTCGAAGAGGCGTGCATAGCCCGGGCCGCCCGACTTGAAGTCGAGGTTGTTCAGGAGCTTGGCGGGACGGAGGAAGCCCCGGCGCTGTCCGGCAGTATAGCGGACATAGGCCTGCGTGAGGCGATAGTCGAGACGGGGCAGCAGCTGGTTGATGTCGATGCCGAGGGAATCGAAGGCGAGGCGGTGGACGACATCGAGGTCGCCGGCCATGGATGGCAGGAAGAACGCTGCGCTGTCGAGTCCGTTGCGGGGCAGCTCCCGACGCAGGAGAGCCACGATGGAGTCCGCATCGGGCGAGACCCCGCTACGGGAGAACCAGATGAAGTTCAGGGCATCGGGTTCAGCGTCCTGCGCGCCGGCAGCGTCAGAACCGGAGGAATAGTACTGGCGCACGGTCTGGTCGGCACGCCAGCGGGAGGTGTCGGCAGCGATCAGCGCCTGCAGGTTGCCTTGCAGCTTCGCGGTGTCGAGGCGGTAGACATAGCTCCCGAACGCCGAGAGGTCTGCCTCGGAGGGCGCGTGCTGTCCGTCGAGGCAGGAGGCAAACAGGAGTACGGCGAGGATAGCATATAAGATGAAGCTTTTGCCGGACATGGTTCTCTTAATACTTCAGGGGAGCAGGGTTATTTGATGACGACTTTGTGCGAGGTGCCGTCGGGCAGGCGGACTACGTAGATGCCGGGACGCAGGGCAGAGCGGACATTGCCGAGACGGCGTCCGTTGAGGTCGTAGTATCCGGCGATACCGCTGCTGTTCTCGGCCAGGCTCTCGTCGTCAGGCAGCTCGCTGATGCCCGTGTTGACGCCCTCGTCCGTACCGATGGCGGGATCGGTGGTGCGCAGGGAGTTGGCGGCACCGATGGTGGGTCGCTGCATGAGGTAGAAGGTGTTGGCTCCGTCGGGGAAACGTCCCACGGACTGGTCGCCGGCATGGGCATTGTAGGTGAGCACGTCGGCAAAGGAACTCAGCTCAGGATGCTGCCGGAAGAAGTCCGGATTGGCTGCCACGAACTCCTCGGAGGCATTGATGAGCACCACGGAGCCGTCGGAGTTGGAGAGCTTGAAGGGCGTGTGGAGCTGGCCCTGGTCCTCCAACTTGTCTGCCCAGATGACAAGATGCCCGTGGGCAGGAACGATGGTGTTGAGGGGCGATGCCGTGGGAATCTGGTACTTGAAGGGTTCTTCGAGGTCGTCGCTGACGTAGAGTCCGGCGATGTTGAGGTCGGTGTCGGTGGAGTTGTAGAGCTCGAACCAGTCGTTCTTCTTGAAGTAGTCGTTGATGAATACGGTGTTGCCGGCGCTGACCTCGTTGACCTTGATGGGTGCTGCAATGGCTTCGAGCCGCTCCTGGTCGGGCAGAGGCTTGAAGACAGCCGTCAGGCCGTAGTTACCGGGTCCTCCGAGTTTCTGGAGAGTGATTTCGGCATCGCCGCTGTTCTCGACCAGCTGATAGGTACCTCGGGTGAGCACGGCTCCGAAGTAGATGTCGCTGGAGCTGCCGGTGGTGTTGTGGACCTCCACGGCGATGACGTTCTTGCCCACCTGGAGCATGGAGAGAGGTATGCTGACGGTGCCCCCGTAGGCGGTGTTGCCCTCGTAGGTAGAGGAATAGGTGTTGTAGGTGGGCTTGCCGTCGGGCATGTGGTAGCGGGTGAGTTCCTGTCCGTTGACGTAGATGACGCATCCGTCGTCGACGTAGTAGTTGAGCTGGAAGGCATCGACGCCCTCGTTGAGTTTCTCGTTGATGTAGAGGGTGCGGCGGAAATAATAGGTGGGTCGTTTCTGGTTGGCGTCGTCGCCATAGTCGAGGGTGGTGGTGTAGTCCCCCTTTCCGGGTTCGATGCCCACGGTGCCGTAGCCATAAGGTCCTTTCTCGCTGGGCCAGTCCTTGCTGGAGTAGTCTACGGCCGTCCAGTCCTCTCCGTCCAGCGACCCCTGGTCGTAGAAGCTCCAGGCGGTGGAGAGGGAAATGAGTTCGCGGAGGTTGGTGATGGTGCCGTCGGATTTCCAACCGGCGAAGGTGTAGCCGGCAGGCGCCTCGGCCTGGATGGTGGCGGGAGCAAAGAGGGGACCGGAGAAGCGTCCGGTGGGCACTTCCTGACCGTTGATGCGAATGGTGGCGCCGGGCAGCTCGGAGGAGATGTTGATATTGTATGGCGAATCCAGCCGGAGATAATTCTTCAGGCTGTTGATGCGTGCAGCGCGTTCGGAGGCACTGGTGATGTGGCTTATCAGGCCGTTGGCGGAGCCCCAGGGCGAGCGCCCTTCCCACTCGAGTGCGGGGGAGGAGAGGGTGGCCATCTCGTTGATGATGGCCCGGCTGCGTTCGGGCTCAAAGACACTGCCTCCGATGATGCAGTAGGCATCGATGAACCTTTTCCTGAAAGCATCGATCTTGAGCATATTCAGGAAGATGTCGATGAGGTAGTTCTTGCCGGTGCTGAAGCGCGAGTCGTTGAGGCTTCCTTGCAGGCGGCTGACCATGTCGGTGTATGCGAAGCCGGCGTCCTTGTCCATGAGCACGAGGTGGAACTTGCCTCCGTCGGCCCGCGAGCGGAATCCCTTGACGTTGTTGCAGTTGGTGAGCCAGTCGGAGCATCCGATGTAGCAGCCGGCTGCCATGAAGTTTGTGTATTCATCGATGTCCACGATGCTGCAGATGTCGTCGAAAACGGTCTTGTCGTTGGGGTAATCCACGGCTTCCTGAGCCCATTTCACCCACTGCAACATGGCCTTGTTGTCGCCGGACTTCTGGTAGTAGCCCTGCACGCCGTTGATCTCGAACTCGTCGACCTCGTCCTTGTCGATGCCGTAGTTGCTGTAGCTGAGGTTCGCGTTGGCCGGTTCGCGGATATTAAAGGTGAACTGGAACTTGCCATTGAAGAAGATGTGTGCGGGCTGGGTGTCCTGGCAGTCGAGGTAGAAACCGCTGCGGATGATGATTTGCTGGATGGCGGCATCGATGATGCGGCTGCTGGTGTCGTTACCGCCGTTGCGCACCTGCAGGGCCTTGTTCTTGATGTATGGTTTGTTCCTCTGGAAGAAGGGGTAGGGCAGGAAGTTGATGCCCTCGTATTGCTTCACGGCCTTGAGGCGGAAGGAGGTGCAGCCGGGTACGAAGTGGCGGCTCCATCCTCCGCAGACCTCGAAGTCCGTCTCCTGGTTGAGGGCGCAACTGGTGTAGTTGCCCTCGGCATCGGGCACGAAGTACTCGAAGTTCACGGGGCGTTCCCAGGAGCGGTTCTTGTTGCTGTTGTTCTTGTTGTTGCCCGAGATGCCGTTGGTGCCGTCGACGTAGACGCCGATGCGGTCGTCGTAGAGGTTGTCGTCGTTGGTGACGACGGAGATGATGGGGAGGTAGTAGTCGCGGTCCTTATATATAAAGGTACGCGTAATGACGGAGCTGGGCAGGAATCCGTCGCGGAAGAGGCGGAAGCGGTAGACAGCGTTCTCGCCCGCCTTGACGGTGAACTGCCCCGTCTGGCTGCGCCGGCCATGGGCCAGGGTCGGTGTGCTGCCGTCGGTGGTGTAGTAGAGCTGAGCTCCGTAGGGGAAGGATACCTTGAAGGTGAAACCCTCAGTGAAGACGCATCCGTCGCGGTCCGGGGTGGGAGCGGACAGCTGGGAGTTGGCGAAAGTGCTGCCCTCGTTGGTGCCTTCGGGCGTGGGCGTGCTGCAGTAGGACCACGTGTCGCCACAGTCCGTGGTGCGGGCGTAGCTGCAGCGGGTGATGGCGGGCGGATAGTCCTGCTGGATGATGAGTTCCTTGCTGGGGTTGTAGAGGTAGATGGTGCCTCCCTCGTAATCGAGCTTGAAGTCCACCTGCTTGAAGGCATTGGGGCTCATGCTGTTGTCGGCAGCCGTGGTGTGGTGGTCGAACCAGATGCACTTGAACCCCTTGGCCGGCACGTTGCCGTAGCGGGAGGGGAACTTGAACTTGGTCGGGTTCGCGGGGTCGTCGCTGATGTAGCAGCTGTAGAGGTTGAGGGGCTCGTCCGTGGGGTTGTAGAGCTCTATCCATCCTCCGTAGTTGAACGACGGGTCGATAAACATATCGATGTTGGCAACCTGTATCTCATTGATGATGAGGTCGCCGTACGCAGCGCCAGCACTGGTGCAGAAGGCGCAGAGAGCGATGATGCTACCCAGCAGCCTGCGCCGAAGGCTGAGCGACACGTTGTATGAAACTTGCTGTTCCACCATACCAAAAATCAATCTTTAGAAGTGGCTTGAATACCAATATTCGTGAATCTTGTGTTCCTGTGCTATTCCTGCCAGAGGCGCTTGACGTTGCCGGTCTGCTGGTGGATGGTCACACGGGTCTCGGTATGCTTGTTGAAGAGAGCATCGGAGAGCACTTCGGTGGTTCCCAGCTGGCAGATGGGCACGTCGGCGGTGAGCAGGTTCTGCTGGGCCGTGGCGATGGTGACCTTGGCCATGGCGGGCACGTTGACCCACACGCCCTGCTCCATCTTCTGCTTCTTCTTGTCGGTATCGGGGTCGCTGCTGCGCTGCGGCAGGTTGCCGGTGGGCGTGATGGTGATCCAGATGGGTTCCCCGCTGAGGTCGTCGGGCGCCACGAGTCCCAGTCTGCGCGAGAATCTGCAGAGCAGTCTTCGCTGGGCGCCGGCGGGGTTCTCTGCCTCCGTGGAATCCTGCAGCGCCTCCGGCTCGAAGTCGAAGGTGAGCACCTCCGTGCTGGTCAGTGTCTGTCCCTTGAAGAGCGATTCGAGGGCAAAGAGCTGCTGGTCCAGGTTGTCCAGCATCAGCTTCAGCTGTGCGCCGTCCTTCGGGGTGTTGTCTGCCTCGCCGCGGATGAGGGCGTTGCGGCTGTCGCGGATTTCATAAATCTCCTCTGCCGTGAGCTGTGCCATCTTGGCGGTGCTTCCGGCAGCGAGGATGTCGTGGGTCATGTGGTCGCGTCCGTTGACGGCTTTGGGTGCCGGCACTGCCTTGGGCAGTTCGGGTGCAGGTTCGGCTTCTGCCTCGGTGTTGATGGATAGCAGCAGGCCGTTGTCGGTGAGGCTGACGAGCGGTGCTGTGGTCTTGGACTTCACCTTAATATTATATGCCTTTGCGGGGTCGGGGACTCCGTAGGGCAGGAGGGTGATGCTCTTCAGTGTCCAGGTGGTGGACTCCACGGTGGGCACGTTTGGTTGGCGGAGGTACCTATCGGAGTAGGCCGCGAACTCGCCCGGAGTGGTCACGGCCTTCTCTGCCACGAGCACCACCTCGAACACGGTCTTCGGCAGGAAGTAGTTCACTCCGTCCAGGGTGACGCCCGGCCGGAACTCGGCGATTTCGGTCTGCGCCTGAACGGGAACTGCCAGTGCCAGCAGCAACAGGCTCGCCAGTCGGCGGATAATCTTCTGGTTCATGTTTTCAGGCACGGTGGCGAGATTCGTGGAATCTGTTCCGTGTTTAAGTTATTAAGCGTTCTGCTTCTCGATTTCCTGGAAGATAGCTTCGAGCATACCTTCCTTGGTCTTGCAGATGCCCCAGTCGAAGGTGTGGCGGATGCCTTCAGCGGCAAACCACTTGGAGAGGGGTTCGGTCTGGCTGTGGTAGACGGCGAAGCGCTTGCGGATGGTCTCCTCGTTGTCGTCGGCACGTCCTTCAATTTGGGCGCGGCGCAGCAGGCGCATCATCAGCACGTCCTCGCTGACGATGAGTTCGATCATCATTCCGAGTTCGTCTCCGCGTTCTTCCAGCATCTTCTTCAGCGCCTCGGCCTGGGCGATGGTGCGGGGGAATCCGTCGAAGATGACGCCCTTGCCGGCGGGCAGGGAATCGTAGGTCTTGGCCAGAATGTCAATCATCAGCTCGTCGGGGATGAGCTGTCCCTGGTCGATATAGCTCTTGGCAATCTTGCCCAGCTCTGTCTCGTTCTTGATTTCGCCACGCAGGACGTCGCCTGTGCTGATGTGTCCCATTCCGTAGCGTTCTGCAATCTCTGCACTGTAGGTGCCTTTGCCCGAACCGGGTGCACCGAAGATGATAATGTTCTTCATTTTGTCTTTATGTGTTATTGATTTACGTTTTTCCAATTCCCGGTCGCTGCCATCATTCGTCCACCAGCGTATAAATGTCCTTGGTGTTTCGTCCGAATCCGTTGTAGTCCAGTCCGTATCCTACGATGAAATCGCTGGGGATCTGCATGGCGCAATAGTCCACGGGCACCTCCACCTTCAACGAATTGGGCTTCAGCAGCAGCGTGCACACGCTGATGGATGCCGGGTTCTGTGCCTGCAGCGTCTCGATCATGTGCGCCATGGTGATGCCGGAATCGACGATGTCCTCTACGATGACGATGTGCCGGCCGGTGATGTCGGTGTTCAGTCCGATGACTTCCCGAATCTGTCCGGTGGACTGGGTGCCCTGGTAGCTGGCCAGCTTGATGAAACTGACCTCGCAGGGAATGGGAATCTGGCGGAGCAAGTCGGCCGCGAAGATGAACGAACCGTTGAGCACCGGGAGTAACAAGGGGGACTTCCCCTCCATGTCGCGGGTGATCTCGGCTGCCACCCTGCGGACTTGTTTCAGAATCTCTGCCTCCGGGATGCTGACGGCAAAAGTCTTGTCTAATACGTGTAGTTTTTCCATAAACTTTGTATTTTTCGGCACAAAAGTAGTGATTTATTTTGGTTTTTCGCACGCTTTGACGTATTTTTGCAGCGAAAAACGATAAAAAAGGTAAAATATGAAGATTTTGACGGGCGGACAATTCCGCGAACTGGATATTTTCACCATAGAAAACGAACCCGTCGAGTCCTTGGAGCTGATGGAACGCGCCAGTCGTGCGGTAGCTGATGAAATCCTGCGTCGCATCCCGGACGACGGGCGCCGGTTCTTCGTCTTCGCAGGTCCCGGCGGCAACGGAGGCGACGGACTGGCGGTGGCGCGGATGCTGGCAGATGCCGGACGGGCCGTGACGGCCTATTTATTTAATGTACGCGGTCAGCTGAACCCCGACTGCGAGACGAACCGCGACCGGCTGCGCGAACGTGAGGACGTGCAGCTCGTGGAAATCACCTCCGAACTGGTGTTCCCGGAGCTGCATGCCGACGACCTCGTCATCGACGCACTTTTCGGCACAGGACTCAACAAACCCCTCAGCGGAGGCTTTGCGCTAGTGGCCAAGCGCCTGAACCAGAGCCGATGCATGGTGATCAGCATCGATGTGCCCTCGGGCATGATGTGCGAGGACAATGCTTACAACGACACTTCTGCTATCGTACGTGCGAACCTCACCCTGAGCATTGAGTTGCCCAAGCTGGCTTTCCTCTATCCTGAGAACCAGCGCTTTGTGGGTAACTTCGTCCTGTTGCCCATCGGCCTGAGTGCCGAGGGACTGGATTCGCTGAAGACCCACCTCTGGCTGACGGAGGAACCGGAGGTGCGTGCGCTGTTGCGCCGCCGACCCCGCTTTGCCCACAAAGGCACCATGGGCCATGCGCTCCTCGTGGCCGGCTCGCGCGGCATGGCAGGTGCTGCCATCCTGGCTTCCAGGGCTGCGCTGCGCGGTGGGGTAGGGAAGCTGACGCTGCACACGCCCCACGCCTGCCTGGATATCATGCAGACCTCGGTGCCGGAGGCTGTCGTGCAGATGGACGTGGACGAGGACATCGTCACCTCCGCCATCGATGCCGCCGGCTACCAGTCCATAGGCATGGGGCCTGGATTGGGGCGCAGTCGCTACACCGCTGCAGCGGTGCACGACTACCTGCTGCAGCAAGTCTGTCCGATGGTGCTCGATGCCGATGCGCTCAACCTCCTCTCGGACAACAAGGAATGGCTGCACGACATCCCGTCGGAGAGCATTCTCACCCCGCATCCGCAGGAACTGGACCGGCTCGCGGGTCACAGCCAGACCAGTTTCGAACGCATGAACCGGGCGCGCAACCTGGCCATCACCTATGGACTCTTCGTGGTGGTCAAGGGGCACTATTCCCAGATCTGCACTCCCACGGGCGATGTCTACTTCAACCCCACCGGCAATCCCGGCATGGCCACTCCCGGCAGTGGCGACGTCCTCACGGGCATCCTCACGGCGCTGCTGGCCCAGGGCTATCTTCCTGCCGAGGCCGTGCAGCTGGGTGTCTACCTCCACGGACTGGCCGGGGACCTTGCTGCCGAGGAACTGGGCGAAGAGAGCCTGATCGCCTCCGATATCATTCACTACCTGCCCAAGGCATTCAAAGCATTAAGCACATGGAAACCAACTTTATAGATTATGTCAAGATCGTCTGCCGCTCTGGCAAGGGCGGACGCGGATCGGCCCACATGCACCGGGCCAAGTATGCTCCCAACGGAGGCCCCGACGGAGGCGACGGCGGACGTGGAGGGCACGTCTACCTGCGTGGCAATCGCAACTACTGGACGCTTCTGCACCTGCGCTATGACCGCCATATCTTTGCCGGCCACGGAGGCAACGGAGGCAAGAACGGCAGCCACGGTGCCGACGGCGAGGACCGCTACATCGACGTGCCCTGCGGCACTGTCGTCTACGATGCCGATACGGGACGATTCCTCTGCGACGTCACCCACGACGGCCAGATTGTCCAGCTCCTCAAGGGTGGACGCGGAGGCCTGGGCAACAAGCACTTTGCCACCGCCACCAATCAGGCTCCGCGCTATGCCCAGCCCGGCGAACCCATGCAGGAGCAGGTGGTCGTCATGGAGCTGAAGATGCTGGCGGACGTGGGACTCGTGGGATTCCCCAATGCCGGCAAGAGCACCCTCGTCAACGCCATCAGCTCTGCCCACCCCAAGATTGCCGGCTACCCGTTCACCACGCTGGAACCTTCCGTGGGTGTGGTGCGCTATCGCGACAACCGTTCCTTTGTCATGGCCGACATTCCCGGCATCATCGAGGGTGCCAGCGAGGGCAAGGGACTGGGACTGCGCTTCCTCCGGCACATCGAGCGCAATGCCCTGCTGCTCTTCATGATACCCGGCGACACCGACGACATCCGCCATGACTACGAGGTGCTGCTCAACGAGCTCGCCACCTACAACCCGGAGATGCTGCAGAAGCGACGCCTGCTGGCTATCACGAAGGCGGATCTGCTGGACGAAGAGCTGATGCAGATGCTCTCTGCCGAACTCCCCGAAGACCTGCCCTGTCTGTTTATTTCAGCTGTCACGGGCTACCACATCACGGAACTCAAGGACCTGCTCTGGCGGGAACTGGAGCCCCTGCGCCTGCACGAGGCTGCGGTGGGGGATTTCAGCGCTGCGGGCTCCGACGCCTCCACTGCCGACGGCGCTGCAGGTGTGCCCATTTCATTCCACCCTTCGCTGGTCCATGCGGACAAGAACCTGAGCGATTTCGATGACCTCGAGGACATCGAGCCTCTGGACGATGCCGACAACGACGAGGAACTGGAAATCATAGATGACCTCGAAGACCTGGACGACATCGAATACGTAGAAATAGAGGAGGACAAGTAGCAGCCCTCGCCCCCCGCTGTATGATCTACAATTTAGCTTCAAATATCGTGGCGTTCTCCACCCAACGATATACCGAGGAGGCAGAACTGCCTTACTCGGGGTTCAACGTCACGTCCTATACCGGCGACGACCCCTCGCATGTGCGTAGCTGCCAGCAGCGTTTGGCAGACTACCTGCGCATCCCTCCTGAAAGCCTCATTATACCGCGTCAGACGCATGGCACCCTCTGTGTCGTCGTCACTTCTAAGCTGTTGGCTTCCAAGAGACGTGAGTCGGCGCTTGAGGGCGTGGATGCTGTCATCACCGACCTGCCGGATGTCTGTGTCGGGGTGAGCACTGCGGACTGCCTGCCGATACTTTTCTACGACACTGTCACGGGTGCGATAGGTGCAGCGCATGCCGGCTGGCGCGGCACGGTGGCTCGCATCGGAGTGCAGACGATAGCCAAGATGTACGAGGCTTTTGGAACCCAGAGCTCAAACCTCCGCTGCGTACTCGGACCATGCATCGGCCCCACGGCATTCGAGGTCGGCGCGGACGTCTACGAAGCCTTTCGCCTCGCCAGATTCCCGATGGCGCAGATTGCCACACGCGTGCCCACCCCGGCGGGCGTTCGACCCGTACGCCGATGGTACATCGACCTGCCGGAGGTGAATGCCTGGCAGTTGGAGCGTGCCGGCGTGCCGCCTCAGAACATCACGTTCTCCGGCATCTGCTGCCATACAGATTACGCCCACTATTTCTCTGCCCGTCGACTGGGCATCAATAGTGGGCGTACCTACTCCGGCATCGTGCGCCATCTGTAGTTTCTGTGCTGCTTTGTTACTGTGTATCTGTGTCGCTGTGCGGCTGTGTCGGGCATGGTGCGTAGAGCCTCTCCCGGCAATCACTTGCTGCCTTTGTGGCGGTTCTGGCGTGCCCGCCTGATGTCCGCTTTCTTCTTGGCAGCGGCACTGCCGTGTGCTCCCGTGATATACGCTTTCTTCTTGGCTTTGGTCTTCACCTTGCCTGTCTCTTCGCGTCTGGTTCCCTTGGCAGCGCCCTTGAACGTAATGCCTCCCAGGATGACTTGGTCGATGTCGTCGCCGCCAAACTGATTGTTGCTCATGGCTCTGGAATTAATGGTGGAACATTAAAGGTGGAACATGAATGGCTGAATATTAATGGTGGAAGAGGCGCACGCCAGTGAATGCCATGGCAATGCCGTATTTGTCGCAGGTCTGGATAACATGGTCGTCGCGCACGCTGCCTCCGGCCTGTGCCACATACTGTACCCCGCTCTTGTGGGCGCGCTCGATGTTGTCGCCGAAGGGGAAGAAGGCGTCGCTGCCGAGGCATACGTTGGTGTTCTGTGCAATCCAGACTGCTTTCTCCTCGCGGGTGAGCACCTCGGGACGCTCGGTGAAGAACTGCTGCCAGGCGCCGTCGGCCAGCACGTCGTCGTGGTCGTCGGAGATGTATATATCGATGGTGTTGTCGCGGTCCGCACGCCGGATGCCGGGCACGAAGGGCAGAGCCATCACCTTCGGGTGCTGGCGCAGCCACCAGATGTCCGCCTTCTGGCCTGCCAGGCGTGTGCAGTGGATGCGGCTCTGCTGTCCGGCACCGATGCCGATAGCCTGTCCGTCCTTGGTGTAGCAGACGCTGTTGGACTGTGTGTACTTCAGCGTGATGAGTGCTATGAGCAGGTCGCGCCGGGCCTCTGCGGGGAACTGCTTGTTCTGCGTGGGAATGTTCTCGAAGAGTGCGGGGTCGTCCAGGCGGATTTCGTTGCGCCCCTGTTCGAAGGTGATGCCGAAGACCTGCTTGCGCTCGATGGGCTCAGGGCGGTAGGCGGTGTCGATTTGGATGACGTTGTAGGTGCCCTTGCGCTTCTCGCGGAGGATTTCCAGCGCCTCGTCGGTGTAGGCAGGTGCGATGACTCCGTCGCTGACTTCGCGCTTGATGAGCAGGGCCGTGGCGCGGTCACAGGTGTCGGAGAGGGCGATGAAATCGCCGTAGGACGACATGCGGTCGGCTCCGCGTGCACGTGCGTATGCTATAGCTATAGGTGTCAGCTCGAAGTCCACGTCATCCACCCAGTAGATGCGGCGGAGGGTGTCGCTCATAGGAAGCCCCACGGCAGCACCGGCCGGCGAGACGTGCTTGAAGCTGGCTGCGGCAGGCAGACCGGTGGCGGCCTTGAGCTCGCTGACGAGCTGCCAGGCGTTCAGGGCATCGAGGAAATTGATGTAGCCGGGACGGCCGCTGAGGACTTGGATGGGAAGCTCTGAGCCGTCGGACATGAAGATGCGCGAGGGCTTCTGGTTCGGGTTGCACCCGTACTTAAGTTGGAGTTCGTTCATGAGTAGTATGGTGTGATTTTGATGAATTTGCGGCGCAAAGTTAGTGAAAAAGAGCGAGAAGACGAAATTTTTTGTTCTCAGATACGCAGAATCTCGGATTTTCGTTGTAACTTTGTCGCCAAATTCATCAAACACAGATACATTTTGATAGTTCTATGCCTGTTGTAGGAAACAAAATTAAAGGAATCAGAGAGTCCAAGAATCTCTCTGTCGCAGAGATTGCCGAGCGTAGCGGTCTCTCAGAATCCCAAATCGTCTCTATCGAGACCGACCAGAATCTCCCCTCGCTGGGTCCGCTCATCAAGATTGCCCGTGCACTGGGTGTCCGTCTGGGCACCTTCCTGGACGACAACGATGCGCTGGGACCCGTGGTGTGCCGTGCCGCAGACCGCGAGAAGGACAGTAGTATCAGCTTCTCAAACGGAGCCACAGATGCCCGCAAGCACATGGAGTACCATCCGTTGGCGCAGCAGAAGACCGGACGCCACATGGAGCCATTCATCATCGACATCAACCCCGAGGAGACCCCGCAGTTCCAGCTCTCTGCCCACGAGGGTGAGGAGTTCATCTACGTGATGGAAGGGGAAGTGGAGATTGAGTACGGCAAGGAGACCTATCGCCTCCAGCAGGGCGACAGCATCTACTATGACTCCATCGTCAAGCACCACGTGCACGGAGCCCCCGGCAAGTCCGCCAAGATACTCGCCTTGGTATATATTCCTTTTTAATTAATGTATGAGTAACGTGAAATTAGACATGGCAGGGCGACCTCTGCCAGACAGGACATATCCGGCTGAAACCGGAAGTGAAGGCTATGTGCTCCACGAGCGCACCCTCGGGCAATGGCTGGAGCACTGGGCAGAAACCACGCCCGACAAAGAATACATCGTCTATTCCGACCGTGACCTCCGCTTCACCTGGCGACAGTTCAACCAGCGCGTGGACAACCTCGCAAAGGGACTGCTGGCCATCGGCGTCAAGCGGGGTTCCAATGTAGGCATCTGGGCCACGAACGTCCCGGACTGGCTGACGTTCCTCTATGCCACGGCCAAGATCGGAGCCGTGCTGGTGACGGTGAACACGAACTACAAGCAGAATGAGCTGGAGTACCTCTGCAAGGACTCGGACATGCACACGCTCTGCATCACCGACGGCACCTGGGACTGCAACTACGTGGACATGACCTACACGATGCTGCCGGAGCTGAAGACCTGCGAACGAGGGCACCTCAACAGCGAGCGATTCCCCTACCTGAAAAACGTTGTGTTCATCGGGATGGAGAAGTACCGCGGTATGTACAACACCGCAGAGCTCCTGCTGCTGGGACAGAACATCGAGGACGAGGAACTCGACGAGGTGAAGAGCCACGTCTCCTGCCACGACGTCTGCAACATGCAGTACACCAGCGGCACCACGGGCTTCCCAAAGGGCGTCATGCTCACACACTACAACATCGCCAACGACGGCTACTTCACCGGCGAGAACATGGGCTTCACCCAGGCCGACAAGCTCTGCGTCTGTGTGCCGCTGTTCCACTGCTTCGGAGTCGTACTAGCCACCATGAACTGCCTCACACACGGATGCACGGAGGTCATGGTGGAGAAGTTCGACCCGCTGGTGGTACTCGCGTCCATCCACAAAGAGCGTTGCACGGCAGTCTACGGCGTGCCCACGATGTTCATAGCTGAACTGAATCACCCGATGTTCTCCATGTTCGACCTCACCTGCCTCCGAACGGGCATCATGGCGGGTTCGCTCTGCCCCGTGGAACTGATGAAGCAGGTC
Source organism: uncultured Bacteroidales bacterium (assembly GCA_902771725.1). Classification (GTDB taxonomy): domain Bacteria; phylum Bacteroidota; class Bacteroidia; order Bacteroidales; family Bacteroidaceae; genus Physcousia. The sequence continues at coordinate 27,240 of CACXXT010000019.1, forward strand.
AGCGAGAAGATGTACATGACCATCACCAGCGTCTACGGACTCACAGAGTCCTCGCCGGGAATGACACAGACCTGCCTGAACGATACCTTCGAGCAGCGATGCACCACCGTGGGGCGCGACTTCCCCTTCGTAGAAGTGAAGGTGCTGGACCCCGAGACGGGAGAGGAATGCCCCGTAGGAGTCCAGGGAGAGATGTGCTGCCGCGGATTCAACGTCATGAAGGGCTACTACAAGAACCCCACGGCAACGGCAGAGGTCATCGACAAGAACGGATTCCTCCATTCCGGAGACCTCGGAGTGAAGGACGAACAGGGCTTCTACAAGATTACCGGCCGCATCAAGGACATGATTATCCGCGGAGGCGAGAACATCTATCCGCGCGAGATAGAGGAGTTCCTCTACCACATGGCTGGCATACGCGACGTGCAGGTGGCTGCCGTGCCCTCGAAGAAATATGGCGAGGAGGTCGGTGCCTTCATCATCCTCGAAGAGGGAGCCAAGATGACTCCCGAGGATGTCCGTGAGTTCTGCCGGGGCAAGATTGCGCGCTACAAGATTCCCAAGTACGTCTTCTTCATCGACCAGTTCCCCCTCACCGGTTCAGGCAAGATCCAGAAGTTCCGCTTGAAGGAAATGAGCCTCAAGCTCTGCGAGCAACTGGGCATTGAGGTCATCTGACCTCGCGTCCTCCCTCCGCGGAAAGCGAGGGACCTTCCCCTCGCTTTCCGCTCTTTTCTCTCCCCCGGTTTCCTCGTCTCCGGCCTCTGTCCCGTTTTTTACGTCGCGATTTCATCGCGACATTCCCCCTTAACTTACCCCCCCAAAAAAAAAGATGAAAACAACCATCTCTCTCAAAACCACCCTCGCCATTGCCCTTGCGGCAGTGGCAATTTCGGGCTGCCAGGTACCTGCCCCCAAAGGCCAGCGCACAGCAGCCTTGGACGATGCCGCGTGGTCCGCTTCGAAATGGATCTCCGTGGCAGAATGCCCCGTCGTCACCGGCAGCATCAACGATGAAGCCAACGGCCGAGCAGCAGACGGCGCCAGCTGGTTCCTATCCTCCCTGAAGAACGAAGCCCGCATCGTGCAGGCCCGCTGGATGACGGCAGGACTGGGCATCTACGACCTCTACGTCAACGGACAGCGCGTAGGCGAGGAAGTGCTGAAACCCGGATTCACCCACCGCGAGAAGACCAAGCGCTCCTTCACCTACGACATCACGGAACTCATGCGCACCAGCCAGGACGCCGAGAACCAGCTCGCTGTACAGGTGACACCCGGATGGTGGGCAGACAAGATCGTCACGCCCTGGGGTCACGACGGCATGATCGGCCACAAATGCGCCTTCCGTGGAGTGGTGGAACTGACCTTCGTCGACGGCACACACAAGCTCTACGGCACAGACCTCCAGAACTGGCGCGCTGGCATCGCAGGGCCCGTCACCCACGCCGGAATCTTCGACGGAGAGGAGTACGATGCCCGCATCCGACCCGGCTACGAGACACCCGAACTGCTCTCCACGCCCGAGGAAAACACCGAGTTCCAGGGTGACATACTCCCTTCCGAAGGAGCTGGGGTCTATCTCCGCGAAGACCTCGCGCTGGCACCCGTCAGGGCATATGTATGGAAGGACATCGAAGGAGCCACGGACGACGTCTACGGCAAGGTGTCCATCCTCCGCGAGTACGCCGACGGACAGGAGATGACCCTCGCACCTGGCGAGACTCTCGTGGTGGACTTTGGACAGAATGCCGCCGCCGTGCCCAGCTTCGTCTTCAAGGCAGCAGAGGGCACCGTGCTCACCTGTCTGCCGGCAGAACTCCTCAACGACAGCTGCGGAGCCAGAAGCCGAGGCATGGACGGACCCGAGGGCAGCGTGCATCGCGACAACCTGCGCTTCGACAAGTACGGATTCCGCGCCGTCTATACTTTCGCAGGCAGCGAAGACTACGAGAGCTACCATCCCCGCTGCACCTTCTTCGGATACCGCTACGTCAGCATCACCGCCACGGCAGACGTCGCCATCCGACAGATGCGCTCCCTGCCGGTGACATCCATCGCCAAGAACCTCGAGACAGGTGTCATCACCACTGGCAACGAGGACGTAAACAAACTCATATCCAACACGATCTGGGGACAGCGCTCGAACTATCTCAGCGTGCCCACAGACTGCCCACAGCGCAACGAACGACTGGGATGGACGGCAGACACTCAGGTGTTCACAGAGACCGGTACCTTCTTCGCAAACACACGCGACTTCTTCCATAAATGGATGCGCGATATGCGCGACTCCCAGAACAGCCAGGGAGGATTCCCGGGAGTGGCACCCACCGCGCAATACGGAGGAGAGTGCATGCGACTCGGATGGACAGATGCAGGCATCATCGTCCCATGGACCATCTGGAAGCAATTCGCTGATACAGAGATCGTCAACGAGAACTGGGAGGCCATGGACAAGTTCATCCAGCACATCAGCCAGACTCAGTACGACCACCAGACGCTCGCCCCAGAGAATGGTAACTACCAATGGGCTGACTGGCTCAGCTACGAACCCCTGGAGAGCTGTGGAGGAGGTGCTTTCGACGAACGCGGACCCAAGCCTGAGGCCGTGGACTACTGGAACTACCTCAGCCTGAACTACTGGATTATGGATGCACGCATGATGAGCGACATGGCACGCGCCACAGGTCGCGACGCTGCTCCCTACGAGGAAATGGTGGCCACAGCACGTGACCTGCTGCTCCAGCGCTACATCCGTCCCGACGGCACTTTCGTCAACGAGATTCTCAATACCATGCAGACCCCCGCCCTTTTTGCGCTCCACAACCGACTCCTCGAAGGCGAGGCACGGGAGGCTGTGATAGCACGTCTGCGCCAGAACTTCAAGGACCACGGCGACTGCCTCCAGACGGGATTCCTCGGCACCAGCATCCTCATGCCCACACTCACTGAGTACGGCATGAGCGACGTGGCCTACACCCTGCTGCTGCAGCGCAAGAACCCCAGTTGGCTCTACTCCATAGATCAGGGGGCAACCACCATCTGGGAGCGTTGGAACAGCTATATGCTCGACAAGGGAATGGGTCCGCGCGGCATGAACAGCTTCAACCACTACGCCTACGGATGCGTATGCCAGTGGCTGTGGGAGAACGCGGCAGGCATCGCAGCTGACCCCGCACAGCCCGGATTCCGACACATCATCATGCGTCCACAGCCCGACAAGCGTCTGGGAC
>CACXXT010000019.1:30489-77553 GCA_902771725.1 uncultured Bacteroidales bacterium
CAACGCCGAATACCATTCAGCTGCTGGCACCATCACTAGCGAATGGAACTACGAGGGCGATATCTGGACATGGGAGTTCACCATCCCCGAGGGCGCCACGGCCACCGTCACCCTCCCTGGCGAAACGGAGTCCAAGGAGTACGAAGCCGGCACCTACAAGGTTACCCAGTAACATAGACCTACAGGCTCGCTATACCTAAATACGCAGACACGGAGCCAGTCTCCCACATGCAAAGACACCCCGCCAAGTCCTCTGACCTGACGGGGTGTATTATCTTTCGACTTTTCCGCTCGACCTTTGGTCGCTTTGATATTTAGTAGAACTATCAACTTTTTCAGAGTCCGCGGGCTTTGAGGAGGCTGGAGGCATCGGGCTGGGCCATACCGGTGAAGTCGGAGAACATCTGCATGAGGTCGCCGGTGTTGCCGCGGCTGAGAATCTTGTCGCGGAAATCTTGTCCAGTGGCGGGGTCGAGGGCTCCGCGCCGGGCGAAGACGTCGGCGATGTTCACGGCCAAGACTTCTGTCCAGAGGTAGCTGTAGTAGCCTGCAGCGTAGCCTCCGCCGAAGACGTGGTTGAAATAGCTGGTGCTGTAGCGGGGAGGTATCTGTGGGTTGAGGAGTCCGATCTGTCGCAGGGCTTCGGTCTCGAAGGCAGCGGCTTGTCCGACATCGGGAATGTCCTTGGAGGGCAGCATGTGCCAGGCGAGGTCGAGGCAGGTGGCAGCGAGGTTCTCGCCGAGGGCGTAGGCGCTCTGGAAGTTGATGCTCTGGAGCATGCGTTCTTTCAGTTCGGCGGGCATGGCTTCTCCTGTCTCGTAGTGGCGGGCAAAGTGGTCGAAGACCTCGGGTATGGTGGCGAAGGACTCGTTGAACTGCGAGGGCATTTCCACGAAGTCGCGTGCTACGCTGGTGCCGCTGAGGCGGTTGTACTCGCAGGAGGAAAGGATGCCGTGGAGGGCGTGGCCGAACTCATGGAACATCGTGGTGACTTCGTCCCATGTGAGCAGCGAAGGCTGTCCCTCGGGTGCCTTGGCGCTGTTGCAGACGTTGAAGATGATGGGCTGCTGCTGCCAGCGGCGGCTCTGCTTCTGGAAGCCGTCCATCCAGGCACCGCCGCGCTTGGTCGGGCGACGGAAGTAGTCGCAGTAGAAGAGGGCCAGCGGGCTGCCGTCCTTGTCCAGCACCTCGAAGGCGCGCATGTCGGGATGGTAGCAGGGCAGGTCGGGGAGTTCGCGGAAGGTGAGGCCGTAGGCTCGCTGTGCGGCATAGAAGACGCCGTTGAGCAGCACGCTATCGACGTTGAAGTAGGGTTTCACCTCGTCCTCCGTGATGTTGAGCAGCTGCTGTTTCATCTTGGCGGAATAGTAGAAGCGGTCGTAGGGTTGCAGCTGGAAGTCTGCGCCCTGACTCTGGCGGGCAAAGTCCTCGATGGCGCGGGTCTCGGCATCGGCTTTGGGCACGTACTGGCTGATGAGGTTCTTCAGAAAGGCATAGACGTTGTTCGGAGTCTTGGCCATGGTCTTCTCGAGGGAGTAGCTGGCGTAGTTCTCGTAGCCCATCAGTTCGGCCTGCTCGGCGCGCAGCTTGGCGATTTCGCAGGCGAGGGGGAAGGTGTTGTGCTTGTTGGTGCCGTCGGCACGGTGGACGGAAGCCTCGAAGATGCGGCGGCGCAGCTCTCGGTTGTCCAGGTTGGTGAGGAGCGCCTGCTGTGTGGTGTTGACGATGACGATGGCGTAGGGTGCCTTGCTGCCCAGATTCTCGGCATCTTTTGCACATTGGGCGATGTCGGCCTCGCTGAGCCCTGCCAGCTCGTCGGCTGTCTGCACCCACACCACGGCGTCGTTGGTGGCATCGGGCAGGTCGTTGCCCCACTGCTGCTGCAGGTCGGAGATGCGTCGGTTTATGGCTTTCATGCGTTCCATCTTGTCCTCGGGCAGGAGTGCTCCCCGGCGCACGAAATCCTTGTAGATTTCCTCCAGGAGTTTCTGGTCTTCACCGGTGAGTGCATCGTGCTCACGGTCATAGACTTGACGGATGCGCTGGAAGAGGGCTTGGTTGAAGGAGATTTCGTTCTCGAGATCGGTGAGCAGGGGTTGCACTTGTTTCTCTATTTCAGCGATTTCGGGTGTCTTGTCGGCCTCTACCAGTGCGAAGAAGACGCGACTGACGCGGTCGAGGAGACGTCCGCTGTCCTCGAAGGGCAGGATGGTGTTCTCGAAGGTGGCGCTGTCGGGGTTGTCGGTAATCTTCTGGATGCTCTCGCGCTGTTGCTGCATGGCTGTCTCGAAGGCAGGCAGGTAGTCGGCGGTCTGGATCTGGCTGAAGTCAGGTGCGCCGAACGGCAGCTGGCTCTCTGTCAGCAGGGGATTCTCGCGCTGGGCTTGCTGGCAGGCGGTGAAGGGCATCGTCATGGCTGATGCGATACAGAGGGTCATAAGTGTCTTTTTCATTGTTAATATGTGAAATGTTAGGTAATAGCTTATTGTTCGGTGAGCGTGCTTGCAATCTTGTCGGCATTCATGCTGCGGGCGCTGGCGTCGAAGATTTCCTTATAGACGCCGCCTTGCCGATAGACCTCGTCGGGCGTGCCGCTCTGTACGACGCGGCCTTGCTGGAGGACGTAGATCTGGTCGGCATCGATGATCTGGCCGATGTTGTGGGAGATGATGATGACGGTGCGCCCAGCCTTGATGGCATCGATGCTGGCCTTAATCTGCTCGGTGGCGATGGCGTCGAGGCTGGCGGTGGGCTCGTCGAGGAAGATGATGGGCGGGTTCTTGAGGAACATACGCGCGATGGCCACGCGCTGCTGCTGGCCGCCGCTGAGCTGCAAGGCGGAGGTCTGGAAGCCCTGAGGCAACTGCACGACTTGGTCGTAGAGGTAGGCTTGTCGGGCGGCGTGCTCCACTTCTTCGCGGGTGGCGGCGGGGTTGCCGTAGCGGATGTTTTCCTCGATGCTGCCGTCGAAGATGTGGTTCTTCTGCAGCACCAGTCCTACGTTGTCGCGCAGCCACTGCGTGTCCCACTGGGCGAGTTCCACGCCGTCGAGGCGGATGCTGCCGTGCTGGGGCTGGTAGAACTTGTCGAGGAGATTCACGATGGTACTCTTGCCTGCGCCGCTGAGTCCCACGAGGGCGGTGATCTTGCCGGAAGGGATGTGCATCGAGACGTCGAAGAGGGCTTGTGTGCCGTTGCTGTAGGTGAAATCCACGCCGCTGAGTTCGAAGTCGCCCTGCACCTGTGAGGGACGGTGCCCGCCGCTGGCTTCGACTTCTCCGTCGGCTTTCAGGATGCCGAAGAAACCTTCGGCGTAGATGAGTGCGTCGTTCATGTCGTCGTAGATGCGATGGAGCTGGCGAATGGGAGCGCTGACGTTGGCGAAGAGCATGACGTGGTACATGATTTTTCCTATCGACATGCCCGGATAGTCGATGAGTACGAGGTAGGCGGTGAGGATGATGATGAGCACGGTGCCTATCTGCTCGAGGAAACTCTTGAGGCCGTTGAAGAAGTAGCTCTGCCGACGCGTGTTGAGTTGGGTGTCGGTCATGGAAATCTGGATGCCTGCCTGTCGGTCGGCCTCTATCTTCTCGCGGTTGAAGCTTTTGATGACGGTGATGCTCTCGAGAATGTTGAGGATGCCCTGGCTGACGGCCTGATGTCCGCTGAAGATGCTGCGTCGGCCGCCTTTCATGCGAGTCGCCTGAATGTTCGTGACCCAGAAATAGATGGGTACGATGCACAGGGCGACGAGGCCCACATAGACATTCGCCATGAACATCAGCGCGAGGGCCAGCACGGCACTGGTGAAGAGAGGGAGTATCTCGATGAAGAAATTGTTGACGGTGTTGGAGAGGCTCATGATGCCGCGGTCGATGCGCGACTGCAGCTTGCCTGTCTCGTTGCCCTCGGAGGTGAAGAACGCCATGCGGAACGAGAGGATGCGTTCCACCACGCGCAGCGAGAGGTCGCGGCTGACGAGGATGCGCATGCGTTCGCCGTAGTAGCGCTGGAAGAAGGTCACCACGGCACCGATGACCTCCTTGCTCAGGAGGATGATGCTGATGACGGTGAGGATGCGTGCGGCCTGGTTCCACGAGAAGCCGCCGGGCTGCTGAATGAGTGCGTTGATGGCGTCCACGGCGCGGTCCAGTACCACGGCGTTGACTTGTGCCATGAGGGAACCCACGAGGGTCAGCACCAGCGTCACGCAGATGAGCCAGCGGTAGGGTAGGACGAAGGGGAGGATGTTGCGCAGCAAGTCCCAGAGGTTCATCTTGCCGTTTGTGTTGGTGGGGGTGTCGGTGTTCATTGGGGGCGTGTGTTAGTGAGAATGGAAGCTGTCGCCAGCAGCTGGGAGGCGAAGTAGGTGGGCATCATCAGGGCGTACAGCGTGGCGTCGCCCAGGAAGCGCCGCTGTGCTATCAGCAGGTCGGAGAAGAGCAGACAGGCGATGCCTGCCGCAAAAAGAAATCGAGGGTGCCCATTTCGGGCATCCCTTTTGTCCAATCCCAGCGCTGCAGCCATGGAGAGGCAGGAGACAAGGATATAGGCCAGCACGGCACAGTTGGTGACGGCATCGCCAATGCGGGGGCGCAGCAGCACTCCGTAGTAGCCGGCGCCGAATACGGCAGCGAGCACTGCCAGCCACACCCAGTTCACACGCCCGTGGCACAGGCAGAAGGCCACGTAGCCTAGGTGTGCCAGCAGGAACAGTGCCACGCCGCAGACGAAGCCCAGGAATGAGCCGCCCCAGTGGCCAAGCACGTAGTCGCCAAGGAACGACAGCAGCAAGGCTGCCGCCACGAACAGCGTGGAGCTGCGCAGGGAGGGAGTGGTGCTGCGGCCTGCACGTACGGATACCTCGCGCGTGTAGGCGTATAAAATAAGGAATAAGCACAGCAGTGTGGTGCCCGACCGCAGCAGGAAACTGCCCGTCAGGAGATAGCCCGCCAGCGAGGCCAGGGGAAGCAACAGTAGCAGCAGTCGTCGGTTCTTCATAAGAAAAAAGAAAGGAGGGCACACCGGCGGTGCACCCTCCACGGAGAGAAGCAGTTTAGAGCTTGTCGTTGCTGCCGAGGACGTCCACAATCTTGTGGATATACATCTTCTTCATGTTCTCGCGAGCGGGCTTGAGGTACTGGCGAGGATCGAAGTGGCCGGGGTTCTCGGCGAGGTACTTGCGGATAGCAGCGGTCATGGCCAGACGGCTGTCGGAGTCGATGTTGATCTTGCAGACAGCGCTCTTGCTGGCTTCACGCAGCTGCTCCTCGGGGATACCTACTGCATCGGGCAGCTTGCCGCCGAACTGGTTGATGGTGTCGACCTCTTCCTGGGGCACGGAGCTGGAGCCGTGGAGCACGATGGGGAATCCGGGGAGTTTCTCTTCGATCTGGTGCAGGATGTCGAAGGCGAGGGGAGGAGGCACGAGCTTGCCGGTCTTCGGGTCGCGTGTGCACTGTTCGGGAGTGAACTTGTAGGCTCCGTGGCTGGTGCCGATGGAGATGGCCAGGCTGTCGCAACCGCTACGGGTGGAGAAGTCGATGACCTCTTCGGGCTTGGTGTAGTGGCTGACCTCGGAGGCTACTTCATCCTCCACGCCGGCGAGCACGCCGAGCTCTGCTTCGACAGTGACGTCGTGGGCGTGGGCGTATTCAACCACCTGCTTGGTGATGCGGATGTTCTCCTCGTAGGGCAGGGCGGAACCGTCGAACATCACGCTGGAGAAACCGTTGTCGATGCACTCCTTGCAGAGTTCGAAGCTGTCGCCGTGGTCCAGGTGGAGTACAATCTGAGGATTGGGGCAGCCGAGTTCCTTGGCATACTCCACAGCACCCTGTGCCATGTAGCGGAGGATGGTGCCGTTGGCGTAGTTACGGGCGCCCTTGCTCACCTGCATGATGACGGGAGACTTGGTCTCCACGGCAGCCTGCACGATAGCCTGCATCTGTTCCAGGGTGTTGAAATTGAAGGCGGGGATGGCGTAGCCACCGGCAACAGCCTTCTTGAACATCTCGCGAGTGTTCACGAGTCCGAGTTCTTTGTAGCTTGTCATAATTGTTGTTTGGATTTTTTAGGGGGTTATTGTTAATAATAGGGTTATTGGATTTTTTTGGTTTTATGGGGTTAATGGGATTAATGGGCTTAATGGGCGTTATGGGATGATGGGAATCATCTCTCTTTGACAAAGTAGGTGACGACGGGGAGGTGATCCGAGTAGCCGTCGAGCCATACGCCGGCAGCATGCGTGCGCTTGGGCGAACCTTTGTATTTACCCTCGCTCTGGAGGAGGTAGGGGAAACGCTGGATCTTGGCTTCGTAGAAGGTTAGGGACTTGTAGTCCTTCGTGCCCTTGACGTCGAGGCAGTTGGGCGTCATCACGATCTGGTCGAAGAGGTTCCAACCGCCCTGATAGGTGAGGGTGCCGTGGCCGTCGAGGAGTATTTGCCAGAAGGGGTTGTACATCTGCCCTTCGGTGGCGTCTTCCATCTTGCGGCGTGCCTTGAGGCACTTGGCCATGGAGTCGTTGAAGGGGTCGTCGTTCATGTCGCCCATTACTAAGATCTTCATCTGAGGGTTGGCCTGGATGATGCTGTCCTTAAGGGCGCAAACCATAGTGCCGGCCGCCTCGCGAGCGGGCGACGTGGCGCCACGGCTGGGCCAGTGGCATACGATGACGGTGATGCTGTCGCCGCCCAGCGTACCCTGCACGGTGAGGAATCCGCGGGTGGGGCGTGTGATGTGCTCGTTGAGGATGTAGGGTTGCAGCCACGTCTTGGCGGGCTGGAAGAAGCGCGGGTTGTAGAGCAGGCCGCAGTCCACACCGCGTGTGTCAGGTCCCTCGATGTGGGTGAACTTCATTCCGCGCTCGGCCAGGGGAGGCTGGGCGCAGAGGTCGCTGAGGCAATGGGCGTTCTCCACCTCGCTGACGCCGATGAGCGCGCAGCCGAGTCCCTTGAGGCGCTCGGTGCCCATATCGGAGAGGGCGCGGGCCATGTTGGCGAGCTTGTGCTCGTACTTCATCTGCGTCCATTGGTTGGCACCGTCAGGGAGGTACTCATAGTCGTTCTTGTCCTCGCCCGTGTAGGGGTTGAGGTCATGCTCTGTGTCGAAGAGGTTCTCGAGGTTGTAGAAACCAATAGCGTACATACCGAGTTTGCGGTTCTGGGCCACGGTTGTTGCTGCTAGAAATATCAGCCACGAGAGAAGTAGAGTCTTGCGCATAGGACAAAAAGGTGGTTATATGTATGATTTCGGCGGCAAAGATACTCCTTTTTTGTTGAAAGGAAAATATAAAAGCCGAAAAAGTTGTCTCGAAGCAAAAAAAAATGCGATTAAGTTGCTGCATTAAGATAATTTTGCATACCTTTGTGGCGAAAATCATACATTTTCGTTTATCTACCAATGAGAAAAAATCTTCTATTGACGATTGCCACGCTGGCCTTTGCGCTGCACGGATGGGCGCAGAAACCGGCCACTGGCGACACCACCAAGACCGAGAGCGACGACGACGCCGTTTTCGTGTTCGACGAATCGGAGCTGGATTTGAACGATGAGTCCGACGTCTCGCAGGACGTCATCCAGATCAGTTCCAGCAGCAATATGTACACCAGCAACATCAGCTACACGTTTAGCCCGATGTGGTTCAAGTTCCGTGCACTGGACCAGCGGTACAACGACACCTACATGAACGGTGTGCTGGTCAACAGTGCCGAGAGCGGCTCGTTCGGATTCTCCCAGAGCCTCGGAGGCCTGAACGACGCGTACAACCGTTCGGGCGACTACTCCTCTCCCTTCGAGACGAACACCTATGGTCTGGCAGCCTTCGGCGGAAGCAACAACTACAACTTCCGTGCCAGCAACTATGCTGCGGGTCACAAAATCACCCTCTCCGGCACCAACCGCAACTATCGCGCGCGTGCCATCTATTCTTTCGGCACGGGCGTGAGCCAGAAAGGATGGGCATTCTTCGGAACCGTGGGCTACCGATGGGCTAACGAAGGGTTTGCCAAGGGAACGTTCTACAACTCCCTCAGCTATTTCCTCGCTTTGCAGAAGATTGTCAACGACCGCCACAGCATCAGTCTGAGCACCTGGGGAACACCCACGGAGCGCGGACAACAGGGTATCTCTACAGACGAGGCTTACTGGCTCGCCAACGACTACCATTATAACCCCTATTGGGGCTATCAGGACGGCAAGAAGCGCAACTCACGTGTAGTGAATACCTTCGAGCCTTCGGCATTACTCACTTGGGACTTCAAGATCAACGACCGCCTGAAACTCGTCACTTCCCTCTACGGAAAGTATGGACAGGACAGCCGCTCGCGCCTGCAGTACAACAACTCCTTGAATCCCAAACCCGACTACTGGAAGGCATTCCCCAGCTACAACTACGATGTGTGGGGACTGACCGATGGAGCCAACAACGACCTCGCCGCCTGGCAGGACAGCTATGACTTCTGGAGAGCTGCCGAGGATAACAGGCAAATCCAGTGGGACAAACTCTACTATGCCAACCAACAGATGAACGCTGTTGGAGGCGATGCTGCCTACTATATGCTAAAGCGCCACAACGATAATTTTGCCATTCACCTCGGTTCCACCCTCAACTGGGACATAGACCGTGCGTCCAAGCTTCAAGTGGGTGTGCAGCTGGCATCAAACACGGGCATGCATTACCAGACAATCTCTGACATGATGGGTGCCGACAACCTCCACAACGTCAACAACTATGCCATCGGAACGTACGCCGGCGCAGACCCACGTGTGCAGTACGACCTGAACAATCCCGGAGGAAATCTGGGCAAGGGCGACCGCTTCGGCTACGACTATAACATCGTGGTGCAGAAGGCAACGGCCTGGGCGCAGTTCACCAAGGACCAGGGCATCAGCCACAGCTTCATCAGCGCCCAGATCGGAGGCACACAGATGTGGCGCGACGGCAAGATGCGCAACGGACTCTTTGCCGACAACAGCTACGGCAAGAGCGGCACGGCACGCTTCCTTGATGGCGGATTCAAGATGGGAACGAACCTGAACTTCGGTAAAGGACATGTCCTTGGATTCGGCGTCAGCTACATGACCAACGCACCCTACGCCTCCGGATGGGGAACGGGAGCATTCCAGGCACCGGAGATGAACAACAACTTCATCGACGGGCTGAAGGTTGAGCACATGGCAGCAGCTGAACTCGGCTATGCACTGACACTCAGTTGGATGCGTGCCAACTTGACGGCCTACTACATGCACGGGACCCGACTCAACGAGTGGCAGAACTACTTCTACGACGACGTCAACAGCTTCACATACGTCAGCATGACTGGAGCCGAGAAGGACTACTATGGCGTTGAACTCGGCATCAAGTTCAAGATCTCCTCGCCTTTCAGCATCGATGTCCTCGGATCCATCGGCGACGCCAAGTACACCAAGAACACCGACGTCAGTTACCTTCTCTCCACCCAGGGCACCGTCACCAAGGACCTCCTATATAATAAAGGTATGCGCGAGGCAGCCACTCCGCTCACCGTGGCCAGCGTGGCGCTGAACTACAACATCCGCGGATGGTGGTTCACCCTCAAGGGCAACTACTACGACCGTATCTACCTCAGCTACGCTCCCTCGCTGCGCTACCAGAGCACCCTCATCCGCATGGGCGCTGTGGACAACGACGGATCGCTCATCGTGCCGGAACAGGCCAAAGGCCACGGGGGATTCATGCTCGATGGAAGCATCGGACATCAGTTCCGCATCGCCGGCAACCCGCTCAGTGTGAACCTCATGCTCACAAACATCCTCAACAACCGGAAATTCGTCAACCGAGGATGGGAACAGAGCAGAAGCAGCTACACCACGGACCAGACAACGGGCGAGAAATCGACCATACGTACCTATAACTTCCAGAAGAATCCCATGAAGTCCTACCTGCAGGGATTCAATTTCATGTTGAACCTCAACTACCGCTTCTGAGCTTCCTCACAACGAATTACACGAACTATACGAAACTAAGATATATCGCGTTATGAAACTACAGACAATATACAAAGGTATGGCGCTCATGGCCCTGTCCTTAGCGTTCGTTTCCTGCATGGATGGCGAATGGGATACGCCTGACGTGACGAAGCCTGCCTACGGCAACAACTCCATTGAGGAAGTGGAAGCCAAGCAGGTGACCATCGGACAACTGAAGAATACTTATGGCAGCGTCATCAATGCCAGCGGTTTCCAGCGCATCACCGATGACCTTCAGCTCAAGTGCACAGTCATTGGCAACGATATAGGTGGCAATATCTACAAGCAAATCTGCGTTCAGGATGCCACCGGTGCCATGATTGTCGGCATCAACGGAACAGGACTGTTCCCCTTCCTCAGCGTGGGGCAGCAAATCTTGATTAATCTCCAAGACCTCTGCATCGGCGGCTATGGTAAGCAGACACAGCTGGGCGACGAATACAACGGAAGCATCGGGCGTATGTCCACTTCCAAATGGGAAAACCACGTGCGTGTCCTGCCCAGCCACGACATGAGCCAGATCGATACCCTCGACTTCTACAACGTGGCCAAGAGCGACATGACACGTTACTGCGGACACCTCGTCTGCCTCAAGGACGTGCAAATCGGCGATGCCGACGGCACCACGACCATCGCTCCGGAGTACACTTCCGGAACCACGCTGACTTACAACGGCAGCACAAACGGATACGTTCACCACACCCTCAACGGGGAGTCCATGAGCACCCTGCTCCTGCGCACCAGCACCTACGCTGACTTCGCAGCACTCGTCATTCCACAACAACCTGTCACACTCTATGGTATCGCCACTCGCTATAACAACACGTGGCAGATTCTCATCCGTGCAGAAGAGGATATTAAAATTGATAAATGAATAAAAACAAATATACAATGAAGAAGTATTGGAAATTGCTGCTCATGGCAGCCGGTATCGGAATCTTCACGGCCTGCGAGGACGTGCCCGAACCCTACAACATCCCGACGGAGGGGAACACTCCATCCCTGCCCACGGCAGATTACATTATTAACCAGACGTTCACTTCCAGCCTGGGAGACTTCAAGAGCCAGGCTACCAGCGGATCGCTCGCATGGACTTCAGACACACGCTATGGCGCCATCATTACGGGATATCAGGACTTTGACGGCGACGGCAACAAGGAGAACAAGCCCGGCGAGACCTACCTCATCAGCCCGGAAATTGACCTCAGCGAGGCAGACAGCGCTTACGTCGTCATTGAACAGGCTATCAACTACGCCAAATCTACACTGGCTGACGACCACCATCTGCTCGCCCGTGTGGGCGAAGGTGAGTGGAAAGAACTCCCCATGAACCTCGATGGCCTTGGCACCTCCTTCACCTATCTCACACAGAACATCCAGCTCCCCCAGGAGTACATGGGTAAGAAAATCCAGCTCGCATTGAAGCACATCGCCCACAACGACTACTCCTCCACGTGGGAAGTGAAGAGCCTCAAGGTGGCTAAGGGACAGGCACCCGTCGCGGAAGCTGGCGAAACACCCGTCATCGAAGGTGTGGGTTCCGGCACCAAGGACGACCCCTACGACGTACCCACCACCATCAAGCTCATCGCTGCAGGTCCTCCCACAGACAAGATCTATACGAAAGGTATAGTCTGCGAAGTTAATGCATCAAGTTTCAAAGATCAATATCGTAGCCTTACTTATTTTATATCAAATGATGGTACAAAGACAGATAAGTTGGAGGTTTATAACGGCTATGGTCTTGGTGGTGCCAAGTTTAATTCCGCAGAGGATTTGAAGGTAGGCGATGAAGTCATTGTCTATGGTCAGGTCATTAATTACAATGGTACACCAGAGTACACAACTGGTAGTCAACTTTATTTTCTCAATGGTGAGTACTCTAGTAGTGGACCCAGCGGTGATGCCAAGGGTAGTGGCACAAAGGAAGACCCCTTTAACGTTGCAGCTGCAATCTCTGGTAGTGGAAATGCATGGGTGAAGGCCTACATCGTAGGCTGGATAGAAGGTCAGAAACTAGAAGAAGGTGCTCACTTCAATGGCAACAGCTCCATTGCCTCCAACCTTCTTATCGCAGACAGTCCGGATGAGACCAATGTTGCTAATTGTATGCCAGTCCAACTACCTGGGGGCTCCGATGCTCGCACGGCACTGAACCTTGTGGATAATCCTGGCAACTATAAGAAGGAAGTGTCTCTATATGGATCGCTGGAGAAATACTTCGGAGTTCCTGGCTTGAAGAGCGTCAGCGAATATGTTATTGATGGGCAGGGTGGGGAAACACCCAATAGCGATGCTCTCTTTGATGAGCCATTCTCTACGAATCAAGGCGCTTTTACCATTGACAACAAGAACCTGCCTTCTGGCATCTCTGCTGTATGGACGTTCAGTTCAAGCTATGGTATGGTCGCAACAGCTTATGACAAGAATAGCAAGACAAATTATGCCAGTGAAAGCTGGCTGGTATCACCAGAGATTGATTTGTTAGCTGCAAAAAATGCTACACTAACATTCAGTCATGGAGCAAACTATTTCAATGGTGCTTGCAAAGACGAGTGTTCAGTATTGGCAAAAGCTGTGGGTGATGCAGAGTGGACGACTCTGAAAGTGGGCACTTGGCCAGCAAACGATTTCAAATTTGTTTCTTCCGGAGATGTTGATTTGAATGCCTTTGTTGGAAAGAAGGTGCAGATTGCTTTCCGTTATACAAGTACAGAGAAGAAAGCTGGCACTTGGGAAATCAAGAAGGTTCGCGTGGAAGACAGGGTGGCAGAAGGCGGCTCAGGTGGAGGCGGCGATAATCCTGATCCGCAGCCAGGTGGCGCTACGCTGGCTGATTTCACCAATGGTGACTTTGAAACTTGGGAAAATGGAATTCCTACGGGTTGGAAGAGCACTTCTTCGGCTAGCAATGCAACTCTCTCACAGAGTACTGACGCTCATAGTGGCAACTTCTCCGTCAAAGTCGGTGGCGCATCTCAGAACAAACGCTTAGCTTATCAAGAGTTGGAACTCGAGGCTGGAACTTATGCCGTTACTTTCTATGCAAAGGCTGCTACGGATGAAGGTGGAAGTGTTAATCCTGGATATGTTCCGATGAAGGCCGATGGTAATGTTGGCAGTTATGTTTATGGTGGATATGTCAATGACCTCACAACGTCTGAATGGGTAAAAGTAGACTACGAATTTACCCTTTCTTCCAAGTCTATAGTTTGCTTAGTCGTTATGAACTCAAAAACTCCAGGCAAGGACATTCTCGTAGATGATTATACCATCACCAAGAAATAATTACAGACTGTAAACCCTGCATCCGTCATCATTGCAGCTTGCAAAGAGAAAACAAACTGCAAGGATGACGGATACTTTCTAACCTACGCCGGCAAAATAAACGAATAAAACATGCAAAGACAAACACTACGCTCAGCACTCCTGCTGGCCATGATCCTGCCGCTCTGCCTATGGAGCTGCTCCAAGGATGACGACGAGCAGAATAGTCTGACGGCCAACACAAACGCAAACCTGGTTGCCGATGGTCCTGACGCTGCAAGGCTGGAGATGCCCAAACTGAAAGGCGGAGTCGTCAATATGTTCCTCGTCAAGAGGCTCGGTACACGTGAAATCAATTTCTGCATCGAATGGGATATTTCCAAGAAGGCCCAGCGATGGACTGCCTTCCGATGGGACAACACCAACAGCGGTGGCTACATCAAGCGAGAGGACAACTTCATCGAGGACACCGACATTCCTCTGGAATACAGAACGACCTATGATCACTATCGGGGTTCCGGCTACACACGAGGGCACATGTGCGCCAGTGCCGACCGCTGGAACTCCCTGGAAGCCAACCGGCAGACCTTCCTCTACAGCAATATGCAGCCCCAGCTCTACAGTTTCAACGGAGGTATCTGGGCGAATCTTGAAATGAAGGTGCGCAGTTGGAACACGGCAGATTTCCGCGACACACTCTATGTCGCCAGAGGAGGCACCATCGACCACACCTCGGACCTCATCGAAATCACCAGTACGGGGCTACGGGTGCCCAAGTACTTCTTTATGGCCATACTCTGCAAGAACAAGAGCAGCGTCAACGGAGGCTACAAAGCCATCGGTTTCTACATGGAACACCGTTCGTTCTATGAGGACGAGAAGAACCTCTCGCCCTACATCGTCAGCATCGACAACCTTGAGCGCCTAACAGGAATCGACTTCTTCTGCAACCTGCCCGATGCCATCGAAAACCAAGTGGAAAGCAACGTCACTCCTGCCGCATGGGGCTTCCAATGACCTATAAAAGAGTGAAATGAGTCGCGAGAAGTGAAAAAAACAGGGAAAAAGTTTGGCCACGTCGAAGAAAAGTACTACTTTTGCGCCGCAATTTAAACAAACACCGGTACACAAGCCCGGAATTTACTCACCAGCCGGTACACAAGCCCGGCTACAATTCTACTCAAAACAATGAAACAAGGTATCCATCCCGAGAACTATCGTCCTGTCGTCTTCAAGGATATGAGCAATGGCGACATGTTCCTCAGCCGTTCCACTGCCAAGACCACTGACACCGTGGAATTCGAAGGCGAGACTTATCCCGTCGTCAAGCTGGAAATCTCCAGCAGCTCTCACCCCTTCTACACCGGTAAGAGCAAGCTCGTCGACACCGCCGGTCGCGTCGATAAGTTCATGAGCCGCTACGCTCGCAGCCGCAAGTAATCAGCGACAAGGACTTTTCCAACAGAGAGTTTCCTGCACGGAAGCTCTCTTTTTTTGTGCCCGCTGATAAAAAATGTTCACACATTATATAATAAATGCGCGCGCGTAGCGTTATTATAATAGATAAAAGATGAAAGCATGGCGCCGAACAGCTTTTATATCTTGATGGCGTTCGTGATTGGAGCCCTCTGTACGCTCATCACGATTCCGCTGATTATAGCTTTCTGCAGGAAGTTTGGTTTCTTTGACCAACCGAACCAGCGGAAGCTGCATCATGCTGCCATCCCCCGACTGGGAGGTGTGGCGTTCCTGCCGTCGCTGGCCATCAGTTTCATGGCGACCTTGCTGGCCTATGCCTCATCCACGGGTAATCTCGACAGCTTTCATATCTCTGCTGCGATAATGGCGCTCGGAGCTGCCATCATCTATCTCGTAGGACTGCTCGATGACTTGCTCGACCTGCCAGCAACCACAAAGTTCATCATTATGTTTGTTGCATCGGCGTTCATGCCTTCGTGCAACTTGGTTATCGGCAATTTGCACGGACTCTTCGGACTCTATGAACTGCCGATGTGGCTGGGCTATGGACTGACGGTGCTGGTCATCATGACGCAAGTCAACGCCCTCAATCTGATAGACGGCATCGACGGACTGTCGTCCGGAATCTCCATCATTGCTTTGGCTGTTTTCACCTACAACTTCATCGATTTGCGCAATATCGTTTTCTCCGTGGCGTCTGCAGGTCTGCTGGGAGCTGTCAGTGTGTTCTTCTTCTTCAACGTCTTTGGCAAGGTGGGACGTCTGAAGATTTTCATGGGCGATGCAGGTAGTCTCATTCTCGGTTATGTGCTCGCTTACCTCAGTATTAAATACATGCTGGTGTCGGAGAACGATATCTACACCGATATCAATCCGTTGCTCATCCCCATCTCTCTGTTCCTGGTGCCCGTATTCGACCTCGTGCGTGTGGCGCTGACGCGTCTGGCTGTAGGCGAACCGATGTTCAAGGCAGACAAGCGCCATATTCATCATGTGCTGATGTCGGCAGGTCTGAACATGCATCAGGCGCTGTGTGTCATTCTGGCTCTGGTGCTCTGCTTCCTGCTCCTGAATTTGTGGCTGGAGCAGGCGATGGTTCCCATCACTGTCATCTTCTTCCTCGATGTGGCTCTGTTTATCATCTTCTTCGTGGTTGTCTACAGCATTGTCCATCATCGCGAGTCGATGGCTGAGTTGATGGCGGAGTGAGGGCGCTTGGCTTGGGGTTTAGAGTTTAAAGTTTAAGGGAAGTATAAGGTATATATATATTAAGGTATAAAAATTTAAGGTTTAAAGTTTAATGGCGCTCGGTTATCAAGCATTTCCCATTAAACTTTAAACCTTAAAATTTAAACTAAATGCACGCTGTATTACTTTGCGTAGCTCACAGCGCGAGTCTCGCGGATGACCGTGATCTTCACCTGACCGGGATAGGTCATTTCGTTCTGGATCTTGGTGGCGATGTCGGTTGAGAGCTGTTCGATCTGGGTGTCGTCTATCTTGTCTGCACCAACGATAACGCGCAGTTCGCGACCGGCTTGGATGGCGTAGGTCTTGGTGACGCCAGGATAGCTCATGGCTATATTTTCCAGATCCTTCAGTCGCTTGATATAAGCTTCGGCAATCTCGCGACGGGCACCAGGACGGGCGCCGCTGATGGCGTCACAGACCTGCACTATGGGAGCGATGAGCGATGTCATCTCCATCTCCTCGTGGTGGGCACCGATGGCGTTGCAGATGTCGGGCTTCTCCTTGTATTTCTCTGCCAGCTTGGCACCATAGAGTGCGTGTGGCAATTCGGGCTCTTCGTCGGGCACTTTACCGATATCATGTAGCAGTCCGGCGCGCTTGGCTTTCTTGGCATTCAGACCCAGTTCGCTGGCCATGACGGCACATAGATTTGCTGTCTCGCGGGCGTGCTGCAGCAGGTTCTGTCCATAGCTGGAGCGATATTTCATCTTTCCCACGATACGTATGAGCTCGGGATGAAGGCCGTGGATGCCGAGGTCGATGGCGGTGCGCTTGCCCACTTCCATAATTTCCTCGTCTACCTGCTTCTTCACCTTGGCCACGACTTCCTCGATGCGGGCGGGATGTATGCGGCCGTCGGCCACCAGCTGGTGCAGTGCCAGACGGGCTATTTCGCGGCGTACGGGGTCGAAGCCACTGATGACGATGCTCTCCGGTGTGTCGTCCACGACGATTTCCACTCCTGCAGCTGCTTCGAGTGCACGGATGTTACGCCCTTCGCGACCAATGACGCGACCCTTCACATCGTCGTTCTCGATGTGGAAGACGGTGACGCTGTTCTCCACGGCAGCCTCCGTGGCAACTCGCTGGATGGTCTGAATGACGATGCGCTTGGCCTCTTTGTTGGCTGTCATCTTCGCATCGTCCATGATCTCGTTGATATAGCTTGCGGCATCGGTCTTGGCTTCGTCCTTCAGGGTTTCAATCAGTCGTTCCTTTGCTTCTTCGGCAGTGAGACCGCTGATTTTCTCCAGCTGTGTGCGTTCCTGGTTAATGAGGTTCTCGAGGCGCTGGCTCAGTTCCTCCTCGCGCTTCTGCAGCAGTGCCTGCTGCTGTTCCATGCGCTTGCGCTCGTTCTCTTGTTCGTTTTTGCGGCGATTGAGTTCGTCCTGACGCTGGTTCAGGCTGAGTTCGCGCTGCTTGATGCGGTTCTCGCTCTGCTGAATCTGCTGGTTGCGCTGCTGCACTTCCTTTTCGAGTTCAGCTTTCTTGTTTAGAAACTTCTCCTTGACTTCAAGTAGTTTCTTCTGCTTGATGACTTCAGCCTCTTTCTGGGCTTCTTCTCGCAGCTGCTTCATCTGCGCGGGCTTGATGCGTCGATACCAGATGAGCAGGTAGATGACTGCTGCCACGGCGATGACGGCAGATGCGATGGTGATTATCAATCCTGTTAGTGACATGGTTGTTGTTAAATGTTGTATTGTGATAAATGATAACGCACCGACCACAGCCCACTTCTTCCCTAACGTCATAGGGAGCAGGCAAAGGCAGGTGCGTTGTAGAGAGAGATTGCAAGTTATTACTTCAGGGCATCGTTGACCTCATTGATGAGGCCGTTGAGCTGTGCCATGATAGGCTCGAGGTTGCCGTTGGCTTTGGTCTTCTCGAACCTTACGGCAATGTCTATGAGTGTCATCAACTGGTACATGGTAGTGCTCTGTCCTGTATAGGAGTTCACATAGTGCGTGTACTGCTTGTTGATGAGCTTCTCGGCGTTGCGGTAGAATATTTCTTCATCGCGCTTGGCGTCGATGCTGAAATTCTGTCCGCATAACTTGAGTGTTATCTTTAGGGTATCGCTGACTTCCATTTATTGTTTTCTTCTGTTGTTGTTACGTTTGCTCGGGCTTAAGTTCCAGTCCTCTTCTGTGTCAAGAGGCTTCGAGTCCCGTGCCCTTGAGCAGGGCGATACACTTGTCTACGTCTCGCACCAGTTTGGCAATTCGCTGCCGTGCTGCGGCAATATCCTTGTCGCCGACTTCCAGCATCTTTGCCATTTTGAGGTTTGCATAGTTGGCTGCGAGCAGTTCGTTCTGCTTCTTGAGCTCCTGGAGTTCGCTGTCTTTCCGCACCAATTCTTCCAACAGCTCTTCGTTGTCCTCTTTCAATTGCGTGAACTTGAGGATGAGCTGCCGTGTCCGTGTTTCCAGCAGGCGTATCGTTTTCTCTTCTTCGGAGGTCATTTCTTAGCCAATTTAGTGCCACAGATGTGGCTTTAACGGCGCAAAGGTAACATTTAGTTTCCGTTTGTGCAAGTTTGAGAGCTGTTTTTTATTTATCTTCTTCGATATTGGGCCGCTTTTCCTTCTTAGCAAGCATCACAGTGGTGTAAACATACTCGCTCATCCAGCTTTCAGAGAACCCAAGTCTCTCTTGATAGAGTCGGATTTGTGCTACAGTCCGTCGGACGTTGTCATCCTTCCATTCGTTCTTGGTTACCAAGTCGTGCACGGTCTTTTCCGTCATGGTTTTCAGGGCTCCGCGCATGAATGCCGGCAGGCGGAATTTCCATTGCATGAGGTTGCCCATGACCATCATCAGGTCTTGGGAGAATCCCTGGAACTGAAGCATGTATGGTTGCACGTCCTGCAACTTCTTGCAGCGCTTCTTGACGCTGTTGTCTATTTCCGCAGGGAATGTTTCGCTGACGTGGTAGATCTCGTTGAGCATCTTGGCGCAGCGTTTCTTCTCGCCTACGCCCAGCTTGTTGTTGACGGTGGGTACTTTCAGAGTCTGCTTGAACACGCGGAGGTCGGGTAGGGCAGCGAGGTTACTGATGCCCACCTGTGCAGCGATGCTGGCTTGCAGATATACTCGAATGAGCGTCATGAAATCTTCCATGCCGCCCACTTTGGCCTGTGTCTCAGCCGTTTTCCGACCAAAGAGTTTGCTAAAGAATGACATTAATGGCAATTAACGATTAACAGTTAAAGGATTAGCGGGATTTAAAGATTTGAGGGAAGTTCTTCCTTCAGTTCGTCGATGACCTTCAGCAGGTACTGTCCATACTGATTCTTGATCATCGGCTGAGCGAGCTGACGCATCTTTTCCTCGTCGATCCATCCCTTGCGGTAGGCGATGCCTTCGAGGCAGGCAATCTTCAGTCCCTGGCGTTTCTCGATTACTTCGATGAAGGTGGATGCTTCGCTGAGGCTGTCGTGCGTGCCGGTGTCCAACCAGGCAAAGCCTCGTCCCAGCGTCTGCACTTTCAGTTCTCCGTCTTCTAGGAAGCGCTGGTTCACGGTCGTGATTTCCAGTTCGCCACGTGCCGAGGGCTTGATCTCGTGGGCCACGCGGACAACCTTGTTAGGATAGAAGTAAAGTCCGACGACAGCGTAGTTAGATTTCGGCTTGGCAGGCTTCTCCTCGATGGAGAGGCAGTTCCCCTCCCGGTCGAATTCTGCCACGCCATAGCGCTCGGGATCGTTGACCCAGTAGCCGAAGACGGTGGCTTTATTCTCTTCCTCAACCGTGCGGACGGCTTCTTTCAGCATTCCGGAGAAACCGGCGCCGTGGAAGATGTTGTCGCCCAGCACCAGACAGGCGCTGTCATCGCCGATGAAGTCCTCGCCGATGAGGAAGGCTTGAGCCAGACCGTCGGGTGAAGGCTGTTCGGCGTATTCAAAGCGGACGCCGTAGTCCGAACCGTCGCCCAGCAGCCTGCGGAAACCCGGCAAGTCGTGCGGGGTGGAGATGATGAGTATTTCGCGGATGCCTGCTATCATCAATACAGAGATCGGATAGTAGATCATCGGCTTGTCGAAAATGGGAAGCATTTGCTTCGAAACGCCCTTCGTGATAGGGTAAAGACGGGTGCCGGAACCACCGGCAAGAACTATTCCTTTCATATTATTTACGCTTTTCGTGGTGCAAAAGTACGCTAAAAAGGCATTAAATCCAAAAAAGTTTGCCTATTTTTTCGTTTTTCTCGCAGAATAAGCACGTTTATTGAAAAAGTATGCCTATCTTTGCACCCGCAAAGCGTGTTTTTGCGTTTCCCCTCTATCAGAATAATTACACCTTTTAATAATATGGCAGAATACATCGACAATGAAAGACTTGAGGCCGAGGAGTCGTCAGGTTTTGATTATCGCAAATTGTGGTCGCTGGTGGTCCTGAACTGGTACTGGATTATTCTTTCGACAGTACTTTTCGTCACTGCAGCATTCATCTATCTTCGCTATCAGGCACCAGTCTACCAGACGTCCACCAAGATTCTTATTAAGGACGACCGGGGCAAGAAGACCAGCGGGCAGGATCTGGCGCTTGACCAGCTGGGTCTTATCACCAACTCCAATGGCTTCGACAACGAGCTGGAGATCATCAGCTCCACTGCCGTTGCCACCCGTGCCGTGAAGGCCCTGAAACTCTATGTGGCTTATTTCCGTCAGGGACGCGTGACTGAGCACGAACTCTACAAGACCTCTCCTTATCTGGTGGATATCGAGGAATCCCGCCTGGATCTGCTGGAAGTGGCCATTCCCATCGAGATGACCAAGATAGAAAATGGTATCCATGTCAGTGTCGGCCTGCCTTCGAAGGGTGAAGAACCCGAAATTCTGGAGCGCGACCTTACTGCATTCCCCTGTCTGCTGAGCACCAAGCTGGGTAAGATTATGTTCACCCAGAATCCGGGCTTTGACATGACAGACAATAAGGTGACAGCCATCATCTATCCTCCCGTTGCCGTGGGACGTGCTTATGCGCGGAGCCTCGATGTCTCGCCCACCAGCAAGACAACGACGGTGGCCAACCTTTCCCTGCAGGACACCCATGTGGACCGTGCCAAGGATTATCTGCTCCAGCTCGTGGAATCCTACAACGACGATGCCAACGAGGACAAGAACGAAGTGGCCAAGAAGACCGAAGAGTTCATCAACGAGCGCATCGAGGTCATCCGCGAAGAGCTGGATATGACTGAGAGCCAGATTGAAGGATATAAGCGTGAGAACGAGCTCATCAACCTGCCGACGGATGCTTCACAGGCGCTGACACAGACAACAGAGTTCCAGAAGAGGCAGGTGGATATCCAGACACAGATGAGCCTGGTCAAGTCCCTCATCGACTTCGTGATGGTTCCCGCCAACTGCAACAGCCTCATCCCCGCCAATATCGGTATCACGAACCAGGCTATCAATTCCATGATTGCTGACTACAACTCCCTTGTCCTCAATCGTGAGCGCCTGATTCGCAGCTCCTCGGAGAACTCGCCTCTGGTCATTCAGAAGACAGAGGAAATAGCTGTCATGTGGGATGCCGTGGGCAAGCAGCTCCGCAGCCTCTACAACGACTTGCAGACCCAGAAGACCAGTGTGGACCAGCAGTATGCTCTCTTCGCCGGCAAGGTCAGCAGCACGCCTACCCAGGAACGCACGATGAACAACATGGGTCGTCAGCAGGAAATCAAGGCGGGACTGTATCTGATGCTGTTGCAGAAGCGCGAGGAGAACTCCATCTCCCTGGCGTCAACAGCGAACAAGGCTCGTATCATCGACCTGCCGCAGAAGGGCGCTAAAGTAAGCCCCAAGACCAGCATCATCCTGCTGGCAGCATTCCTCTTCGGTATGTTCTTCCCCCTCGGCCTGCTCTATCTGCGCGAGATGCTCCGCTTCCGCATCGAAGGACGCGATGACCTGGAGAAACTCACCAAGGTCAGCGTCATGGCCGACATTCCCCTCACCCGCGAGCTGGGCGAAGGCGAGCGTGCCATCGTGGTTCGCGAGAACAAGAACAACATGATGGAAGAAGCCTTCCGTGGCTTGCGTACGAATCTGCGCTTCCTCCTTGCACCGGGCGAGAAGGTCATCTGCACCACGTCCACGATGCCTGGCGAAGGTAAAACCTTCGTGGCCACCAACCTGGCAATGTCCCTGGCTCTGCTGGGCAAGAAGGTGATTATCGTAGGTCTGGATATCCGCAAACCTCGTCTGGTCAAGCTCTTTGGCCTGCCTTCCAACAAGCAGGGTATCACCAACTATCTCATCGGCGAATCTGCAGACTTCGATTTGCTGGAGAAGCAGGTGTTCCATGGTGTGGTCAATGAGAACCTCGACGTACTTCCGGCCGGTATCATCCCGCCCAACCCTGGTGAGCTCATCACCCGCGACCTGCTGGATCAGGCTATCGACTACTTCAAGACGAAGTACGACTACATCATCCTCGACACCCCGCCTGTGGGCCTTGTCAGCGATACCTATGAACTGGGTCGCCTGGTGAATGTCACCTTCTTCGTCGTCCGCTGCGAGGTCACCACGAAGGGTGACATCGAGTTGATCAACCGCGTCTATGCGGAGGGCAAGCTGCCGAAGATGAACATCGTCTTCAACGGCGTTGACCTCAAGAAGAAGAAATATGGCTTCTACTACGGCTACGGACGCTATGGTGGTTACAGCAAGTATGGTACCTACTACGGCCGCTATGGTCACTATGGCACCTACGGAAACTATGGCGACAAGTCGCAGCGAGTAGAGAAATAATCAGATACTCCTTATAAGAAAACATCCACCGCAGTTTATTGCCTGCGGTGGATGTTCTTTTTCAGCCTTCGCTGTTATCTCATTTCAGCCTGCGCTGTTATTTCATTTCTTTAGCGAAGAAATCTATCGTCAGGCGCACAGCCTGCGAGGGGTCGGGACCAAAGCCATGGTCAAAGCGTTCCAGCTGGTGCCATTCGCTGCCTCGCCACATCTGGTGGAAACGGAGACCATAGGTGTAGGGCACCACGCGATCGCCCGTTCCATGTACGATGCAGGCGTGGCCTTTGTATCCTGCTGCTGTCTCGTAGATGGGCAGACGGAATGCCGTCTTGATGTATTCGCGCCCCAGACGGTGTCCCCAGACTTCCACATATTCTGGCGGATCCAGCGGGTCGCCCTGGAAGGGAGGTTGTCCGGCCACGGTACCTCGGATGGCATCGTCGCGCAGCACTCCGGCAGGAGCCAGCAGCACCACGCCGCCCTTCAGCGCCTTCTTGCCCAGCTGGCCGGCCAGCATGGCAGTGACCACTCCGCCCTGCGAGTGTCCGGCAATACCGATGCGTCCGAAGCGCGGATCTGCCTTGATGAACTCGTAGATTCGGCGTGCATCTTCCACTTCGTTGGGAACCGTCATCTGCTGAAAGTCGCCTTCGCTCTCGCCATGGCCGTTGAAGTCAAAGCGGATGGTGGCTATGCCCAATTTCTCCAGTCCGTCGGCAATACCGTTGAAAAGCCCGTTGTTGCGGGCGCCGCCGAAACCGTGGCAGAGGATGACGATGGGGCATCGTTTGGGCATCACATCGGGCGTCTGCAAGTCTGCCACCAGCTTGCCGTGATCGCCCTGAATCGTCAAACGCTCTGTGCGGGCGCTGGCGAAGCCTGTGCAGAAGAGACAGACACAGGCCAAAAGCATTTTCCTATTCATATTTATATATAATGTGTTGAATGAAATAACTGATGATTTATTTGATTTGATGTGAGTTCGCCTATCATTAATTCAAAAACGTGGTGCAAAATTAGGAAATCTTCCTGGATTGACCACACTTTTCTCCGACTTTCTCTTGTTTTCTCGCTGAATCTTAGTACTTTTGCGCCGCAGGAGCTACGAAGTGCCAACTTCGCCTGTGGCATCTCCATCCCTAACCGACGCTTATGATAGCTGTTATCAATTTGATTAACGACGCCCTTTGGGGCTATGTCCTCATAGCTGCCCTTGTGGGGGTCGGCTTGTGGTTCACATGGCGCACTCGCTTTGTCCAGTTCCGTATGTTTGGCGAGATGCTGCGCCTGCTGACGGATCCCTCGATTCAGAGCGCCAAGGGCGAGAAGCATATCTCATCATTTCAGGCTTTCACCGTGTCGTTGGCTTCCCGGGTCGGAACGGGCAACCTTGCCGGCGTGGCCACAGCCATTGCCGTGGGCGGACCTGGTTCCGTCTTTTGGATGTGGATGATGGCCCTCGTGGGTGCCGCCACGGCTTTTGTGGAGTCCACGTTAGGTCAGCTCTTCAAGCGCCATCATCAGGATTCCTTCATCGGCGGCCCCGCCTACTACATCGAACGTGGTCTCCACAGTCGCTGGATGGCGGTGCTCTTTGCCGTGCTCATCACCGCCTCGTTCGGTCTGGCCAACAACTCCGTGCAGGCCAATACTATTTGTGGTGCCATGGAAGGTGCCTTCGGGTGGAGTCCTGCGGTGGTGGGAGCAGGATTGGTGGTGTTGACGCTGGCAATCGTCTTCGGCGGCATCCAGCGCATTGCCCACGTCAGTTCTGTGCTCGTTCCCGTGATGGCCGTTGGCTATTTCGTGTTGGCGCTGGTAGTGATTGCGATGAACTTCGAGCATATTCCCCATGTCTTTCGGGTCATCATCGACAGTGCCTTCGGACTGCGGCAGGCGGTGGGAGGTACCGTGGGTGCTGCCATCATGAATGGCGTCAAGCGAGGCCTCTTCTCCAACGAAGCCGGCGAGGGCAGCGCCCCGAATGCTGCCGCCACGGCTGCCGTGTCGCACCCTGTCAAGCAGGGGCTCATACAGTCGCTCGGCGTCTTCACAGACACCTTGCTTGTCTGTTCCTGCACGGCATTCATCATTCTCATCAGCGGCGTCTATGAGAATCCGGAGCTGAACGGCATTGTGCTCACGCAGAGCGCCTTGGAGAGCGAGGTCGGGCAGTGGGGCAGGGTATTCGTGGCCGTGGCCATCTTCCTCTTTGCCTATTCCAGCATCATCGGCAATTACTATTATGGCGAGGCCAACATCCGTTTCATGACGGGCAGTCCTAAGGCGCTCACCCTCTTCCGCCTGTGCTCCGGAGGAGTGATGGTGATGTTCGGTGCCCTTGTCTCGCTCGACACCGTCTGGAGTATCATCGACCTTTGCATGGCGCTGCTCACTGCTTGCAACCTCATTGCCATCGTCCTGCTTGGCAAGTATGCCTTCCGCCTGCTCGATGACTATCGGAGCCAGAAGCGTCGGGGCATTTCCTCGCCTACCTTCCACCGAAGTCAGTTCCCAGAGCTGGAAGCTGAACTGGAGTGTTGGGAGTAAGTGGGGCGATAATCCTTGATTTATGACAAAAATCAACAAAAGATGCGCGGTGGCTTAAAAAGGTTAAGCGTTTGTGCGGCTTTCTGCGTCAAATTGTCTATCTTTGCACCCGAAAACATTAATCGTTAAACAATAAACATTAAACTGCGAACAGAGTTCGCGTTGAACATCATGGCAAAAATGAATTTTGGCGGCGTCATCGAGGAAGTGATGACCCGCGAGGAGTTCCCTCTGGAGAAGGCACGTGAGGTGCTGAAGAACGAGACCATCGCCGTTCTCGGCTACGGCGTGCAGGGTCCTGGTCAGGCTTGCAACCTGCGCGACAATGGCTTCAACGTCATCGTCGGTCAGCGCCAGGGCAAGACCTATGAGAAGGCAGTTGCCGACGGCTGGGTTCCCGGCCAGACGCTGTTCTCCCTCGAGGAGGCTGCCGAGCGCGGCACCATCGTATGCCTGCTGCTCTCCGATGCTGCCCAGATGCAGCTCTGGCCCACCATCAAGCCTCACCTCACCCCCGGCAAGACGCTCTACTTCTCCCACGGCTTCGCCATCACCTGGAACGACCGCACCGGTGTGGTTCCTCCCAAGGACATCGACGTCATCATGGTAGCTCCCAAGGGCAGTGGCACCAGCCTGCGCACCATGTTCCTCGAAGGTCGTGGCCTCAACAGCAGCTACGCCATTTATCAGGACGCCAGCGGCAAGGCTCTGGAGAAAGTCCTCGCCTTCGGCATCGGCATCGGCTCCGGCTACCTCTTCGAGACCACTTTCCAGCGCGAGGCCACCTCTGACCTCACCGGCGAGCGCGGCTCCCTCATGGGTGCCATCCAAGGTCTGCTCCTGGCTCAGTACGAAGTGCTGCGCGAGAATGGCCACACTCCCTCCGAGGCTTTCAACGAGACCGTAGAGGAACTCACGCAGAGCCTCATGCCTCTCTTCGCAGCTAAGGGTATGGACTGGATGTATGCAAACTGCAGTACCACCGCCCAGCGTGGTGCTCTGGACTGGTTCCCCCGTTTCCATGATGCCATCAAGCCCGTCGTGGAGGAACTCTATGCCAGTGTGAAAGCTGGCCACGAGGCACAGATCAGCATCGACAGCAACTCCAAGCCCGGCTACCGCGAAGGTCTTGAGAAAGAGCTCGCAGCCCTGCGCGAGAGCGAGATGTGGCGCACCGCTGCCGTCGTCCGCCAACTGCGTCCGGAGAACAACTAAACGTTGATAAGCCATTTGTGGTCAAATCAGCTGTTTGCCCACCTTATTTATGAACGGCGCTCGGTTTCTTCATAGAACCGAGCGCCGTTTCTTTACCGCGCAGATTATCCGCCTTTGATTCAATCCTATCCACCCTTTCTATGCCAAGCGTTCTTTCAACAGGTGGATAGGGTCGTATTCTCACCGAGGCGACGGTGTTGTCAGGCGAAGGCGATGGTGAGTCCTGCCATGACGATGCTGACCATGGACATGAGTTTGATGAGGATGTTGAGGCTGGGTCCGCTGGTGTCCTTGAAGGGGTCGCCGACGGTGTCGCCGACGATGGTGGCTTTGTGTGCGAAGCTGCCCTTGCCTCCGAAGTTGCCCTCTTCGACCATTTTCTTGGCATTGTCCCATGCACCGCCTGCATTGGCCATGAAGACGGCCAGCGTGAAGCCGCCAGCCAGGCCACCGACGAGGAGTCCGAGCACGCCTGCCACGCCGAGTACGATGCCCACAACGATGGGGATGGCGATGGCGAGCAGCGACGGGAATATCATCTCGTGCTGGGCAGCACGGGTGGAGATCTCTACGCACGAGCCGTAGTCGGGCGTTGCCTTGCCTTCGAGTATGCCCTTTATTTCACGGAACTGTCGGCGCACCTCTTCCACCATCTTCTGTGCAGCGCGACCTACGGCTTCCATCGTCAAGCCGCAGAATAGGAATGCAGCCATGGCACCGATGAAAGCACCCACGAGTACGCGCGGGTTCATCAGATTCACCTGGAAGAAGTTCATGAAGTCGGGGATGGTCGCATCGGCGGCATTGATGATTTCACCCTTGAGGTTGGTCAGCGTCATGCCAGCACGTTCCATGGCAATTTTTACTTCCTCGATGTAGGACGCCAGCAAGGCGAGTGCGGTAAGTGCTGCGCTGCCGATGGCAAAACCCTTGCCCGTGGCGGCGGTGGTATTACCGAGAGCGTCGAGGGCATCGGTGCGGTGTCGTACTTCCTCTCCCAACTCGCTCATTTCAGCGTTGCCGCCTGCGTTGTCGGCTATGGGGCCGTAGGCGTCGGTAGCCAGTGTGATGCCTAGTGTGGAGAGCATACCAACAGCGGCGATTCCGATACCATACAATCCCTTCGAGAGCGCCGTGGCGCTCATGGCCATGTCGAAACCATTGGCACAGAGGTAGCTGAGCATGATTGCCACTCCGATGGTGACGACGGGGATGCATGTGGAAATCATGCCTGTGCCGATTCCTTTGATAATCACGGTGGCTGAACCTGTCAATCCAGCCTCGCTGATTTTCTGTGTCGGGCGGTAGGAGTGGCTGGTGTAGTACTCGGTAGCCTGCCCGATGATGACGCCGGCAGCCAGGCCGGTGATAACGGAGAAACTGAGTCCGAGCCAGTTCTCGATGCCCAGGAGGTAGAGGATGGCGAAGGTGGCCGCGGCGATGAGCACGGCTGCCACGTTCGTCCCCACGGAGAGTGAGCGGAGCAGGTCGCGCATGGTGGCTCCCTCCTTGGTGCGGACGAGGTAGATGCCTAAGATACTGAGGAACACGCCCACGGCGGCAATCAGCATCGGAGCGATGACAGCACGCAGCTGCATGTCGCCTTGGAGGGCGAAGGCCGTGGCACCGAGTGCGGCTGTGGATAGGATGCTGCCGCAGTAGCTTTCGTAGAGGTCGGCTCCCATGCCAGCCACATCTCCGACGTTGTCTCCCACGTTGTCGGCGATGGTGGCGGGGTTGCGTGGGTCATCCTCGGGGATGTCGGCTTCCACCTTCCCCACGATGTCAGCTCCCACGTCGGCAGCTTTCGTGTAGATGCCGCCGCCTACGCGGGCAAACAGCGCCTGGGTGGAGGCTCCCATGCCGAAGGTGA
The DNA here is from genome assembly GCA_902771725.1 of uncultured Bacteroidales bacterium. Taxonomy (GTDB): domain Bacteria; phylum Bacteroidota; class Bacteroidia; order Bacteroidales; family Bacteroidaceae; genus Physcousia. Next base: position 58,894 of record CACXXT010000019.1, read on the forward strand.
GCATCGTTGTGGTGATGGAGATGAGTCCGCCCGTGTCGAAACGATTGAGGATGAGGAACCAGATGGCGATGTCGAGGAGTCCAAGTCCGACGACAGTCAGACCCATCACGGCTCCGCTGCGGAAGGCAATCTTCAATCCTCCGTCGAGGCTCCGGCGGGCGGCATTGGCGGTGCGGGCGCTGGCGTAAGTGGCGGTCTTCATGCCGAAGAAGCCGGCCAATCCCGAGAAGAAACCGCCGGTGATGAATGCAAACGGCACCCAAGGATTCTGGGCGTGAAGCACGTAGGCCATAAAAGCAAAGATGGCGGCCAGCACCACGAAGACGTAGCAGACCACTTTGTACTGTTGTCTGAGGTAAGCCATGGCACCACGTCGCACGTGTCCGGCAATCTCACGCATCCTCGGCGTGCCCTCGTCGGCAGCCATCATTGTACGGAAGAAGTAGAAGGCCATGCCCAGTGCCACCACAGAGGCCACAGGCACAAGCCAGAAAGCTGAAGGAATGTTCATAGAGTTAATAAGGTTTAGCTATGGTTTAATGATATTGTTGTGATTATGATACTGTCAGTAGTTTAGCTGATGGGGCATAGGTTCCCGTTTCATCTAAACAATCGGTGCAAAGGAAGGAAGCAGCCACATTGCTATTCCTCCAGGCTCATGGCGCGGAGGAATTGCTGCTGGGCGGGGGTGGGGTTGTCCACGCGCCGGATGGCCCAGGAGGTGGTGTCGATGCGCAGGCCGGCATCAGTGAGGTAGTCCTCGTAGGGGATGTCGTCCGTGGTATCCACGAGATGTCGCACTTCCGTGAGGGGCTGCCCGGCCACTTCGGCGCAGGCGTTCCAGAACTCCTCTTCGGTGAATCCGCGCTGCAGCTCGTGGTAGTAACGCTGATAGAGCAGGCGCATCACGTCGTCCAGCGATTTCTGTTGCTGCGTCTTGCGGCGGATGTCAATGTCGAGGAGCAGCCCGATGACGGGGCCCTTGAAGTAGTAGTTGATGCGCACGTCGCGGGTGTTGTCATCGGGGTTCATGAAGTTCAGCCAGATGTCGTAGCTGCACTGGCGCAGACTCTGGTGGTGCTGACCCTCGTAGGGCGCGTAGAGCGAGAAGTAGGTGGAAATGAGTTGCATCGCCTCGTCCGGTGTGGTGATTCCGGCATTGCGCAGCAGTCTGAACTCATAGTAGCAGGTCAGACCCTCGCTGACCCATAGCATAGGCGTTATCGCCTCGTGGTCATAGTCCAGCGGCCACAGCTCGGCGGGTCGGATGCATTTGACGTTGTAGAGGTGGAAGTATTCGTGGGCCACGAATGCCAGAAACTTCACCTCCTGGCGGCGTGTGTCGAAGCGGTAGGTGCCGTCGGTGTAGCAAGCTTGTGAGTTCAGGTGCTCCAGTCCGCCTCCGCCCTGTCCCATGTGGATGAGGCAGTAGTTGTCGTATGGCACGTCGCCCATCATTTTCGTGGCGGCAGAGACGATGCGCTTGAAGTTCTCTTCGAGCTCCATCTCCTCGGCGCCGTCGGGTGTCTCGAGGGCGAACTCATAGTCGTGTCCCTCGTGCGCGAACCTTTTTATATAGAAGTTGCCCAGCAGCAGGGGCGAGTCGTAGAGCACGTCGAAGTCCGGAGCGGTGAAGGAGCAGCTGTCATCGGCATCCGGCCTCATGCCCGTGGCGATGTGCTGCCATCCGTCCGGCAGCAGGAATCGGACGTTGACGGGGTGTGTCTGCTCGCCGGCTACGTACATGAAGACGCCGTTGGGTGCCACGAAGGCGATGTCCCGCTCCACGCGGCTGGAGGCCACATCCCGCTGGTTGGCATAAACGCGGTAGCTGACCTCCATGCGCCCGTCCTTGGGTAGCGCCACGCGCCAGCGGTTCAAGCCCACTTTCGTCCAGGTGAGTTCTTCGCCCTGCATGTCCCGTGCGCAGAAGTCCGTCAGGTGCTTGGCGAAGTCCAGCATCTCGTAGTACCCCGGTGCCCAGCGCGGCATCGTCAGCACCACGTCGGTGGGGTGGGGCAGGGTGCTGTCCGTCTCGTAGGTGAGGCAGACGTTCAGGTAATGGCCTGCCGTGTCGGGGCAGACGGTGTAATCCAGCCGGTAGTCGGCTTGACGGTGGTTACAGGCTACGGTGAGCGCGAGTAGGAACATCGCGAGGAGTGTGTAGAAGCAGTTGCGTGTATGCATTTCTGTATGTTTTTTCAGCAAAGGTAGTGTGTTTTTCTCTGTCGGCCAAAGAAAATGGCATTTTTCTCAGTTTCTCCCCTTTCTTCCCCTTCTCTTCATCCCGAAAAAACATTTTTTAACTTGGAAAAGTGCGCACCTGTCACCAATCTCTCATGTTTTTTTATTATCTTTGCGCCGTCGTACAACGAAATCCGTATAAAAGCGATGTATATACCACCGTTTATTTCCCCTTGAACTAATGCAAAGTTCAAACGCAAGTTGCATCCGTGGCGACGCAGATTCCGTCTGTAGCGACGCAAGTTGCGTCTGTAGAGACGCAAGCTGTGTATGAAGAAGAGGATATGATAAGAAGAGAATAAGAAATTAAGAGAATAAGATATTAAGAGAATAAGATAAAAAATATAAGAAGGATTATGGCACGTTATGTGATGGAAGAAATGAACATCCCTCATGGGGATGGACGCAAGCGGCTGTTTCCGAGGCTGATAGACAGCCGGTGCATCAGCCACGAGGCCCTGGTGGAGTATGTAGCCAAGCACTGCGGCTTCGATGCAGGAGCCGTGGAGGGTGTGCTGGCGAGTGTGGTGGATTGCGTAGGCGAACTGATGGGATTCCATGGCGCAAGCGTCCACATCGACGGCTTAGGCACTTTCACGCCCACGTTGGCCCTGAAGCCAGAACGGGAACGCGAGGAGAGCGACCCGGAGCAGACGCACCGCAATGCCCGAAGCATAGAAGTCGGAGGCGTGCGTTTCCGTGCGGATAAGGCGTTGATAATGAATGCCGACGAGCATTGCACGCTGGAGCGCTCGCCCTACGTGCCGACCATCCGTCCGAACGCCTGCCCTTACACGCTGGAGCAACGTCTGCAGAAACTGATGGACTACCTGAAGCAGACACCCTTCATCAGCGGTAAGGTCTATGAGGAACTGGTTCAGATGCCCCACACGGCAGCAGGCAAGGAACTGCGCACGCTATCCGAAGGACCCACCGCGCTGCTGGAAATCCAGGGACGGGGCAGCCATCGGGTGTACACGCTGCGCCAGGCGGAGCCCTGACTCGAATCCGTGACAGGTGCGCACTTTTTGTGTTACATTTCGCGGTCCGCGAATGAGCACCGCGGTGCCTCCTGTCGGCTCACGCAGCACCACTGGCATCTTGAATTCATGAATCTGATTCGTGTCTCGAATTCGTGATACAAATTTAATCTGACTCATTGTCGACTCAAAAGTGGGTGGAATGAACCGCTCCGACTGGGTGACCATGCTCCGTTTTCGCTAATTTAGAGAAAATAAGACACGAAACTAATATTTCGTGGCAAATAATAGCCAATTTGTTTGGCGGTATCAGAGAATAAATGTAATTTTGCCATCGGAATGGTGGCATAATGCCGTCATAAGATAATAAATTAAGATTATGGCACAGTCGGCAGTAACAGTACGTATAGATTCGGAGATGAAATCGCAATTCGATGAACTCTGTAATAAGTTTGGAATGAGCATAAACACTGCTTTCAACATCTTCGTCAATGCGGTGGTGAGGAGTCGGAGCATACCGTTTACCATCGAGGATTACAGAGTTGAACAACCCAGTGCGCTTGACCTTTTTATGAAGCAGCGCAAAGCAGCAGAGTCCAGCTATGAACCGGAGATGACGCTGGAAGAAATCAATGCAGAGATTCGTGCTGCAAGGGAAGAAAAATACGGAAGATGAAGAAAAGAAGCCCCATACATGCCTACAAGCGACTGCTGGCCCGCGACCAAGACTGGGATTATGCCTTCCTCATAGCATTGGAGAAGAAGAAACTCCAGCGTATGCACGACTACTTCAAGTATCAAGGCCATCCCGAAGTCAACAGAATGGCTGCGCGTGATATTGCAATCTGCATCCACCTCATCGACATCTTCATGGAGGACGATGCCGCCTACAACACATGGAGCAGCAAATCTTTCTCCGGTGAATTGAATTGGCGCAAACTTGATGATAGCATGTATGAACTGGATGATTCGAACATTACTCCTCTTGCTGACTTCCCTGTCTATGTGAACACAAGAAACGAGAGGCGTTTCTTCTGTAATACTCCCATCAAGAATGCACTGCAGGAAGGCCATAGAGACCATGCCATCCTATTAATAACAAGTCTGCGCCAGCGAAAGGCTCTCCACCTCTACCACCTCATCAGAGAATATAAACTAATGACATGGTGGGACTGAGTTATGCGGTTATGTTATAGCAGCGTGTTATAGAAATCAACCACCTCTCGCATTGAGGCAATATACATTCTAACCTCTTTCCGTCAAGCGGTGTCCGCTTGCCATCCATCCCGCTCGGCTTTGCCGCTTATATGAGCGTAGCGAGTCTTAAGAACTGAGTTCTTGAAATTCCCGACAGAACGTCTCGTACTCTATCTTCTCCTGCTGATACCATAGTAACGCGTCGGCATAGACAGAGTAATACAGATTGCAGAACGGCTTGAAGAAGATGAAGTGCTCTTCGTCTGCATACACCTTCTTGCAGAAATCTTATGCCACGCTTGGCATAAACATTTCGTCGCTATATTCATCCACAAGTTGCCTGAACTCCTTGTAGGTGTTTATGCATTCATTCACGCTTTCCTCCTTGGTTTGCAAGAAGTCTGACGGCGAGGAATGGATGATAGTCATCTTATTCATCATTTCTGCCATCCGTTCCGCCTGCTGATAGGAAGTCTTCTCTTCACTCATAAACAACTCTCTGTGAAACATTGCCAAGTGATACTTACCATAAGCATGTGTCAGTTTGGCAGCCAGCGTCACTTCAATGGCCCGCTGCTGATAACGCACAGACAATCCCTGCTGCGGTTTCAAGTGACGGAGCGTCTTTTTAGTGAAATAGTTCATTGGTATTATCATTTGTATATTTGTCACCGACCACAGCACTGCTCAATTTTCTCTTTGAGTAATATCTCTTCCTTTGCCATGTGGACGCAGAACTCTTTGAAACTATTACAGAGGATACCTACATTCATTCCTATAATAGACATTGTTCCCCCACGACCATTGAGGGGTCTTGTTGTTTTGATGTCTGGATTCTCCACTGGCACAATAAAGCCACCATTATCAGTTCTATACAAATACATGTAGGCCAATAATTGGTTACGATCATCACGTGAAATATTGTTCCAATTAGAATAACGCTTATACTTAGCATCCAGGATTATATCTTCTCTATGAAAATCAGGCATTGCTTTCTCACACCCAATTTTGTCTGCAAATATGCGTTTCCCACCTTCACGGGTTTTGTTTTTAGGGTGTCTAAAACCTATATCTCTGAGAAATGTATTCAAGTACTCTTCCCACAACCATGCGCCATCATAAAGTATGCCATATATCTGATTGCTATCATCTTGTCCATATTTTATTTCCTCATGTCGAAGAATTTGCAGACAGAGGCTCTGTAATTTACGGTATTCATCAAAGTATGGATGACGAATAGGACGTAAGTTTTGGTTAACGACCATGCGACGGTCATTGCGGTTGTATGTAGATGTTGCTTGATATATCTTACTGATGGCATTCTTAGTTTCCTCGTCATTATTTAGGATGTTACCACATAATGGATGACCAGCTAAATATTCAATAGTATGTCGAACGAGTTGGGTAACATGATTATCCGTTGAATATTCTCTTGTTGTGTATGCTATTCTCCCAACAAAAGGAATGTTTTGACGGATATGTCTTGCTATATCAATCCGTCCTTTCACATTCGCATCATTGTAATTTCTCGTCTGGTATTCTTTATATGTGCCTTGGCGGATAGCACGTTTCAAAAATGACGGAAAGAGGTAGATAAGGAAATCAAAAACACCCTCTGAGTCAGAGCCAAACTTGAGGTCGAAGAGATTGATTGAAAAGACACGCTGAAGCATATAATGCAAGAAATAGTCATTGCTATCACTTTGGGCAAAGCGTGAACGTATGCTTACTTGAGTATCTCGATACCCAATGAACCCCATTATGTTGCCAGTTATAAGCCGTCCATCGTTTATGGTAAAGACATATTGTTTTCCAATATCGTCACCATGCGTTTTGAAGTCTGATGGAAATAACAACAAGTTGGGATGCTCGTCAAGGTCAAGTTCACAAAGAGGCTTGGCTGACAGTTTCTGCAGATTCCTAAAATGTAATTCCACATCGAAAGGCTCTCCTCTTCCGTTGTTATCCGTTGTCTGTATCAGCCTCTTCATACATACCAGCTTTTTTGTCGTAAACTTGCTTTAGTTTTTGTAATTGGGTCCTTGCGTTATGATTGCCACGCAAATACTCAAAGAGAAGCCCTTTCAAGTGATAGTTCCACAACATTTCAAAAGCTTGCTCCATCCCATTCTCTTTATAATAAAGATATTTACGGAAGTAAGCGGCTCCTATCTGATAAGCTTCGCCCAATCTGAGTTCGGAGTTAAGGATGGCTTTATTCAAGGCCTTCATTCGTTGCTCTATTTCCTTTTTTTCATCATCTGTAAAGTCGTTACTTTCTGCTATCATGTTCTTATAACTATCCTCTGCTTTAACTTCAGCAAACGCAAAGCGACGGCGAATAGCGAAATCCATACTCTCCACACTACGATCAATGTCATTCATTGTACCGATGATATAAACATTTTCAGGGACAAAGAATCCTTCCTTGAATACATCGTTGTCGTCTATCATATTCTGATACAGCGTCTGTACACGGCCTTTTTCCCCACGATATCCAGGGTCAATAGAGTAGAACAGTTCGCCAAAAATCTTACTGATTTCGCCTCGGTTAATTTCGTCGATAATGAATACTGTTGGAAGATAAACCTTTTCATAATTGTGTTTTGCATATTCTACAATCCAATCAAACAATATCGAATAAAATTCTGCCATTACCTTAACATCGTCATCAGAAGAAATCTTTTGCGCCATTTTCCCAATCAATGGTTCTTCTTTGAATGGACGCCATTCATTAATTATCTTTTCTATATTGGCTTGTGATGGGCTTTCAGATGGGAATTCATTACAAAAACAACCTTTTTCGTAATCATTATCCATCCAGTAGGTTAATTCTGAGAAAAGATAATGCGATGTATGCGCATTGTCAACATAGTTATTCTTATTACACATGAGGCCTCTTTCAACTGAAAAATCAGAATGTTGGATTCCTTTAAGGTACAAAAAGCCATTTGTTCGTATTTCTTTTATGGCAGCATTATAGCAGTCCTCGTAAATGGATGATCCATAATCCGTAGATGGATAATTAGAACTAAAAATAGTTCCATTGTTCTTACTTTTATATAGGAAATGTTTGAGTGAGCATTTGCAAAAATTTTTGAATACGCCATCTTGTCTTTCAAAGCCAAGTTCGTTGTCTACCTTAAATGGTCGTAATCCCTCAACAAAATCAGCATAATCGTATGAAGGATGAAATTGTACCATCAGACAATGATGCTTGATTATCCCATTACACTCTTTTTTTAAAAGGCCTAAATTTATATATTCTATATCATTTCTGAGGTCATGAAAAGGTAGCACTTTACTAAGTATTAGTTCCTTTGCAATCTCTTTTGCCATAAATGTTTTTCCTGTTCCCGGTGCCCCTGTTAGAATCAAATTCTTATTTGCCTCCAGCAATTGAACGTATTTCTCATATTTATGTGTTTCTGCAGTAGTCATTTCTTGAGTTTATAATTTTTTGTGGGAAGATGTTAATACCTTAGTTGCTTTAGCACCTTTTTATAAATGGGAATGTTAGTTTATACTTGAATCCATTGCGATATGGTTCAAATGTGAATTTACATCTTGATAACAAGTCCATCCCTATTAAAACAGAGACATCATCAAACCCTCTGATAGTACTTCCATGAAGAGGCTCGAAATACCCGTTGGGGAATGTAACAAGGCATCTTGTTCTGATAGAATCCATTTCTCCCGTTACCCCTATAGTCTTGACAATACCAAAATTTTCTAATTCAGCCTCTTGGTAAAAATACTCTGTAAAACACGACGATGATGCGCCAGTGTCTATTTGCCCCAGAACAATGGCATCACGTCCATCAATATTCACCTTTAATGGCATCAGAAGCCTATTATCTAAGTGAACATCGTCACCGGATGGATTATATGCTACAGTTATGGAATTGGGAGTTGTATGTATTTCGTAATTGTCATCTAAACCCATAAATTTGTGGCCTATATTACAAATTTTGATAATTCCATCCTGTGCTAAACCGATATTGTCTGTAAAAGGGAATATAAGCGCGTCAGAATCAAGTCTCATTACTTTTTCATAAGCGTCTTCCAAAGCCAGAGCAACATCCTTCACGACTTTATCAGTGTTAGCATCTTTAATTATCTCTATTACGAGTTTTCTACCATTATCACCTTTGGGCAGATAAGCATTAGCAATGTCATTGTATGGATTTATATCCAAACGATATTTACGACTAAGACAATTAATCCAGCTATCCCTGAACAGATTTATCCCCATCTGCACATTCGCTCGTGGAGCGAAATCCCTCTTAAGAAGTTCACTTACAATACAAAAAACGTTCTGTAGCTCTTCTCTTTCGTTAGGGAGTTCTATTTTGAAACAATCATAGACATTGGCAACATGTTTGAATTTCTTGCATTGAAGAACACTGGAAAAGTTGTACATGTTTTGATTCGTCGTTAACCGCAATTCTTTCCCATCATCTGTAAGGAACGTACAAGAGAAGACATCCTGTAACAGGAGATCAACAATGTGATACTTGGAGCACCCTGTATTGAATGCCTTTAGCCAGATTTCTGCGATTCTTTCCATAGTTATGTTATTATTAGTTGTTTACAATCAGTTTGTTTGCTTGTTGATGTTTCAGTTCCGCTTTTTGGACAATCTTTGAGACTGTGCGTTTAGTCCGTTTTGCCCCTGGATATTTCTCGTAAGCACCTAACATTTGGTCTAACTTATCACTCATCTCGGCAATGTCACGTCTTGCTCTTTTGAGTTCATCTTTCACCTCGGCCAATTCACTTCTTATACTGTCGAAGTCTGTCCGCGTTGTGTCGAACTCAGGAAGAGTTGTGTATCCGAGTGCCGTTGTCGCAACCTTCTCACCACCTCGGTCAATATACTGTGGGTTTTGGTCCACGATGACAAAGAAAGGTCCTATGTCAAAAGCTGTGCAGGCAGCGAGAAAACGCGCAACGGGCAAGCGTGTATAAGATAAGAGCGAATTGCGAAGATTTGTCCGAGTTATTCCAAGCGAGTTTGCTACATCCTGCCACGTAGCAGCACTGCGAGTATTAACGAGGGCTTGCAGTGCTTCAGCATCGTAGTAGCAAGGCTTATACGGATTTTCTATGTAGTCCTCTTGGTTTCCAATCACGTTGACACCATCAATTGAGAAGAAGCGAAAAACGGGAATACACAGCCCGTTAGCAATAGAAATAAGTTGCTGGACAGTAATTTCATCTGGATGCCCCATGATGCGATACCATGTAGCATTGCTGACACCCGTAGCTTCCATAAGTTCTGCATTGGTCTTGCCAAGTACATGGCCTAAGGAAGTAATCAGGGTCGTATTGAGTTGAAGAGTATGCTTCATATCAGTATCTTTTTCGTTCAAAATCCATTGCGCGGATACGCATATTAACCAGATTCGAGTTAACTTCGGTGCAAATATATGGAATTTATTTTATCCACAAAAGAAAACGAGAGGAAAATATCAGAAATGGAATACAATTTTTGTCTTTCGTCATTTTATAGATGGGAAAAAAAGCCCACGTTGCTGTGTTGCAGCGTGGGTAATAATTAATGGTGATTGTTGATGGTGGATTTAGCCTCAGTATGACATCATTAGTTTAAATCTGTTACGTCAACGACGTTTCCGCTAAAATCAAGGTGGAACAATTGGTTGGCTACGACATATCCACCAAAACCATTTTTTGCCCTATACTTGTGACGTACATAGTAGCCATCATCTTTGCGCTTAACCTCACTCCATTCAATACTCTCATAACTATCAGGGTCTCTGAGGTAAGAATTCTTCAAATACTCCTTCACTTGCTTAACGGATCCATCCCATGCACTATTTTTGACTTCTGCGTATGAGCTATTGCCTCCAGTACCATACCTTGAGTTTGTAGATTCGTTTTCATTTTCCTGTTTCTCAAATTCGATTTCTGAAACTATGGGTCTATTTTCAACGTCAATTGTGATTTTATAACCATAATCGTCTTCCATAAAAAACCATTCGTTATCAGATTCTAATGTAACAAAAAGGTTTCCTTTGCTCCACAAATGTTGTGAGCGTGTTTCATAGAAATAGTATTTCCCACCGTCCTTAAAAATATCATTGATGCTCTGTATGATTTGATTAACTGTACTTTCAGGTATAAGTTTATTGTTTATGTCATGATCTATAAACAAATAGTACTGACACAGCGTGTCATTATGAAATTCGGGTGAAATACTGCCTATGACACTATTGTTTCCAATTGTTATTTTGTAATCGGATTCACCATCCTTTATGAGAAGAGATTGAACTGCTGCATTATATTCATCCTCCGTCATATCGAAATTAAATGGTTCAAAACATGATTTCTCCGTTATGGGAGAATTTGCCGCATCTCTCATCATGTCAAAGTACTTATCAATATCGGATCTGGTGTCACAGGCAGAAATAGTGAATAGGACTATGGCCGAAAAGAGTTTTGTCAATGCTTTAATAAACATTGTAATAAAACTCATCGGAGAAGAAACTAACATTTTTGTCATTGTCATCTACCCTTAATTCGTGTCGGGCACAACCTCTATATGTTTATAATTCATTTTCATCTATTGGGTACAAATAAAAAACGTGAGCAATCTACTTCGCTTACGTTTCGGAGGTATTGGGGATAACCTATCAATCTTAAACGAGTAAATGCCCACGCCGAACGGCGTGAACTATCTACTTCAGTTCTTGATTGATTTCTTTCAATTCCCCAATTGTCCGAAACAAGAATCAAAAGTGGACGTCCAGTCTTATATCCTATTGTTCTTTATCTGTCCATCGGCATATCTGTTTTTAGAGTTACACCTTATATTATATATACACGGCTATGCGGCATGCCCCATCTCGTAAAGCCTTTCAGGGGCAATGTCGGCACCATTCTTCCAGAAGATGGTCTGGTCGAGGCCAAACTGGATGAACTCGTTCTTGTCGCGCAATTCCTCGAAAGCAGGATACGAAAGCAGAGGTGTGAGGTCAACCTTGCGGCGCTCGCCCGTGCTGAACGTACAGAGCAACGTGTAGTCGCCCAAATACTCTACATCTGTAATCGTCAGTAACATAATCTGTCCTCCTTATTGTATTTTAGTTATTTTCTCTCCGCGCTGTGCTCTGCCCCACAACTCCATCAGCTCTGCCTCGTGCTCGTCGATGAAGTCATTGATAATCTTAACCGACTTGGAGCGGGCCTTACCCTCAATCACACGGTCTTGGATGGTGATGGAGAAATTGTCCGTACCGCTCCGAACATGGATGTGCGGCGGATTATGGTCAAAGGCGTAGATGTAAATCAGTATGCCCTGTATGATGAATATCGAACCCATGCGATTTGACTGTGTTAATTGAATAGGTCTTCTATATTTCCATGTGTTGAATGAATAGCGAACGCCAATTCATTGCCAATATGTCTTCGGGAACTGCATTTGAAGCGGAAACCGACGTAAAAGTACGAAAAAGAATCCTAAATAAAGTAAGAATTGCCGAAAATGTTTAATGACGAAGCGAAAAAATCATCACTTTGCTATGTAATCGTTCTCTAATTCCCAAATTGTCGAAAGACAAGAATCAAAAGTGGACGTTCTTCAAGCCTGAAGCGACCAGAGGTCGAGCGCAGTCTTATGTCCTATTATCTTTTTATCTGTCCATTGGTTCTTCAGTTTTGTGATTGTTAGGTATGGTACTTATTCTCCTTTCATTCTTTTGCTTTCTGCACAAACTCTGCTGGTGTCATCACCAGTATATCCAAGTCGTTGAAACCTTTCTTGTCACGAGTAATCACTATGTCTGGATGATAGTGAAGTGCCGACAGGTATTGAACCGCATCTTCGTAGTCGTATGGATCAAGGCTTGCTGCTTGCTCCAGGACAGAAACATCAACATTGCTTATAGTGAACATCCGCAACATTATCTTTATCTGTTCCAAAACGGCATCACCATTGTAGTGTTTAGGCAGTACATAGGCACAGTTCACAATGCTGAGAGAAGAAACTATACCTATCAATTGCCCCTCGTCAATCATAGAAAAGATGACAGCGGCATCCTGACAGAAGCCCTCACGATGGGCAAGGTGGTCAAGCAGGACATTGGTATCAATCAATGCTTTTATTTTGCCCATTCCTGCCAACGCTCTTCAAGTTCTTTTTCCAAGTCAACTCCTTCCGGCAATTTGCCCAATGCCATTGCCATCACCTTTGCCGATGGCTTATAGTTCTTAGGAATCTTCGGAAATACGAGTTCTTCCCTTTTCTGCTTCTTTTCCACGCTTTCCGCTGCCTCCATCAAGTGACTGGCCAGCCAGCGTTGATTGCTTGCTGTGAGTGAAAGCCCCTGTATGTAACTCCACAGATTGTTGAGTGAAATAGCGTTCATAATCTATTCTATTACTTGTTTTTGTTTGCAAAAGTACAAAAAAAAACTCGCATTTATATCTTATTTTATAAAAAAGTGCTGTCTTTTATGTGTTTTTAGCTGAAAAATGTCCAGATGCCTATCTTTTATGCAATCTCTTTATGCCTAAATCGGAAAGATACTCGCGTCGCCTCGCACCAGAATTCGTCTGATTCGTAGTGAAATCCACAGCCTTGCGCAGCCAATAATTCGTTTAAATTGTCTAATCCGTTGTTGTTTCACTATCTTCTGCTGGTTGCCTTCATGCAGTCGTAGCCCTGATGAGAACGGGTGACAGGTGCGCTCTTTTCCAAGTTAAAAATTGTTTTTCTCCCTTACCGATTTTGGCGGATGAAGTCTATTGGAGTGATGCCAACGATGCGCTTGAAGGTCCTTGCAAAGTAGGAGGGGTTGTCGTATCCCACGTCGTGGGCCACCGTCTTGATGGACCGGCTGCCGTTGATGAAGAGCAGTTGTGCCCTAATGATTCGGCGATGAATGATGTAGTCTGTGGGCGTGGAACCAGTCTGTCGGCGGAACTGCCGGATGAAGCTGTTCTTGTTCATGCAGGCTTCGTTCGCCAGTTCGTTGAGCGATGGCACGTGTGCGAGGTCGTTGTTGATGGTCCAGAGAGCGTTGATGATGCGTTGGTCACTGATGGCTGTGCGCAACTCGGCCTTGGCCGCGAAGTGTGCGAAGAGCACGTGCAGCAGTCCGTTGATTTCCATCTGCGCGGCCTTGGGTCGGTTCTGGAAGGACTTGACTACTCGCAGCATTTTCGTCGTGGTCTCGTAGGTGGCGGGGTCGCTGTCCTGCAGGGCAAGGTCGGGCGCCAGCGTCAGCAGGTAGCGTATGATGCGCTGATCCACCTCTGTGGCCGGTATGCAGAAGGGCAGGCGGTACTGCTGGTAGAACTCATAGATTTGCATGGAGGTATCCAGGAAGTGCAGGTAGTAGTGGCAGAAGCGGCTGTTGCTGTGGTCTCTGTGGCTGGCGAGTGCCGGGATGAGATATAGATTGCCGGGCGTGAGTCGGTGTGTGTGCCCGGCGAGGGTCACCTCGCCGCATCCTTCGGTCACCCAATAGATCCGGGTGAAGGAGCTGCAGATGTGTTCGAAGTTCCAGTCGCCATTATTTTGGGCATATCCAATGCTGAGTAGGGTGAAGTCGTAGTTCATCGGCTATTTCGTTTTTGCGGGGGCAAAGATACGTAAATTTTGGTCCTCGTCAAAAGAAAAAGACCTTCTTTTGCAGCACGACCGCCAGAAAAGGCAAAGATGTTGCTCCCGGTATGGCATTTCTCATGCCAATTCAGAGCTTTTCGGTACACGATTGTGTCACTATATCGACTTTTTGTGTCAGATTAGCTGCTAATAAGCGAGTAAATTGCCGATGGCTGCTCGTCGATGCCGTGTTGGCGTGTATCTTTGCTGAGCAAACCTAGCAGACGAAATCATTTATCGCATGAAACGGTTCATCTCTTTAGTGTCCTTGCTCGTCGTCCTGCAGACGATGGCCATCGCCCAGACCACGACCCCAGACTGGGAGAATCCGCAGGTGGTCGGCATCAACAAACTGCCTTACCACGCTTCGCTGCAACTGCCCTCGCGCGAGGCCGAGTGTCCGGAAATCGTTTCGCTGGACGGCCAGTGGCATTTCCATTGGTCCCCCAATCCCGAAGAGCGTCCGGCGGACTTCTTCCGCACGGACTTCGACGTCAGCCGGTGGGCCACCATCAGCGTGCCTGGCTGCTGGCAGATGCAGAACTTCGGCAAGCCTATATACACCAACTCCAAATATCCCTTCCAGCGCAACGCACCCAGCGTGACCGACGAGCCACCGCAGGACTGGTATTCCTACGACCACCGCAACCCCGTGGGCTCCTACGTCACCTTTTTTAGTATTACGCGCGCGCAGCGGGCGCAGAACCTTATCCTGCACTTCGCCGGAGTGAAGTCGGCGTTCTACGTCTGGGTGAACGGTCAGCGCGTGGGCTACAGCCAGAACTCCATGTCGCCCGCCGAGTTCGACATCACGGGCTACGTCCGCGAGGGGCAGAACCGCCTGGCCGTGGAGGTCTATCGCTGGAGCGACGGTGCCTATCTGGAAGATGTTGATATGTGGCGCTTCAGCGGCATCTTCCGTCCCGTGCAACTATGGGTGCGTCCGCTGACACACATCAGCGACTACTACGTCACCGCCGTCCCCAACGCAGATTTCAGCGTGGCGGAGGTCCATGCCGACGTGGAGCTGTGTAACACGAGTCGCAAGCGGGCAGGAGAACTGACCGTGGCCTTCCTCATCGGAGGGCGGGAAGTCACGGGCCGCCTGCAGAGCCTCGCTGCCAAGGACACGGCGCACGTGGAACTCCGTTGCGAGCTCCGCCATCCCCGCCTGTGGTCGGCCGAGAAGCCCAACCTCTATCCCTATGCCATTGAACTGCGCGACCGCAAGGGAAAAACCATCGAGCACTTCGACTACCATCTCGGCGTCAAGCGCATCGACATCGTCGGAGAGGTCTTCAAGATTAACGGCCAGAACGTCAAGTTCCGCGGCATCAACCGCCACGACCATCACCCCCGCATGGGACGCTACGTTGACGATGCCACCTGCGAGTTGGACGTCCGCCTGATGAAGCAGGCGAACATCAACTTCCTGCGCACCACCGTCTATCCTCACATGGCGCTGTTGTACGAGCTTGCTGACCGCTATGGTCTCTACGTCATGGACGAAGCGTGCAATGAGAGCCACGGCTATGGCATTGGCAACAAGGAACTGGGCGACAACCCCGCTTGGCGCAAGGCGCACGTGGATCGTGCGGCCTCGCTCGTGCTGCGCGACCGCAACCACCCCAGCATCGTGCTCTGGAGCTTGGGCAACGAGGCTGGGGGAGGGGGCAATGCGGAGGCTATGCGCGACACCATCGTACGCCTCGATCCCACACGCCCTCCTTTCTACGACAGCGACCGCAGTTGCTCTGCCATCTATGACGACAGCTACCTCTATCCGGAGGAGATGAAGCGCGTGGCCCAGCGCGTCAGCGACCGACCCTTCATGATGCGCGAGTACTGCCACGCCATGGGAAACTCCATGGGTAACCTGAAGGAGTACTGGGACATTATCTATGCCGACTCCAGCATCGTGGGCGCAGCGATTTGGGACTGGGCCGACCAGGGGCTGGCCAAACCCATCGACGGCTCACCCTTGCGCTACTCCACAGAGTTGTCCTTGCAGCCAGATGAATTCTGGGCCTACGGCGGTGACTTCGGCGACAGGCCCAACGACGGCCGCTTCCTCATCAATGGCATCGTAGCCCCCGACCGGACGCCCCACCCGCAGTACTACGAGGTACAGCACATCTATGCCCCGGTGCGGTTTGAGCGAGAGGGGGATGGAAGCGTGCGCGTCGTCAACTGCGATTTCTTCACCGACCTCAGTGAATACGATTACACCTACGCGTTGTTGGTGAATGGAGACATCGTCGAAGAAGGTTCGCTGCCACTCCAGGAAGGCCTGCTCCGCCTGCCGCAGCTTCCGAATCCAGAGGGCGAGGTGGCCGTGAACGTCTATGCCCGCCTGCGCCAGACAACGCCGTGGGCAGAGGCCGGCTTCGCTGTGGCCCATGAGCAGTTCCTCCTCTCAGAGAGCGGGGCTTGGAACATGAGGGGCGGAGCATCGTCCAACGTTCCTGCCAACGACAAATGGTTCACTCTACGCTCTACATTGCCCGTCACCATAGCCTCCCCCACGGCAACCGCCACCATTGACTCCACCGGAGCCCTCGCAAGTTGGAAGGTGGACGGAGTGGAACTGCTGCAGGCACCCCTCGTGCCTTCCTTCTGGAAGCCGGAGAACGACAATCAGACCGCAGCCCAATTCGCGCAGCGAACGGCAGTATGGAAGGATGCCGCAGCAGAGCGGCAAGTGGGCGGATTCGACATCGAACAGACAGATTCCGGAGTGGTGGTCGTCTGCGCCATGAAGCTGTCCGTCGGTGCAGACTACACACTGACCTACCGCTTCGCCGATGGCGGCCGCATCTACGTTCATGCCGACTACCGCCCCACCGCCCCTGCGGGCACATTGCCACTGATGCCGCGTTTCGGGATGCAGCTGCGCCTGCCACCTGACTTCACGCAGGTGGACTTCTACGGCCGTGGCCCCTGGGAGAACTATCCCGACCGCAAGCTCGGCGCCATGCTCGGACACTACCGGATGCCACTCAGCGACTTCGAGACCGAATATATCCATCCTCAGGATAACGGCAACCGCTGCGACGTGCGATGGATAGAATTCGCGAGGCCTGCTGAAAGCCAGCTCAGGCGGAATGAACCGGCCGTAGATGATCGATTGTCTGACCAACAGCCTGACTGTAGAGTCCTCATTCAGGGTCTGCAGCCACTCTGCGTCAGCGCGTGGGACTACGGCGACGAAGACCTCGGCCCCCTACACCCCCACCAGGTGCCCCGTGGACGCTGCGTCTGCGTCAACATTAACCGGAATATCCATGGCGTCGGCGGAACCGATACCTGGGGCAAGCGCACGCTGCCAGCCTACACCATTGACGGCAACCGCCCCCACAGCTTCGGATTCATCCTCTCGGCCACAACAGGACATCACTAATCGGAAATAGCTAATAGTAAAGTAAATGAAAAGAATCCTTTTGCTCCTGATCTCCGGAGCGACAATGATGGCAGCGGCACAGACCGACGTCACCGCCAGCTATCTCAAGAACTATCGTTTCGACAGCGATTTTCATCATACTGCCGGGCAGACTACGAAGGTGGAGAAGGAAATCAAGGCCATCCCCGGATGGACCGCCGGCTTCACCGTCGACTACACCATCACGGGCATCTACCAGTATGGCTTCGCAGGCACCTTCAACGGCGGCGAGGTGCCTGCCCAGGGCTACCAAGGCAGCGAGGGAGGGGCTCTCGCACTCTCCACGGGATGGGGCGTCGAAATGACTTACGCCCAAAACGTCACTCTGCCCGCTGGAACCTACACCATCAGCGCCCCCACCTACAACGGCAAGAGTGCCACTCGAGGGCAGTCCCGACTGGCCTGGATCCCTCGAACCGGCGAGGCCGTCATCTCCGACCTCAGCAGCTACCCCTCGAAGACGTGGACCCTCGATCAGATTACCTTCACGCTCACCGAAGAGACTCAAGGTAAGATACAGATTGGATATAAGGCAGCTGAGAACACCGGGTCGGGCAGCTCGGCCAACCTGCTGGAGCAGTGTAGGGACGAACTCGCACAGACGCTGCGGACGGCTACCGCGCTCTATGCCGATGGCAGCGGGCGCCAAGCCAAAGAACTGAAGACGGCCATCGACCACGCACAGGACGCCTATGACAACGCTGAAACGCCGCTCTCAGAAATCCTCGCGGCAGAAGAAGCGCTGAAGGCTGCCATCGACACCTACTACTGGCTCAACGCCTCACCAGAAGCGCCCGTGGACTGCACCGAACGCTACCTCCAGAACCCCTCCTTTGAGGTCAATGGAACCGAAGGATGGAAAGTACAAGGACTCACCACACAAAGCAACAGCTACTTCACACGCAAGCAGGGCTCATATTACCTGGAAGCATGGACCAGCCGGGGACAGAGAATCTCAGACGCCTCGCTCTCACAGGTGCTGAAAGGACTGCCCAAAGGCAACTACCGACTCACGGCCGCGGCATTGCATATCCAGCAGTCCGGCCAAGGCAGTGTCGTCAATACAGGCGCCGCACAGAAGGGTGCATACCTCTATGCCGGGCTCACGAAGACGCTCGTCACAGCCATGAAAACCTACCATGTCGACTTCTCCGTCGTGGAGGAACAGG
>CACXXT010000020.1 GCA_902771725.1 uncultured Bacteroidales bacterium
AGACGACCACCCGTGCAGCCCAGCAGGCAGCCCTCGAGGCAGCCAAGAAGGGCGAGACCACCGCGGACTGGACGCCCAAGCCTGAGGACGGCGACGAAGGCAACGACGAGCCGTAAGGATCACGGATGACGCGGATTACACGGTTCTGAAATGACGAATACCAGGGCGGCACACCCTTTCCGAATTAAGAGCCGCGCAATCCGCGGTCAAAAACAGAAGAAAGGAGGTGTAGAGGACCATGAATGAAGGGACGAAGAGGACAATCAAGAGGATTGTGGACATCGTGATCACGGTGCTGACGGCACTGCTCACCACGCTGAGCGCTCATGCAGCGATGTAAGAGAAAATTAAAAAATGAGATAATTATAAATTCCCGCTGGCCTACGAATGAGAGGCTGGCGGGGAGTAAAAATGAGAAATTAAAAAATGAGAAAATTAAATAATTATAAATCCCCGCTGGCCTACGAATGAGAGGCTGGCGGGGATTGTGGTAATGGGCCCTGAAGGGGATTGTGGTGATGGGCGTTGGGGGGGTTACTTCACGACCACCTTCTTGCCATTGCGGATGACGATGCGCTGGAGAGTGGTGGTGAGGGGTCGTCCGGAGAGGTCGTAGGTGGTGGCGGAGTTGGAATCGGTGGCGATGCCGCGTACGCCTACGGGATCCACTACGGTGAGTATGCCGGGAACGTACTCGAAGGTGTAGTTCTGCGCCTCGGCTCCGCTGACGCGTATCTCGTACTGTCCGGCGGGGCTGTCGGGTGTGGCGTCGCACTCCACGACGGCTTCGTGTGTGAGCACGTCCTCCGCCTTCTCGCGGTTGCGGAATCCAGAGTAGGTGACGGTGAACTCAGGATTGGGTTCGCCAATGTTGCGCTGGAAGGACTTCGCGGTGACGGTTACGGGAGCGGGTGTGATGGCGAGTATGCCGTCGCTGAGCTGGAGTCCGGCTGTGGTGACGGTGCCTGGGAGGAGGCGTATGGCGTACTCTCCGACGGGCGTGCTGGTGTCTGTCTCTGCGCTGAGCTCAGGTGTGCCGTTGATGGGTGCTCCTGTGACGGTGAAGGTGAACTTGGGGTTGGCACGTCCATACTCGCGCTCGACGTTGTCTGCGTGGATGGCGGGAACTCCTGTGTACTCGCTGACGGTGGCCTTGTTCCAGTCCTCGCTCTGCTGGTAGGTGTCTACGAGGCCTGCAGGCACGAAGAGGGTGAGGCTGCGGGGTGTCAGTCCGCTGTCGCCGACGGACATCACGTGGGGTGTCAGGATGGCAGCATAGCGGAGGTTGGAGCAGGCGGTGAAGGCGTTCTTGCCCAGTTCTTTGACTCCTGCGGGGATGTATACACTGACGAGCTTGGAGCATGCGCGGAAGGCGTCGTCGGGCAGGGTGGTGAGGGCTGTGAAGTAGCGGAGCTCGTCCATGGAGGTCATGGTGTTGGCGCTGCGGAAGGTGGTGCCGATGTCAGTGACTGCGGCAGCTTCCTCGTAGCTGAGTTCTCCGTCTTCGTCCAGATCCCAGGCGTTGACGCTGATGGTCTTGGCCGTGAGGTCGCTGAACTCGATGAAGTGGAGCTTGCGGCGTACGGCGCTGCATGCCTGCTGGAGTTCGTCGGGTGTGGCGTCGAGGTTGTCGTACACGGCTTGCTCATCGGCGACGTCGATGCTACGGCTGCGTGCAGTGGCGAGGAGCTGTGCGAGGGTCTTGACGGTGCTGTAGTTCTTCTGGAGAGCGTCGACGTCGGCCTTGCGGAGGAAAGCCCACTGGCAGCGCTGTTCGTTGCCGTCGTAGGGGATGTCGTAGTAGAGTCCGTAGGTGTAGTTGTAGCCGGCGTACTCGCTCTCGTGGTTGAGGTCAACGCCGAGGTATTCTCCTTCGACGTAGTCTCCCTGGTTGTCGGGCACCTGCAGGGTGTAGACGCCTTCGCGTCCCTCGACGGGTGCTACCTTCCAGTATGCCTTGGAGCTGACGGAGCCGTCGACGAAGCAGGTCTTGACGCCCTGTCCGACCTTGGCGTCGGTGTCGGTGCGGAAGAGGATGTTGGAGGCGCTCTTGGCGGTGTTGTAGAGGTAGTAGGTGTCGGCAGGCATGGACTTGGTGCGGCGGAGCTGGTAGACGATGCCGCTGAATCCTACTACGCCCTGTGTGCCGTAGGCCTCGCCAGCAGCGATGTAGCGGTGGAGTCCGATGTTGTAGACGTAGATGTCCTCGTTCTCCGTGGGCTGGCAGAAGGGTGCCTGTCCGAGTGAGTGTACCTCGCGTATGGTTCCGAATTCCTTCCAGACGGGCGCCTGGCGGTAGGCCTCGGCGCTGCCCTTGGGCACGCAGAGTGTGGCCTCGTGGAGGTCTACTCCTGCGAAGGCATCGTCGGCGACGTCGATGGCTGAGGGGTCTGTGGCATGTACGGTGACCTCACGGAGTGCTGTGCAGCCGTTGAAGGCGTCGTCGCCGATGTATTCGAGCCGCAGGGGGAGGTTGACGTCGGTGAGTGCTGTGCAGTTCATGAAGGCGCGGTAGTAGATGTCCACGATGTTGTCTGGGAGGTCTACGGAGGTGAGGGCGGTGCAGTCCTTGAAGCCGTTGCCTGCGAGGTAGCTGAGGCCTGTGAAGTGCTGGAGGTCAGCGAGGTTGGTGAGTTTAGCATTCTGGTAGAATTCATTCTCGAAGCTCTCGAGGATGCCAGCTTCCTCGGGTGTGATTTCTCCGTCGCCGTCGAGGTCGCAGCCACGGCTGATGGCAGCCTGGCGCACGATGTCGCTCTCGAAGATGATGAATCCGAGTTTGCGGCGGAGGCGTCGCTGTGCCTTGGAGAGTTCCTCGAGGGTGCTCTGGAGGTTGTCGTAGACGGCCTGCTCGGAGGTGACGTCGAGGCGTGCCTTGACGGCGCTGGCGAGGAGTCCGCGGAGCTGCACGGCAGCGGCATAGACGGCAGCCTCCTGTTCGTCGTACTCGACGAACATCCAATGGCAGTTGCTGGTGAAGTCATCGTAGAGGATGTCGCTGTAGATGCCATAGGTGGGCGAGGCGGCGTTGCTGGCGTGGTCGGGATTGACGCCGAGGTACTGTGTCGCCTTGTATCCGCTGACGCCGGAGGGCACCTGGAGGGTGTAGACGAGTGTCTGCCCCTCTACGGGAGCGAGTCGCCACCAGGCGGTCTTGGCGGAGACGGTGGAGGCGGGTCCGTCGACGAAGCAGGCGCGCACGCCATTGCCGACGTTGCCGTCGGTGGTGGTGCGGAAGAGGATGTGGTTGTCGTTGGGGCTGTCGTCGGTGTAGAGGTAGTAGACGCCTTCGCCCATGGCTCCAGACTTGCGGAGTTCGAAGCGCATGGGGCTGTCGGTCTTGGCGACGACGGCCTGTGTGCCGTAGGCCTCGCCTCGTGTGAGGTAGCGCCCTGTGCCTACGTTGTAGAGGTAGTACTGCTTCTCGAGCGCAGGTTCGACGTACTGTCCGCGGGCGAGGTCGCGTATCTCATAGATGTTGCCGAAGTCCTTCCACTGGGGCTTGGCGGCGATGGCGCTGCGCGATCCCTGGAGCACTCCGAGGGATGCAGCCGCGAGATCCACGCCCTCGAAGACGTCGTTGCCGAGCTTGATGTCCTGTGGACGGATGCTGCGGAGAATGACTTCCGAGAGCCGGGTGCAGGAAGCGAAGGCTCCGTCGCCGAGGCTCTGGATGCCGATGGGGAGATCTGCTGCAGTCATGGCAGCACAGCCGCGGAAAGCCCCTGAGCCGATGAGCTGGAGCGTGGAGGGAAGTTCACAGGTGAAGACCTTACAGCCGTCGAAGGCCTCGTCGCCGATGGAGGTGATGCCCTCAGGGAGCACGAACGTCTTCAGCGCAGCACATCCCTTGAAGGCGCGGGCTCCGATGCTCTTCAGGTTCTTAGGCAACTTGATGGTGGTTAACTTGCTGCAGCCGGCGAAGGCCTCGGCACTGAGGCTGGTCAGGCTTGTGAAGTAATGCAGCTCGGCGAAAGAGGTTATATTCTGTCCTTTGAAGACATCGCCGAGGTCCTTGACGGCAGCTGCCTCGCCGTAGGTGAAGGTGCCGTTGGCGTCGGCATCGAAGTGGTCCACGCAGAGTTTCTTCAGGGCAGCGTTGCTGATGGGCATGGCGCGTGTGGCATAGTCCACGGGCTCGATGCCGATGATGGCCTCAGGATAACCGCTGTAGCCGCCGGAGGAGCCTCCAATGCCCTGCTTACCATCGGGATTGAGTTTGGAGAGCATGAAGTAGCCGTCGCTGCTGCCACCCCATCCCCAGTTGATGTGGAAGCAGCGGTTGCCGTCGTAGCCGTCGCAGACGAAGGCATGGCCGCCATCGGAGTTGCTGCCGCTGAGGTAGACGGGCCGACCGGCAGCGACCTCGTTGTAGAGGGCGTTGTCCCAGCTGTCGCCGCCAGGGTTGTCGGTGGTGATGTACTTGACGCTGTTGCCGTAGCCGAAGTAGTTCCTGAAGGCATCGTCGACCTCTGCGGACTGTGCGCCAGAAGAGGAGTTGGTGTAGTCCATGTGTACGGCTACGCCGCAATAGTGCATGAGCTGCGCCACGGCTTTCTTCTGCTTGCCGTTGCCGCCGTAGGAGTCGATCATGTTGTCCCAGTCGAGGGGTGATCCTGCGGGGATGCCTTCGACCTTGAGTTTTCCGAAGGTCTCGTGGCTCGTCCAGGTCTCATAGCCGGGGATGTCTTTCTGCACCTCTGTGACGGACTTGGAGCGATGGTAGTAGAGGATCTGGGCCATGGCCGTGGCTACGCAGCCGGTGACGCTACGTCCGAGGGTGAAGTACATGGGGCACTCATCGTTATAGGGTGGGCCCTGGTTCCAGCGGGAGGTGCAGAGCGTGGCCACTGCAGGATGCGTGGTAGCCTCGAGCAGGGGTCGACGGGGGTCTGTGATGGGGTTCTGCTGGATGTCCTCGAGCTGCTGGGTCTGCCAGCCGAGCCAGTACTTCATGTTCTCAGGCAGGCGGGCGTAGTCGAACGTGCCTTCGTCCGTGTAGCCCAGGACGGGATAGACGGAGTCGTCGCCAGAGGCGATGACATAGCCCTCGCCCTCGCCACGGTTGAAGACGTAGTAGAGTTCATGGTCGGGATTGGTGACCTGGAATCCGCGACGGGGTGCCAGACGAGCCCGGTCGCTCACGGGAGTGAGGCGCAAGGCGGAGGCGCGTCGGGCTACGCTCTGCTGGGTGGCAGGCAGCGAGAGCAGGAACTGCTGGGCACGCTGGAGTGCCTGGTCGCGGGTGATGGGGTCGGCATTGGCCGTGAGTGCCAGAGGGAGAAACAGCACGGCGAGTAGAATTTTCTTCATTGTGCAATATGGGTGTTTAGTTAGCATAAGCGGGCGCAAAATTAGTGCTTTTTTCCATAGGAAAAGCATAAAAGCCGAAAAAAACGCACCCTCCGCTGGGAGGATGCGCTTCTTTTAGCAGTTTTTCACCGTTGGGGAGCCCGCAACGGGCTGACGGCAAAGGAGAATATCACTTCACGACGACCTTGCGACCATCCTGGATGTATACGCCACGCTGTGTGCGCTCCACGCGACGTCCGCTGAGGTCGAAAAGGGTCTTGGCAGCTGCCGTGCCGAGGGCATCGCGCACGCCGACGACCTCCTCAGCGACGAAGGTGACGTTGAAGATGTAGATCTTGCCGTCGTTCTGGAGACCGAAGCGGCTGGTGATCTTCGTATCGGCAGTCCAGGCACCTGTGAGCTCGTAGATGGTGGCTACGATATCCTTACTGGTGTTCTCTGCGAATTCCACGCCTACGACAGCGTCGTTGCCGTTGGAAGTGTCGACAGAGCCGTCGGCGAGCAGCCACCAGCCTCCGCTGAGGTTGGAGCCGTCGGTCATGGTGCCGTCGGCAGCGAGGACAGCCAGCGAGGGTACTCCGAAGAGCTGCGAAACCTCTGTGAAGCCAATCTTCTCGAGGGCTTCAGTGACATCGATGACGGCGTCGGTCTGCTTATCATTCTTCACGGGCAGGACGATGGAGGTGGAGCCGACGACCTCGGCCTGAGGCACTACGGAGTTGACGAACTTGACGTTGAAGTTGTAGGTGATCATCTTGCCGTTCTGCTCGTTGACGAGGTAGATGACGGCGTTGTACTCGTCGCCGACATTGTTCAGTCCGGGCATGGAGTAGAAGGTGTAGTGGAGGTCGTCGTTGGAGTAGGTGAAGCCCCAGGGCGAGCTGCCCCAGGTGGCGGCGAAGCCTTCCTTGCTCATCCAGAAGCCGGGGTAGGGCGTGCAGCTGTAGGAGTCGCTGTACTCTCCGTCGACCCACTCTGTTCCCTCGGCGGGTGCCTTCTGGGCGTAGAGCACAGGATTCTCGGTGCCGATGAGTTCGAGGTCGGCGGGATCGATGTCATAGCCCATCTCCACGCCATAGTCACCATTCGTGGTGGGCAGTGCCTGGATCTTCACGGCACGGGAGGCCACGCTCTGGAATTCCACGCCAGGACCTTCCTTGATGAGGATTTCCAGGTTGATGTGAACGGTGTAGTACTTAGCTCCGCTAACAAGGTACAGAGTAGCAATACCAGTCTGACCACCTTCGAAAGTATTGGGGTATTGAGCCAAGACAAATCTGGAATAGTCACCATTGGTAGAAGCCTGGACAAAAATACCGCAAGCGCTGCTCCAGGTGTAGCGATAGCCATCTTTGTGGAACCAAAAGCCCTCTTCACCAGGATTTAGAGAGAACTCATCAGTAATATCGTCATTTCCATCAGGTGCCCAAAGAGTTATTTCGGCTGGGTCGCACTCGAGCAAAGCAGAAATGGCATCGATGTCAAGGGAGAAGCTAAGAGTCTCGTAGTTCGAGGTGGGATATTGGCTGAGGTTGACGTCCTCGCTGCCCACTTCGGTCATCTCGGCGAAGGGCAATTTCTCGCGCTCGTCGATGACAAATTTCACCTGCAGGTCAATGGCCTTGCCGTTATAGACGAAGTAGATGGTGGTGCTGACCTCGTTGATGGTGCCGAGGCCCTGGTCGCTGCCGTCGATGGGGAGTGCGCCGCCCTTCTGACCGATGTCGAAGTAGAGCTGCTCCGTCTCGGGGTCAAACTGGAAGGCATCGACGAAGAAGACGCCGTCGCTCTTGGCCACGAACTTGCTGTAGATGGGGGTGTCGTTGGTCGTGTCGAACCACCAGCCGGGAGCCTCGCCGGTGGGGACGTTGGTCAGCGTGTCACCCATCAGTCCCAGTCCGTCGTCCTCACGCACCTTGGTGGCGAAGACCACGCGCTGCAGACCCACGGAGAAGAGCTCGGGGGAGATGCCCAAAGCGGCAGGCACGCCCTTGAAGTCGAGGGTGTCCGTCTCGCCGTAGTCGCTGTTGCGAGCCCACTGATGCACCTCCACGCTCTTGTGCTGAACGACATTCAGCTTGCTGATGAGCACGGGGTCTGTGGGGATGTCGATGGTCTTAATCTTCAGGGTGATGTCGAAGGTGGCTTCCTTCTCGTTGAAGGCGAGCACGAACTTGGCCTTGAGCTCCTCGCCGCCCTGCAGGGCATCGGGGTGCTGGCCGATGGAGATGGTGAAGGCATTCGTCTCCTCGTCAACGGCGAGGACATTGTACCAGACATCTTCGCCTACCTCACCGGTCCAACCGGTCGGAGTGGCCTGAGCGGTCATCCAGAAGCCGCCGTTGCTGCCCTGGGTGTAGTCGGAGTAACGTTTGCCGTCGGCGTCCTCGAGGAAGAAGAGCGGAGTGCTCCATGTGCCGTTGAGGGCGGTGGCAAGTGTGGTGGCATCAGTGCCGAGGGTCTCGGCGACTGCGGAGAGCTCGAAGGTGGCATCCAGCATGGGCGTGTAGCCGGCAGGATAGGTCTCAAACACCTTGCTGTACTGTGCGCTGGCAGTAAGGCTGGCTGCGAGGCAGCAGACCAGTGCCAGGAATCGGGTAAAGTACTTTTTCATAACTGGGTTAATTAAATGATGTATAATGTTGAATCTATAATGTCAATGTAAATTGTCCAATGCTATCGCTCTTGCACTCTTGCACTCTTGCATTTGCGAATTTACGAATTTACGAATTTGCAATGGTCCCTGGTGTTAATTCAGGCTCGAGGGATGGCATCCGGTGAACTTGACGCGGTATGGCCACTGGAGGTCGTTGGCGTCGGTCTCGTCCCAGGCATGGCGGGTGTAGGTCTTGGGCGTAGCAACGACGCAGAGCGAGAGGCGTATGCACTTCTCGGG
Source organism: uncultured Bacteroidales bacterium (assembly GCA_902771725.1). Taxonomy (GTDB): domain Bacteria; phylum Bacteroidota; class Bacteroidia; order Bacteroidales; family Bacteroidaceae; genus Physcousia. The sequence goes on from CACXXT010000020.1 coordinate 8,210, forward strand.
CACGGTGAAGCGGAGGGTGCCCTCGGGCGACGTGGCTACGTCGGACACCACGGTGCGACCGGCTGTGACGGTGCCGTCGTTGACGATGGCGACGAAGGCGTAGTGCCAGCCGCGGTCGGCTGCCTTGCCTGCGCTGTTGTAGGTCGTCACCTTGGTGAACTTATTGGCATTGGCGCCGTCGGCAGGGTCGCCGTTCCAGGACTTGCCGGGGTCGCCGGCAGCGAGGGCGTCGCCAGGATTCATGCCGGCGAAGTCCACCTGCAACTCATCGCCCGCCTTGAAACCCGTGAGCTGGATGAAGTTGATGCCGGAGGTCTCAGGGCAGCTGCGGTAGGCTACCTGGTAGTAGTCGTCGTCCACGCGGTAGAGCGAGGTCTTGAAGTTGCGGACGCTGTAGTTGGAGGTGATGTACTGGTGGATTTCCTCGAACTGGAAGTTCTGGAGTTTGGCGGCATACTCGAAGTAGTCGTTCCAGAAGACCGACCAGTCGCCGTCGCAGAAGAGGCGCACGTAGGTCTCGATGGGGTCCTCAGGATAGCGGCTCTCGCGCCAGAGACGCCCGAAGGCGCGATCGCCGTGCTTCTCCACGAGGTGGTATTGCCACCAGTAGCTGGCATAGCGCATCCATTCGTGGTGGAGGTGGCGGTGGTAGTTGCTCTTGAAGACGTCCACGTCGTAGCCGAAGACTTGCTGCGGATAGTCGCGGAAGCCCTGCCACTGCGCACACTGCTCCCAGAAGGCGTTGCCGCCCTCGCCATTGGGGCCGAAGCCGTAGCGCCAGCCGCGCTGCTTGTAGTTCGCCACACCGTTCTTCCGATGGTCCGTGGCGACCATGTACTGGAAGCAGTGACCCGTCTCGTGGGCAATGGTGTGGCCCACGGGATGGCTGGTGGAAGGCGTCACCCAGAGGGCACCGATCATGTCGTCGTAGCCGCTGCCCACAGCAGTCCAGCCGGTGTCGTAGAGCAGGTGGATGATCATCTTGTACTCATCCAGGCGGCTCTTGCCGCTGCCCACGTCGCACATGCCCAGCCGCTCGACGTTCGTGGCGAAGAACTGCTCGGCCTTCTGCAACATGTCGTCGACGTTCACGCGCAGGTTGGAGGGCACACTGGAGGCGTTGGGGTCGTCGCCGAAGCGCTTATCCCAGTAGACGATGAAGTGCTCGGACTCGCGGGAGTTCTTGTAGCTCCACTGCGAGTTCGGGTTGGTGTAGTCGTTGTTGTAGTTGTTGTCCGAGGTCGTGGGTTTCCACACCGCGCGCTCGGGCGTACCTAAATAAAATGCCACACTGGAATCGGCAGATGCCGTGTAACCGAGGAAGTTGACGTAGGAGCGGTTGCGCGAGGAGCCGTTCTCGTAGATGCGCAGCATGGTGCTGCGGAAGACCACGCTGTCAGCGCCGTCGAAGCTGAGACTGTTGGACGGCTTCGCACGGTCGGCAGAGCGCACCCACAGGTTGTTCTGGGCAGTAGCACCGATGCCTGCTGCCAGCAGGGTGAGGAGTAAGAGGAAGCGGGATTTCATCGGATGACTACTTTTTTCTTGTTGATAACATAGATGCCAGGGCGCAGCTGCTGCACACGACGTCCGCTGAGGTCGTAGACGGCATAGGGGGCGCTGGCGATGCGCGTACGCACGCTTTCCACGCCTACGGCGATGGCGTCCTTGGGCGTCTGCTCGTGGATGCGGAATTCCTGAATCTGACTGCGGTCGATACTCAGCCCGTTGAAGGTCAGTTGGGTATCGCTGTGGGTCATCACGACATTCTGGTCGTCCAGCTGGAAGGCCATGCGCTGGCCACCCTTCAGGGTGACGACCAGACAGCGGGCTCCGATGCTGGGCAGCAGCAGGAATGCCGCGAGAATGATGAGCAATAATCTTTTCATTGTATGTTTTAAATCAAACTCTAAACTTCAGAACTACTCTAAACTCTAAACTAAACTACCCCCCTCTCACTTCACCGACCACTCGAAGATGCCTGCGGACTTGTCCTTGTTGATGACAACCTCCAGCTTGACGGCGGTGGTCTTCACTGGGTCGAAATTGACGGTGCAGGGAGCACCTTTCTGGATGGGATAGGCATCGGGGTGCTGCACAGGCTGCCACTCGCCAGCGGCATCCTTGTAGTAGAGTTTCCAGGCATCGGGCACCTGGCATCCCTGCCAGGGCTGGTCGTCGTACCAGTAGACGGTGCTGGACTGGATGGTGGCCTCCTGGGGGAAGGTGTAGCTGACCCACTCGGTGGAACCCTGCTTGGGCCACCAATGGGTGTAGGGGATGCTGCGGTCGTTGCCGTCGCGCGGCACCAGACGGTCGTTCAGACTCGACAGGGCAGGTATGCGCGAGCTGGTACCTATCTTGCTCTCCGAGGCGAGCGTGGCGGGCAGCGCAGGAGTCGTGGCGCTCAGATCCTGAGCCAGCCACACCTGCATCTTGCCGCTGCCGCGATGGCACCAGGCGTAGTACGGAATCAGCGTCAGCTGCACGTCGGCGGCTACCAGACGTCCCTGCGGGTCGAAGTTCAGCAGCTGGGCAGCGGTCTGAAGGGTCTTCACGGGCGTGTTGGCTATGCTCTTGTCGCCCAACGTGAACTGAGGCTCCTGATTGATGAGGGCACCGGCGATGTCGAAGTCGTTGTCGGGGTGTTCGGCGCAGTAGACGATGGGACCGCGCTCCACGCTGATCATGCCGCGATCGTCCTGCACACGCTGGTCTGCACGCACGGTGCGAGCTTCCATGTCGAAGTGAACACTGACGCGGTCGCCCTTCTTCCAACGGCGCTGGATGGTGAAGTAGCCGTCGGAGGTCAGTTCACCCGCCGATTCGCCATTGACGCTGACGCTGTACTGCAGGCGCTTGCCGTCGGTGTAGCTGTAGAGGTCGCTGGGCACCACACGCCCACGAACCCATCCAGGAATGCGCACCTTCAGCGCGAACTCCCCGGCAGAGGTCTTGTCCACGGTCAGCGTGATGTCGCCCTGCCAGGGATACTGCGTCTGCTGGCTCAGACGGACGGACTTGCCACCCACGCTGAGGTCGGCGGTGTTCGAGAGGAAGAGGTTGACATAGACGTTCTGGTCCTTCACGGCATAGACATAGCCCGGCAGCGAAGGAATGAAGCGGCAGATGTTCGAAGGGCAGCAGGCACAGCCGAACCAGGCCTGGCGCTGGTGCTGACCCATGGAGGCGAGGGGATTGGGATAGAAGAAACCGCCGCCGTCGAGGGAGACACCACTGATGAGACCGTTGTAGAGGGTGCGCTCCAGCACATCGTAGTACTTGGACTCGCCATGCAGCAGGAACAGACGGTGGTTGACGTAGACATTGCCGATGGCAGCGCACGTCTCGCAGTAGGCACTCATGTTGGGCAGCTGGTAGTTGCGTCCGAAGGCTTCGCCGCTGCTGGTGGCTCCGATGCCACCGGTGATATACAGCTTCTTGCCTACGATGTTCTCCCAGATGGCGTCGATGGCGTGGACGTAGGACTCGTCGCCCGTCAGGGCTGCCACGTCCGCCATGCCGGCATACATATAGGCCGCACGCACGGCGTGACCTACAGCCTCATCCTGCTCCACGACGGGTTTGTGGGCCTGGGAATAGTCGTGGACGATGGTGGTCTTGCCACGATAGTCCAGCAGGAACTTGGCCTCGTCGAGGTATTTCTTGTCGCCTGTGACCAGATAGAGCTTGGCAAGCGCCATCTCGGCAATCTGATGTCCAGGAACCACACATGCCTGACCAGGATTGGGACCCACCTCGCGGCAGACGCAGTCGGCATAGCGGATGGCGATGTCGAGGAACTTGCGGGAACCCGTGGCCTGATAGTGGGCGATGGCACCCTCCACCATGTGACCGAGGTTGTAGAGCTCGTGGCTCAAATCCTCCTCCTTCACCCAACGGCGGTCGCCTGCCCAGTGATGGGGGTCGCCAGGATTCTGCGTGCGGGCAGTGTAGAGGTAGCCGTCGGGCTCCTGTGCCGAGCCGATGATATCGATGACGGAATCGACATAGTGGCGCAGCCGCTTGTCTGGATAGGTCTGAAGGAGATAGCTGGCACCCTCGATGGTCTTGTAGGGGTCGGTGTCGTCGAAGGAATAACCTACGCCATTCACCTTGAACACCTTAGAAGGATCCTTCAAGTGCGCTGCGGCATTCTCGAAGTTCTTGTAGCGACCTTCGCTCTCGCACTTGGAGAACGCCAGGGGAACAGTGACATCACGGCTGGCTTGCAGACGCTGACCCCAGAAAGAGTCCGTGACTTTCACACTCGTGAAAGGTACCTGGGTGATGGGATAGCCCGATGCAGGGGCTTTCTGCTTCTGCGCTGTCGCCGGCATGAGAGCACACATCAGCAGAACGAAAAAGATGAATCGCTTCATAAAGTAGACTTTTCGTTAGTTATTTTAGTATTTTGCGCCACAAAGATACCACTTTTATGCCAACGTCGAACATTCAGAGTGTCTTTTTTACACATTTTCGTCGAAAAAATGCAATTTTCGCTTGTTCGTTCCCGAAAAATGACTATATTTGCAGCGTGAACGAAACAAAATTACCATTTTACTAATCCCTAAACCCAAAAACTATGGCTTACAAAATTATCGACATCGAAGGCGTGGGTGATGTCTACGCCGAAAAACTGACCGCTATGGGTATCGTCACCGTCGACGCTCTCTTAGCCAAGTGCGCAACTCCACAAGGACGGAAAGAAGTGGCTACGCTGGCCGACATCAGCGAGAAACTCATCCTCCGCTGGACAAACCATGCCGACCTCTTCCGCATCAAGGGCATAGGCCCCCAGTTCGCAGAACTGCTGGAGGCTGCCGGAGTAGACACCGTCAAGGAACTGCGCCATCGTGTGCCCGAAAACCTCTTCCCAAAACTCGTGGAGACCAACGAAGAGAAGCACCTCGTACGCCGAGTGCCTTCACTGATTGAAATCACCAAGATGGTGGAGCAGGCCAAGGGGCTGGAGCCCGTGGTCACCTATTAAGACGAGAAACCGGACAGACCATAGAAATCCCCCGTTGTCCTCTGCGCCAACGGGGGATTTTTGCACCAACAAGGCACCCCGGCAGGTGAAAAAATGATAATATTTCGGCTTTCCTTGCACGTTATCCAGAAAGAATGCGTATCTTTGCGGCGTGAAAGAGATGTTGACGATAAAGTTGAACGAGACCTTCCTCCCAGACGGGCTGGGAGGTGTCGGCATACGCCTGCTGGTGGCCAGCGCGGCTCCTCTGCTGGAGAACGAGACGCTGCAGACAGAAGCATTGGCGATGCTCTCGCCACAGCGAAGGGCGAAAGCCGAGGCGTGCAGCACCCCACGCGTGCGCGCTCTGAGTATAGGTGTAGCACTGGCGCTGGACTGCCTGCTCGAAGAATGCGGAAAGCACGAGCGGGAGATGAGCTACCAGGAGGGAGAGCATGGCAAACCGAGATTCGACGAAGGCGGGGAGAAGCGGGAATTCAACCTCTCGCACTCTGGAAACTTGGTGGCAGCGGCGATGCTGACACATCCTTGCCACGCACACCTGGACATTGGAGTTGACATCCAACACATCACCCGCTACAGACCGGAACTGGTGCGGAGAGTGTTCAACGCCGATGAACGGGCTCAACTGGCGGCATGCACGGACGAGGCTGCCCGCGAACGACGATTCGCGCAGCTGTGGTGCCGAGCAGAAGCCTACGCCAAAGCCACCGGCGAAGGACTGCGATGGCCATTCCCCACCCCACCCCAAAATGCACACTTCGCAGACTTCAACGTAGGTGAGGACTACTGCGGAAGCCTGTGCTGGATTGCGGAATAACGAATTCCGAAAAGTCGTCAACTCGAAATATCGAAATGTCGGAATCACGAAATATCGAAATCCCCAAAAACAAAATAACCCCAGAAAGCCAATGAAACGAAATGTCATCCTACGGGTGCTCTGCACCTACGTCCTCACCCTCGCCTCTGCACTGGCGATGGCGCAGACCTCTGCACGCGAAGAAATCGCCGCAAACCCATTCCTCAGCGGAAGCAACCACCTGGACTACGACAACTACCCCGCCACGGAAGCGCTGACAAAGACCCCCAAGGGATATGAACCCTACTACATGAGCCACTACGGACGCCACGGAGCACGATGGCTGCTGGGCGACGGAGAGTACATGGAGAGCATAGAGATCCTGCGCAAAGCCAAGGCACAAGGCAAGATTACAAACAAAGGCGACGAAGTGCTGGCACAACTGGAGAAATTCTACCCCTGCACCGTCAAGCGGCTGGGCGAACTCACCACGGTGGGCGAACGCCAGCACCACGGCATCGGACGCCGCATGGCACAGCACTTCCCAGAAATCTTCAAGAAGAAAGGAGTCAGGATCGATGCCCGCAGCACCGTCGTCATCCGATGCATCCTCTCCATGGAGGCCGAGTGCGAGGAGCTGGCGGCAGCAAACCCCACCGCCGTGTTCCACAACGATGTCAGCGAGACTCTGCAGTACTACCTCAATGCACCCTGGCCAAGAACGCTGCGCGAACAGAACCGAAACCGCGGAAGACATCTCGACCCGCTGCGCGACCAGTGGACGAAACCCGACAGACTCATGGGTGTGCTCTTCAACGATCAGCAGTGGGTGGCCGACAGCCTGAAGGCGGGAAGCTTCATGCGACACTTCTTCAACCTCGCCAGCAACATGCAGAGCCACGAGGGAGCGCCCGACCTGCTGAAGCTATTCACCACCGACGAACTCTACGACCAGTGGCGAATTCGCAATGTGGACTGGTATCTGGGCTACGGAGCTGCTCCACAGACAGGAGGCATCATGCCCTTCAGCCAAGCAGAACTGCTGAAGAATATCATCCACACCGCAGACACCGTCAACCAGGTGCAGGCGACCCTGCGATTCGGGCATGAGGTGTGTGTGATGCCGCTGGCATGTCTGCTGGAACTCGGATCCTGCGGAGCACGAGTGGAGAACCTCCAGGAACTGGACCGCGTGTGGCGCAACTACAACATCTTCCCCATGGGATGCAACATCCAGCTCATCTTCTACCGCCCAAAGAAAGGCAAGAGCGGCGACATCCTCGTCAAGGCACTGCTCAACGAACGCGAACAGACACTGCCTGTACACACAGACAGCTACCCCTACTACCGCTGGGCTGACCTGCGAGCCTACTACCAGAAGAAGCTAAAGAGCTTCGACGACATCAACAAATAGCACAGCATGAATCGCGGTCTGCAGGATATGATAGCGCAGGGCGAGCATCAGCAACAGGATTTCAAGTACAAGATCACCGATGCTCCCAAGCTGGCCCGCTCCGTCTCTGCCTTCGCCAACACCGACGGAGGACGCCTGCTCATCGGCGTGCGCGACGACGGCAGCATCCATGGCGTGCGCTCGGAAGAAGAAATCTTCATGATGCACGCTGCTGCATGCAAATACTGCACACCCGTGCCTACCATCAAGTTCGAGACCCTGCACGTGCCCACAGAACCTCACGGAGGACACCTGCGTACCGTGGTCATCTGCACCATACTCCCTTCGGACCAGCGACCCGTCATGGCTCTGGAGGACGACAGACACACAGCATATATCCGAGTGGCAGACGAGAATATAGTGGCATCGCCCGTGCATCTGGCTATCTGGCGACAGGAAGCACGCCTGCGGGGCGAAGCCTATGCCGACTCGCCAGAAGAACATGCACTCCTCAACTGCCTCAACCAGCATCCCAAGGGACTGCCGCTGAACGCGCTGCTGAAAGCCGCCGGAGCTATCAACGAGCGCCCTCTGCCACGTCCACTCGCCATCACCCTGCTGGCGCGATTTGTCCGATTCGGACTCGCTCGCATCCTCCGCAGCGACCAGCAATGGCTGTTCCTGCCGGCAGAATAAATTCCTGCTGCCTCGCGCACGTAAATATAATAAGGTAAATCACCGATAATCGAGATGCCGAGATGTCGAAGTATCGAGATAACGAAATGCCGAAATATCGAAAAAAAATCCCCAAATCATCAAATCCTCAAATCTTTAAATCATTAAATCTCTAAATCATCATGAAGTCAATCAGTTTCCAATTCATGGGCGAAGCTCTCGTGCTCGCCATCGGTCTCTTTCTGGGCGGAAGAGCCATCAAACAAGGTATTGTGAAATTTAAGGAGATGGACCGAACCGTCACCGCAAAAGGTCTCTCTGAGAAAGAAGTTCAAGCCGACAAAGCCACCTGGCCGCTGAAATTCAAGGAACTGGGCAACGACCCTGCAGAACTCTACGAACGCATCGAAGCCAACACCAACGCCGTGGTCTCCTTCCTGAAAGCAGGCGGCGTCAAGGAGGAAGAGATCTCCGTGGCTCCTCCAACACTCGTGGACCAGCAAGCCAACATGAGCTACTCCAGCGAGACCGTGCGCTATCGCTACAAAGCCAACTGCGTCGTCACCGTGGTCTCCAAAAATGTGGAGCTCGTGCGCAAGCTCGTCAGCAAGCAGACTGAGCTGATGCGGCAGGGAGTCACCATCGTGGGCAATGAGTACGACGAAGGACCCGTGGTCACCTACGAATTCACCGGACTCAACACCATCAAGCCGGAGATGATTGCCGAGGCCACCAAAAACGCACGCAAGACCGCAGAGCGGTTTGCTGAGGACTCCAATAGCCGACTGGGAAAGATACGCACCGCCGACCAAGGACAATTCTCCATCGAGAGCCGCGACCAGAACACTCCCTGGCTGAAGAACGTTCGCGTCGTCACCACCGTGGTCTACTACCTCAACGACTAACCCCGACCCAGGCACCAGTTCTTGGGCGTAGATACACAGACACCAGAGGACGCGAAAGCCTGAATCCACGACAGATAAACAAAACGAAGCCCACACATCGGATTGTGCGGGCTTCGTTGTCATTATTAACCAGCGGCGGTCTCAGTCTGCCACCACAGCACCTTTGCGTGCCTGTCCTGGAGTGATGCCGAACTTCTTCTTGAAGATGGCAGAGAAATGAGACACATTCTTGAAGCCCACATCAAAGCAGGCATCCGATACGCGACGTCCGCGCTTCAGCAACTCATAGGCTGCGCGCAAGCGACGATCTGTCAGCCAGCGTTCTGGCGACAATTCGCTCATTTTCTTGAAGTCGCGCTTGAAAGTCGAGAGACTTCTACCAGAAGCCTTCGCAAACTCTGTCATGGACATATCACACCTGAAATTCTTCTCCATGAATTCATGCAGGTCAATCTTCCGAGACGGAGTTCTATTCTGAAAAGGGTCAAGCATAAATTTGTCAGTCTAATCTTTGTGAATACTCGATTTTCTTAGTAAACAAGGGAGGTTAACCACCTTGCGCTGCAAAGATAACTCATTCAAGCACAACACGATTTGTTTTGCGGGTCAAAATGCGTTTTCATTGACGTTTTCTACTGAAAAAGTGATAATTAGGGGCTTTTTACAACATTTAGCGAAGAAAAAGGCGGTCGAAAGTGTACTTAAAACAATTTTTTCACTACCTTTGCGGAGAGATTTCCTAAAATCATTATCAAACAACGCACTAAAAGACATGAAACGCTTTGCTTTCAAAATGTTCCTCAAGCCAGGATTTGAGGAAGAGTACGAACGGCGCCACGCTGCCCTGTGGCCAGAACTGAAGAAACAAATCAAGGAGGCTGGAGTCCGCAACTATTCCATCTACTGGGACCGCGACACCAATATCCTCTTTGGCTACCAAGAAATCGAGGGCGAACAGAGCTCTCAGGACATGGGAGCAGACGAGACGACCCAGAAATGGTGGGCATACATGAAGGACATCATGGAGACCAACCCCGACAACAGTCCTGTGACCATTCCCATTCAGGAGGTATTCCACCTGGACTGAGCCACATCGGGCTAACTCGTTATGTTGAACCGGAGGGCTTCGGCATCGAACGTAATGCCGGGACCTGAGAAGAAACGTGGCAGCGCACCGTTGGCTGCCAACTCGGAGGGCGTCCCGATGGTGACGCCTTCATTCATCTTGTCCAAAAGCCAGAGGCGGTCGGCAGTCTGAAGGGCGAGTTCGAGGTCGTGGGTGGATAGGAAGATGGTCTTCTGCATTGTGTGGGCCAGACGAGAGAGCAGCAGCAGCATCTCCACCTTGGAAGGGAAATCCAAGAAGGCCGTGGGTTCGTCCAGGAAGATGATAGGAGTCTGCTGAGCCAGAGCCTTGGCAATCATGACTTTCTGACGCTCGCCGTCGGAGAGGGTGTGAACCATACGCCGGCTCAGATCCTGGATGCCCACTTGCTGAATGGCTTCGTCCACCGCCTGTTCGTCGTCGCCAGAGAGGCTGCCCCAGAAACCGGTATAGGGACTGCGCCCCATCGCCACCATCTCGCGCACGCGCATACCTCTTATATCTGGTCGCTCTGTCAGAACGACACCCAGACGGGTGGCCAGCTGCTGGGAGGTATAGCTACTGAGGGGTTGACCATCGAGCAGCATTTGTCCCCCAAGGGGAGACTGAAAGGCTGCCAGGGTACGCAGCAAGGTACTCTTGCCGGCACCATTGGGACCAAGCAGGCAGGTGAGTTCACCCGCCTGAAGGTTGGCCGTGATGTGGGTAGAAACCACGCGGTCACCCTTCTTGGTAGGGTAACCGGTGGTGAGGTCTTGGAGTTCGTAGGTCATGCAGACAATGCTTATTCCAGTCCGTGGCAGTAGTTTACGCCCATGCGGTCGTAGAGCTGCTTCATGCGAGGCAGACGGGTCTTGAAATCCTCGAAGTCCTTCTGATCCGAACGGCACCACTGAACTTCACTGATGGCGTCCAGACGAGGCAACAACATATAGAACACATGCTGAGGAACGCCTACATACTCCGTCCAGAGGTTCACCTGAGGACCGAGGATGTACTTCTGTTCTTCCTCTGACAGCTGGTCGGGAATCAGGGGCTCAAAGCTGTAGACCTTGGAAACGGGCAGGTAGCCGCCGATGCCCAGAGGCTGCCCCCACTGGTCTTTCAACTGATAATAGTCGATGTAGCAGTAGTCCGTAGGGGTCATGATAACGCGGTGATGCTGCTTGGCAGCCTCGATGCCGCCATTGATACCTCGCCAGGACATGACGATACCATGCTCCGTGAGGCCTCCCTCGAGGACTTCGTCCCATCCGATCATGTCGCGACCACGCTCTTTCAGGTACTGTTCCATCTCATGGTTGATCCAGGTCTGAAGCTGGTTTTCGATGCTGTGCTTGCCGTCGTCCTTCAGGCCTAGTTCCTTAGCCTTTGCCTGGCACTTGGGGCATTCCTTCCAGCGCACCTTGGGGCATTCGTCTCCACCGATGTGGATGTACTTGGAGGGAAAGACATCGCAAAGTTCACCAATGACGGTCTTCAGGAAGGTCATTGTCTCAGGATTGCCGGCGCAAAGGACATCACGCGAGACGCCCCAAATCTGCCAGACAGGGTACGGACCACCTGTGCAACCCAGATTCGGATAGACATGCAAGGCACCCTGCATGTGACCTGGAAGATCAATCTCTGGGATGACGTTGATGTAGCGTTCGGCTGCGTAGTTCACAATTTCGCGGCATTGCTCCTGAGTGTAGTAGCCTCCATAGCGCTGTCCGTCGTACACCCCGCTGTTTCGCCCGATGACCGTCTGCTCTCTGACACTACCTTTCTTAGCCAGTTCCGGCAGCGCCTTGACTTCGAAACGCCAGCCCTGGTCCTCTGTGAAATGCCAGTGGAACTGATTGCAGCCATGCAGCGCCAACAAATCCAGATACTGCTTGACGACCTCTACCGAGAAGAAATGGCGGGCACAATCCAGATGCGCTCCGCGATAGACAAAGCGAGGTTCGTCCTGAATCTGAACGTAGGGGAAGTCTATGGAATTGAGAGTGGTGGGCTGAGCATTCTTTGTCAGGGGCAGGCTCTTGCGCAGCGTCTGTGCAGCACGGAAGAATCCAATAGGATTGCGCGCTGCAATCTGGATGCCACTTTCGTTGACAGTGATGGTATAGGCTTCCTGCTGCTGCTCGGTCAGTACAGCAGCGGGCTGTCCCTTCTTCGCTTTCTTGACTTTCTTGTCAGCAGGGAAGCCGAGCGTCAGGCGTACGGCAGCCTTCTTGTCGTCTGGCGTCAGGGCGAGTTTCACACCCGTCAGTTCCTCTACCCACTGGCGCAGGAACTGGACGTTACGAGCCACTTCGGGATTGCCGGCATCATAGGCGATGCCCATTCCTGTGCGGAGGGGAAACACCCGTGCGGTGTCGGTCTCCACGCTCTTCGGCAGTGGAATAATACGATAATCTGCGCGCTGAGCCACGACGGTGGCTGCTGCACACACAAGCAGGATGGATACGAGAATCTTTTTCATAGAGCGTACGAATAAGGTAGAGATTTTGCTGTTTTGCGCTGCAAAGTTAATAAAACTTTCTCATTCGACCGCAAATCTACCTCTTTTTCCTCATCTTTTTTCGCTTTCGACTATTATTTTCCAGAAATGCTGACGGTGACGGCCTTACCTGCCTTCACGGGAATCTCATATTCATAGATGTTGAGTCCGGAATAGATGCGTACGAGCGTACCCTGTTTCAGTCGTGCAGGCGTACGTACGAGCATGGTGCCGCTGTGCGTGGGGTGTATGGTAGCCGAAGTCAGCTGATGATCCTTCCAGGTGATGTCCACAGAATAGCCTCCACGTGCACGGAAACCTCTGACGCTTCCTTCCTGCCAGCTGTCAGGCAGGGCAGGCAGCAGGTGCAGAGCGCCGTCATGACTCTGGAGCAGCATTTCGGCGACGCCGGCAGTGACTCCAAAGTTTCCGTCAATCTGGAACGGCGGATGGGCATCGAAGAGGTTGGGGAAAGTACGCCCATCGGGATATTGCCGTTCACGTCCTTCGTTGGGCAACAGGCGAAGCATATTCGAGATGATGCGGAATGCGTGGTTACCATCCAGCATTCGCGCCCAGAAACAGGTCTTCCAGCCAAGACTCCAGCCCGTGGCCTGGTCGCCTCGCTGCTCCAGCGTCACTCCGGCTGCACGCCAGAGAGCAGGTGTGCGGAAGGGAGATATCTGTGCCGAAGGATACAAACCATAGAGGTGCGAGATATGGCGATGCTGGTCCCTCGGATCATCGAGATCCTCACGCCACTCCTGCAACTGACCATATTGTCCCACCTGCATGGGTGGCAGCTTGGCGATGGCCTGACGGAACTGCTGCTGCAGGTCGACGTCTTCTCCCAGAATCTCTGCAGCATGCAGTGCCTGTGAGAGTGCATCGTGAGCTATCTGGTTGTCCATCGTGCAGGCAGCGCATACGGGTGTCGACTTGCCACGTCCGCCGTGCTCGGGCGAGACGCTGGGTACGACGAGCAGCTGCCCGTTGCGTTCGACCATGTAGTCGAGGTAGAAACGTGCTGCCTCACGAAGGATTGGATAGTAGCGGCGCAGGAAGTCCTGATCCAAGGTGAAGAGATAATGCTCCCACAGATGCGTAGCCAGCCAGGCACCACCATTGGGAAACATACCCCAGGGAGCGCCGTCCACAGGTCCGGCAATGCGCCAGAGGTCTGTGTTGTGGTGAGCTACCCAACCCCTGCAATTGTACATCACACGGGCAGTCTCCACACCCGTCTGGCTGAGGTCCTGAACCATGTGGAACAGGGGTTCGGCACTCTCCGTCAGTCCACAGACCTCGGCAGGCCAGTAGTTCATCTCGGCATTGATATTGATGGTGTACTTGGAGTCCCAGGCAGGATTCGCCTTGTTGTTCCAGACACCTTGAAGGTTAGCGGGCTGACCACCAGGCTGGGAGGAGCTGATGAGCAGATAACGGCCATAGTTGAACATCAGAGCCACAAGACCGAGGTCACGGCAGCCATCGTCGTAGAAACGAGCCAGCCGGGTCACTGTGGGAATATCTTTATAGACGATTCCGCCAGGTCCTGCAGCCTCCAGTCGAAGACCCACGCGACCATATTGCTGCTGGTAGTCCTGGACATGACGCTTCAACAGACTCTTCACGTCCTTCTTCATCGCCGCCTCCAGCAATCGCCGGTTCTTGGCTGCAGCATCGCCGCTGACATCGTGGTAGTTCACGAAATTGGTGGCAGCTGCCACGTAGAGCGTGGCTTCTGTAGCATCGCTGATATGGAGGGAGTCGCCTTCGGCAACGACAGCGCCATCGGTTTCCACCACCACCCTGCATTCTGCGGTGAGGGCTGCAGGAACGCCTTCATGCTCCACACCCTGAACGGTTGCCGTAATGACTCCACGTCCCTTGCCTTCTGCCTCAGCACGCCCTTCTGAGCGAAGCTGCGGACAGACATGGCGCAGGCCGAAAGACAAAGCACCACGCTTATCAGCATGAACGTTCACGACGAGCACGCTGTCTGCCAGCGAGGTAAAGGCTGTGCGGGTGTAGCGCACATTATTATAGGAATAGGTGGTGGTGTTCACGGCACGCTGTAAATCCAGGCTTCGCTCGTAACCTACAGGAGCCTCATGACCGAAAGTCATCATCAGCGAACCCAGCGGAAGGAACTTCATGCCATGGGGACCACGCACGAACTCGCGGTTGATGATGCCTTCTGCCTCCTTCTCCCTGCCTTCGAAGATTAGCCGACGCACCTCCTCGAGGTGCTGCAGGGAGGTCGTGCTGTTGTTGTTGTGAGGGCCTCCGCTCCAGAAGGTCTCTTCGTTCAGCTGGATTTCCTCGCGGACTGTTCCGCCATAGATCATGGCACCCAGACGGCTGTTGCCCAACGGCAAGGCTTCCAGCCACACATGGGCAGGTTCCGCGTACCAAAGGCGTTCGCTGTCATTCTGATCTTTGGACATTTGAGCAAAAGCCATGCAGCACACAGTGCTCAGGCAAAAAAGGCAATAGATTCGCTTCATGATGATTCTATTTTGTTTAGGTGATTAATACTTATCTTAGCGCAGGACTTTGCGGCTTCGGCCATCCTCACGCACGATGTAGATTCCACGCTGAGCGGGAGCTGCTGCAGAGAGTTGCTGTCCCTGGAGGTTGTAGAGCTGGAGCGTCGTAGAGGTGGCAGAAGCCCCTGTAGTCAGCGGCGGACGGACGCCATCGGGTTTCTCCTTCGGCGTGACCACAAAGTTATCGAAACGTATGCGAGAGTCATGGGCTCGGAAGCCGGCACGACCTGTGATGAATGGCTGAGTGTCTGTATAGGAAATCAACGGTTTCTCCATGTCATCAAGGTAGCAGCGAAAGGTGCTTCCTTCCACTTCCACCTTCATGTGGTGGGGAACAGCAAGATCCATGCTGTGGTTTACCGTCGACAGCGCCTGCCAGCCGTAGTTGTGCTTGCCGAGCGTGACGGAGTTGGCACCAGCCAGGAAGACATAGCCCTGCAGGAAATCTGTCCCCAGAACGGGATTGTCGTCTGCTCCGCCCGTCGAGGCATTGGTGGTGCGGAAAAGCAAACCGCCGTTGGTAGCGCCGGAGAAGTAGTTGATGTCGCACTCCACGGTGTAGTCCGTCAAGTGGATGTCATCAAAGCCGCCCATGAGCATCTTGCCGTAGCCGCCAGTGGACTCCAGCTGCCCGTCGACAATGGTCCAGTTGCCCTCAAGATAGCCCCATTCCTCGCTGAAACCGTTCTCGAAATCATCGGCCATCACGTGGGGCGAAGCCACACTGCGTTTGCAGATGAACTCATAGAACGACAACGTGCCGTCCATGACCTCCACCGTCAGCTGGTGGTTCCCTCCTGGCAGGGGCACATCCTGAATCGTGAGGGTTCTCGTGGAAGAATGCGTATTGGTAAGTTCTATATTGTCAGCCACCACTTTGTCATCAGCAAGCAGTCGGATGTGGGCAGCTGAAGAAGAGCGGTAGCGTACACCTATATTATATGTAGCGTCTGCCTGGATGTTGACCCGATACTTCATCCGTGCACCAGCAGCAGCACGCATGGAATAGGCGGAGCCTGCGCTCAGGTTGTAGGAGACGGCCTTCACGTTGTCTGATGCCTCATAGCAGAGACTGGCTGCCAGGATTCCAGGAAGGGGCTGGTAGACATCGAGGATGCCTGTGCCGTCGATGTAAGGACTGATAGCGAAGTACGAGAAATCGGCAGCACCTGCGTGCGTGATGTAGCCAGCCTGACCGCCGGCAGTAGCTCCCGTCAGTTGGTATTTCCGCATGCCGTCGATGTAGACACGTACGCGACGGGCACCCTTCTCCACGCGGATGGAATGCCAGCTATGAGAATCGAAGTCGTCGGGCAGGGCAAAGGTTTTGGAGGTCTTGACGACACCGTCCACATAGGTATTCACTTCCAGCTTCCGTGCCTCCACGTTGATAATGGCTTCAGCGTAGTTCTGAGCGTCCTGATAAGAGAATACAGCTCCGCAGCGACCGCCCTCGCCAGCCGCACGAACCGTAAACTCTGCTGTGTAGTTTTCATAGTTGCAGGGATTGTACAGAGCCATGCACACTCCCTCACTGGCAGTCTGAGCCAGATGATCCTTATCCACCAGCTGCCACTGCCCTACTCCACTTATTGACCACGTCTCGCCTAATTCTTCGCGTTCGAAGTAGTCATTCTGAGCCACCAGCGGACGGTCCTGTTCCCAGCAGGTAGGACCTGTCATCATCAGTTTGTCGCCGTCCCAGCCTATACGCTCGAAGTTCAGTAACCGGCGCGACTTGTTGTCCTGCAGGTTATGGTAGCAGAAGAAATAAGTGTCCAAGTCAGGCCCTACGAACGCCGTCCCATGACCCAGCGCACGGTGAGTGGGTGTCTCTGTATCAATAAGAATAGGGTTTTGATCGCTCTGTGGCTTGAAACCGGAGAGAGCACCGCCACTACTGATGGCGTAGTCGATGCGATAGCCCACCGTCCAGACATGGTTTCCCGTGTAGAGAAGATAGTAGAGGCCATTGCGCTTGAACACGCAAGGACCCTCAGTCCACTGACCTGTAATCTGGCACCCCAGGTTCACGTCATCGCCATAGCTGAGGTGAGTGGGCATCGTGCAACCGCGGATGCCACCATTGTTGGCGTGGTAGAAATACCATTTGCCATCATCGTCCACAAACATCGAGCCGTCGATGTCGCGACCGAGATTGTTCGTCCGATGAACAAAGGGTCCTGTGGGACTGTCGCTCGTCAGCATATAATGCCCTCCGCCACGAGGCGAGGTACACATATAGAACTTGCCATTCCAGTAGATTACCTCAGGAGCATACGCCACTGCTGTGGTCTCGTCGGTGCAGCATATATATGCATTCGACCATTCCATCAGGTCTTTCGACCTCCAGCAATAGATGTTCCTGTCGCCAGCGCTCACATAGAGATAATAGTACCCACGATACTTCATGATGTACGGGTCACCCAAACTGCGGTTCCCCAATCCGGGCAGAACCATCGGATTTGTCCATCCCTCTGCCTTCAGCTGAGATGGCATGAACAACGACACCAGCAGTGTCAGTACAAACACAATCTTCTTCATTTCTTTCACTATTCTTGCGGTTCTTTTTAAAAAGGTTTTTCCTTTACGGCGCTGCAAAGATAGTGATGTTTTTATGAGCGACCAAAAAAATGAGGGAAAAGTGGCAGGCGGATGGGGAAATAAAAAGATTTTGCAGACAAAGAAGAGGGATTATTAGGAGTTGAATGATATTTTAGGGGCTGAGTGGAACGGTTTTAAATATAATGTAGTATATTTGCGGCCAGAAAGTAACTTTTAACCCTAAATAAAACAGACAACAATGAAGAAAGTTCTATTTTTACTGAGCCTGCTCGTCAGCACATCGACCTGGGCAGGGCGCATCGTGACGGACAGCATCCAGAGCAGCGTCCTCGGCGCTACCGTGAAGTACAATGTCTATCTGCCTTCGGGCTTCGAGCAGTCGCAGGATCTGCTGCCTGTGGTCTATCTCCTGCACGGATTGACCGACACATACACCGCCTGGGAGCAGAAAGGCGGCATGAAGGATATCACCGATGAACTCATCGGAAGCGGCGAGGCTTGTCCGATGGTGATCATCATGCCCAACGCTGGCGGTCCTGATGTGAACAACATCTGGAACGGATATTTCAACATGCCCGGCTGGTCGTACGAAGATTTCTTCTTTAATGAACTGATGCCCACAGCAGAGAAGAAATATCGCTGCATCGGCGACAAGGAGCATCGAGCCGTGATGGGGCTCTCCATGGGAGGAGGCGGAAGCATCGGCTACAGCCAGCGCCACCCAGACAAGTTCTCCAGCTGCTATGCCATGAGTCCCTGGCTGAACAGCGGCAGCGCACAACCGGGTCCCAACGGCGAGAAGACGAAGATGTTCTACACGATGGAGGCCGTTCACGAGCACTCGGCACTGACCTTCATGGATAACGCCGACGATGCCACCAAGGAGCAACTGCGCACGGTGAAGTGGTTCCTGGACTGCGGCGACGACGACGGACTGCTGAACGACACATTCGAGTTCTACAAAAAGATGTGGCAGGCTCGCGTGAAGACTGAATTCCGCGTTCGCAACGGCGTGCACAACTGGGAATACTGGCGTGCCTCGCTGCGTCAGTCGCTACCCTTCGCATCGAGAAACTTCGCAAAGTAAGGGAACTGCCCTAAGTAAAGGTGAGCCCTGTCAGTTAGCAGATTCCCTTGAAAAGAGAAACGCCCCCGTCCAAGAATCTGGACGGGGGCGTATTGTTCTTGTATGTCTGAAGCTTTAGCTTACTGGACTTCCGTGTAGTCGGTGGATTCCACGACGACTTCGGGCTGGTTGTCAACCCTCAGAACCATATAAGCGAGCACCATCATAAAGTTGATGATGACATCAGCGAAGTAGATACCCACGCAGCAAGCGCAGAGACCAAGAATGGCAATACCGATGGCGGTGAGGCCGAGGAGGAAGAGATTCCAGAAGTTACCGCTGGTCATCTGCCATGAGCGGGTGAAGGCTTCGCCAAAGCTGACGTTCTCGATGGCGACCAACATGGGAGCGAACATCAGGCGGACAGCCAGGAAAATACCAGGAAGGATGCAGAGGCAGGTACCCAAAGCCACGATGACACCGTAAACAATCTCCACGCAGAAGAACACGCACACCTGAACGAAATCCACCTTCAGGGCATCGCCGAGAGTGGTATAGGGACGGCCAATGGTGATGGCATTGTAGAGCATACGATAGACCACAAAGCCGAGGTAGGTCAGCAGCAGAATTCCTATAATCATCATCGGATAGTTGGTGGACAGAGCCTCACTCAGGGCACTTGCCACAGCCTGAGGATCGGGGTTCTGGCCGAGACCTGTCAGAATTGTGGTGTCATAACTGACTCCAAGGTTACTGAAGATGCTCGTAATAATAGAGATGACGACAAACACGGGCCAGTGATTTACGGCGAGGTCCCACGCGCGGGAGACAATGTCTCCAATGACAATTTTCTTCATTTTTGTTGTTTGTTTTATGGAGTTAAACTTTGCTTTTCTATCTGTTTGACGTAGACCTGGTGAAGAAAGTTGCACAGTGGATTAAATTTCCGGTCCCAGATGTACGAGATTGCGGACGATGCCCCATGCGAGAGCGATGCAGAGCATCACAAAAGCAGCTCGCGAAGAGATTTCCTTCTGCCACAACCACCACATTCCCACGAGGGGGGCTCCAATGGCGAGGCCGGGGTTCAGCCAGAAGGCTTCGACCACGTTACCATGCAACAATGCGAGCGCCATGCGCTGAGCACCGCAGAACGGGCAGTCGAGTCCCGTGAGCCAATGTAGGGGGCAGGTGAGCATGTTTTGAGTTTAGAGTTATTATTAAGTTTAGAGTTTAAAGTTTAGAGTTCCTATGTATTTACAGATTTTCTGTTGCAAAACTACACTTTATTCACCAAATGACCAAATAGTAACCCAAAAATGTTTCAAAAATCTGCAGATTGTCGGGTTTCTGCCACGATTACGCCCGCCAGAGCGAGCAGAGAGACAAGGTTGGGAATGGCCATGAGGCCGTTGAGCAGGTCGGCAAGATTCCAGACCACCGTCAGCTGTACCACAGCACCGGCGAAGATGGCACCCACGTAGAGCAACCTATATATAAATAGGTATCGCTTGCCGCTCAGATACTCCACAGCGCGCTCGCCGTAGTAGCTCCAGCCGAGGATGGTGGAGAAAGCGAAAGTGACGATGCCAAAGGTGAGCAGCGGTGCACCCACGACAGGGATCTTCTCGAACGCCATCTTGGTCAGAGCGCCACCATTGTGGTAGTCTATATCGGGATAGGCAATGATGCTCGAAACGAGTACCAAACCCGTGAGGGCACAGATGACAACGGTATCCCAGAAAGTGGCGGTGGAGGAGACCAGTGCCTGCCGTACTGGGCTCTTGGTCTGCGCTGCAGCTGCCACGATGGGGGCAGAACCCATGCCACTCTCGTTGGAGAAGAGGCCTCGGGCGATGCCGTAGCGGGCAGTCATCATGATGCTGGTACCGACGAACCCACCTCCGGCAGCCTCCGGCGAGAAGGCACTGCGGCAGATGAGGCAGAAGGCATCCCAGACGTAGGAACCATTGACAAGCAGGATATAGATGCAGCCAAGTACATAGCACAGAGCCATCAGAGGAACAAAGGTGGTGCAAAAGCGGGCTATACCTTTGACGCCGAAGAGGATGACGAGGGCTGCAAACAGGGTGAGCACGGCTCCTGTCCATACGGTGGGAACACCATAGGTCTCGTAGCAAAGCAGGGAGATAGCATTGCTCTGAACGGTATTGCCTATGCCGAAAGCAGCGATGGCGGTGAGGACACAGAAGGCAACGGCCAGACTCTTCCATCCCAGGCCACGTTCCAGCGCATACATGGGACCTCCAAGCATGGTACCGTCGCTTGTGCGGACGCGGTACTTCACAGCCAGCAGTGCCTCGGAGTACTTGGTCGCAATACCAAGCACACCTGTAAGCCAGCACCACAGCACTGCACCAGGTCCACCCAGCGCCACAGCTGTAGCAACGCCGATGATGTTACCAGTACCGATGGTAGCTGCCAAGGATGTCGCCAGTGCTCCAAACTGACTGACATCACCCTCAGCACCCGAGTCTGGAGTGACCGAAAGGCGAATGGCATGGAAGATACGGCGCTGGGGAAAACGCAAGCGTACAGTCAGATAGAGGTGGGTACCCAGCAGCAGAAGAATCATCGGCCAGCCCCACAACTGGGAGGCGGCTTCGGCGATGAGGGCGTTCAGGTCTTGGATTGTCATGCGAAAGGGGAGTTATGCATCGGCAAACACGCGGCCGTCGGCCAATGTAACCTGAAGTTGGGTGTACTCGCAGTGGAAGTCATTCTTCAGGCGGGCGAGGTAGCGTCGGCTTTCCCATTGGCACATGGGGAGGTCATGCAGCAGATAGTTGCCGCAGGTGGCGGGAGTCGTGGCAGGCACCTCTGTCTGGGTGAGAATCCACTCCAGGCACTGGATGGTCTGCTCACGCATATCCTGGACGGTGTATTTTCCCGTCATGACGATGTACATTCCCGTCAGACAGCCCATGGGACCAACATATACTACATCTTCCCTAACCCGGGAATTGCGGAACCACGTAGCCATCAGATGCTCAATGCTATGCATGGCTGCGGGGGCTACGGCAGGCTCCCTGTTGGGTTCGGTGATGCGGAGGTCAAAGGTGGTAAAGCCTTTGTCCTGCCTCGACACATAGATGCCAGGTTTCAGCTTCGTATGGTCGATGGTGAAACTTTGTATTACTTCCATTTTAGATAGAAAATTTTTACACGTTAACAACTAAACACGTTAACTTGTCCACTATTCCTCGAAGGGCAGCACTGCGAACTGAGCAGGCAGGGATGCGAGGAAACGACGGGTGACCTCGAAGCTGTGGTCGGCCATCTCATCCCAGAAATTGAAGTACTGCTGCAGGTGCTGGTCTGCGCCTGGGGTGTCACTGAGAATTCGGAAACTGACGAATGGCACGGCATGTAGGAAGCATGTCTGCGCTATGGCAGCACTCTCCATGTCCACAGCCAGCGCTTCAGGGAACAGTGCCTTGATGCGGTCGAGCTGTTCACGGTCGCTGATGAACTGGTCGCCGGTGCAGATGAGACCCGGACGCGCCATCTTCGCCGCCTCCACCAATTCCGGCTCGGAACGGAAGCGGGCTGGCAACCCCTGCATTTGACCCGGTTCGCAACCGGGAATGGTGACATCGTGGTAGACCGTGGCAGTGCTGACAACGACATCCATCACGTTCAGCGAGGCATCGATACCTCCGGCACATCCTGTGGAGACCACGCAGTCGGGGTGGTAGCGACGGATGAGCACCGTGGTACCCACGGCGGCATTCACCTTTCCCATGCCACATTGCATGAGAATCAAAGTATTCTGCCCCAGGCTGCCGATGACAAACTCATAGTTGCCGTCGTGCTCCTGCCGGGCATCGGTGAGCAATGAAGTCAGTTGCTTGTGCTCCTTGGCCATTGCCGAAAGTACACCTAGAATCATAGCTGAAATCCTGTTTTATTTATGATTTGTGGGACAAAGGTACGGCTTTTCGTCTGAATGACCAAGAAATTGGGCAAAAAAAGAACCGCACCCCGTCCGGCGGAGTGCAGTTCGTATGCAATTGACTTAATAAAACTCTCTGTTTATTAGAAGGTGTAGTAGAAACCTACGGTAACCAGCTGGTTGTTGGCATTCAGACCAAAGTGATTGTAATGATCCATGTGGCGGAAGCCGAGGTAACCGGTTGTTCCGACGAAGCTAACGTGCTCATTGATGTTGAAAGCCACACCCGGACGGAAACCGATGTGCCACTGAGTATCTGCATCAGCATTGCCTACCTTGTGGCTGCCAAGACCGAAGCCACCATCCACGAAGAAGCTGGCGACACCTGCACGGGCGAAGGTGTAACGGGCAAACGGAGCCACGAGGATATCCTGGGTCTTCTGGTTGGCATAGAGGTAGCTGGCACCTGTATTGCCAAATGAGAAGCTGAGTTCCAGGCCAAGAGCCCACTTGCCGTCCATGTTCTCATACTTCTCGTAATCAAAACCGAGTGCGCCACCAACCCATACCTGGGCATTAGCTGTCAGGGAGGCTACTGCAAAAGCAGCCATAAGAAGAATCTTTTTCATAATTTTCTGTGTCTTTTTATCACATTTTACCTTTCCTACTCTTTTCTGGGTTTTCGGAATCTCCCATTGTCCTATTTGTAAGACGGTGCAAAGGTACTGCCTTTCTACAATACTGCCAATTTTATGCGTCTAAAACATAAAATCTGTGGAGTTATTGTACAATAATCAGTACATATAGGGCTAAAAAGCCCATGTCCTACGACGAAAAATAGAACATTTCTCGCCATAGGACATGGATTTAGAGTATGTGACCGAAGAACGTCAACGGACGAGTTTACGTCCACCCCGGATAAAGATGCCGCGCGGCATGGAGGGCGAGACCGTCACGCGACGGCCGGAGAGGTCATAGAGCACACTGCCCCCTTCACGTTGCTGTGCTGGTGCGGCCACGCCCACAGCTGTGGCATCGAAGTAGCGGTCGTAGGCTGCAGCTTCAACCTGAGTAAACGGCTTGCCGGCATCCCTGCAGGAGGCCACAGCGAGATCGGTGATGAAGGAACGTGCACCAGAATCCGAAGTAGCATCTATCTCGAAAGAGAAGGCGGTGCCTTTCTCCAGACGGATGAAGAAGTCCAGGGTCTGCGGTACCTTGCCGTCGGCTCCGTCGATGGCTGCCGTGCCGTAGGCCTTTTCGAAAAGGAAGTCTTCCTGACGGCACTCCAGCTCTGAGCCCAGATAGCGGATGCGCATGTTCACGGGGTTGGCCTGCGCGCTTTTGTCGCGGACGATAGTCATGGTGCCGAAATAGATGCCGCTCTCGGGCGCTGTGAACACGATGGCCGGCGAAGCCTGATTGCCGTTGGAAGCTAGGGGATGGATGTTGCCGTTCTCCGAGATGAAGCAGTATTCGTCATTGGTGTACCACGCCTTGCCGTTGGCCGACTTGGCCTTGGAACTGTTGGCATCGAATTTGGCGAACTTGGTGTAGGTGCCGGCAGCTACGTCATAACGATAGAAGCCCCACGGAGCATCGTCATTCTCGGCAAAGGCTGGAGCGGCAGTGGCCTTCGAGGCTCCCTCGGCAGTGCTGAAGAGGTGGTAGTTGCCTTCGGCATCGAAGTTGATGGGTTCTGCTGCCGGCTCAGTATTGCGGCTGTCCTCCACAGCCCTCCACGCGCGTTCCATATAATATATGTACGTGTGCGTGAGGTTGACGTTGAGCCGGCCTTGGGCGATGACGTCCTTGGCCTCAGCGATGATGGCAGCCAGTTTGTCCATGGCGGCTTTGCTGACTTGTCCGATGTCGGAACCCACGGTTTCCCCGGCCATCTGCTCTTCGTATTTGGAAATCTCGCTCTGAAGAGCGACCGTGAAATCTCCGATATCCCATACCTCGTCCGAGTTGAAGTCATCCGGCGTGATGATCCACTGACGGTTGAGGCTGGTGGTGTTCTTCTCGTTATTCTCCCAGCAGATGAGCTTGGTGCCGGCATCGGCGCTGCCTCCAGAGACGTTGGCTGTGCGCGTGTACTTCTTGTTAATGATGTTGTAGTAGCTGGCTTCGTCGCTGGCTAGGACAATGCTCCACAGCTGCGCTTCGTCCTCGGTATTGGGCTGCACCAGGTTGAGCTGCGTGTTGAGTTCTCCGTCTGGTGCGTTCAGCGCCAGTCCGCTGGCACGATTGATGAACTGATAGGCATCGCCCACCTGCCTGATACTCCACTGCTGGGTGCGGCGTCCCTCATCCTTCGTCCACAGGTAAGCCAGGCTGCCTTCGGTCAGAGCCTCATTGGTCACGTCAAACAAGGTCTTGACGCCCACGCTTTGGATGCGGTAGAAATAGTTGATGTTTAGCTCGAACTCCCGTGCGTCGTCATCATAGGTGGCGGCTGCACGCAGGGGCAGTTCCTCATCGAGGTAGGCGAAGTGATTGGTCAGGAAATCCTTGAGATCCTTGATATACTCGGCATAGGTGTTGTGCAGCACGTTCTCGTTGTACACCTTTGTGTTGATTCCGTACTTCTGGAAATTCAGCTCTGCTGACTGTGCGTTCAGTTCTGCCAGACTGTCTACGGCATGCTGCAAGTGACCCTCGATACCGGCGGCACGCAGTTCGTTGTAGCGACGCAAGATGAGTTGGCGGAACCAAGGGTCGCGCCACATACGCGTGAACCAGGAACGGCAGACACCGGAATTCAAGTCCACCACCATCTTGCGCGATGAGTCGCCCCAGCGGCTGTCGTTGCTGTAGGCTATATCGTAGTCCCACAGCGGACCGAAGTACATCCGCTGGTCGTTGGGACGTTTATAGAGATAGGTGCTCCAGAAGCCGTCGTAGTTCGCACACATCTCCGTGCAGACGTACAAGTTGGCCAGAGAGACGGAATCCACCAACTTGCGATAACCCTTATCTGCATCCTTGTAGTCCTTGCCGAAGAGAGCACTTTCGAAGCGGTCCAGCCAAGCCTTCACGTAGTCAGCCTGCGCCGTGGACACCTTGCCGTCCTTAGGCTTGTGAATACGCACGGGCACACTCTTCAGAGTCGTTGTCACATACTTATGATCCTTCCATCCGTCGGCTTCGAGGAAGAAACCTTCGCTGGGCTCCTCACCTTCGGACAGCTCACCTGGAGTCTCGATGTCCAAGCGGCCGGACTCAACGTCGGGATGATCGGTGATCTGGTAGTTACCGATGTACGTTCCGTTCAGCACCACGTCCACAAAGCGTGCACCAGGATTGAACTCCAGCCCGGCAAAGCGCCCCATGATGTCGGTGGTCAGGGCGTTGCGGATCAGCGACTTGTCGTAGTGATTGGCCATCAGCACCCAATTCACGTCGGCCACTCCCTTGTCGCCCAGCAGGCTCACAGGTTTGGTGAACTTCAGGCGGTAGGCTTTCTTCGTAGCACCGGCACCGCTGAAGGTGGAATTGCCGCGGCAACGGATTCTCATGCCGGAAATCACTTCCTGCTGTCCGCCGTCCACGATGGTGAACGAACCGCTGACGAAGGTCTTCTTACTGGTGACGGCCTCCGAACCGGAGGTCTGGATGTACACCGTCGGCAGATTCGTCAGTTGTTTCTTTTGTGCGCTAATGGGCAGGCCCAGCAGCATCATCAGCAAATAGAGGTAAAGGCGTTTCATAAGGTCTTTTTTTTTAGATTTTAAGTGATTTAGTTCCTTTTTGACGCTGCAAAGTTACCATTTTCCTTTGTTTCGACCAAAAAAAATAGGCAAAAAAAGATGCTGCTTCGCGAATGCTGTCCCTTTTTCCCAAGCCTCCGGCACCCGCATAGGAATTCCAGCTCACCTGCAACTACCAATGCAGCTCCTCTCCACTAGTTGATTCTGAGCGAAACGTACTTCCCTAGAAAAAGTTTAATGGTGTTAACCTTAACCCTGATAGAAGTTGAAAGCCTGTTGTGTACCTTAATCCTAAACCCTGACAGAAGTTGAAGATTATTGTACGATCCATGCCCTCGCAGTTATCTCCTCCTGCATCCGCAGCTATCTCCTCTCGTTCTCATAGCCCCTGTGATCTGCCACGTCGGAGCTTGCCTTGCAATACTCGAATCAAAGTCCCTCGGTCATTTCAAATGATGCTTCAGATACACCTTATTATATATACATTTTGCTATGCGTGCTTCAAAAGATTGGTCTTTTAGTCAAATTTTGGCTAATTTATGGAGTTTATTTGAGCATATCAGCATTTGCTTCGATTATTTTTTGTAACTTTGCCGCCAAACGTGCTGAAAACTATCATGGCAAAGTTAAATCGTATAAGAGTCGTTCTCGCTGAACGTGACCTGAACAATAAGTTGTCCGACAAACTCGGCAAGGATCCAGCTACTGTGTCCAAGTGGGTCACCAATACCACCCAGCCCAGCCTTGAAGCCCTCATTGCGATAGCAAATGCGCTTGAAGTGCCTGTGCAGGAGTTGGTAAGACAGGATGAATTCAGTCAAGAGAAATAAGTCGAATGATGACAATAGAAGAAATACAGGCTCGCAAAGAATGCCAGACATTCGATTGCAAGAGCATTCAGATAGAACCCAAAGCGTTAGCAATACCCATTGTGGCTATGGCTAATGCCGATGGTGGTGTGCTTGCCATTGGCGTTTCTGACAAGACTCGCAGAATAGAAGGGATTGACGGAAATGAGGAACGGCTGAATGAGTTGCTTCGAGTTCCATTCGATTTCTGTAATCCATCTGTTAAGGTCAGGTGCGAGTATCTGCCATGTACGGATAATAATGGCCATGAGAATCGCATCCTTCTGATGCACATTCCTGCAAGCGGTCAACTTCACACCAACCAGGCGGACGAATGTTTCATGCGTGTTGGCGACAAGAGCAAGAAACTCAACTTTGACGAGCGTATGCAACTTCTCTACGATAAGGGTGAACGATACTACGAAGACAAAGATGTTTATGGTGCGACCATCGATGATATAGACATGACTCTTGTCAACGATTATATTAGTGTCATCGGCTATGGGAAGTCTGGCATGGAGTATCTGCGAGAGAATAATGATTTCGTTATAGAGGCAGATGGGCAGCAGAAAGTAAGTACTGCATGCATCCTTCTCTTTGGCAAGAATCCACAGCGTTTCTTCCCTCGTGCTCGCACTCGCTTCATCCGTTATGAAGGAAAAGAGGAAAAGGTGGGTCGGGAAATGAATGTTATAAAAGATGTAACATTCGAGGGTGCCATACTTCAGCAGGTTCGAAGCACTATCAGCTATTTGGAAACGCAAGTCAGTGAACACTCATTCCTCGGAGAGCATGGTGTTTTCGTTACTCGTCGCAACTACTCGAAGTACGCCATACAAGAGATGGTGGTCAATAGTTGCTGTCACAGAGCATACAATATCAAGGGTACCGAGATACAGATAAAGATGTTCGATGATCGTATTGTCTTCGAGACTCCAGGCGATTTGCCCGGACTGGTACGTCCCGACAATATCCGCCATACTCATTTCTCCCGTAATCCCAAGATTGCCCAATACCTAAAGGCATACAAATATGTCAAGGAGTTTGGCGAGGGTATTGACCGTATCTGTAGCGAACTAGAAACAAAAGGCTGCGCAATCCCATCATTTCATGTCGATGCGTTCATTCTGAAAGCTACCTTATTGGCAGAGTGGACAACAGAAAAAGAGTTTGACCGTCCAAGTTCCGTCCAAGTACCGCCCAAGTACCGCCCAAGTACCGCCCAAGTAGAAAAGCTGCTTTCTATTATGGGGAGTGAGTATGTTAGCGTACAAGATATTATGAGTTTATGCGGTATAGTCAGGCGTAAGACCATTCAAGACAGTTACATCACTCCTGCCCTTGTAGATGGTAGCATAGAAAGAAAATATCCTGACCAGCCTAATCACCCCAAACAGATGTACCGTCTTACGGAACAGGCTAAGGTATGGAAGTTGAATAATATTGATTAATGCAATATGAGTAAGATTGACAACGAAATAAAAGAAGGAACTCCACGTTTCAAGAAAGGCGATCTTAAGCCCCTCGTTGATATAGGCTTGGTAGAACCGACGATAAAAGATATTCCAAACAGTCCGAAACAGAAATATGCGCTAACTGATAATGGCAGAGAAAAGCTTCAAACTATATCGTAGCAAAGACGTAGATAGACGTAGGATAGGTGTTCGATAGTCTCTCGATAGGGTAAGAAGATAGTAAGAAGTAAGCAAGAATAAAAAAATAAAAAGAAGAAAGAATAATTGTAATGAACGTGATATCATTCTTTGCTGGTTGCGGAGGTCTTGACCTTGGTTTTGAAAAGGCGGGATTCCGAGTGATTTGGGCTAATGAGTTCGAACTAAGCGTCCATGCAACCTATGAAATGAATCACCCTGAAACCATTCTATGCAAAGATGATATTACGACAATTCGATTATATTAAAATCGGAAAAAGGATATAGCATATGATAAACTTTCAATTCTTTCCACGATCGCATGGTGTGACACCCGAGATACAAGTAGTCATTGATTGTTTCAAGATGATTGAACCGACACTTGATGATGGTAAGCATCGGGTGTCGAACGACGTGCTTGCTTTGCTTCGTCCTCATCTTGAAGCTTGTGGATATGATGTAGAAAAAGGCAAGGGACGTGATGAGAAAATAGATGTCCCAGTTCTCTTTGGCGAGAATAATGCAATTGACAAGTCATTCTATGCTGACGCTGTAAACAGAGAACATCGTATTGTCATTGAAGTTGAAGCTGGGCGAGCAGTAAGGAACAACCAGTTCTTGAAAGACATTTTCCAGGCTTGTATGATGTTCGATATCGAGTATCTCGTTATCGCAGTACTCAATGTATATACTGGTGGAGGCGCTATTACCCATGACTATAACGAAGTAAAAACCTTTTTAGAGACATTGTATGTGTCCAACAGGTTGAGATTACCTCTAAAAGGAATCTTGTTGATTGGTTACTAAGGGAAGTAGAGGAAAACGACTACTGTTGACATGGAACATCAGAATAAGATATTAGATATTCTAAATACTTCTCCGAGCGTGGCGCTACTGCGGGCACGGAGCAGCGGCATCATCATTGAATTCCTTACAGGAGTCTTTGGTGATATGGCGGCTGTTTCGCACGAGAACATTCACAGCCTGTTGGCGGACTATCTGAACAGCCATGGGATTGATGAGGATGTAGAGAGTGATGTCCTCTATACAGACACATATGAAGAGAAGGCCGCCAAGTATATCAGGAAGTGGACGGACAGCGGTTTCCTGACTAACTACAGAAATGAGGACGGAGAAATCTTTTATGAACTGTCGTCACATTCAAGCAAGGTGATAGATTGGCTGACAGGGCTGAAGCAAGAGGAATACATCGGTACGGAATCGAAGTTCAAGTCGATTATCAGCCAGTTGAGAGAACTGGTAGAATATACCAATGAGGACAGAGAGAAACGTATGCAGATGCTGGAGGATAAGAAGATGGAAATCGAACACCAAATTCAGCAGTTGCAGATGGGTGAGGATGTCAAGGTGTTTGAGGAATATGAGATTGTCCCCCGGTTTCAGCAAATCAACAAGCTGGCTAAGGAGTTGTTGACGGACTTCAAGGATGTGGACGACAATTTCAAGACTATTATCAAGGAAATCTATCAGAAACAGATTGACCCAACCTTACAGAAAGGTGGCATACTGCAATACACTTTCGATGCTCTGGATGAATTGAAATCCAGTTCGCAAGGCAAGAGTTTTTATGCGTTCTGGGAGTTCCTACTGGCGCGTGAGATGCAGTCAGAACTGGATAACTTGATAGCAGAGTTGTTTCAGACGTTGAAAGAAAAGAATATCGATAATGGCGACACGTTCCTGCAGAACATGGTGGAATACCTGTATGAATCGGGACGCAAAGTTTATCAGACGAACGACATGATGGCTGATAAACTGAGTCGTATCATTCGGGAGAATGAGATGTCGCGTGCAGATGTTAGTAAACGGGTTGTTCAGGAAATCAAGAACACGCTGATTGAAATATCAAAGAAAGGACGGAAACCAGAAATATCGCTGACTGTTGATGACGGGATGGAGATTAGTATTCCTTTTGACAGGAAAATCACTGTTGAACAAAGTGAGAATACAAAATACGACACCATTCCGGAGACTGATACGCTGTCGATTGATGAATTGGGTGAACTGGGCAAGGTGTTCTGTAATGTGTATGTGGACCGAAAAGTGCTTGTGCATAACATTCGTGAAGCGATGAAGGGCAAGAGCCAGGTGACGTTGTTGGATGTGGTTGAGCAATTCCCTTTGAAGCAGGGCTTGCCCGAGCTATTTGCCTATTTTGGAGCCTTAGGACAATTCACTCACAAAACTGTGAATGAAGAGAAACGTCAGGCCATCGTGTTTGACCATGAGAATAATAAACGAATTCGTATTCCGGAAATCATCATATCTGTATGAGCGAGCAAAAACCATATTCTAAAGCAATCATCCTCCTGCTGAAAAAGACCGTAGAAAAAGGGTCGCCGGTGTGGGAGGACATCATCAACTATCAGGTGGAGATACAAGACTATCTGGCGGTTATAGGACTCGAGTTGATTTTAAAGAAGGACGAGGGCTTTGCCTTTGTCAAGCAGATTGTGTTTGATGATGACACAACACTGAATCTTGTTTCGAGACGGCAACTGGGCTTCGAGGTGTCCATCGTCGTGATTGTGCTGAGACAGTTGCTGGAAGATTATGACAACAATCCCATTGAAACTCAATCGGCGGATAGAATTATTACGAGTAATGAGATTAAGGATGAGGTGCGGTTGTTCCTGCCGCAGGACTACAATCGGGTGAAGTTGGAGAAGGACTTGGACACCTATATACAAAGAGTTGTCGACCTGGGCTTCCTTAAGGAAGTGAAGCGAAACGGAGACGAGGTGCGCTACAAGATTCATCGCATCATCAAGGAAAAGGTGACGCTAGAGGATTTGGATGCATTCAAGAATAAACTGGAAGAGTATGCCGGAACAGTATGATTTGTTTACGACCAATGCCGGAACGGCCGGTTATCGGTTGAGTTATATGGAAGTTTATAACTGGGGCACCTTCAATAAGAGGATATACAGGATTGCCCCGGAGGGAAACAATTCTCTTCTGACAGGAGCGAATGCCTCAGGTAAAAGTACATTGATTGATGCGCTATTGACGCTTCTCGTGCCTGCAAAGAAGGATCGGTTTTATAATCTCTCTTCCGGTAATGAGCGTAAGGGTGACCGGACAGAGGAAACATACGTGCTTGGCAATTATGGCAATATCCAGGCTGAGGGAGAATCGGCCAGCAAGACGCAGCAGCTTAGAGACAGGAGAACATACTCCGTGATATTGGCATCGTTTTCTAACAATCACGAACAGGTCGTAACGCTGTTTCAGGTGCGTTGGTTTGTGAATGGTGAATTGAAATGTTCATATGGCGTTTCATCCAAACAGCTGAATATCAAGGATGATTTTTCTGATTTCAACGGAAGCAAGGGAGACTGGAAGAAAACGCTTGAGAAAAAGTACAATACCAATGTCCCCAAGAAGCAGATTGAATTCTACGACACCATCAAAGACTATAAGGACAGAATAATCAATTCATTCGGGCTTCGTTCAGACAAAGCGCTCACGCTCTTTAACCAGATTGTGGGAGTAAAAGTGCTCAACGACCTTGACGAATTCATACGCAACAATATGCTTGAGCAGCGGGATGCGGAAAGCGAATACGTCCGGTTGAGCGAAAGCTTTGCCACTTTGATGGAAGCGAAGACCACGATTGAAAAAGTGAAGGAACAGATAGCTCAGTTGGGACCCATTGATGAAAGGGCCAAAAAACTTGAGGAAATAGGCAATGCTCTTGAGGACTTGAAGAATACACGGGAGTTAGCCGTATATTGGTTTGCCAGGAAGAATGTTGAACTGGCTGATGCCAAGATTGCGGAGTTGAAGGAGGTGTTGGCAAGGCTAAAAGAAGAGCTTGCTAAATTGGAGGAGGTGAAAGAGCAACTAAAGCAACAAGAGCGGGATTTGTCATTGTCTATTGAAAACGATAATGTTGGCAGGCAGATAAAAGATCTTGAAAATGAAATAAGAAGACTAAGTAGCACAAAGCAAACGCGCTTGACGAAACGCCACAGTTACAATCAAAAAGTTGTTGAGGCGGGACTGGTTGCTGACCCTACTGCTGAAGCTTTTATTGAAAATCGTGAGACTGCCCGTATCGAAAAAGGGAAGTGCCAGACTTTGTTGGATGAAAAGAGCGAAGAACTGCGTTTGGCCAAAAACAAGGATGACAAGTTCAATGAGGATATAGAAGAGAACATTGCGATTCTTCAAACTCTGCAAAAGAACAAGAACAATATTTCTGGGCGGGAAGCAACGATAAGAGAAGAAATCCTAGCAGCCATTGGTGCAACAGCAAACGAAATTCCTTTTGTCGGGGAACTGATTCGCGTGAAAGATCAAGAAAAGGACTGGGAAAACTCCATCGAAAAGATTCTGCACAATTTTGGTCTGCGCCTGATCGTACCCGAGAAGTATTACAAAGCTGTCAGCGAGTACGTTAACACCCATGATTTGAGGGGAAGGATTGTGTATCACCGCTATGAAGGAGCTTCCTCTTTGAGCGGTTTTCAGGCTCCGCCAGCAAACAGCCTGCTGAACAAATTGGAGTTTAACGAGACGAGTCCTTATTCGTCATGGGTTGAGGATGCCATCTTCGACCACTATAATTATGCTTGTGTTGAGGATCTGGAGGAGTTCTATCGCTATAAAGAAAAGGCTGTAACGAGGGAGGGCTTGATAAATTCTGTACACAACAAGCACGAAAAAGATGACCGTCCACATACAAACAACCGCGAAAACTATGTTCTTGGTTGGGACAATAAAGAGAAAATTGCGGCTATACGTGCTACTGTGAAGGAGTTGCAGGAGCAACAGAAGCAAAACAAAGAGGATATACGACGTATTGAAGCGGAATTAAAGGCTATCGACAAGCGCAGGCTTTGTTTCCACGATATATTTGAGAACTTTACCAGGTTCGAAGAAATCAACTGGGAAGAAACAGCTCGTTCGATACAGGAAAAAGAGGAGCAAAAGAAGAAACTGGAGGCAACAAATGATAAGGTGAAAGCCTTGGAGGAACAACTTAAAGGTGTGCAACAATCATTGAACAAACTGGAGAACGAAACGATAAAAGCAAAGGATCGGGAAATCTATAAAATTGAACAAGTCGATTTGGCGAATGCCACTCAGAGGCTGAGCAGCAACAAACCGATAGTTGACAGTCTTGGTGATATAGATGTCAGTGCTTTTGAAGAGAGACACCAGAATTGGGTAGATGTCAATTACGATTCAATAGAGTCGAAGAGAGATGAATTCCGATCAGAAATACATAAACAAGAGGAATACAGAAAGTCGGAAAAGACGTTGCTTGAACGGGAAGCGGCCAGCTTGATCATGAAATTCAAGAATCCATCGGAAGAGATTACCATGCGCTTCAAGGACTGGCGTTCTGACGTCCACGCCCTGCCGGAAGCAAGTAGCATCAACTTGATTGGCGAGTATCAGAAAATGTTTGAACGTTTGATAAAAGAAGATTTGGTGCGCCACGAGAGGAAGTTTGATGAGTATCTGCAAGAGACGGTAATCAACAAAGTCTCTGACTTTTGGATGTTCTTCAATAATTGGGAGAAATCGATTAGGGACACCATTCAGATGCTGAATCAATCACTTTCAGGGATTAATTTTAGTACGGCACCCGTTACTTATATCCAGCTGGTCAACTCTAAAAGGATCAATGTGGAAGTGGCTGATTTCAGACAGATGCTGGAGAAGGCCATCCCCAACATACACGAAATGAACGCAACGATTGATGGTAAGCGGACCCATTTTGAGAAGAAGATTCAGCCGCTGATGGAACAGCTTAGGAACGAACAGTGGCGCAGGAAGGTGATGGATGTCAGGAGTTGGTATTCATACAGGGCTGAAGAATTCTATAAGGAAACCGGTCAGAAGTTCAAGACTTACGAGAGCATGGGGCAACTGTCTGGTGGCGAGAAGGCCCAGCTGACCTATACCATCTTGGGGTCTGCCATCGCCTATCAGTTTGGATTGACGAAAGATGGCTTGCAAGCCAAATCATTGCGTTTTATTGCCATTGACGAAGCATTCAAGGCGCAGGATGAAGATAAGGCGCGATACTTGATTTCGCTCTGCAAGCAGTTGAACCTTCAACTGTTGGTGGTCACCCCCAGTGACAATATTCACATCGTGGAAAACGATATTTCCTTTGTCCATTATGTGGAGCGAAACGGCAATGAATCGCGTTTGTACGATATGCCGATAGAGATTTTCAGACACGAACGCGAAAAGTTCCAAGCCCATGATAACACCAACTGAAATTCGAAAAAAAGCAAAGAATAAGTTTTTTGCTTACTTGCGTTCAGTCGTTGATGGACTGGACTTCGAGCCTATCGTTATTATGGGCAATAAGAAACCGGATAATGATACCGTTCAGTTTGAAAAAGAGTTGACGGAACTGATCTCGCATTCTAAAGAGAAGAAAGGATATGGGTATTCAATAAGGTATCAGAGGGTAAAAACACGGAAACACGGGGAGCAGGATGTCCCAGTGTCAATTTTGTTTCAGACCGAGCTTGATTATTTGAAGTTTATCGGAAAAGAACAAGAAACCGTCAACTTTAGAAAGGATGTAGAAAGAATTCTTTCTGCATTTCCTGAATTGCTTGAATGGACAATCAGATTCCCCAACAAAGTTCTTGACAACCACAAGATTTGGGGCGAATTGCTCTTGGTCTGTACCTTTTTTAAAGCCAATCCCCAGCCGCATCTATATATCCGCGAATTGCCTATTCAAGTGGACACAAAATTCATAGAGAGGAACAAAGGGGTTATCAAGGAACTTCTGGACATCATCATTGCGAAGTCTGTTAACCTGGGCGAAACGCGTTTTGAGACACGGTTCAATCTCAGGTATGATGAGCCGATGGTTCGTTTCAGGGTTTTGGACATGTCGTTAAGTCAGACGTTATTCTCGGGTATTGACGATATGAGCACCCCAATCAGTCAGTTTAGAGAAACCGAAATTCCTGTAGAAACTGTTTACATCGTCGAGAACAAGATGAATATGTTGACGTTTCCTCCTATACAAAAGAGCATCGTTGTATGGGGGCATGGGTTTGGAGTAGATATTCTCAAGGATGTTGCGTGGCTGAAGTCGAAAAAGATTTTCTATTGGGGCGATTTGGATGCACAAGGGCTCCAGATACTGTCGGAGATTAGAACTCACTTTCCGCAAGTTGAAAGTTTCCTGATGGATAGAGAGACGTTTGACCTGTATAATGAGGGTGAAGTTGGAACTGAGACCAATGTAGAAAAGGTAATGTGTCTCACTCCTGAAGAAAAAGAATTGTTTGACTTCTTGAAGAGTGGAAATTACCGCTTGGAGCAAGAGAAAATACCATTTGAATATGCATCGTCAAAAATTCCATATTTTGATAGAATAAAGTAACACAACTATGGCAGCACGAAGATATTACTATTCAGATTCCATTACGGACTTTCTGTCTCGGAGCAAAAACGAGATAGTGGGAGCGTTGACTTTGGCTTCACAGCATGATGTTAACGACGAGACATCGAAGTCGTGGGTGGAGGAGATTGAGACGATGCGCGAAGTACTAGCACCGTATAAAGGAAGGGGAAGTGTGTACTTTGAATACAATATTCCACGAATGGGTAGGCGCGTGGATGTGATTGCCGTTATTGATGGTATCGTCTTTGTATTGGAGTATAAGACTGCTGAACGGAAGTTCTCGCGTGAGGCGCTTGTGCAAGTGTGGGACTATGCTATTGACTTGAAGAATTTTCAGGAAGGTAGTTTGGAGAGGATATTGATTCCGATACTAGTGGTTCCTTCGGAAAAAGGTTCTCGTTGCCAGACAGATTTGAAGCATTTTGGGGACTATGTGTATGAGCCGCTGCAGGTGAATACAAAGCGGCTGGCTGAGGCTATCGAAATGGTTCTTAGCGCTGTTCGCTATGATGTGATTCCTTCGCAAACCGATGACCAATGGGCCAAGAGCGGTTATTCTCCTACGCCTACTATCATAGAGGCGGCCATTGCGCTATATGAGGAAAATACGGTTGAGGACATCACGAAGCATGGCGGGGATATAGACAAGGCATCTGTTGAACTTTGCAAGATTATAGACCATTGTAGGACAAACAACAGAAAAGCTATCTGTTTTATTACTGGCGTTCCTGGAGCAGGCAAGACTCTCATAGGCCTCAATACAGCGATAGACCAATTCAATCGTGGCGAGAAAGCTGTGTATCTATCAGGCAACTTCCCTTTGGTAGAAGTGTTACAGGAAGCGTTGACTCGCGACTATGTGCGTCGGGACAAGAAACGTGCTAAGGATGAAGGCCGCAAGGCATGCACCAAAGCGGAGGCAAAGAGTAAAGTGAAGGCCTTCATCCAGATGATTCATCATTACCGTGACTTGTATCTGGAAGGGACTGAGGTGAAAGGAAAGAAGATAGTGCCCATAGAAGGATATTTCCAAAGTCATACGGACAAGGCTTATATTCCCGTGGAACATGTTGCCATATTTGACGAGGCGCAACGGGCCTGGACGAAGGAGGAGTTGCAGCGGTTTATGCGCGAGAAGAAGGGCATTCGCAATTTCCCATATTCGGAGCCTGAATATCTGATTTCGTGTATGGACAGACAGACGGACTGGGGACTTGTGGTGTGTCTGGTTGGTAATGGACAGGCCATCAACAAGGGTGAAGCCGGATTGACGGAATGGATAGAGTCTGTTCACAGGAGTTATCCCGGGTGGGATGTCTATATGTCGGACTATCTGATTGAATCGAAGGATATATCTGCGGAAGAGTTGTCGTTGATTAGCAAGCAGCTTATTTCGAAGGAGGACCTGCACCTGAAAATG
The DNA here is from genome assembly GCA_902771725.1 of uncultured Bacteroidales bacterium. Classification (GTDB taxonomy): domain Bacteria; phylum Bacteroidota; class Bacteroidia; order Bacteroidales; family Bacteroidaceae; genus Physcousia. Next base: position 45,711 of record CACXXT010000020.1, read on the forward strand.
TCGATGCGGTCGTTCCGGTCTGAGAAGGTGAGCATCTTTGTCAATCAGTTGCTGGCACTTCAGAAAGATGAGGCTGCGGCCACATTGAAAGAACTGGAGAAATATCCTATCTTCCTGACACGCAATCTTGATGCTGCAAAGCAATGGCTTCGCGAACAAGCAAGAGGAAGTGAGAGGATGGGACTGTTGGCTAGCAGCAAGGCCGAGCGACTGAAGGCTATTGGTATCAATGTGCGTTATCAGCCGAACTTTGTTCATTGGTTCTTGGAAGACGACACGGACATCAGAAGCAGTAACTGTCTAGAAGATACATTGACAGAGTTCAAAGTGCAGGGGCTTGAGATCGACTGGGCTTGTGTGACGTGGGATGCTGACCTGCGACTGAAGGAAGACTGGTCGTCGTGGCAGCATTTCCAACTGCGGAGTGGTACCAAGTGGCAGAGAATCAATAAGGGCATCAACAAGGAATATCAGATAAACGCATACCGAGTATTACTGACCAGGGCCCGTCAAGGTATGATAATTGTCGTTCCTAATGGGGACGATGGCATTCCGCCAGACGAGACACGCAAACCTGAGTGGTACGATGGAATATATGATTACCTGAAGTCAATTGGGATTAAGGAGCTATGAAACATATAGAAGTCGTGGCAGCGATCATTCGCAAAGGAGGTAAGATATTCGCCACACAGCGGGGATATGGCGAATGGAAGGATTGGTGGGAGTTTCCTGGCGGAAAGATGGAAGTAGGGGAGACACCAGAAGAAGCGCCAATGATGGTCGCATAATAATAAAGTAAAGAATAAAGACGTTATAAGTATATGGCACTACCAATTAACAAGAATAACTGCTGAATAAGCGGAAAGTCGAGGACAACATAATTGAATTCAAGAAAGGCAGGAACCCCGCTGATATCTACTATAGTATCTGTGCATTTGCCAACGACTTCGACAACCTCGGAGGCGGCCACATCCTTGTGGGAGTGGAGCAACATGACAACGGACTCACAAAGCGGCCTGTAGCAGGGATTAACATCTAGGCGGTAAATGCCCTTGCACTTCCCTAATGATGATTGACGATAAAACAAATGAGTGACAAATCCCAAATTTGGAAAAGCCACTCATTTTAATTTATACGTAGGCGCGAGGACTATCTGCTCTGCGCTCGCTTATACCTATTGACTGAATAATGCTTTATAAACAAAAAAGCGTGTGTCTCATTTGAGCAACACGCTTTCTTGATTATCTATTGAATTGTTTTACTTCACCTCCTCAAAGTCGGCGTCCTGGATGTTGTCGCCCTGCTGACCGCCTTGCTGGCCGCCCTGGGCTCCACCGTTGAATCCGGCTCCGCCCTGTGCACCATTGAAGGGGTTGCCCTGGGCGCCTGCACCTGCCTGCTGAGCAGCAGCGTACATCTTCTGGGCAGCGTTGTTGAGTTCGGCTGTGGCAGCGTCGATGGCAGCGAGATCCTGAGCCTTGTGGGCATCGCGGAGCTTGTTGAGGGCTGCTTCCACCTCGGCCTTCACATCGGCAGGCAGCTTGTCGCCGCTCTCCTTGAGCATATTCTCGGTCTGGAAGATCATGCTGTCGGCCTGGTTGAGCTTGTCGATCTTCTCGCGCTCCTTCTTGTCGGCATCGGCATTGGCTTCGGCCTCAGCCTTCATGCGCTCGATTTCTTCCTTAGAGAGTCCGCTGGAAGCTTCGATGCGGATGGCCTGCTCCTTGCCGGTAGCCTTATCCTTAGCGCTGACCTTCAGGATACCGTTGGCATCGATGTCGAAGCTAACTTCAATCTGAGGCACGCCACGACGGGCGGGAGCGATGCCGGTGAGGTTGAACTGACCGATGCTCTTGTTCTGCGAGGCCATAGGACGCTCGCCCTGAAGCACGTGGATGGTCACCTCGGTCTGGTTGTCGGCTGCAGTGGAGAAGACTTCGCTCTTCTTGCAGGGGATGGTGGTGTTGGCCTCGATGAGGCGGGTCATCACACCGCCCAGGGTCTCGATACCCATGCTCAGAGGAGTGACGTCGAGCAGCACGATGTCGCCCACGCCTTCTTCCTTGTTGAGGATAGCGCCTTGGATGCTGGCACCCACGGCCACGACCTCATCGGGGTTCACGCCCTTGCTGGGCACCTTGCCGAAGAAGTCTTCCACGAGCTTCTGGATAGCGGGAATACGGGAGCTACCGCCCACGAGGATGACCTCGTCGATGTCGCTATTGCTCAGACCGGCATCCTGCATAGCCTTCTGGCAGGGAACCTTACATGCCTGGATGAGGCTGTCGGCCAGCTGCTCGAACTTGGCACGGGTGAGGGTCATGACGAGGTGCTTAGGCACACCATTGACAGCGGTGATGTACGGCAGGTTAATTTCCGTGGAGGTGCTGCTGGAGAGTTCAATCTTGGCCTTCTCGGCAGCTTCCTTCAGGCGCTGCAGAGCCATGGGATCCTGCTTCAGATCCACGCCTTCCTGCATACGGAACTCATTAGCCATCCAGTCGATGATGACCTGGTCGAAGTCATCGCCGCCGAGGTGGGTGTCGCCATTGGTCGAGAGTACCTCAAACACGCCGCCGCCGAATTCCAGGATGGAGATATCGAACGTACCGCCGCCGAGGTCGAAGACGGCAATCTTCATATCCTTGTTAGCCTTGTCCACGCCATAGGCCAGAGCTGCTGCAGTGGGCTCGTTGACGATACGCTGGACGTTGAGACCAGCAATCTGTCCGGCTTCCTTGGTAGCCTGACGCTGGCTGTCGCTGAAGTAGGCAGGCACGGTGATGACGGCATCCGTGACTTCCTGACCCAGGTAGTCCTCTGCGGTCTTCTTCATCTTCTGCAGGATCATGGCGCTGATCTCCTGCGGGGTGTACAGACGACCCTCGATGTTCACACGCGGAGTGTTGTTGTCGCCGCGGTCTACCTGATACGGTACGCGGGCTATTTCCTTCTGCACCTGATCGTAGGTCTCGCCCATGAAACGCTTGATCGAGAAGATGGTGTTCTTCGGGTTGGTGATAGCCTGACGCTTTGCGGGGTCGCCCACCTTGCGCTCGCCATCCTTCATGAAGGCGACGATGGAGGGAGTTGTGCGCTTGCCCTCGCTGTTAGCAATCACGACGGGCTCGCTGCCCTCGAAAACGGATACACACGAGTTGGTGGTACCCAAGTCAATTCCAATAATCTTTCCCATAGTTGTATTGTTTTTATAGTTTTGTTATCTTGTTACTTTCCTTGTTCCTGAGGTCTCGCAGGACTCTTGTATCCAACGGGGACGTCAAGACACTCATAACTTAGCAAACTGTGTGCCAAAACGCCAAATCACGCCTTCGCGTACCTTATTTATTATAAAAAGGAGCCACTTTTTTTGGCCGTTCCCGCCATAAAGGCTATCTTTGTCGCAAAAATCTGCCAAAATGACAATGAATATGACAAAACCCGGACGTCTGCTGCCAGCTTGCTTGATGTGCCTCGTACTCATGCTCGCAGCCTGCCATGGCGGCCTCAGCCGCGACCAGATTAAGGCCCGTAGTGCCGCCGAGCGTTGCTACAAATATCTTCGTACGGGTCGCTACGACCGCTTCGTCGGAGAGATAGCCTATGCCGACCAGATGTCGCCCGAGTACCGCCAGCAAATGCAGGATCTCGTCCACGAGTCAGCCCAACGCTATGAGTCCGAACACGGCAAGATGCTCTCTGCCGTAGCCGTGGGCGATACGCTCATGGATGACCTTGCCCACATTTATCTCCAGATTACCTATGCCGACTCCACCTCCGAGGAAATCGGGCTGCCCATGGTGTGCGTCGACGGCGACTGGAAGATGCAGTAATCTTCCCCACCCTATTTTCAGGTAATTCAAGCGCTCCCTGCCACCTCGTAGCTGCACGTTGTGGCGGGAAGTGCTTTTTCTATATTAAAAGAAGGAAAAAATGACAATATTCATCACACGGGTTAGTCTTTTGACTGGCTGAGGGGTACTACGGTAAAAGAAGACGCAATGGAAAAGAACGAGGTACAACGGCTGTTCGTGCAGCACTACGCCAGGATGTTCAGGGTGGCACGTTCCATCCTCTTCGACGAGCAGGAGAGCGAGGATGTCTGCAGCGACATCTTCGAGAGCCTGCTGCATGGCGACTTTGTGCTGCTGCCAGGCACGGAAGAGCAGTATCTGCTCACAAGTGTCCGCAACCGTTGCCTGAAGCGCCTGCGGCATAAGGAAGTACGTCGTCGGATGGAGCAAGAAGACTCCGGAAAGCCGACCGACGAAGAGCCCGAAGATGAACGCCTGGCTGAAGTCGAAGAAATCGTATGCAGTATGTCCGGGCAAAAGCAGCGTATCTTCCGCCTCCGCTATACGGAGGGATATACCTACGAGGAGATTGCCACAGCTGAGGGCATCAGCAAGGTTGCCGTATGGAAACATCTTTCCAGCGTCTTGAATGATATCCGTGAACACTTTAACCGCAGAGCACTATGAGTCCCGTGAACACCGACAAACAGATGTTCCTTGATATGCAGGAACATCCTGAGAACTATTCCGACGAACAGTTGGAAACCATGATGGCCGAACTCGACCGCGAGCCCGACGTAGAAACTGCATGGGAGAAGCTTGAGAGGAAGGAAAAGCCCACGCCTAACCTTGGGCTCTTCCATCGCATCGCAGCCATCTTCCTCCTCGCCGCCTTCCTCGGCGGCCTGGCATGGGCATTTGTCCCTCGCCTCCGCCCTCACCGTACAGCAGAGCCACCTCTGCCCACAAAGGTATCTGCTCCCTCCCTAACAGGGAGGGCGGGGGGAGAGTCTTCCTCCATCTCCTTCTCCAACCTCCCCCTCGACAGCATCCTCCGCGTTGTGGCCGCTCACTACAGCTATGAAGTCTGCTTTTGCGACTCTGCAACACGGACGATGAAGTTCATCACGACTTGGAATCCAGAGGACTCCCTCGCCGCCTTCATCGAGCATCTCAACATGTTCGACGGCCTGCACCTGACACTCAGAGATGATACCATTTTTGTGGAAAGCACTAACGACGAAGAGGACGCACAATGAAACGGCTACTATACCTTATTATATATATGTGCTCTTTGACGAGTTCCCTGTCTGCTCAAGAGTCCGACTCGCTTCTCACCGTTCTCCGCAACATAGAACGGTCTCAGACAGAATACACCATCGACATCATCTCCGATGGTCTGGAAGAGCTAAAGGCACCGGCCACAAAGGCTGATGGACTGGACGCGGTGAAGGCTGTCATGCGGGCATGCAAGCGTCTGCCCGTGAAGGTGAAAGTGCATGGGAAGCACATCTACGTGCAGCACGAAGGGGTGAAGGTGGAACGCCAGCTGAAGTTGCAAGGCGTGGTACAGGACATCCGTGCCCACAAGGACCTGATTGGTGCCACGGTGGTGCTGATGCGCCCCGACAGCACGGTCATCGAGCAGAAGGAAGCCTACCAGAAATGGTACGCCGAGGGCTACTCGGGGGAGACCAGCGAGTTCTCCTTCACCGTGCCGGCCAAGCCCGCCAAATACCTCTTCCGCATCAGCCTCATGGGCTATCAGACCACCTACGTGGAATATGCCATCAACAAGGTAGGCCGGCGCGAGTACGAGCGCGGACTGCCTCCCTTCTACCTGGCGCCACAGGCCAGCACGATGAAGGAAGTGACCATAACGGCCTCGAAGGTGAAGTTCTACTATAAGGGCGACACCATCATCTACAACGCCGACGCCTTCATCCTGGCCGAGGGTTCCATGCTCGATGCCCTCATAAAGCAGCTGCCGGGCGTGGAGATGAAGTCCGACGGACGCATCTACCACGAAGGTAAGTTCGTGGACGACCTGCTGCTCAACGGCAAGGAGTTCTTCCGCAACGACCGCAAGCTCATGCTGGAAAACCTGCCCGCCTACACCGTCAAAGACATAGCCATCTACGACAAACAGACAGCCGAAAACGAATGGTTGGGAATCAAGGACGAGCGCTCGCAGCGCCATGTCATCGATGTGCGCCTGAAGAAGGAGTTCATGGTGGGATGGCTGGTGAATGTGGAAGCGGGAGCAAGCCCCTTCCCAACCTCCCCCAAGGGGGAGGAGAGCCAATCTGGTAACGGGCAGGCAGAAAAGAGTTCTTCCCCTCTGGGGGAAGATAGAAGGGGGCTTTTCCGCCTCTTCGCCATGCGCCACTCCGACTTCTCGCGCATCGCCATCGTGGCCAACGCCAACAACCTGGACGACGATACCAAACCCGGCGAGGGCGACAACTGGCAACGCGGCAAGACCAATGATCTGCGACGCACCGAGCGCGCTGATATTGGCGGCTTCGTCAGCGACCGCAACAAACGGTGGGAGGTCTCAGGCAACGTTTCCGTCAATCACCAGCGGACGGAAGGCGCAACACGCACCGTGCGGCAGAACTACCTGTCCTCAGGCGACACCTATGACCACAGCTTCACAAGCCGAACGGGCGAGGACCTGCGTATTGGAGGATGGCTGAGTTTCTACCGCAACTTCAAGAACGTGCGCTGGCACATCGACCCCAGCCTGAACTACCACCACTTCAACAACAGCTCCGACCTCGCCTCGGCCACCTTCAACGCTCCCGTGGCCGACGTCAGTCGCCAACTCCTGAACGACCTCTTCAGCCCCAATGCCTCACGCATCAACCTACGCGACACCCTCGTCAACCGCATCTTGCGGCAAGGTTCAGGCCGCGGTCACACCTGGGACGGCACCTTCCACACCGGAGCTACCATCAAGATTCCCCACACCAACGAGAACCTCCGCCTCGGCGCCGGCATCAACCTCATCGGCAGCGAGGAACGGATGTTTGACAAGCAAGAGGTGAGAATACAAGACTCTCCGGACTCTCCCCCCGCCCTCCCTATTAGGGAGGGAGCGGTCACCTTTGAGGGCAGATATCTTTCATCCAGTCTAATACATTCTGCTCCCTCCCTAACAGGGAGGACGGGGGGAGAGTCATCCTCCTCCTTCCACCACTACCGCGACAACAACCCCACGCGCGACGGCAAGGCCTATTTCAACGTCGGCTACAACATCCCCTTGGGCGAAGGCTGGCGCTCAATCCACGCCACCTATGGTTTCGAACACCGATGGCAGCACCACCGCTCAACGTTGTATCTGCTGGAAGAACAAGACCCACACCTCACCCTCCAAGACCCATCACTCCCTATTCTTGAGGGGGCAAGTGTCTCTCCCAACCGTGTAGGGGGTATCTGGCCGAATGCAGGGTTTACAGCTCACAGTGGTGACCGCTCCCTCCCTAACAGGGAGGGCGGGGGGAGAGTCCTCCTCCCCTCCCTCACCTCCTATCACCAGGTGATGGACCAAGCGAACAGCTACGATAGCCACTCCCGCGAGAACCGCCACAATCTGGACATCAACCTCGGCTACAAGTTCAACAAAGCCTCCTACGGCCAAATTTGGACGCTCCTCAACGGCGACATCACCGTGCACCAACAGGGACTCGACTACCTGCGCGGCCGCATCGACACTACCCTCCATCGCACCGCCGTCACCTTCAACCTGGACGATAACACCTTCCTCGACTTCAAGGGCGGTCATCAACTCGGGGTCACCATGGGTATTCACGAGACGTTGCCCGATCTGGAGCACCGCATCGACCTGCGCGACGATACCGACCCGATGAACGTCCGCCTAGGCAATCCCAACCTTCGCAAAAGCACCACTCCAGATATCGGTGCCTACTTCGCCTTAAGGACCAAGAATCAGAGTTTCCAACGATGGGAATGGCACCATAGCCAGACCTTCAACGCCATCGCCATGGGCTACGTCTATGACCCGCAGACCGGCGTGCGAACCTACCGCCCCGAGAACGTCAACGGCAACTGGACCACCGACGGCGGCTACACCTTCCACCGCAACTTCGGCACCGCTCAGAAGATGAGCCTCGACCTGCCTTTACATCTCACCCTCATCCAGAGCGTGGATCTGATAGGCACCACCCCTCTCAATGACTCCTCCTCTGTCCCGTATGACGAGACATCGTCGCGTCCCTCCCGTTCCACGGTTCACCGCCTCTCCCTCTCCTTCTCGCCCTCCTTCAAGGCCGACATCGGCAAGCAACACTTCGAGCTGACGTGCCAACCCGTCTGGGACCGCCTCACCAGCAACCGCACTGATTTCCACAACTTCGACGCCTTCACCTGTCGCACCTCCCTCTCGGCCATCCTGAAGCTACCGTGGAAGCTGGACCTCTCGACCGACCTCAACCTCTACACTCGCACCGGCTATGCCGACGCAGCGCTGAACACCAACGACCTCGTCTGGAACGCCCGCCTCTCCCGCCCCTTCTTCAAGGGCAAGTTCCTCGTCCTCATCGACGGCTTCGACATCCTCGGCCAGCTCTCCAACGTCACCCGCGTGATGAACGCCCAAGGCCGCACCGAGACCTACACCAACGTCATGCCCCGTTACGTCCTGCTCCACGCGGTCTGGCGCTTCAACAAACAGCCGAAGAAAAGATAGGAATCCGAAACATTTGAGGAAGCCCTTCAAGTCTTCATCCTCTCATGAATCAGTACAATTTGCTTGATTCTCAGGTGAGGATACAGCCCTTCTTGTGCCCATTCCGTCCCTCCTTTCAGTGACAAGCTACCACCAAAAACGCGAATAAACGAATACTTCATAATATGTTTAATTCTCTAAGAACCATCTGTCTGCTCCTGATGCTTCATGTGTCAGCGAACAGTTTCTCTCAAGGACTCGTCTTCGGCACCGTGCAAGACGCATTCCTGAAGACACCGCTGCCAGAGGCAAAAGTATCGCTGTTGCTGGCAACTGACAGCACCGTGATCATCGACTCCATCCCTGTCACCAAGAAATTCAGGGACGACGGCTACTCCGCCTGCTACATCAGCTCAGCAACACCCAGTACTCCGTCAACGCCCAGGGCCGCACCGAAACGTGGTATCGCTCCCTGCCGCACTACGTCATGGCGCATTTAGTATATCACAGGAACAAGAATCCTAAAAAGAAATGAAAAGAAACATCATCACCATCATCATCGCCCTCGCCGCCGTGTGCGGCACATGGGCGCAGCAACAGAGAGAAATAACCATCACGGGCGACGTGAAAGACGGATTCCTGAAGACTCCGCTGACCGATGCCCATGTGTCAATATGCAGAGCCGACAGCAGTGTGCTGGTCGATTCGGCAGCGATGTTCACGGCCTACAACCGCGACCTGAGACCGCTGTTTACCAAATACTCGGCGAAGGTGACGACCGACGCGAAAGTGCTGCTGATGCACGCCCAGCTGAAGGGCTACGACGACGTATGGCAACGCGTGAACATCGGCAGCAAAGAGACAGAGGTGGAGGTGCCGACGATAGAGATGCGCAAGATGCGGGAACTGAACTTGAACGAAGTTGTTGTGAAAGCCACCCGTGTAAAGATGTTCTACCGGGGCGACACCATCGTCTATGATGCCACGGCATTCCAACTGCCGCAAGGCTCGATGCTTGACGACCTGATACGCCAGATGCCGGGTGTGACGCTGAACGAGGCGGGCGAGATATTCGTGAACGGACGCAAGGTGGATGAATTGCTGCTTGGTTCGCACTCGTTCATGCGGGGCAACAAGAAGGTGCTGATGGAGAATCTTCCGTACTACACCGTGCAGAACATCAAGGTCTACGACAAGCAGTCGGACATGAGCAAAGCACTGGGCTACGACGTGGATCCGAAGAAGTTTGTGATGGACGTGAACCTGAAACAGGAGTACCAGCGCGGCTACATCGCCAATGTGGAGGGTGCCGTGGGAACTGAGGACAGATGGCTCGGCCGTGCCTTTGCCCTCGGCTTCAGCGACCATTACCGCTTCACGCTATTAGGAAACCTGAACAATGTGAACGAGAGCCGCCACATCGGGCAGTCGGGCCAATGGACTCCAGCCTCAATGCCAAAGAACCAGCTGACGACAAGAAGCGTGGCCGGAGAGATGGCCTACTACGCCAAGGAGGACAAGGTGAAGAACAAACTGACAGCCTCGTACACTTCGACTACGGACATCAGCGAATCGAGAAGCCGCTATGAGCAGTTCTTGGCGTGGCCAAGCGGCATAGCCGAGCGCCTGCAGGGGCTTACGCCCACATCGCTGACCGAAAGCAGCAACCACACGGGCAGCCGGACGTGGAATGCGCACGATGAGTTCACGCTGACCAAGCCTTTCTGGCTCTATGCGGTGGCCGACTTCCGATATTCCAAGAATCACGGCGCATTCAGTTCCATGTTCGACCAGTGGACTGACACGCTGACGGCCTCGCAGCTGAGTCGTGGTTTCAACGAGGGGACGGCATGGAGCGGAAGCATGGAGGCGCAGGGTGCATTCAATGTGGGGAAAAAACAGAAACGTATGAACTTCTACGTCAGGGCAGAGCAACGTGAGAACGAGTCGGAATCGGCCATGAGATACAGCACACGGCAATACGTGAATCCGCAACAGACCGTCCAACACAACGTGGACGACATCAGCAACCGCACGACATCGGGCAGTGGGTTTTTGAATTACATGATGCCGCTGTCCAAGAGTGTAAATATGCGCTTGGGCGAAAATTTCAATCTGATGCGCACCGATGCTCACGACTACCTGTACCATCCCGACACGCTGCTGTTGGCCTCTCAAATAGACGCATTGACGGCCATCACCGACTTCAACAACTCATACGACAGCCGGACAAACTTAGCAGAGAACTCGGTCAGCCTCTCGTTCTATGGCGATGGAAAATACAAGTTGGCTCCCAACAGCCCATTCACCATCAACTATCAACGCTGGAGCGTGGATATCAGCGTCCCCATACGCCACGAATCGCTCGACTATCAGCGGGGCCGACTCGACACGCTGACACGGCAGAACACGCTGTTTGTGAATACCTCGGCATCGTTCAGACATGCCTCGGAAAGCGGCAAGCATGATTTCCGGGTACATGCCAGCCACAAGCGCAGTGCTGCCAATCTTTCCGACCGCATCACCTATCGCGACGACAGCCAGCCGCTCGTCGTCAAGCTGGGCAACCCCGACCTGAAGAGTTTCGTCACCTCCAACTTCGGCATAGACTATTCGAACAAGGCTGGAAAGAACCAGCAGCAATGGCATGTAGGCACCTCGGCAGACCTTTACCACCGGCAGACGGCGCAGTCGGCGACCTACGACCCTGCAAGCGGCGTCTATACCTACAAGCCCATGAACGTCAGCGGGGCATACCGCCTGAATGCCAAGTTCGATATCAGCCGCACCATCGACAAGAACCGCTACTGGTCGTGGCAGACCAATGCCGATGCGGGTTATCACCACTCCATAGACCACGCCATGCTCGCGGGTATGACGGCCAGTGAGGAGAACGTGGTGAATACCTTGACCCTGCACGACAACGCCTACATACAATATAATAAAGGTACACTGACCATCCGCGCCACGGGCGGCATCCGTTGGCGGCACTCCGAGGGGAAGATGTATGACTTCGAAACGCTCAACGCCACCGACTTCCAATACGGACTCTCTGCCCGCTACACCCTGCCGCGACTGAACACCACGCTGTCTGCCGACGGCAATATGTACAGCCGTCGCGGCTATGGCAGCAGCGAACTGAACACCGATGACTTCGTGCTGAACGCCTCCATCAGCCAGTCATTCCTCAAAGGCAAACTCATCGCCCGCATCGAAGCCTTCGACCTACTGCATCAGCTCAGCAACACCCAGTACTCCGTCAACGCCCAGGGCCGCACCGAAACGTGGTACCGCTCCCTGCCGCACTACGTCATGGCTCACCTTGTGTATCACTGGAACCGTAACCCAAAGAAAGGAAAATAGAAAATACTTGATTTCAATAAAGTAAGCAGTTAGTAAATGTAATTTATGCAAAGACCTATAGGCACATCGGCTCCACTGCGTCGTGAGACGCGGCGGAGTTTTTTTTTGTTAAAACTCCATATCTATGAAGATAAAATCGTACTTTTGCAGCGAGAAAGGAATCTTTTTCGGTCGCTAAGGTTTAGTAAACCGCGATTCATGTGTTATAAAGGTGTATGAAAGACAAAGAAGCATTTGAAACGCTGTTCCGCAGTCACTACCGCGAGATGTACCGACTGGCCATGACGCTGCTGCACGATGAGGCAGAGAGCAAGGATGTCGTGGCTGAGGTGTTTGCACGGATGGCAGAGGCAGGACGCACGGAAGGCGCCAGCTATCTGCTGGCGGCGGTGCGCAACCGTTGTCTGAACCTGCTGCGCAACCGCAGCATCCAGCAGCGCATCCAGCGGCTCTATCTCCTGGAGCAGGAGGTGGAAGCGAAATCGGCGGAACAGCTGTGCGAGGAGTCCCGTCTGCTGGAACAGGGTATCGGGCAGTTGGAGCCGCCGGTGTGCGAGCAGGTCATCAGGCTGCACTTCGAGCAGGGCATGACCTTCCGTGAGATTGCCTTGCAGCTCGGCACCAGCGAGACCACGGTCTATAAGTACCTGCGCCGCGCGATGAACCAATTACGTCAACACCTTACTAATGAATTGTGAATTATGAAAAGCGAACCTAAGACCGACGTTCTGCTGCGCATGATGGAGCAGCCGGAACGCTATACCGAAGAGCAGTGGCACGACATCCTCTGCGATGACGAGTGCCGCGAACTGTACACATTGATGGCCTTGACCCGTGGCAGCTTTGATGCCGCCAAGGCCGATGCCGCCCTGACGGATGAGGAGATAGAGAGGGAGTGGGAGAAAATGAAGGACCCACCCCCCTGCCCCTCCCTTGTAGGGAGGGGAGTGGTTACCTCTGAGGATGAAAGTATGCTGCCTTCAAAGCATTCTACTCCCCTCCCTACAAGGGAGGGGCAGGGGGGAGGGTCTTCTTCCCTCCACCGCATTGCCGCCATCTTCCTTGCCGCTGCCTTCCTTGGTGGTCTGGCATGGGCCATCGCCCCTCTTCTCCGCTCCCGCCACACAGCAGAGCCACCTCAACCTACAGAGGTATCCGCTCCCTCCCTAACAGGGAGGGCGGGGGGAGAGTCTGCCATCCTCTTCGCTGACATCCGATTGGATTCAATGCTCACCACTGTCGCTGCTCATTACGGCAAAGCCGTCTTCTTCGGTAACGAAGATCTGAAAGGGCTGCGGATTCATACAAAGTGGAATCCAAAGGACAGTTTGGAGGCATTCATGGAAAGTTTGAATGAGCTGGACGGACTGATGCTGACTGAGCAGAGAGATACTATCTTTGTGCAGAAAGGAGGCGTACAATGAGACGGATGACTTTAGCACTTCTTTTGTTGTTGAGTGTTGTGGCAAAAGGGCAACATGTGTCTCTTTCCCAAGCCCTTGCATACCTCAACGAGCAGCAGGAGGAATGGACTATTACTTTCGTGGCTGATGAGCTGGAAGGATTAATGGCAGCAGAGGCAATAGAACAACAGACAGGACAAGCCGTCCCCGAGGCGGTGGAACGGCTGACAAAGGACTTGCCGGTGAAGGTGAAAGTGAAGAAGGCGCTGCGACAAATCTACGTGCAGCGCAAGCAGGACAAGGAATCTATGACAATCCAGGGGAAAGTGGTGGACAGCATGACGCGCAACGACCTTCCCGGCGCCGTCGTCACGCTGATGACCAAGGACAGCACCGTCCTCGCCACGGAGGAGGCCAAGTCCTTCTGGATGAACATGGACCAGAGCGGGTACACGTCCAACTTCTACTTCGAGGTACCACACCGTTCAGAGTCGTATATCCTCAAAGCCACCTTCGAGGGGCATGACACTACATTCGTCGATTTCACCCTCTCCGATGTAGGCCGACGTGAGTTCCTGCGCCAACTGTCGCCAATCCTGATGCCCAAGACTATTCGTCATTCCATGCGCGAAGTGACTGTTACCGCCTCTAAGGTGATGTTCTACTACCGCGGAGACACGGTGGTCTATAACGCCGACGCCTTCCAGTTAGCAGAAGGCTCAATGCTCGACGCTCTGGTCAGCCAGCTGCCGGGCGTAGAGCTGAAGGACGGAGGTGTCATCACCGTGAACGGCAAACAAGTGGAGGCCCTGCTTCTGAATGGCAAGGACTTCTTCCGTGGCAACAACCGCGTCATGCTCGACAATCTGCCCGCCTATATTGTGAAGCAGGTGGAAGTATATGACCAATACGGCGACAAGAGCGAGTTCCTCGGACAAAAACTGGAGAACGACAAGCGCTACGTGATGGACGTGCGATTAAAGAAAGAATATAGTATTGGATGGCTGGTAAATGTGGAAGGAGGAGCAGGGCCAACCATAGGATATAATGACGAGACAAATGATAATGCCCGTTACCTTGGCCGTCTCTTTGCCATGCGTTTCACCGACCATTCACGCGTGGCGGCCTACTCCAACGCCAACAACCTGAACGATGGTGAAAAGCCAGGCGAGAGCGGCGGCTTCGATATGAGCGTAAGCCCTGGACAGCTGACGCGGCAGCAGGGAGGTGTCGATTACTTCACAGAGGACCGCGACAAGAAGTGGAAGGTGGAGGGTAACGTCCGCGTCGAACACACGACGAATGATGTAACTACCGTCTCAGAGCGCATGAACTACCTGCCTGGCGGCGACACTCGTGAGCACAGCCGTTCTGCAGCAGAGGACAAGTCTCTAAGCGTCAACACGTGGAACCAGTTCCAGTACAACTTCCCGAAGGTGCAACTTCGCATCAAGCCCAGCTTCGACTATCAGCGATGGGACAACCGTTCACGCTATCAGTCCTCGGCTTGGAACGCCAACGACTCCCTTATCAATACCAACCTACAGCAAGGTTCGCGGAGTGGCTATTCCCTGCATCCAAATCTTTCGACATTCGCAGCCATCAAGTTGGAGGGAAGTAGCGACTACTTCGAGTTCGAGACAGATGCCTGCTACGACGTGAAGGCCAACGACCGCTTCAATCGCCAGCGCGTCACAGGTGCCTCAGCCCTCTACACCGACCAGTACTTCAAGGACCACCCCGACCGATATGGAAAGTTGTGGCTGCAAGGCATGTACCACTGGACCATTCGCCGCGGCCTGTCCTTGGAAACAGCCCTCAGCTACGAATACCGCAATACACAACGAGAGTCCTCGCTCTTCCTTTTAGACAGAATGTATCGCGAAGACACATTAGATGTGGGCGTGCTGCCTTCCGTTGCTGAATATGAGCAAACGATGGACATGGGAAATAGCTACAATAGCCAAATGACCGAGCATTACTACACGCTGTTTCCGACAATATGGTGGTTCCCTAAGATGAAGAATGGTAGTTGGTCTATCAGCCAGCGGCTGCCCATACACCTGCTCAACCGCACGTTACACTATCAGCGCGGACAGCTAGATACACTCTTCACGCACCGCACCGTCCTCTTCGATACGGATTACAGCTATGCCGAAGGACGCTGGAATAATGGGAACCAGCTCTTTATCGCTTATCGTCTGAAGGCAGATGCCCCATCAATGATGAACTACGTCAATATTCATGATGCCACAGATCCGCTGAACATCACAGAGGGTAATTCCGACCTGCGAAATACCTACCGCCACAGCCTGCAAGTGCATCATCGGAAACGTTATAAGAAGAATAAGATGATGCTGAACGGTGGTATCGACTTCGTCCTCACGCAGAATGCCATTGCCATGAGCCAACTCTATAACCCTGAGACGGGTGTCCGCACTTACCGCCCCTATAGTGTCAATGGCAATTGGGAAATCAGTGGAGGATATGGCGTCGGAAATCTCCCGCTCGATAAGAAAGGAAGACTCCGTCTCTACGCTGTTCCACAGATTGGCTACCGCCACAGCGTGGATCTCACTGGTACCACGCAGTTGGAGCGCAGCACCGTCACCACCACTAGCCTCATTCCGATGTTCATCGTCAAATACAGCCTTGGTGACCTCGGTAACCTAACCCTTGACTGCGAACCCCAATGGCAGTGGCTCCACAGCCCACGTCCCGACTTTACGGACTTCTGCGTGGCCGACTACAAGACTAAGCTCTCTGCCTTGTTGAACCTACCGTGGAAGCTCCAATTCTCGACCGACCTGACCTTCACCGCCCGCCGAGGTTATGCTGATGCCTCGATGAACACCAATGATTGGATGTGGAAAGCCCGACTCGCACGTCCCTTCTTCAAGGGTAATCTCGTTCTGATGCTAGACGGTTTCGACATCCTCGGGCGGTTACGCAGCACCACAAACGTCCTCAATGCTCAAGGCCGCATAGAGACTTGGACGAACGTGCCGCCTCGCTACATTCTCTTCCACGCTGTCTGGCGCTTTAACCGCCAGCCGATGAGGAAGAGCGAACGAAAGAAACAATAAAGCAGTTAGTAAATGAAAGTCCTATAGGCATTAGCCCCGCTACGTCGTGATGACGCAGCGGGCTATTCTTGTGTTGAAGAGGGGCCAATGGCAACATTGGTATTCCTCTCGATTTTGTCAAAAACAGCCCATTATTCCTCTCGGTTTTATCATAAAAGCACCATTTATTCCTCTCGATTTTATCAAATAATTGCAAAAAAGCTTGGTCGTTCATCAAAAATAGCGTACCTTTGCAGTCGAAAAAGGCAATGATAATCATTATCATAACTAAAGACGCGTATGTACATAGAAAGGTTTATTGATGCACTACTCATGGAGTGGAAGAACAGCAGCAGCCTGAAACCACTGTTGCTGCGAGGTGCGCGACAGGTCGGTAAGTCATGGGCCGTCAAGCATCTCGGAGAATCGTTCACCTACTATCTTGAGGTCAACTTTGAGAAGCGCCCGGATATCAAGGATGTGTTCGAGCGGGTACATGAAGTGCACGATCTGGCAAACAACTTGAGCTTGTTATACAATGTGCCGGTGGTGGCTGGCCAGACCCTGCTGTTCCTCGATGAAGTCCAGGACTGCCCCGCTGCCATCAAGAGTCTGTGGGCGTTTAAGGAAGACTTCCCAGAGCTGCATGTGGTGGCAGCAGGGTCGTTGTTGGAATTTGCCTTGCAGGACTTGCCCTCCTTCGGCGTGGGGCGGATACGCTCGTTATTTGTCTATCCCTTCTCCTTCGACGAATTCCTCGTGGCCGAGGGCAAGTCGTCTTGGGTGGAAGCCAAGCAGCAAGCCGACAACGAGAGACCTTTGCTCACGCCTTTACACAACGGCCTCGTCCAGCACTATCGCACCTTCCTGATGGTGGGTGGAATGCCTGCCAGTGTGGCGGCCTGGGTGACGACACACGACTATCGCAATTGTCAGACGGAACTCGATGATATACAGCTGACCTATTACGACGACTTCAAGAAGTATGCCAAGAAGGTCGACCCCACGTTGCTCAGAAACACTTTGCAAAGCGTCATCCTACAAATAGGCAGCAAATTCACTTACAGCAAGGTCGATGGCTCTTACCGCGCAGAAGAGGTAAAGAAAGCCCTGAAGCTGTTGTCTGATGCAGGCATCGTCAAACGTGTCAGTCATACTGCGGCTAATGGCCTGCCGCTGGGGGCAGAAGTCAACGAGAAGTTCCGAAAATACATTTATCTCGACAGTGCTCTGCTGCTGCGCATACTTGATATGGATTTAGGTGGCGCACGCCAGCTGACAGATTTGATTGTGGCTGGCACAGCCGAGGACTTGGTGAACAAAGGTGGGCTGGCTGAAATGGTGCTGGGTTGGGAACTCATTAAATACAACAACCCACGTTCGCAGCACGACCTCTATTATTGGGAGAATACAGCCGACGGCACCCGTTCGGAGGTTGATTACATCATCGCCCGTGATATGAAGGTGCTGCCCATAGAGTGCAAATCTGGCACGAGCGGCAAGATGAAGAGTCTGCACCTGTTCATGCGCAGCAAGCATCTGACAGACGCCATCCGCTGTTCGTTAGAGAACTTTGCCCTGTTAGAGGGCTGTGATAAAACATCCGACGGTGCCGTCCGCCGCATTCAGATCCTACCGCTCTTCGCCATCTCGAATCTGTATCAATAACAAGAATAAGAATTAAGAAGATCATACTATCCGTTATCCTCGCTTTCATTTCTCTTGAAGGACATACACAGAACACCACGAATGAAGGAGGCTCTGATGATAAGGAGCGCTCTGTCTTTGGCGCGTGGGTGATGAAGAGCGAGACGGCGCCTGACGGCAGGGTGGCAGAATCTATCTATAACGGCTACACACGTTGCAAGATCTACGATGCCGACAGCACTTATTACAGCGTACAGCTGCATGCCGTGGGCGACGAGATGATGATTATTGCCCACGAAATGGGGCGGTATCATCTCAACGACTCGCTCTACATGGAGCGTGACCGTGTGATGCCCTTCGAGTGGGTGGATGACACCACCTTCATCACCACTTTCGAGGGTTACCAAGAGCTGATGGTTCGTTCGTCCACGATGACGGAGGATCGCATGGAAGAGATCCGCGAACTGGTGAGGCAGCACCCCAATGATGGGAATTCGCCAGTGAAGCATTTCGTACTGTCCACCACCGAACGTAAGCTGAAGGCAAAGAACCGCGTGTTCCTATATATTATTGTTGGTATGTGCCTCGTGGCGGCAGGTGTTGCGGTGTATGTGTGGCAGTTGCGGAAACGCAAGCGCGAGGTGGAGCGTAAGCTGGCAGAGATTGAAGAGGAACACACGCTGCGCCCGGCCTTGGTGGCTGATGCGATGAAACAGGTGGAAGCCGATTTCTTCCAGTCGGACTATTATCTGGCATTGCGCCGACGAATTGAGGCGGGCGATAACATCAAGCCTGATGAATGGAAAGAACTGGAGCAGCACCTGAAAGCCATCTATCCCCGTTTCATCAGCAGCCTCTACGGACTTTATAACCTCTCGCCAACGGAGTATCAGGTCTGCCTACTCACCAAGATCCGCAGCACGCCCAAGGAGATGGCCGATGTGCTCTGCAAGGACAAGAGCACCATCAGCTCCATCCGCAAGCGACTCTACAAGAAGGTCTTTGGCAAGGACGGAAGCGGAAAGGAATGGGATGAGTTTATCCTTTCATTATAAACAAGTTAAAGAGGGTTTGCAAACTATTTGCAAACTCTTTTTATATGATCATATGCAAATGCCAACTACTTGCCAACCCAGAAAGTTGTATAGTTTGGATGGAACGCTGTACTTTTGTAGCCGTAATCTTAAAATCCATTCGAAAATGAAAAAGCTATTGACTATTCTGTGTGCCATGCTACTGACGATGTCGGCGCAGGCAAAGGATAAGGTGCTTGACCGCCCGGCTTTCGTTTCTACAGCCAGCGATCTGTGTCCGATTAAAGTGGTACTTACGAAGAAATCGACTATTGTGCATTTCCGTATGGATTGCGCTCATCGTCGGGCATGGAGCATGACGGGGGCACGGCTGGAGTGTAACGGACAGACTTTTGCTTACCAGCGTGGGCGCATCATCACACACGAGGGATTAGATGTGATGGCGGACGAGGCATTTGAACTGGACAAGGAATATGCCCAAAATGCGCGGCAGGACCTACTCGTCCTCTATTTCGACCCGTTGCCCAAAGGAGCCAAAACCTTCGACTATGCGGAGGGTGATAAGGATCTCTCGTGGCGAGTTCGCGGCGTAAGGCTGGACAATCAGCTCTACCCGTCCCTCCTGCCTCCTTATCAGCCGCGAGCAGATGATGGCGAACCACTGAAGCCGCTGACCCTGAAACACGGTGAGGCAACGGCCACCGTCACCGTGCACGGAGGAGGTAACATTTACTATGTCGGCGATCCCAGCCGCGACATCATCACGGGCAATTATGACAGCCGAAGTCAGTACCTCGACTCTACCTTAATTTACTGTCACCCTGCCTATACGGCAATATGCCCGTGGTTCACCTGTTGGAACGGGCTTGCCCAGATTGACCCCAGCGGATTGAGCACCTACTTCCCGATGATCCTGATTCCGGGCGAGACGCTGACGCTCGAAGTGGATGGAACGGCCTGCGTGGCACGTGAACAGAACTTCGGCGCCGGCAAGCCCGACGCACACTGCTACTATCGGCTGGGCGGCACCCTCGGCGACCTTAATCAAGCGCTGTTGGAAAACCAGGGATTCTACAACTATGCTTATATGCCGGAGGTGCCCGTTTACGCCGAAGGACAGACCTTTGCGGAGTGGAGTGAACAGTGGTGGCAAAACCTTGACAGCCTGCGACAGAGCCTGATGCGCCGCAGCGACTACACCCGTCGGCAGAAAGACTTCCTCTCGCTGTTGGTGGATTATGCCTACGTGAACGGGCGGCACGACTATGCGAGGGTCATCCGCAAGAAAATGTACAACGGCAACCCCGAGGAGACGATAGCGAAACTGAAGCTCACCTACACACTCGAAGACCCGCACGCCCGCGATCTGCTCCTTTTCCGCGACGGCCGTTCCTTCTATCTGCCCCTCCAGTCGCACCTCGTGGATTATCTCGAAGCCAACGGCCTTGATCACGGCGAGGTATACGAGATGACGAAAGCCCTTGCACACGCAAAGGCCATTGCGGATAAGATGAAACAGGCACGAGTGCAGACGGATAGCGTGCTGCAGACCGCCCATCCCTATTTCCAGCCCGTGCTCCGCGCTTTTAACGACAGTACCCGCGTCCTCGTAGAACGTCTGGAACGTGAGGCTAAGGAACGTATCATGCCAACGCCCGACGTGCCAGGCAGCGAGTTGTTGGAGTACATCGTCGCCCAGCATCCCGGCAAGGCTGTCTTCTTCGACCTATGGGCCACTTGGTGCGGTCCCTGCTGCAAGGGCATAAACACCATGGAACCGTTGAAGAAGCAGCTGAAGGGAAAAGATATCGTATTCATTTACATCACCGACGAGAGCAGCCCTCTGAACGAGTGGAATCCAATGATCCTGAATATTCCCGGTTTGCACTACCGCATACCCTCAGCCTTATGGCGGCAATTGCCTTGGCCATCCAAAGGCGGAGGAATCCCACAATACTACCTCTACGACCGCACGGGCAAACGCGTATGGGAGACAATGGGATTCTCCGAGGAAGTGATGAAGTCCATTGAGACGGAGATAGAAAAAGCCTGCAAATAGAACCATTATCATAAAAAATGCTCATTTTAGTGAAAAATAGTCCGAATGGGGGTTAGGAAAATGAAAGTTTGAGTGTTCTATAGGTAAAAGGTAAGGCAAATGGAAGTAACCTCCGACATTCCTCTGTTCTATGAGCAGCATCGCGAGTCGATGCTTCGGATGGCTCTGCGCCTGTTGGGCGATGAGGAAGAGGCACAAGATGTGGTGTCAGATGTCTTTGCACGGTTAATGGATAAACCCGACAATGCATTAGACACGACGGAAGGTGATGCGGGAATGTCCTCCTACCTCCTCTCTGCCGTGCGCAACCGCTGCCTGAACGTGCTCCGCCACAAGCGGCTTTCGGAGCGAGTGCATCGTCTGCTGCCCATCGGTGAAGATGTATCGGAGGAGCCTCAAGCTGATGAGTCTGCTGATCCGCTGGATGCGATGCTACAATTCATAGATACAGAATTGACTCCTCAGACACGCGATGTGGTACGGCTGCGCTTCCAACAGCAGATGACTTACCGCGAGATATCCACACACCTCGGTATCAGTGAGGTAGCGGTGTACAAGCATCTGGCGAAAGCCATCCGTAAACTCAAAGAACGATTCAACCCTTAATCCCCGACCAATATGGACAAACTGGAACTCTTGCTCGACATGATTGAGCAACCTGAGCGCTACTCCGAGCAGCAGATACTGGAATTGCTGGCCGATGAGGAAGTGCGCAAGCATTATGAAGTGATGGTACGGCTACGTGAAGCGTATGACATGGAAGGCAAAAGTGAAAGAGAGGAAAGTGAGAGAATGAAAAATGAAAAATATAAGTTACTTTTCATTCGCAAAATTGCCGCCGTGTTCATCGCCACAGCCTTCCTCGGCGGTCTGGCCTTCGCCGCCTACCACTTCCTATCGCCAAGGACGGAAAATCAGTCGGCGGAAGTGACCGCTCCCTCCCTGATAGGGAGGGTAGGAGGAGAGTCTTCCCCCATCAGTTTCTCTGACATCCGCCTCGATAGCATCCTCAAAGTCGTGGCCGCCCACTACGGCAAGGCCGTCTGCTTCCGCGATTCCACAACTCGCGAACTGAGACTGAGCACGATGTGGGATTGTGAGGATTCGTTGGCAGTTTTCATCTCAACGCTCAATGAGTTCGACGGATTGAGGCTGAAGGACGAGGGAGATACTCTGTTTGTGGAATCTGAAACTGTGGAGGCAGACTGATGAAGCGCGTTATCCTATACCTTATTATATATATGCTCGTTGGCGCACGGGTCTCTGCGCAAGAATTGACATTCAAGAACGATTCCCTCCCTGCTGCTTTATCCGCCATCCGCGACTCGCAAACTGAATACGCCATTCATTTCATTCATAATGATTTGGAACATTTGCGCGTCTCAGCACGGGTCAAGACGAAGGACGTACGCAAAGCCGTGGAGCGTGTGTGTAAGGGGCAGCCGGTGAAAGTGAAAACGAAGGGGAAGCAGATCTTTGTGCAGTACAAGCCGGAGAAGGATTTCACGGGCAAGAAGATCCACCTTTCGGGCGAGGTGAGGGACGGTTTCCTGGATATGCCGCTGCCTCATGCCCGCATCTCCGTGTTCAAGGCCGACAGCACGATGGTGGCCGATTCCCTACAGATGGTTGTCTTCTACAGGGGTGATATGCGGATGGACAAGGCTGTGTTCAACTTAGAGGTGAGCGCTGCCGAGCGCGAATATCTGGTGCGTGCGCAGATGGAAGGCTACGACGATGTGTGGCAGCGAGTCGCCATTACCGACCCCTCACAGGATGAAGTAGATGTGCCTGCACTGAAGATGCGCAAGAGTACCGCCAAGACCATGCGCGAACTGACCGTCACGGCCACGAAAATCAAGATGTACTACCGCGGGGACACGCTCATCTACGACGCCACGGCCTTCAAGATGCCCGACGGTTCCATGCTCGATGACCTCATCCGCCAGCTGCCGGGTGTAAGCATGAACGCCGACGGCGAGATCTTCGTCAACGGCCGCAAGGTCGATGAGCTGCTCCTCGGCTCCCGCTCGTTCTTCGGCGGCAACAAGAAAGTGCTGCTTGAGAACCTGCCGTACTACACCGTCAGGCACCTGAAGGTTTATGAGAAGCAGACCGACCGCAGCGTGGCCCTTGGCTATGACGTAGATCCCCGTCGCTACGTGATGGACGTGATTCTCAAAGATGAATACAATCAAGGATATATCGGTAATGTGGAAGCGGCAGGGGGAACAAACGAGCGATGGCTGGGGCGCGGCTTCTTGTTGGGCTTCTCCGACAAGTTGAGGTTTACGCTTCTCGCCAACGCCAACAACGTCAACGAGAGCCGCCACATCGGACAGTCCGACCAGTGGAGTCCTGCCCGTCAGCCCCGATCGCTCCTGACCACCCGCAGCATAGCCGGGGAACTGAACTACGAGAACAAGAGCGATAATAAGAAGGAAGTCAAAGAGACCTTCCGCGCTGAGTACACCTCCACCACCGATGACCAGACCGTCACCCAACGCACTGAACGCTTCATCGAAGGCTGCTCGCCAACGTCCGTCACCGAGTCCTTCAACCGCGCCGGCAACCGCCGTTGGACACTCAACAACCATCTGATGTTGCGTCTGCCCGCATGGATGGACATCTATGCCACTTTC
Organism: uncultured Bacteroidales bacterium; assembly: GCA_902771725.1. Taxonomy (GTDB): domain Bacteria; phylum Bacteroidota; class Bacteroidia; order Bacteroidales; family Bacteroidaceae; genus Physcousia. The sequence goes on from CACXXT010000020.1 coordinate 69,408, forward strand.
GACCACACCCGCCGCGACGGTTCCTTCCATTCCGCCTTCGATGAGCAATCCGACAGCCTCAGCATCTCCCAACGTACCGTGGGCATCAGCGAAGGCACGAAGTGGAATGCCAAAATCGATGTCCAAGGCACCGTGAGGCCCGGTAAACAGAAGAGCCACATCGACTATTACGTTTCGGTGGCTCACGACAGCGACGAGGGCGAAAGTGCAACTCGCTTCCAAACCACGGCAGACTCTCCCCCCGCCCTCCCTGTTAGGGAGGGAGCGGTTACCTTTGAGGATGAAAGTACGCTGCCTTCAGAACATTCTGCTCCCTCCCTAACAGGGAGGGCGGGGGGAGAGTCTGCCTCATCCTTAAATTCCTCTTCCCTCTTCAATCGCAACACATGGGGCTTAGTGAACTTTGGCTACGGCCACGAGATCGCAAAAGACATCCACCTGGGTTTCTCCAATATGCTTTGGAACGGCCATGTCCACACACGCGATTATCTGTATCACCCCGACACCCTCCTCCTCCCTTCCCAGCTCGATGCCCTCGAAGCCATCACCGACTACTCCAACTCCTACGAGAGCCGCACCGACAACTGGCAGAACGACTTCACCATCCACCTGAGCAAGAGTTCCTATTACATGCACCCACAAGTGCACATGAAGGTAAACTACGACCGCTGGCGCTTGGAACTGAAGTTCCCCGTCTATAGCAACAAGCTGCACTATCAGCGCGGAAGGCTCGACACCCTCGCCCGTCAGACCATGTTTTTACCCGAGCCAAAGTTCTGGTTCCGCCACTCGTGGAGAGGCGCGCTGCGCGACTTCCAAGCCCACGTCAGCTTCAGTCAACACACGCCCCTCCTCCTCGACCGCATCAACTTCCGCGACGACAGCCGTCCGCTCGTTGTCAAGCTCGGCAACTCCGACCTGAAATCGACCGCAGTCACGCATCTAAACGCCCGTTATTACGATGGAACAGGGCGCAATCAGGGCATGTATTACCTTGAAGCCTCCTTCGACTACCACCACCGCGACATCTCCCAGTCCGTCGCCTACAACCCCTCTACCGGAGTCTATACCTACAAGCCCATGAACATTAGCGGTGCCTACAAAGCCCACGCCGACTTCAGCACCGACCACAATATCGGCGAGAAGCGCTACTGGACGTGGCACGTCAACGCCGGAGCCGACTGGAACCATGCCAAAGATCATGCGCTCCTGGAGGGGCAGACAGAAAGCCAAGTGAACACCGTGAACACCCTCACCCTCAACAGCGGTGCAAACATCCGTTACAACAACAAGACCCTCAACGTCCGCGCCGTAGGCAACATTGACTGGCGGCACAGCGAAGGCAAGATGTATGACTTCTCCACCCTCGATGCCCTCGACTTCAGCTACGGCCTCGAAGCCAGCTACACCACACCTGCGCTATGGGGCACCAAGCTCGGGGGACTCACCCTTGCGGCTGACGGAAAGATGTACAGCCGTCGCGGTTATGGCACAGCCACCCTCAACCGCAACGACTTCGTCGTCAACGCCTCCATCAGCCAGTCCATAGCAAAAGGCAAGCTCATCCTCCGTCTCGATGGCTTTGACCTCTTGCACCAGCTCTCTCCTACCGACTACCTCATCAACGCCCAGGGCCGCACCGTCACCACCTACCGCTCCCTACCCCACTACCTCATGCTCCACGCCGTATGGCACTTCAACAAGAATCCGAAAAAAGGGAAATAGGAAATACTTGATTTCAATAAAGCAGTTCTCCAAGTTTGGAGCGAGCAAAGCTCGAGCGAGTTAGTAAATGTAATATGTTCAAAGTCCTATAGGCACACAGCCCCGCCACGTCGTGATGACGCAGCGGGGCTAAATATTAGAAAGGTGAAGAATGAAGAATAGAAGATACCTGAAAGTCATGAGGGGAACTCCCGGTCTTCACCCTTCATTCTTCAACACAATGTCGAGTTACTTCACCTCGATTCCCTGGACGTTGTAGACGCGGCCATCGCGGACGATGTAGAGCCGGCCGTTCTGCAGGTACTTGCCGTTGTCGAGCGACTTGGCGGACTTCACGACGTCTATGGCATTCGGGGCATTCTCCGGGATAATCTTAACAGCGCTGATGTAGGCACCGGCCATCTCCGGGGCTCTCCTTGCCGGAGCGGAAGACGAGGAAGCGTGGAGGTAGATGACGACATGCGTAGGTTCGGCTACATCATAGGTGACCTTGGCCCAGCCCAGTGAAGCCTGGGTGATGCTGACAGTGCCCTGTCCTTCGATCATCATATTCAGCGTGTAGCCGGGCAGCGTCATGCAATTGACCAGGATGCTGCCCTTGCCGGCAGGAATATCGAACGTCAGCGATCCAGGCAGCATGCTGACCCATGCGCTGGAACCTGGGATGAGGGTCTCCAGGGCAGCTGCCACCTGTTCGTCGGTCAGCGACGTGGAGATTTCCAGCTGGCCAGTCTCCTCATTGTAGGAGTCGTTGGCCGAGGCACTGAAGACGACAGCAGAGTGGTCTGAAGCATCGGTCACATTGAATTCGATGGACGTCTCCTCGTCGTCGGGAACCGTCACGAGCACCTTGCCGATTTCCACCACCATGGCCTGAACCTTCTTGGCTTCGTCCGAGAAGAACTGGTGGACAGATTCGTCATAGAGAACTCCGGGAGTGAGGATGCCCACATTCTCGTCGCCCTTGACAAATTCGCTGCACTGGATGGCAAAGCCCTTCTCTCCCGTAGCCTCGGCGTACACATGAGCGGAGCTGGTGACGGTGAGTTCCTGAGCCAGCTTCATGGCCACTACGACACCTGTTGCCGTGACGTCGCACTCATGGAACTTGACGGCAAGAGCCTGAATGGCCCGTGCATCGTCGCCGTCGTTGGCGGTCAGCGCCAGCGTGCCTGTCTTCGTCTCGCTCAGGAACACGACAGTTCCCTTTTCTGCGACGACACACCGTTGGGCGTTCGTGATGGAGCAGTCGCCTGCAAGATTGATCATCAGCACCGGACCTGCCTCATCGACGATGACATCTTTCCGGAATTCAGCACTCATCACAGAGGCATCGAACACCCATTCGTTCAGGTTCAGTGTGCGTGTCTTCTGGTCGAAGGTCACCTTCTTCTGTCCATCACCTAGCACGTCGTCACAGTTCTGGGTGGTGACGTAGATGCCGCGCACCATAAGCCCGAGACTGGACACATGGACGAGATAGCTGGCAGTGGCGGCGCTGTAGCTCTCGGTCTCGAAGACCTCACAGTAGATTGTGACATCGCCCGGTGCCTTGAAGGTCACCTCGCCGGTCGTTTCGTTGACTTCAGCCACCTTCTTATCGCTGCTGTACCATTTGCCGATGGCCACGTCATAGGGATTAACCAGCGTGGGCGGGGTGAACGGAACGCCCACCTCACCGCTGACTTCTGTCTGGGCGAACGAGAGTTTAGGATCCAGTTTCGCCACACTGACGGTGTAATACCCCTGAGCAGAGAAATGTGTTTCGGTCTCGTCGATGGTGGCAAAGATCTTGGTCGTTCCGCCTGCCAGGAGCGTCACCTGTCCCGTCTTCTCGTCCACGGCTGCCACCTTGGGATTCTCGGCTGTCCAGTGGTCTATGGTCAGACCCAGGTCATCGGGAGTGATGACGGGAGTCTGTGCCGGGAGCACATCGCCCACGGTTCCGGTGATCGTTGTCTGAGCAAAGCTGATGGTCACCTTCTGCATCTCCGGTGCCTCGCCGATTTCCACGACCTTCGACCTCACGGTGTTGCCCTCGTCGTCGAAGAATTCCTGTTTAGACTGATCAAAATGTACACCTGGTGTCAGGATGTGGAGGTCTTCGTTGGCAATCTGGAGTTTGCTGCACTTCAGGCCGGCATAGGCGTTTGTTCCCGTGGCTTCTGCGTAAATGTGGCTCTTTCCAGAGACGGTGAGTTCGCCGATTTTCATGCCCACCACCGATCCGATAGCTGTCACATCGCACTCATGTACCTTGACGGCACCCGCCTGAACGGCTATCGACTGGGTGGTTTCGTTGGCTGTCAGGGTCAGCGTACCGTCCTTGCTGTCGCTCATGAAGACGAGTGCTCCCGACATGGAGACGATGCAGGCATCGGCATTGCGGATGGCACATTCGCCCGTTGGGTTGATGGTGAGCGGTTCCTTGCTGTGGTTCCAGATGACATGGGTTCTGATGTTCGGATCTCCGATGCCAGAGGCATCCAGCACCCATCCGTTCAGGTTCAGCTTCCGCGATGCCTTGTCGTAGGTCACTTTCTTCGAGCCGTCGCCCAGCACGTCGTCGGCGTTCAGACTCGTCACCTCGATGCCCATCACCTGAAGGCCGATGGTGGCGGAGTGGATGGTATAGCTGGCCGTGGCACCCTCGTATATGTCGTTGCCGGTGAACTCGCAGAAGATGGAAACGTCACCTACACCCTTGATGGTCACCTCGCCAGTCGTCTCGTTGACTTCGGCCACGTTGGGGTTACTGCTGTACCACTTATCTATGGGCACATTGCTGGGGTTAATCAGCGTAGGCGCGGTGAACGGCACATTCGGCTCGCCGTAGGCTATCTGCTCGCTGAACGACAGTTCAGGGGTGCGCTTCTTCACAGTAACCGTGTAGTAGCCCTGGGCGGCATAGTGCTCGTCCGTCTCATCAATCTGGGCATAGATACGGGTTGTTCCCACAGTATGGAACTTCACAGTACCTGTCTTCTCGTCCACAGAAGCCACCTCGGGCTTCTCAGACAGCCAACGGTCGATGGTCAGCATCTGAAGGTTCATCGGAGCCGGCATCGACTCGCCGGCGAAACCGGTGACCTCGGTCTGGCCAAAAGCGATGAAGACACTCTGCTTGGGTTCCTCCACCGTGAGTTCATAGGAGATGGACACACCCTTCCAGTTCACAGTGCCGGGCCATGTGGCTGTAATCGTCGTCTTGCCGTAGCTGACGGGCGTCACACCACGAGGAGAGACCGTAGCCACATCGGTATTCGAAGAAGAGTACTCAATCTGCTGGAAGCCAATCCTCGATTCCCGCATATAGGGCTGATTGTAGGCGTTCATGCCCACGTCCATTACTCTTATATCGGGATCCGGTGCGTAGAAATTATGGCTCCCGTCAGGGTACCAGATGAGTCTGGCTTTGGTAATGGGCTCATCACCCTGTACCCATTGCGCCGTGGGAACGGCTTGCTCCACCGTGTAGTGGATGATGTGGTTGGTGGAAGGGCCGTCGAGGTTGATGACGCCATTATCGCCTTCAGAAAAACCCGTCTCAGTGTAAGTCACGTCGGCAGTACCGACACCCACAATGAGCACGGCGCTATAGCCATTTTCGTTGTAGGTCCTCACTACCGACTGATCCGTGGAGCTGATGGCGGTGACATAGCTCTTCGTATTGGGGCACTTGCCGAACTCGCCTACTTTCACGGTTGCCCAAACCTCAAAGGCTGTTCGGTCAGGCGACTGGCCGGGGAACATATCGGGGGTGAAATCATCTGCCTTGGCACTTTGTGGAAGGATGACCATCGCCGACAGTAGCATGACTGCCAATCGTTTTAAAGAAAATAGCTTAATTTCCATAGTCTTCTTCACTTTAAAAGGTTATTACTATAATTATTTACTCACATTATTATAGTATTCTATTATTCTATTGCTGTTGCTGTTTGTCTTCCGGATTTCTCTTCTCAACAAGTTCGATACGGCCGTCAAGGGTGCGGCCCAGGATGTCTTCCATCTTGAACAAATGCTCCAGATACTCGTGAGCATAGTCAGTCGCGACCTCTTGATATTTCGTCTTTGCCATCTGTTTTTAGGTAGTGAAACACTAAAATTGTGGGGCAAAGATACGATGGAATCGCACTTTTTGCGTTATCATTTCATCAAAAAGTGTTATCATTTCGTGCAATCTTACGCGCCACAGCCCCCAAGATGGCTTTCTCGGGGGCTGTGGACTGTGGATAAAGCGGTAGATTTACCGAATTTGCCTACAGGCTCTCTGCGTCGGAGTCCTTTTGGCGTTCGAGGTAGTTGGTCGGGGTCAGGCCGAAGGTTTTCTTGAACGCTCGCGTGAAATTCGGAGTGTCGTTGTAGGCACAGAGCGTGGCAATCTCCGAGATGTTCAGTTCCGGGTGGGTATCCAGCAGGTGACGTGCCCGACGCATACGAACCGTGGCGATGAAGTCCTGGGGCTTCTCGCCGGTAACGCTGTCCAGACGCTGGCGCAGCTGATAGAGGCTCATGCCCATCTGCGCGGCCAGGTGAACGGCGTCGGGCTGGCCTTCCCGGATGAGCTGGTAAATGGTGTTGACGGTGCGTTCCAAGAATTCCCGGTCGCTGGTGGTCAGCTCCATGCTTTCGTCACGCTTGGAAGAGGTGGTGATGGCATGGTCGTAGTGCTCGCTGAGGATGTCGTACTTCCGGTTCAGCTCACGGATATGCTCGCTCAGTTCCTCGTTGATGCGTGCCTGGCGCTGGTGGCGGTAACGCATCAGCCACCACACACTAAAACCGATGATGCCGACGGCAACAGCCAGACCGATGGCCCACCACTTTGCCCGACGCTCCTCCTTGTTCTCTATCTGCAGCCAGTCGTTGCCGAATTCAGCATTGTACTTGGCCAGTTTGTCTGCCGACACATTATTATATAAGGAGTCCTTCAGGTCGCTGAAGCGCTTCAGGCAGCGTCGGGCTTCGGCCGGATCATGTTTCCACAGACACTCATAGAGACCACGGTGGGCCTGGACCTCGTTGTAGGGGTCGCCCATTTCCTGGAAGATCTTGATGGCTTCCTGAAAGTAAGGTGTCGCCTCCACCTCGCGGTCTTGCGAGAGCACAGCCATGCCCAGCTTGCTGAGCGCTATGCCCAGCGAATGACGATCCTGCACCTGCCGCAGGTAGGGGATGACCTGCTTCAACGTGGACTCGGCTTCCTCGTACTCATGTTTCCCTACGAGCACAGAGGCCTTCTGCGCCAGACGCACCATCGCACGGGGCTCATTCCCCAGCTGCTTGTCGATCTCGTAGGCACGCTCGATATACCGCAGTGCCTGCTCGTCATCGCCCATCGCATGGTACACCTCCGAGGCCATCGCCTGCAGCACGGCCATTCGACCGGGATTGTCAGCCTTCTCGGCCATCTCAATTCCTTTCAGCACATATTTCTCTGCCTCCTTGGGCTGATTCGCACCCATGTAGATGGCAGCCAGTGTGTTCAGGCTCGACGACATCACGTCCGGGTCGCCGCTCCGCTCGTCTATCGCATAGCACTCCTTGGCATAGCGTGCTGCCTCCTCGTAGTCCGACAGGCGGATGTTGGTGATTGCCAGCAGGTTCAGGCAGTCGGCCTCAGGCTCCGTACCCTTCGTCAGAGGCAACGCCTCGTGGGCTGCTTCAAGCGCCTCCTTATACTGCTGGGCACCATACAGGCTGTCGGCCTGCTCCAGCAGCAAATCCCCCTTTTCGTCAGCTATTGCAGCACATGGCAGCAACATCAACACCAGAGTCAGGCATCGGACGAGCCCTACGACCGCACTGCTCATGGAGCAAGGACGAAGAGCCATCTGAGTACGAGAAGTGAAAAAGGTTGCAGCATAGCTGCTCAAGCTTTCGACTGACATAAATTTGTGCATTAAAGGGTTATATATCGGTGCAAAGATACGACTTTTTTCTTTAAACCAACGCGATTCATCGTTAAAAGAACATAAAGCCTCACAGAGACCCATCATTTTCTTTTCGAGATGTGAATAAGATACGTATCTTGTCGCCAGAAGATTAGTATCTTATTGGGATAAGATTAGGATCTTGTTGGGATAAGATTAGAATCTTATTTCCCGGAGAACCGCATCTTCTTTTCCATCGGATTGCGGGTGCAAAGGTACGACATCGCACGTCCCGAA
>CACXXT010000021.1 GCA_902771725.1 uncultured Bacteroidales bacterium
AAGGCTCGTAAAACCTATAAGAAGGGGTATGAGACCAAGGAACTCATCAATGCCCTTGATATGAGTGCCATCCGTAATAAACGGCAAGATGTGCTTGCGCCACTGGAAGAAGCATTAGGCGTAGTCATGCCATAGCAAATCCCCTGAGTATTTCTGCTTTCTTAGGGACAAACACAACCGAGTTGTGAAGGAATATGAAACAGCAGTCCGTCTTTCCCAGGGTAATCGCAGTGAATCTGGTTTCCGTAGTACCCGATGTGCAGGTCGCTGCGAGAATGATGTCTATATCTTCATGGCAGTCACCTCACGATGGAGGGCAGCCATGGTTATTTCTATGTCATCAACAATGACATGTATGGGCATCTATCACTGACGTGATGTAGACGCTTTCTTCTTATCGTCGAAATGAAGTGCCGTGAACACGAAAAGTGCAGCAAACACTATCATTCCTAAAACAAAATACATTCCCATACTATTTTTTCTTGTTGATGTCGGATTCTATGTTATAATGAATCAATCTGTTCTTGTGAAAGCCCCGTGATGTCGGCAATGTCCTGGACACTCATGCCCATAGCCTTCATCTTGCGTGCATGATCAAGATTAACTTCTAAACGCCCTTCTGCAAGTCCTTCTGCACGTCCTTCTGCACGTCCTTCTGCAAGTCCTTCTGCACGACCTTCTATCTTTGCTGTATTAAGGACATCCTCCTGAACCATGATGGCATCGAGGTGTCGGTCGTAGGCGATGCGCTCGGAGGGAGCCAAGGTCATCACTTGTAGTTTCTCACGTGCCTCGCTGAGTCCTGGCGTCTGGGTGTCGTCCTTGATGTGTCCGTTCTTGAGGTAGTCCAGCCACTCCTCGATGGGTGTCTTGGCCACCGTGTTGAACTCGTTGACACGTATGATGAAGTACTCGGGGAAGACCTGCGCGGGGGTCTTCATGTGGATGACATCCTCCTCCTTGGTGTTCACCTGCAACTCGTCGTGCGTGTGTACACCGATGAACCGTGTCTGCCCATGATAGAGATAGTCGGCACCGCGTCCGAGGTCGAAGTAGACAATGCTGATATGATAGACTTTCTTCACCTCGTTGTACATATTGCCCAGCTTGATGTGCTCGGTCAGTGTCTTGGCTACGCCGTAGAGTATGCGCTCGAGGTAGTAGAGCTGTCGTGTGAGCTGTACTTCGACAAGGATAATCTCTCCACTGGCATTGACGGCCTTCACGTCCACGCGATTATACTTGTCATCTTCCTGTTCCTGGTTTCCCTCACTCTCAAGGATGGCTGTTATGGTAACCTTCTGGCCAAGCAGCACAGTAATCAGTCCTTCAAGAACGCCAAAATTAGCCTTGTCGCGAAGCATCCTCTTCACGGCCCAGTCAAAACGCACGTATTTGTTTTCTGCTACCATAATCACATCTATGAGTTGAGTAAACATCATGTCGGGACACCCTCTTTCGAGGGAACCACGCCGCAAAGGTAGGGAGTTTCTCTTGAATGGCAAAGGAAATCATCGAAAAAGTGGGAAGGGGAGTCAAAAAAGCAGCGGAATCTGCTTCCTCCGAGGAGAAAAGAGGTGATTTATTTGGTGGAGCGAAGGAAAATGTGTTACTTTGCTGTGAAACAAGGACTAATAGACACAAATGAAGACGAGAAACACCCTATTAGCTATCGCTATAGCACTGTGCACCACGGGCTTACAGGCCGAGGCACAAACGACAGGAAACAACGTGGGAACTCCGGACTACACGGTGTTCGTGAACCCCTTCATCGGCACACAGACCGACGAGACGGGAGCTCTGAGCGGCAGCACGTTCCCCGGAGCCACAATGCCGCAGGGCATGGTGCAGCTGAGCCCCGAGACAGAGAACATGGTGACGTGGGACCCCTGCTCGGGCTACGACTACAACAAAGACCGCATCTACGGATTCACGCACACGCACCTGAGCGGCACGGGCTGCACGGATCTCATCGACGTCAGCCTGATGCCTCTCACTACCGAAGTGACACCGGAGCAACTGCAAGCCGGTGACTTCAGCCAGACCTACAGCCACAAGGCCGAAGCTGCGCGACCGGGATACTACATGGTGCAGCTGCAGGAAAGCGGAGTGCGCGTGGAACTGAGTGCCACCGTGCGCACGGGCGTACATCTTTATACCTTCCCTGCCGGAAGGCCGCAAAGCGTGGTGCTGGACCTGAACCGCAGTACCTATCGCGGCGAAGCGTACTACACGGGACGCCGCACCTACGACATCATCCAGAGCCAGCTGCGCATCGTGGACGAGCGCACCATCGAGGGCTACCGCGTCATCACGGGATGGGCCAAGCTGCGCAAGGTCTACTTCCGCGCCGAGTTCTCACGTCCCTTCCACAGCCGCCTACTGATGGACGGAGGGCGCAATGCAGGAGGCTGCGACGTGGTAAACGGCCGCTGCCTGCGCGCTGCCCTGACCTTCGACGCTCAGGAAGGCGAACAACTGACCGTGAAGGTGGCCATCTCGCCTGTGGACGCCCGTGGTGCCCGGCAGAACATGCTGGCCGAGGCCTCCAGCTGGAACTTCAGCGACTACACGACGGCGGCTCACGATGCCTGGCAACGGGAGCTGCAACGCATTGACATCGAGGGGACGGACGAGCAGAAGACCATCTTCTACACGGGGCTGTACCACGTGCTGATGCAGCCCAACACGATGAGCGACGTCGATGGCCGCTACATGGACACGAACTTCGAAATCAAACAGCTGGCCGGCGGACAGTGCCCGGCGGTATCGCCGTCGAGCACCCCTCAGGCCTACCACAGCACCTTCAGCCTCTGGGACACCTTCCGCGCTGCCCACCCACTGTACACCCTCATCGCGCCTGACATTGCAGCCCAGTTCGTGCGCGACATGGTGCTGCACCACGAGACCTACGGCTACCTGCCCATCTGGGATCTCTGGGGACAGGACAACTACTGCATGATTGGCAACCATGCCATACCGGTGCTGGCCGATGCCATCCTGGCCGAGCTGCCCGGAGTGGACGTCGAGGCTGCGTACCGAGCCATGGTGGAAAGCAGCACGCGCAGCCATCCCAACTCGCCCTTCGAGGTGTGGGAGCACTACGGCTATATGCCTCAGACGCTGCAGAACACCAGCGTAAGCATCACCCTGGAACAGGCGTTCGACGATGCCTGCGTGGCTGCCGTGGCAAAGAAATTAGGCCGGCAGGAGGACTACGAGCGTTTCCACCGCCGGAGCCTGTTCTACCGCAACCTCTTCGATCCCGCCACAGGGTTTTTCCGCCCCAAGGATGAGAAAGGGCAGTGGCTGGCAGACTTCGACCCGCTGAGTTACGAGCAGCCCTGCTTCGTGGAAGGCAATGCCTGGCAATATATGTGGTTCGTGCCGCATGATCCCGAGGGCCTCATCAGCCTCTTCGGCTCCCGGGAGGCTTTCCTGAAGAAGCTGGACGAAAACTTCTCGCTCACAGCCACCAGCGGAGAGGTCAACGGCAACGCCAGCGGATTCATCGGGCAGTACGCCCACGGCAACGAACCCAGCCACCATACGGTGTACCTCTATAACTTCGCAGGCAAGCCCGCTCGCACACAAGAGCTGGTGGAACAGGTGCGCAGCAGCTTCTACCGCGCCACTCCCTGCGGCTATGCCGGCAACGACGACTGCGGCCAGATGTCCGCCTGGTACATCTTCTCCTCGCTGGGTTTCTACCCCTTCCACGCCGGTTCCGCCACCTACGTCATCGGCACTCCCCTCTTCCGCCGTGCCACCCTGCATCTGGCCAGCGGCAAGGATTTCGTCATTTCGGCTCCCAACAAGACACCCGGCCGCATACACGTCAAGCGCGTGCGGCTAAACGGAAAGTCCCTGCCCGACCTGACGCTGACACATCAGCAAATCATGGCGGGAGGGACCTTGGAGTTTACGATGAAATAAGATGGCGCGAAATGAGACGCCAGCTCCTCATCAGTTGATGAGGAAGACCTTCTGCTGGCCGCGGTAGGTGGCGCGAACCGTGGCGCGTCCGTCGGCAATGGGGCTGATTTCGAACTTCACGCCGGGAACGTTGGAGGTCGCCTTCAGCTCGGAGCCAGCTTTCAGCAGACCGTAGACCTGATAGTGGTTGCACTCGGTGTAGCCGTTGGCGTTGGTCGAGTAGAGCGGCGTGGCGGGAATGTTCAGTCGCTGGCCATCGGCGGTGATGGTGACCTCGGGAGCTGTGGGCGCCATTGCACTCTCAGGTACGCTCACGTTGCCATTCTTGGCAAAGCCGATTCCGTGGAGGTCGAAGAGACCCTGCGGGCGCTGGGGCTGCTGGCGACGGCCGAACTGCGGACGACGTTCGTTGTTCTGCGGCTCCTGAATCTCAGGTCCTTCGACAACGAGGTAAATGGCATGCTTCCCGGCGAGACCTTCGACGGCCTGAACCATGCTGCTGAAGAGACGAGGCTCGCGCGGAGCGTCGGCAGGAACATCAATGACAGCAATCTCACGACCTTTCCAAGTGCCATTGGCGTAGGGACCGTCGAGCATCACATGAATTCTGAAGGCACCGCGTCCGCTGGGGGTGAGCAGCAGGCTGAGGTGTGTGTTGTCGCCAGCCTTGGTGCCCTCGAAGGCAGGTACGCCCTTGGTGCTCTGACCGAGTCCGCCGAAGCCGAAGTACTTGAAGCCCACGANNNNCATCGAGTTGTTCCACACGTCGTGGTTGTCCTGCATCCATTCGTTGGCACCAGGACCAGCCATGTAGCAGGCGATACCAGCACTATAATAATTATAAGGTGGCAGGCCGAAGATCTGGAAGCCCTCGCTGGTCACTTCGGCACCCGTGTATTCATTGCCGTTGGCCGCCTTGGCAGTCCACTCGTTGTTGGCGGTGAAGGGATCGTAGGCGGTGATGCGCACCTGTCCGCCTTTGGCCACGGGTTTCTTATCCCACTCAATCTTCACAGGAGCCACCATCGGCTGGCGGGCATTGCCGAAACCGCGGGGAGGACGGTGGTAGAAGACGTACCACTGGCCATTGATTTCCTGCAGGGAGCCATGGGTGTTGTGAGCGGCGTTGGTGGTGACGAGTCTGGAACCGTCCTCGCTGAGCACCACACCGCGGCTGTCGACCAGCACACCGCCGGAGCGCCAAGGACCCAGGGGTGAGTCGCCGTAGGCGTAGCGCAGGGCGGAATTGGTGTTGCCGAGGCCGTACTCCTTGCCGCTGTAGCCGGAGAAGACCATCACATACTTATTGCCGACCTGACGGATGCTGCTGGCTTCGAAGAAGTTGAAGTCCAGCGGGTTCTGACCCTGGTAGAGAGCGGGATAGGTGGAGCCTTCCTTGTCGAGCAGACGGCCGTCGGCAGAGCTGGCGGGGATGAAGGGGTCTATCAGTTCCGTGCCGGGGCGCTTGCTGTACATCGTGTTCTGATCCAGCTGGCAGGCGGTGCTGTGCTGGAAGCCGTAGAAGACGTAGGCACGGAAGCCCTTGTCGAAATCCTTGTCCTTCTTGTCCGTGATGTTCTCGATGAACACCGAGGGGTCGAAGTCAATCAACGAACCTTCCACGCAGCGGGTGCCTTCGGCGTTGAGGTTCACGGGCGTGAAAGGCCCGTCGGGGCGGTCGCTCTTGCAGACCATGGCAATGCGTCCCCAGCCACGGGAGTGAGGATAGAGCCAATAGGTCTTCTTGCCGGTAGCCCTGTCCCGGACTTCCACGAGGTCGGGGGCAAACATCGTGTCCCACTGGCCACCCGTGAACCAGGTGAAGATGGGACCTTCGTCGCGCCACTGGGTCAGGTCCTCGACAGGAGCCGACCACATTCGGATATCGGGTCCGCAGTAGGCGGTGTAGGTGACATCGTGGGAACCGATGATGTAGGCACGGAACTTACCGGGCTGGTCGGGGTCTTCGAAGACACGCGGCTCGCCGTCGGGCAAGTGTTCCCACAAAGGGAGATAGGGATTCTGGGCACGGCCTGCAGCAGCCAGTGCAATCACGGATAGCAGAAGGAAGAAACGCTTCATGACAAATAACTATTAACAATTAATATTTTCCAATAATCAAAGACGGAGTCAGGATATATCTACGAATCGATATACACTTAAAGAAGTGATTTTGCGCTGCAAAGGTATGCTTTTTCATAGAAATAGACTTCCTCTGATGTTTTCTTTTCATATAATTTTGTTGCAAAAGTGCATTTTTACTACCTTTGCGCTCGAAAAACCAACCCAAGCAACACAATGAACACTGAAAACCGCATCATCTGGCTAGACTGGCTGCGCGTGTGCGCCTGCCTGATGGTCATGGTGGTCCACTCCACAGAACCATTCTATCTGGGCGGCGAGGGTTCCCGTATCCTCACAGCCACCGATGCCTTCTGGGCCTCTTTCTCCGATTCCTTCGTGCGCTCGTGCGTACCTTTATTTGTCATTGCCAGCAGCTACCTGCTGTTTCCGCTGCAGACCTCCACGGGGACTTTCTTCCGCCGCCGTTTGGGACGCCTGTTGGTACCCTTCGTGCTGTGGACACTGGCGTATGCGCTGGTGTGGGGCGAGCCGGTCAGTAACCTGCAAGCCCTGCTGCTGAACTTCAACTATGCTGCCGGACACCTCTGGTTTGTCTATATGCTGCTGGGTGTCTACCTGCTGATGCCGTTGCTCTCGCCGTGGGCGGAGCGCGTGGGAAGACGCGAGCTGCTGGGGTACCTTGGTGTGTGGGCTCTGACGCTGTTCATTCCTTTCGTCCGCGAGTGGGCTTCGAACGGCGAACTGCTGGTCATTCACGGTCCCACCGGTATTCCGAATGCTGCCGCCTACCCGCTGTGGGGCGAAGCCAGCTGGAACGGCTACAGCACGTTCTACTACGTCAGCGGCTTCATAGGTTACCTGCTGCTGGGGCTGTACTTCCGCAAGTTCGTGCCAGAGCTGTCGTGGCGTCGCACACTGACCATCGGCGTGCCCGTGTGGCTGCTGGGCTTCGTGATCTGCTTCGGCGGCTTCCTGCTGCGTGTGTTCCAGACCGCAGATGCCTTTCCCTTCGAAGGCTCCGTGGACTACGCTGTCGGATGGGAGACACCCTGGTACAACGACACCATTGGCGTGGCACTGATGGCCATCGGCTGGGTGCTGCTGTTCCGGAAGTTCAACCGGCCACTGGGGACGCAAGACTCCCCCACCCTCCTGACCAAAGTGAGCAAGGCCAGCTACGGTATGTACCTCTGCCACATGTTTGTCCTCGCCAAGGCCTCGGGGATGATCTGCAGCTGGATTGGCAGGGGCACCGAGGGCCGGCTGGGTTTCTGGAGCACGCCCGCCGAGATTATCCTCACCGCCCTCACTACCTTTGTCATCACCGCCGTCGTCTGTACGCTCATCCAGCGGATTCCCAAGTTGGGAAAGTGGATTGTAGGATAATATCACTAGCAAACCTTAAATTAATATAGATCATGTCTCGTCTACAGTCTTTAGATGCCCTACGCGGTTTCGACATGTTTTTCATTATGGGAGGAGCAGGCCTCCTGGCTGCTCTTGCCACCTGGTTTCCCTGCGGTTTCACGGAGGCTATAGCCCAACAGATGGACCATGTGGAATGGAACGGACTGGCACACCACGACACCATCTTCCCGCTGTTCCTCTTCATCGCGGGTATCTCGTTTCCGTTCTCCTTAGAGAAACAGCGCGCAGGCGGCCGAAGCCCGTGGCAGATTCATCGTAAGGTGCTCATCCGCGGCCTGGTGCTGTTCCTGCTGGGAGTGGCATACAACGGATTGCTGAGTCATTGGGATTTTGCCAACGCGCGCTACGCCAGCGTCCTTGCCCGCATCGGCTTCGCCTGGATGTTTGCAGCCCTCATCTTCATGCACACCAGTTGGCGCAGCCGGGTGGGAATCACCACCTTCTTGCTGGTAGGCTACTGGCTGCTGGTGCGTTTCGTTCCCGCTCCCGACGCGATGGGCGAAGGCGTCTACACGGCACAAGGCAGCATCGTAGGATACATCGACCGCATCCTGCTGCCCGGCAAGATCTACTACGGCAACATCGACCCGGAAGGCATTCTCAGCATCATCCCGGCCATCGGCACAGCCCTGCTGGGTATGTTCACAGGCGAGTGGGTGAAATGGAAGCACGAAGGACTCACGCCGGAGAAGAAGGCTGCCTGGATGGTCGTGGCCGGCATCGCACTCCTCGTACTCGGACTGGTATGGAGTCTGGACTTCCCCATCAACAAGAAGATGTGGACCAGCAGTTTCGTCTGTGTCGTGGGAGCCTACTCGGTGCTGATGTTTGCCCTGTTCTATTACCTGATCGACGTTCGCGGGTGGCGGCGCTGGACCTTGTTCTTCACGGTCATCGGCATGAACAGCATCACCATCTATTTAGGACAGAAGTTCATCCATTTCAGCTACACGGCCGACAAGCTCTTTGGAGGCCTCATCCAGCTGCTTCCCGAACAGGCTCAACCGTTCTTCAACCAGGCCGCATATATTGCCGTCTGCTGGTTGTTCCTCTATATCCTCTACCGCAAACGTATCTTCCTGAAAGTGTAGTTCATTCGTAATGACGGATTCGCACGTCTATCCCTTCAGCCTGGAGCTGAGAGGGCAGCTTGCTGACGTCCGTCTGGCTATAGTGATAGGGGAAGAGTACACGCGGTTTGATGACAAGGGCAGCACGCTGGAGCTGTTCGGTGGTCATCGTATAGGGCTGGTTGCAGGGCAGGAAGGCGATGTCGATGTCGCGAAGGTCTGCCATTTCCGGAATATCTTCCGTGTCT
This sequence comes from uncultured Bacteroidales bacterium, assembly GCA_902771725.1. Taxonomy (GTDB): domain Bacteria; phylum Bacteroidota; class Bacteroidia; order Bacteroidales; family Bacteroidaceae; genus Physcousia. Next base: position 8,768 of record CACXXT010000021.1, read on the forward strand.
CCGGCGATGTAGATGCGCAGTCCATCGAGGGTGAGGACATATCCGTTGTCACGGCCTCGAGGATGGAACTGCGTGTGACCCTCGGTGTTGTTGTAGGCCGGCACGGCTTCCACTGTGATGCCCTCTGCTAGCTGGAGGCTATCGCCATTGGCCATCACCTCACCCCGCCCGGCCATCTCGGCACAACGGGCGTTGGTAATCAGACGCGTGTCGGCAGCTGTCAACTGTTCCAGCGCAGCCTTGTCGAAGTGGTCGCGATGCTCGTGAGTCACAATCAGGTAGTCAGCCTTGGGCATGGAAGCATAGTCTGTGGTGCGCTCGCCTAGCTGGCGGACAGGGTCGATTTGGAACTCGAGTCCATCGTAGGTGATGCGGATACTGGCGTGCATGAGTGCCTGGAAACGCACGCTCTTGCCTGTCTTCGTCTGGAAGACATCTACATCCGTGCTGGGCTCCTGACTGCAGGCGGTGTTTACGTTCAGCCCCAGGAGAGCCAGAAGAAATGTGGTCAGTTTATTCATTTTTTATAAGTGTTTGTATGGTTCAATCATTTATTTAAAGACGGAAAGCAGAGGATGTCCCACCCAGGAATAGGGAGTCGGCAGGGCAAAGATATGAGCGATGGTGGCTGCCGTGTCGTACTGCATCATCGGTTCGGCAATCACCATTCCCTGACGGATTCCCTTGCCGCAGATGATGAACGGGTGCTCCATTTCCAGCAACGTCTTGCCACCATGGCCTTTCTCCTTGCCGCCATGATCGGCGGTGACGATGATGATGGTGTCGTCGTAGATTCCCGCCTTCTTCAACGCCTCCACCAGTCGTCCCACCAGGACGTCCAGCTCAGCCAGTGTCTGGTAGTACTCGGGAGTGTCATGACCTACGGCATGCCCCGTATGGTCCAGCTGATCCCAACAGACAGCAAAGAGTGTGGGTTTGCGGTCGATGATGTACTGCTCCGCCATGCGGCACAGCTTCTCGTGGTCGTTCTCCCAACCCGTAGCCACCTCGTAGTTATCGATGGCCAAGGTATCGACCACATGCTTAATGCCATCCCACTCGGCAATACATCCGGTGATTACATCCGGACGCGCCTTGCTCAACAACGAGAATACGCTGGGGAAGATGGCGTGTTCGTTCAGTTCGGCGACCGAAGGTATTTCCGGGGTCTTTGAATTCCACTGGGTGTAGCCATGCAGTTCCGGACAGGAGCCATTGAACATCGAAGCCCAGTTGACGGCAGAACTCGAAGGCAGCACGGAACGCTTGTGGAGTGTGTAGCAACCCTGAGCCATCAATGAACGAAGATGAGGTATGTCATGAGCCTTGGCGAGGCTGTAGCCACCCCACCCGTCGATGCCTATCACCAGCACATGACCGGCACGGGCAGCGGGAGCGAGGGATGGACGCAAGGTGGGATTCGGATGTCCGAAGACACGATCGCAATAGTCCATGTAGCGGTGCCAATCGTAGGGGGTGACGTCATGTTTGCCTGCACGGATATGGTAGGCCACCTGGCCGTGAAGAGGGTCGTGGATGACAGGCTGAGTCGTACGTTCTATGCCTTTCAGGCCATAGAGGGCATAGACAGGCGAAGCAGCTCTGGCTGCCAGGAATTCTCCGTTGGGGTCGGACCAACGGTCTTCCTCAGCACTGGCGACATACACATGGCGGGGGGCCATGAGTGCGAGCAGTTCGTGCTGGTCGAAGGGCAGCGACGACTCGTGCTCCCCATACTTCGAAAAGGCAGGACAGAACCAATGGGGGAAGGAACGGGTGATGCGCCCAACGGTCTCGCCGAAGGCACGCTTGGAAAGAGCGGCTCCGCCACAACCGGAATTGTTGGAGATGACGACTTCGAAGCGTTCGTCCTGAGCACCTGCCCACAGCGTGGCCTTACCCTGACGGGAATGACCGATAAGTGCCAACTGACGGGAATTGGCCCAAGGCTGACGTGCGACCCAGTCTGCCATGCGACTGCATCCCCACGCCCAGGCTCCCAGCGCCTGCCAACGCGCATAGCCATCCTGATTCTGCGGGAAGAGCGGAATGATACTCTCGGGCTCTCCCTTGGGATGGTCTGGATAGATATCCTGATAGCACATGGTCACGACAGCATAGCCCCTGCGCACGATGTCTTCCAGCGGCCAGCGGAAGAACTGATTGTTGCGCATCAGCAGAGGGCTGTTCTTGTCTGCAATGCGTTCGAAATAAGGTGAATAAGCTATCGTAGGGTCGGACGTGATGCTGTGATTACCCAAGAAGTTCAGTCCAATGAAGACTGGAACACGCCCAGGACGCTGGTTGGGGATATAGGCCAGCAGAAGGGCTTGTCGCTGCTGCCCCTGACCCGAGAATTTCAGCATCACCTGTTGCGAGGTAGCCAGGCCTCCCAGGGCGTGAGGATTCTCGGAGAGTAACTGGAAAGAGGTCTTCACCTTGCCGTCGGGTGTACGGCCATATTCCTGGTCTGCAAAGAGTTGCAAGAGTTCCGGGCGACGTTTCTTCTCCCAATCACGCACAGACTGTACGCGGGTGCCATCGGCACACAACAAGGGATCCGGCAGCTCGTAGGCAGGCACCTGTGCCTCATCATAGATGGCTTCCGGCTGTGCCGAAACGCTCAGGCAGCAACCGAATAAGAGTGGCAAGAAAGCAGTTTTCTTCATAGCAGGTTTTCATTTCTTATGATGTTTAGTCAATTCAGTCAAGGAACAATGGGAGTCACAGCCATGGGAACCTGAATAGCGGCATGGGCTGCTTGCTGGGCGAGTGCGGCCTGTTCTGGAGTGACGCCTTTGGGGCGAGTCTTCAGCCCTACGGCACTGATGCCCGTCAGTGCCTCCAGCCAAGTGCAGGCTGCGATGTAGCGACCGATGGTGTAGTTCAGGTGGAAGCCATCGCGAGTGAGTTCGCGGTTCACGCCCAAGTCATCACCTGATGCAGCCGGGGCTGACAGAGAAGAGGTTCGGGCGTTCTGGATGGCTGTGCCCGAAGGGATGTAGAACGAAAGGTCATCGTGGTGGTAACGCATGGTCTGCTCCACAGCTGCCGTGATGTAGGAGTACATCAGGAACTGGCTACGGTCGTAGTTCTTGAAACCGCCATGATCGGAGTCCTGCGCGTAGGCCCACGTCTGGTGGAACCCCAGGCGCACGGAATCCACGAGTGCCAACGCCTTCACATAGCCGATGAGTGAACTCAGCCCAGGTTCGTAGCTGTCCGGGAGTCCTGCTTCCTGACTGACCTGCTGGAAGGTGATGACATCCCAGGGTTCGTCCGTGATGATGTCGCGCAAGGTTCGCTTGCCCAAGTTGGACCGAGTGCCGTCGACCACCTTGTGATATTCCGTGGAGGCAGATCGCGTGGAGGCATCATGCCAGTGGGCAGCCAGGCTCCATCCACCACGATAGGCGTTGCCGATTACCAGATTCACTCCTGCCTCGCGGCCGAGCTCATAGAGGTATTGCTCCACGGCATCGGCGGAGAAGGAATTGCCAATTGCCAGCACCCGCAGCGTCTGCGGCTCCTGACCTGCCATTCTCCCGACAAAGAGACAGAGGACTATCAGAAAGGAAAGACGTGTCTTCATAACTATTTGCTTTAAACATTATTATCATTATTTCTAAGCTATTCCCCTTTCTTCAGGATGGGAAAAGAGTTCCCGTGGGGTAGCGCTATTTCTTTAACTGGGCAAAAGAACGAAGTTTCTTCAGATGATAAGCCACGAGCAGGCTTCCCGAATACATCTCAGGAATCGGATCAAGATGGGTGGCGGCGAGGTTGGCGGCACGATCTGATGCGAAGTCCTGCTTGATGCGGCGGAACTCACGACGTGCCTGCCAGACAGCACGAAAGCTGCGACCTTCGCCTTTCAGCAGGAAGACGAGGGAGGCAAGTGCATCGAGCCAGAAACGCAGGAAGAACACCTTGCGCAAACGCCTCTGAGGCAGGTTCTTGTAGAGCAGCAGCAGGTTATTCCGGAAGTTAAGGAAGGTCTTACGGGGATTCTCCTTCGGCAGGGTGCCACCGCCCAGATGATAGACGACACTCTGAGGCACGCAGACGATGCGATAGGCGCGCGAGCGCAAGCGCCAGCAGAGGTCTATCTCCTCCTGATGCGCGAAGAAGCGACCGTCCAGTCCGCCGACTTCCCAATAAACTGCAGAACGGATGAGCAATGCAGCCCCGGTAGCCCAGAAGATGTCGGCCTCCTGATCGTACTGCCCCTCGTCTGCTTCCACTGTGTCGAAGATACGACCCCGGCAGAAGGGATAGCCGAGTGAATCGATGTAGCCACCTGCCGCCCCAGCGTATTCGAAATGAGTAGGGGTGTGGTGGGCACGAAGTTTGGGCTGACAGGCTGCGACGTCCGGGTGATTCTCCATATAATCTAGCATGGGCTGCAACCATCCTTCGGGCACCTCAACATCAGAGTTGAGGAGGAGATAAGAATCGTAGTCCTCTCCCACCCTGCGAAGCGCTTGGTTGTAGCCTTCGGCAAAACCGTAGTTCTGATCGAGAGTGATGACTTCCACAGCAGGGAACTCTGCAGCCAAGACGGCAAGGGAGTCATCCGTGGAACCATTATCTGCAACGATGATGCGGGCACACTCGTCAGGAGTATGAGCAATGACGCTTGGAAGAAACCGGCGCAACATCTGGGCACCATTCCAGTTGAGTATGACGATAGCTGTTTTCATTCGGCAATAAGGGCTGTTTGATCGGCGTTGAAGCCGACGAGGTGCAGGGGAAGGATGTGGTTGTCACTCCCCTGGCCACGATATTCCACCTTGATATAATTATCTGTGAATCCGTTGTAGACACCGCGTTGGCGGGAGTGTTCGAGCAGAACGGGACGCGTCTGACCAATGAAGCGCTCATAGAAATCATGGAGCTTGCGGTCGCTGATGGCCAAGAGTCGCTGGCTTCGCTCATGTTTCTCCTCCGGCCGCACCACATGAGGAATGCGCAAGGCTGCCGTACCCGGACGTTCGCTATAGCTGAAGACGTGAAGCTGGGAGACAGGCAGGGAGTCGATGAAGCGCTCGGCTTCATCGAAGAGAGCGGCCGTCTCACCTCGCGTGCCCACGATGACATCAACACCAATGAAACAGTCGGGCATCAGCTCGCGCGCGCGCGATACCTTATTATAAAATAAAGAGGTGTCGTAGCGACGATGCATCAGCCGCAACACTTCGTCGGAACCCGACTGAAGGGGTATGTGGAAATGAGGCATGAAGGCACGGGAGCCGGCACAGAACAGCAGGACTTCGTCCGTCAGCAAATTGGGTTCTATACTGGAAATGCGATAGCGCTCTATTCCCTCCACCCCGTCCAACGCACGCAGCAGGTCGAGGAAGGACTCGCCCGTGGTACGTCCGAAGTCACCAATGTTCACTCCCGTTATCACGATTTCCTTACCTCCCTCGGCAGCCGCCTGGCGGGCTTGCTCCACCAGCGAGGCTATGCTCCCATTGCGACTTCGGCCACGGGCAAAGGGAATGGTGCAATAGGTACAGAAATAGTTGCAGCCATCCTGCACCTTCAGGAAATAACGAGTTCGCTCCCCTCGAGAACAAGATGGAACGAACAAAGATCCTGCCTCCTCCCCTCCAACCGGAGCAGACGCGATGTCGCTCTTAGAGAATGCCGCTTCGAGATATTCCAGTACTTTTCCTTTCTGATTCTGACTTAGTACTAGGCTCACGCCCTCGATGGCTGCCACCTCGTCTGGTTTCAGCTGAGCGTAGCATCCCATGACTATGACGTAAGCACCGGGGTGCTGGCGTACGAGTTTGTGTATCGCCTGTCGGCACTTGTGGTCGGCTACTTCGGTCACACTACATGTGTTGACAATGCAGATATCGGCACATTCGCCCTTTCGAACGGTTCGCACACCGGCCTCGGTCAACTTTTGGGCAATCGTTGACGTCTCAGCGAAATTCAGTTTGCAGCCAAGCGTGAAGTACGCAGCAAGCTTTCCTTGAAGATTTGAAGGGTCTGTCACGACAATTTGGTTTCTTGTTTACGGGTGCAAAGGTAATGCAAACATACGTTATTGGCAAGAGAGAGGCAATTTTTAACATTTCCGCAGACGCTTAATTATGAGCATTTTGCAAAAATTGGCAAAAAAAAGTTGTAGATATATGTCAATTTTAGAAAAAAAAAACGGCCAAACTGATACAACGTATTGAAAAAGTCCGTACCTTTGAAAAGTTATAAAAAGCAATTGATTGTTTTACAGAATTAAAAAAGCAAAAAAGAAAATGAAAAAGGTTGCATTTATGTTCGTAGCCGCTATGGCTATCTCTTTCGCTTCTTGCGGTGGTGCTCAGCAGAAGGCTGAAGAAACTTGTGACAGCGCTCAGTGCTGCGCAGACAGCATCGTCGAGGAAGTTGTTGAAGTAGTTGACAGCGCTGCTGAAGTTGTTGACAGCGTAGCTGCTGAAGTTGTTGCTGAGTAATTAGCCACAAGTTCGGTTACCGAACATCAACAGGAAAACAACGAGGTCTCACGGGAGTGAGGCCTTTTTTTATCCAGAACTCTGGGCTGCCGAACCCGGCTATATGTGTCTTGGGAATACCCAACCACGAAAAAGGCCCGGCACAAAAGTATAGAAGAGAAAGAAATGGCCGCGACTCCGAAAGGGAACGCGGCCATTCAATATATTAGGGGTTTACAGAATGCTTATGCCTCCTGAAGGGGAGCTTCGTCCAGAGCTTCGAGTACTTCAGCCTCATCCTGAGCTTCCTCAGCAACTTCGTCCACAACAGGAGCAGCAGGTGCCTCGACGGGAGCCTCAACAGGACCATCGGCAACAACAGTCACGGGGATAACCACGCTGACTTCCTTGTGCAGACGGATGAGTGCCTTGTGCTCACCAACGGTCTTCACGTCCTTGATGGAGATGAGTTTACGGTCGATGTCGAAACCGAGCTTGCTGAGTTCGTCGGCAATCTGAACGTTGTTCACGCTGCCATAGATAGTGCCATTGGAGCTAACCTTGGCAACAATGGTCAGAGCCACGCCTTCGAGCTTTGCTGCGAGAGCTTCTGCATCAGCCTTGATCTTCTCGAGCTTCTTGGCCTTCTGCTTCAGTTCTTCGGCGAGCTGCTTCTTGGCGCTCTCGGATGCGATAACACCCTTGCCCTGGGGAATAAGATAATTGCGGCCGTAGCCAGGCTTCACATTTACGATGTCGTGCTTGTAACCCAAGCCGATGACGTCTTCTTTGAGAATGATTTCCATAGTGCTTATTCCTCCTATTAATTATTTCATCATGTCAGTTACGAAGGGAAGCAGTGCGAGGTGACGTGCACGCTTGACAGCCTGAGCCACGCGGCGCTGGAACTTCAGAGAAGTACCGGTGATGCGACGGGGAAGGATACGTCCCTGCTCGTTGAGGAACTTCTTGAGGAACTCAGGGTCCTTGTAATCGATATACTTGATGCCGAGCTTCTTGAAACGGCAATACTTCTTCTTCTTTACGTCTACAGTAGGCGGTGTGAGATAGCGAATTTCTGACTGTGCCATAGTTTAGTCCTCCTTAGTTACTTTTTTGTTTCTTCTCTTTTCTGCATATTCTGCAGCATACTTCTCCATCTTGACAGTAAGATAGCGGAGCACTCTCTCGTCGCGGCGGTAGTTGACCTCAAGCTTGCTAATCAGCGTGGGCTCAGCCTTGAACTCGACTAACACATAGAAGCCCGTGGACTTCTTCTCGATGGGGTATGCGAGTTTCTTCAGACCCCACAGCTCTTCGTTCAAGATCTCAGCTCCTCCATCGGTGAGGATCTTCTTGAACTTTTCGACCGCTTCCTTCATCTGATCGTCAGACAAAACGGGAGTTAAAATGAAAACGGTTTCGTACTGATTCATAATACGTTAATTAATGATTAAATGGTGTTTTTGCAAAAATGCGGTGCAAAGGTACTACTTTTTCTTGATATGACAAGCGTTTCGGGGTGTTTTTCTTCAAAAAACATAAAAAAAAGCCTTCGGCACGCACTTTTTGGGCAAAACGTTTCGGCATTTCAAGTTTTTTACCTTAATTTGTGCTGCCAATCCGAGAAATTGGCACTTGAAAGGCTAAAATCTAACATAAAAAAGCATAACAATGAAACTCTATTCCGGTATCATCTGCGCCATCGTGGGCGCCATCATTTTGATTGTAAGTTACCTCACAGGAGGTGTGGACTACAATTGGATTCAGTTCCTTGGAGTCCTGATTGTGATTGTAGGCATAGCCCTTCACATCTACGTCAACTACAAGAAACCGTCGTACGACAACTGAAAAAAAATCGGGGGCTGCCAGTTGCGGCCCCCGATTCTTTTTTCAGTCCCCTTCCGTCTTCAATCTTCTTCCATCTGGGCAATGAGGCGGTAGCCTTTGCCATGGACATTGTTGATTTCGATGTCCGGATCATCCTTCAGATGCTTGCGCAGCTTGGTGATATAGACATCCATGGAGCGTGCGTTGAAATAGTTGTCATCAATCCAGATGGTCTTCAGTGCCAGTTCACGCTGTAGCACATCGTTAGCGTGGGCGCAGAGAAGGATGAGCAGTTCACTTTCCTTTGTGGTCAGTTTTGTAGACTTGTTGCCAATGGTCAGGATCTGACGCTTGGTGTCGAAGTCAAACTTACCGATGTGGTAAACTGCCACGTTCTTAGTCTGCTTGCCATGAACACGACGCAGGATGGCTTCCATACGCAGCACCAGTTCTTCCATGGAGAAGGGTTTGGTAATGTAGTCGTCTGCACCAATCTTGAAGCCCTCGAAGATATCTTCCTTCAGATTCCGAGCCGTGAGGAAGATGATGGGCACATCCTGGTTCACCTGACGGATTTCCTGAGCAAGTGAGAAGCCGTCCATCTTGGGCATCATCACATCGAGTACACACATATCATAGGTGTTCTTCAAGAAGGCTTTGTAGCCTGCCTCGCCATCGGGACAGAGGTCGGCGTCGTAGCCCTTGGCCTGAAGGTATTCACGGAGCAGCATGCCGAGGCTCTCATCGTCCTCGCAGAGCAAAATTTTCAATCTCATTTCTTCTTGTGTCATAGTGGTAGAGGTTTTTGAGGGTTATTATTCGGATTAACAATTATCTATTCTCAATTCAGTCTATCAGAGGCAGGGTGATGATAAACTTGGTTCCGTGGCCGTATTCGCTCTCGGCCTTGATGTTACCATGCATGAGTTCCACCATACCCTTCACATAGGCCAGTCCGAGGCCGAAGCCCTTGACATCGTGCTTGTTACCTGTGTGTACACGGTAGAAGCGGTCGAAGATGTGTTTGAGGTCATCATGGCGGATGCCGATTCCATTGTCCTGGATAGTGACCACGAGCCGGTCGCCTTGTGTCTGCGTAGCTACAGAAAGCTGCAGGGGTTCGTCGTCGCGGCGGTACTTTACGGCATTGTCCAGCAGGTTGAAGACAACGTTGGTGAAATGCATCTCATCGACGTAGATGGCAGCATCTTCAGCATCGAGATTTGCTTCCAGGTGCCCTCCACTCTGCTGCACTTTCAGGGTGAAGGTCTTAACGACGTCATCAATAATGACATTCGCATCCACCTCACGCTCATTGAAACGGATGTTGCCTTTCTCGTAGAGTGACATCTGCAGTACCTTTTCCACCTGATAACGCAGGCGCTTGGTCTCGTTGACGATGACATGTGAGAGGTTGTCAATCATGGACTCGGACTTCACAATGCTCTTGTCGCCCAACATCTGAGCTGCCAGCGAGATACTGGAAATGGGTGTCTTGAACTCATGCGTCATGTTGTTGATGAAGTCGTTCTTCATCTCCGTGTCACGTTTCTGCCGGGCGATGAGCCAGACGGTGAAGCAGAAAGTGAAGAAGAGGATGAGGGTGAAGAGCAACGAGGGCAGCATCGTACGGGCTGCACCAAGGATATAGCTATCCAGATCCGGGAAGTGTACACGCAGGGTGCCCATCTTCTGCGACGGATCGTTGCGGAACAGCGTCTGGGTGTAACTATAGGTTTCACCTTCCCTGCTATAATCCTCACAGCGATAGACCTCCAAACCGTTGGCATCAATCACCGAGAAGTGGTAGTTCAGGGTGATACCAGACGCCTGCAACTCCGACCGCAAGTTGGAGTCCAGCAGTTTAAAGTCTACACGCTCACTGAAATCTTTATCGCTGGAATTGTACAGAATGGTATAAATGACCTCGTCCAAGACACCTTTCTGATAAAGATAGGCATTCTTCACAAATTCCTGGAAGCGCCTGCTGGCTACATCCAGCGAAGCCGTGGGACGCAGATTCAGTGACTTTGGCATCTGGGAGGGGTGTGTGACCTGAGTCTTCAGCCGGAACGGCGTCATGGCCGAATCGCCCAGTTCCAACGTTTCCTCAATCCGTTGCCGGCTCTCTTTGTTGTTGAGGTTGTCCGCTTCAAAATCAGTCTGTTCAGCCATCGTCTCGAGATAGCGGAAGGTCTCGTTACGCTCCAGGTCGCGACTGGTCTGATCCAAAGCACGGAATACGGTCTCGTCGAACTGTTCCTTGCGCATCTTGACCATAGCCTGAACTATCCGGCCCTGCAGGAAAAGCAGACCGAAAAAGGAAATGCCGATGACCAGGCTGATGATGATGATGGTTGTTCGCTTCATTGCGGAATCGTGGTTTTTATCTTTCTGAATGCAAAGGTAGGCATTCCCGCCCTACGCACCAAACCTGACAAACAAACAAGGTACCGCAATTTAACAAAATTAACTTTAAACAGATAGCTGATTGAGCATATACGAACCAATCATAATGTATATAGACTGCAAAAGTACCTATTTCGACCGTCTTCATCTATTTTTTCACGAGAAGATGAGGCTACTTTCAGAAAAAGCCATTATCTTTGTGCCGAAAACCAATCAAAAACAGATTTATGAAGAAACTTATCCTCGCTTTGCTCGCACTTTCAACCCTGGCACCTGAGATTGCTCACGCTCAAGCCACCGAGCCGACTTGCCTCTTCAAGAACTACGACAACTACAACATCCCCTACCGCATTCCTGCTATCACACTCACCAGGAAGGGACACTTACTGGCAGCCGTGGATCGCAGATATTGCTACCTCGACATCGGCTTTGGCCGCATAGACATCACGGCACGAACCAGCCGCGACAACGGCCGTACATGGTCACCTGACACCGTGATTCAACGCGGTTCAGGGATCGAAGGCTCAAAAGACTGCGGCTACGGTGATCTCGCCATGGTGGCCGACCGGACTTCGAACCGCGTTCTCTGCATGTCCGTCACCGGAAATGTCATATATATTAAAGGTACGCGCGCGAACCCCAACCGCATCGCCCGCTGGTACAGCCCCGACGGAGGTCGCTCTTGGACCCGTGCAGAGGATGTCACCGATGCCTTCTATCAGATGCTGCCCCATACGCGTACCATGTTCATCGGAAGCGGGCGCATCATGCAGAGCCGTATTGTCCGGAAAGACAAATACTACCGCCTCTATTGTTCCGTACTGACCCGCACCCAAATGGGTGAAGAGGACGTGGCTTGCAACTATGTTATCTATAGCGACGACTTCGGCCAGAACTGGCAGTTGCTGGGTGCTACGACGATGGACGGCAAGGACAGCCCTTGCGTAGGCGGCGACGAGCCTAAGACTGAGGAGTTACCCAATGGCGATGTCATCCTCTCCTCTCGCAAGTGGTATGGCCGCTACTTCAACGTATTCCACTTCAACGACATCAGCCGGGATCAGGAGTCGGGCAGTTGGGGCACCTGTGTGGCAAGTCACGATGTGGAAGGCGGCATCCGCGTGGGAGCCAACTCCTGCAATGGAGAGATTCTTCTGGTAGATGCAGAGGAGGTAGCCACCAAGCGCCACGTAAAGCTGATGATGCAGTCCCTGCCCTTCGGCGAAGGACGTCTGGACGTAGGAATATACTACAAAGAAATCATCCCCAACGGCATCTACTCACCACGAGCCTTCGCAGCCCACTGGACTCGTGGTCTGCAAGTCAGCCATACCTCGTCGGCCTACTCCACGATGATTCAGCAGAAGGACCGGCGCATAGCCTTCTTCTGGGAAGAACGCGAGAACAAGAATGGATACGACATGGTTTACCAGCCCCTGACTATTGAAGAAATTACTCAGGGCAAATACCGCTGAAGCCTGCACAAACGGACATAGGCGTCAAAACCTATGGACAGAAAAGCAAACACGTACGGACGAAACTGCATTTTCGTCCGTACGTGTTTTTGTTTTGTGAAGTCTGACTTTTACCAGATTACTGCTCGTTGGCTTCCTGGCGGTCGTCTATATTGTCACCCTCGGTGGGACGCATCTTAGAGAAGTCGTCCAGGCCGTTTTCAATGAGGAGGTTGTACCACTGAAGGAGTTTCTTCACATCGGAGGGATGCACGCGGTCGCGGTCGAAAGCCGGCAACACCTCGCCGAGGTAGTCGAAGAGTTCTTCCTTCGAAGCCTTCTTCACATCGAGGCTGCTCTTTCCGCCGTTCTCTTTCTTCTGAATAGCGGTGAGCACATCTGCCAGAGGCACTTCTTCCTCGTCTGTATACATAGCGATGTCTGCCAGCGAAATAACACGGTCGGTGGCAAAGGCGGGGAAGCGATGGTGGCGGGAATCGATACTCTCAACGATGAGACTGCGGTTGCCGCGCGATACGAGTTTGTAGAGTCCGGGCTTACCGGAAATAGCTAAAATTGTTTCAAGCATTTTTAGTGTTCTTTTATGAATGGATAAAATTCAGTTTTCTTTCTTTATGAATCGACGGACGAAGTCTGCCAGTTGTGGCTGCAGTTCCCGGCCGTCGTTGACAATGATGTAGTCTGCCGCCTGTAGCAAGGTCTGCTGCTCAGCCTGCTGTGCCATGCGCCGGCGTACCTGCTCCTCCCCCGCCCCGTCGCGCAACATAGCTCGCTGAAGACGCAACTCCTCGGGGGCTGTGACCACGAGCAGGCAGTCCACGACATCCTGAAAGCCTGCCTCCACAAGGATGGCACTCTCCAGAGCCACATCACACGAACATACCTGAGCCCAGCGGAGGAAATCCGCTTTGACTGCCGGATGGACAATGGCATTCACTTTCGCAGCATGCTCTGCCGAAGCAAAAAGATAGCGTGCCACGACGGGTTTGCAGAGTTCGCCATCGGGCGTGTAAGCGTCCTCGCCCAACAAATGAATCAGAGCCTCACGCACATCGTGGGATGCCACCATCAGGCGACGTGCCTCACGATCACTATCATAGACAGGGATGCCAAACTGCTCAGACAGCTGGCGAGCCACATAGCTCTTGCCGCTGCCAATCCCTCCGGTGATGCCAATCCTCATTCGTCTGCCTCCTCCGATTCTTCGGTTTCTTCCACCTGTTCGATGAGGAACTGCACGACCTCAGGATTGATTCGCACCTGCGAGACACCCTCTGGAACAGAGCGGAGTTGCAGGCGGAAAGTGGAATCCGGACGTGAAATCAGTTCTTCATACGTTGCCGTGAGCACAAAGTTTTCTTTCGTGAAACGTCCGAAATCCCGGGAACCCACGCGGAAAGTAATGGTCGCCGAGGTCGGGAATGTGCGCAGGGCATAGCCCGCAGGGAAATTGGTGCCAATGATAGGCACACTCACGCTTTTCTCGGAATACACATCCACTTCTGCTGTCAAGGTCACCTCCTCAGGCATCAGCTTGACCCCTTTCATGGGAGCCAGCGGTATCTGACGCGTGGTGCTCTTGCGCAGGTCTGTCAGGGTGGTGGCTACCGTGTTGACGACATTCAGCGAATCCAGGAAATGCTCCTCTGCCCAGACGGTGACAGAATCTGGCTCAATCGTCATCGTGGCGAGGTAGGACAAGGCATCGGTCTCCACCCTACCAATAAATTCCACGGGAACGCGTTTGCTCACACCTCGGGTATAATAATACTCCAGCGTGTCGGGCCGGATGGTGACAATGCGCGTATTGGCATCCAATGACGAGGCCAGTAATTTCTGCACATCTGAATGGGGCAGGACAACATGGCCATAGGAGTTGCCACGGTCATATTGTGCGAAGTCTATCGTCAACTTGCGCCGCCGGAATTGAGCATAGTAGCGGATGAGCGAGGTGCCCTTGTCCCGAACGGTGATGTGCATGGGCGAAGGCAGTTCGGAAGTAACCACGGTGCCCTCGGGCACATGCTCCAGCACGAGGTCATACTCCAGCTCCAACTCACTGGTTTCGTTCAGCGCCTGCGTGAGCCAGAAGGCTGCGGAGAGCAGGACAAAAAATGCAAAGACCAGTGCCTCCCGACTCATCTTACTGAGCAGGAAAGTCCTTGTGGCCTCGACGAAACGCTTGAGGTTAGGAGCCTCCATGAAGGATTTACTTTGCGTAGTTCTCGTTGGAGCCTACGGCAGAAGCGAAGACAGAGTTGCGGTCTACACGAAGGCGGACGCCATTGGCGACTTCCACGATCAGGATGTTGTTCACCGTGTCAATCTCACGAACAACGCCATAAATGCCACCGGCGGTGACAATCTCCTGACCTTTTTCTATGGCATTGCGGAAATTCTGGATTTCCTTCTGCTTCTTCTGCTGGGGGCGAATCATGAAGAAATACATGATGGCGAACATAGCCACGAGCATCAGAATCATGCCCAGACCGCCATCGCCTTGAGAGGCTTGGAGGAGAATCATTAGTGTTTGCATAGGGATAAATATTAATGTATAAATGTTATTTTATTCTTCATTCTCGTTTTCATCGTTCTCATCATCCGTCTTACCGGTGGAATCATGAGCTTCGGGCATCATCTTCTTTATCTTGCCCTCGTCCACCAGCCGATGTGCAATGGCATCGAGCATACCATTGACATAACGTCCGCTCTGAGGAGTGGAATACATCTTTGCGATTTCCACATATTCATTGATACTGACCGAGATAGGAATATTGGGGAACGTGCATATTTCAGCAAGAGCAGTCTGAAGGACAATCAGATCCATGAGTGCCAGTCGATTCAGGTCCCAGTTATGCAACATCTGGGAAATCATCATCCTGTAGTTCTCGGCACCAAGCAGCGATGCGCGGAACAGTCGTGTGGCGAATTCGCGATCCTCTTCGTCCTTGAACTCAGGCATCAGTTGCTGGCGCGAACCAGCCTTGGGATCAAAACGCTTGATGGTCTTCAGCACAAAGGTGTCTACGATGAAGCGGTCGTCGTTCCAGTAGAGGCTCTTTTCCTCCAGGATCTGGTCGAGGTCCTCATTCTCCACGAACACCGTCCTGTAGAGTCTGCGCCAGAAGTCGCGGTCTTCTTCATAAGTCGTTTCGCGATCATCAGCCATCCAATCCTTGTAGACGTCCGATTCTATGACCTGCTTGTAGAGGCGGCGTACGAAGTCCTCCTCGTCCGACCAGGTTTTCTTCTGATCCTCCGTGAACTCCAGAAGCTGGTGATTCGTCTGCAGCTGGGCCATAAATCGGTTTTCGATGAACTTGGTGCTTGGCGGCAGCCCCTCGCCCAGTCGGCGTTGGCGACTCTGAGCCGTTTCCACACTCCGCTCGGCAATCCGGTTGACCGCCACCATCAACGATAACATATAAAGGTATAAGTCGTATGCTTTAGAAAGACTAAAAGCCAATTCCTTCTCTGCGGTATCAAGTTTACTGTTCCCATTCTGATAATGGGCATAAGTGAGTTGGACTACTTTTAATCTGATGAGTTCTCTATTTACCATAACTTTTTTAGTTTCTCTAACGCTATATTTTCGTTTTCGAGTGCAAAAGTAGTCATTTTAGGGGAAAAAGTCGCTCTTTTGATAAAGTTTTTCATCTTTTTTTAGGACGTTCGCCCAATTATACCTATTTTTGTCAATCAAAAGATGATTTAAACCCAAGGAAAGACAAATGAAAGAGCATTTTTCTCACCCAGGAAGTCCTGAGAAGGACATCCTCTTCTCCCGCGCTATCAAGGCGGGCAAACGCATTTATTACATTGACGTGAAGCAGAACAGCCGCAACGAGATGTACCTCTCGCTGACCGAGAGCAAGAAGATTGTCAGCGGCGATGCCGAGATGCCACAGTTCAGCTACGAGAAACACAAGATCTTCATCTATCCGGAAGACTTTGAGAAATTCTCAGGTGCCATCGCAGATGCCATGAAATACATCTTCGAACAACAAGGGCACATCGAACAAAGACCTGAACAGCCCAATGCCGAAATCAAGCTCGACGAAATTGAATTCTGACTAAGCTTAGAACAAAAGTAGGGGGCAGACCTAAATTTGGTCTGCCCCCTATTTCGTTTAAGGGAGAAGTGGTTAGCGAATCAGGCGGAAGATAACTTCGACATCCCATTTTTCGCCATTGTCTTGCTCAATGGTGCTCTTCAGAGATAGCCAGCACTCACCTTTGTAGACGCCAGTCTTGTAGACCTGAATGTGAGCGTTGCCCTCATTGAGGAATTGATTGTCCTTAGCATCTTCGTTCTTCCATTCGAACTTCAGGTCGCCAGCAGCTGCTGATGAAGCAAAACGCCAGTCGGCCTTGTAGTTCTTGCCACTAGTAAACAGCACGCCGAACTCACCGACACCTTGGAACGTAACCTTCTCCACGACATAGCCTTCAGAGAAATCTTCCTTGATGTGACAGTTTTCTTTCTCAGCACGTGCCTTCAGAGCTTGGAAATCAATACCTTTGAGTTCATCTGTTACAGTGCCCTTGGTACCTTGTTTGTGCAGGTTCAAGGTTGTCATGAAGGGTTTCCAGTCGCCAATGAAATCCGGGCGGTTGGCAGAAGGAGTCGACTTGCTGGCTGTGATGGTCACAGTTTCACCATTTGTGGTAATTGTAACCTCCACAGAATTCGTGCCATTGCTGACGGTGAATTTCCAGGTTTGGCCACCTGAACTTACGGTGTAGACACCACCCTCCTCAGTATAAGTGCCAACAACGTATTCCACAGTTCCGTCTGCAGACGTCTGCTCTATGATAGCAGTGGTACCTTCACCGAAAGAAACGCTCTTGATAGGAGTCTGCTGAGAGCTGAAAGTGTACTTCGCAGCCTTATCCTGATTCACAGGTACGGGAAACTCATAAGGTGCTTCTTCATCCTTGTCGTCGCTTCCACAAGCGACAAAACTGAGAGGCAGAGCTACTGCCATCAGCGCTAAAAAGAATTTGTTGTATTTCATTGTTTTATTAATAAAAAAAAGTTGAGCTATTGGAATTGTTAATTAGAAGAAACGTCCAGTCAGACGGATATTCAGTACGGGCCACACCTTCACTTTGTGGATAATCTTCAAAGCATCCTCCACATCATCGTGGAAGCTTTCGCCGAAGTCAAAATCATCGGCCTCAAGCTCCGTCCACTGATACAATTTACCTGCCTGAGTCGTAGCCTGTGCATAACCTTCCAGTCGAGGTGTTCCATGGAATTGCACTCCAAGATCAAAGGCAACATTGATACGCTTCTTGGGAATAGCGCGACCGAAACCTATGCCCAGATAAGGCTTCACGGAATTGGTTTTCAGACGAAGGTCTATGGCACCAGAATCATCGGGACGGACTGTCCACTGAGCACCATCAATCATCTTGGCTATACCGCCGCCAATGGGGGAAATAGGATCTTCGATGAAGCTGGCAGTAAGAATGTTACTCGTACCCATGAACAGACCTGCAGTTACATGGAAAGAGTTCTTCAGACCAAAGGGGTAAGCATCGAATAATATCTTACCATCAATCTTATTCAGCTTAGCCTCCACAGAACCATGACCTTGGATGCCGTTGCGGGTGTACTTGACATCGTCCTTTGTGTACTTGATACGAGGGAAGAAGCTCACGCCCGCACGCACACTAACATAAGGTGTTATGGGAGCGGCCACATCAATACCGATACCATCGGTGCCGACGGAGATGCTACCACCAAGGTGGGTGAAGAGATAGTCGTCAGATTCGGACTCATCCTGAGCCTTTGCGCCAACAGATAGCAACAGGAGTGTTGCAAAGAGGGAAATCGTCTTTTTCATAAGATACACGGTTTAAGTAATAATTACTAATTTTGCCGCAAAGATAAACAGAAATTGGTAATCAAACAAGTTTTTGACAAAAATTCCACTTTTAAGGTCTATTTTTGACGAGAAAAAGGCAGTCTTTCCCCAAAAAATGAGCTCCAAACGAACCAAAAGGCGCTGCGCAGACATTTTTCTTCGCGTCTTTTCGTCTTTTCGAAGCTTTTTCCGTATCTTTGCACCGCAAAACAAGAAAATAACACTTTACCATCATGGCAATCTTCTTTTTCCGCACCTCTGGACTGAGCGTCATCGCCACTCAAGTGGATCATCAGCTCACCCAAGATGAAATCGACAAACTCTGCTGGCTCTATGACGGAGCAACACTCATCGACACTCCCACTCTCGAAGGAAACTTCGTGGGACCGCGTCGCGAAATGATCACTCCATGGAGCACCAACGCCGTAGAGATAACCCAAAACATGGCACTCTGCGGCATCTCCCGTATCGAGGAATACTTCGGCGTAGACAGCGACGAACCGGACTACGACCCTATGCTCCAACGCCTCTACAAAGGATTGGACCAAGACATCTTCACGGTGAATATCCAGCCCGCTCCCATCCAGATTATCGAGAATCTGGAAGAGTACAACGAACAGGAAGGCCTGGCTCTCTCGCCTGAGGAAATCGAGTACCTCCACAAGGTCGAGGGACAGCTTGGGCGCAAACTGACCGACTCAGAGGTCTTCGGCTTTGCACAAATCAACAGCGAACATTGCCGCCACAAGATTTTCGGAGGCACATTCATCATCGATGGACAGGAAATGCCCAGCAGTCTTTTTGCCATGATCAAGAAGACCACGCAAGAGAATCCGCATCACATCATTTCTGCCTACAAGGACAACGTGGCTTTCGCCGAAGGACCCGTCGTAGAGCAATTCGCACCTGCTGACCAATCCACCAGCGACTATTTCATCATCAAGAATATCGAGAGTGTCATCAGTATCAAGGCCGAGACTCACAACTTCCCAACCACCGTGGAGCCCTTCAACGGTGCCAGCACTGGCACGGGCGGCGAGATTCGCGACCGTATGGGCGGCGGAACCGGTTCCTGGCCCATCGCAGGAACGGCTGTTTACATGACCAGCTATCCCCGCAATGACGAAAGCCGTGAGTGGGAACGTCTGCTGCCCGTACGCCAATGGCTCTACCAGACGCCCGAGCAAATCCTCATCAAAGCCTCCAACGGCGCCAGCGATTTCGGCAACAAGTTCGGTCAGCCACTTATCACCGGTTCTGTCCTCACTTTCGAGCACGAAGAAAATGGTGAGCAGTACGGCTACGACAAAGTCATCATGCTCGCCGGTGGCGTAGGCTACGGCACCAAGCGCGACTGCCTGAAGGGCACTCCCCAGAAGGGGAATAAGATTGTCGTCGTCGGCGGTGACAACTACCGTATCGGACTCGGAGGAGGTTCGGTTTCCAGTGTAGACACCGGTCGCTACAGCAGCGGCATTGAGCTCAATGCCGTCCAGCGTGCCAACCCCGAGATGCAGAAACGCGCCTACAACCTTGTTCGTGCCTTGTGCGAAGAAGAAGTCAATCCCGTCGTGAGCATTCATGACCACGGCTCGGCCGGACACGTCAACTGCCTCAGCGAGCTCGTGGAAGAGTGTGGCGGACTGATCGATATGACCAAACTGCCCATCGGCGACCCCACCCTCTCCTCCAAGGAAATCATTGCCAACGAGAGTCAGGAACGCATGGGACTGCTCATTCAGGAAGAACACCTCGACCACGTACGTGCCATTGCCGAACGCGAGCGTGCTCCGCTTTATGTCGTCGGCGAGACTACGGGTGATGCCCATTTCGCCTTCGAACAGGGAGACGGCGTCCGTCCCTTCGACCTCGATGTTGCTCAGATGTTCGGTCACTCACCCAAGACGGTGATGGTGGACGAGACGGTGGAAAGGCACTATGCATCGGTTGAGAGCATTGAGTTGAAAGATGAGGGAATGCTCAACCGTGCTCTTTCAAAGGTACTCTCGCTCGAAGCCGTAGCTTGCAAGGACTGGCTGACGAACAAGGTAGACCGCAGCGTCACCGGCAAGGTCGCCCGCCAACAGTGTCAGGGCCAGATTCAGCTTCCACTCTCGGACTGTGGTGTTGTTGCCCTTGACTATCGTGGCCGCAAAGGTATCGCCACAGCACTCGGCCACGCGCCCCAGGCAGGTCTTGCCGACCCAGCAGCAGGTTCGGTCCTCTCGGTAGCAGAAAGCCTGACCAACCTCGTCTGGGCTCCGCTCAGCGAAGGTCTCGACAGCGTCAGCCTCAGTGCCAACTGGATGTGGCCTTGCCGCTCACAGAAAGGTGAGGACGCACGCCTCTACCGCGCTGTCGAAGCCCTCTCTGACTTCTGTTGCGCTCTGGAAATCAACGTTCCTACCGGTAAGGACAGTCTGTCCATGACACAAAAATATCCCGATGGCACCAAGGTTATCGCACCGGGAACCGTCATCGTTTCCTCTGGAGGTGAGGTCAGCGACATCCGCAAGGTCGTCAGCCCCGTGCTGGCAGATGAGCCGAAGTCTGCCCTCTACCACATTGACTTCTCATTCGATGAATTGCGCCTTGGCGGCAGCGCCTTTGCACAAGCCCACGGCAAGGTCGGTTCCGACGTGCCCACCTGCACCAACCCCGAATATTTCCGCGACGCCTTTGATGCCGTGCAGGAATGTGTGCGCAAAGGACTGCTACTTGCCGGTCACGATATCAGTGCCGGCGGTCTGATTACCTGTCTCCTGGAAATGTGCTTCGCCAACACTCATGGTGGTATGAAGATCAACCTCGTCAACTTTGAAACCAATGACATCCTGAAGATCCTCTTTGCCGAGAATCCGGGAGTGGTTGTTCAGGTCAGCACCAAGAACGAAGCAGAGTTCAAAGAACTCATGGACGAAGCTGGTGTTGGTTATATTTATATAGGAACACCCGCGCGCGAAAGGAACCTGCGCATCCGCAAGGGTGACTTCGAGGAAACGTTGGATATCGACCAGCTGCGCGACATCTGGTACCGTCCCTCCTACCTCCTCGATCGTCGTCAGAGCATGAATGGCTGTGCCGAAGCCCGCTTCGAGAACTACAAACACCAGCCTCTTCAAATCCAGCTCCCCAAGCACTTCACCGGCAAACTCAGCCAATATAGCCTCAACCCCGACCGTTGGAAGTCCTCGGCCGGTTCAGTTCCTGGCGGTTCGTCCGCCAAGTCCGCCCCCCACGCAGCCATCATCCGCGAGAAAGGCACTAATGGTGAGCGCGAAATGGCCTACTGCCTATACCTTGCCGGTTTCGAGGTGAAGGATGTCATGATGACCGACCTCATCACCGGCCGCGAGACCCTGGATGACATCCAGATGATCGTCTTCTGCGGCGGTTTCTCGAACTCCGACGTACTCGGCTCTGCCAAGGGCTGGGCGGGCGCCTTCCTCTATAATCCCAAGGCCAAGGCTGCCCTCGACCGCTTCTATGCACGTCCCGACACGCTCTCGCTCGGCATCTGTAATGGTTGCCAGCTGATGGTGGAACTGAACCTGCTCGGCCTGACCGGTGAGGAGAAGATGAAGCACAACGACAGCCACAAGTTCGAGTCCGCTTACCTCGGCCTGACGATACCCGAGAACAAGAGTGTCCTCTTCGGCTCCCTTTCCGGCAGCAAGCTCGGTATCTGGGTTGCCCACGGCGAAGGCAAGTTCCACCTGCCGCAGCCCGAGAGCGCCTACAACGTCGTTGCCAAGTACTGCTACGACCAATATCCTGCCAACCCCAACGGTTCGGACTACTCCGTAGCCGGTCTCTGCTCCGCCGACGGTCGCCATCTGGCCATGATGCCTCACCTCGAACGTGCCATCTTCCCCTGGCAGTGCGCCTGGTACCCCGCCGACCGCCGTATGGATGAAGTCACACCGTGGATTGAAGCTTTCGTGAATGCACGTAAATGGTGCGAGAAGGCCAGCCTCTCCCCCAACCCCTCCCCTGTTAGGGAGGGGAGATAAGCAATCTTCCTACGAATGAATCCTCCATCAAATTATCAAGAAACACACTATCAATCCACCCCTCTCCCTAACAGGGGAGGGGTCGGAGGAGGGGCTTCTCTCTTTAAGACCTTCTTCCACATTGGCCTCTTCACTATCGGCGGAGGCTATGCCATGATACCGCTGATAGAGGCCAAGGTGGTAGATGAGAAGCAGTGGATAAGCCGCGAGGAACTGATGGATCTGATGGCAGTGGCGCAATCCTGTCCGGGTGTCTTTGCCGTGAACATCGCCATCTTCATCGGCTACAAGATTCGCGGTACCTGGGGCGCTCTCATGTCTACCATCGGATGCATTCTCCCCTCGTTCCTCATCATTCTTGCCATCGCCCTCTTCTTCCGCCAGTTCCAGGACAACCCTTGGGTGGCTCGCGCCTTCCGCGGTATCCGTCCCTGCGTGGTAGCCCTCATTGCTGCTCCAACCTTCAAGATGGCCAAGACGGCCAAAATCGGGTGGACTAATATATGGATTCCAGTCCTCAGCGCTTTTCTCATCTGGATGTTCGGTGTCTCTCCCATCTGGGTCATCGTCGCTGCGGGTCTTGGCGGATACCTCTATGGTCTCTTTGTCGAGACACCCGCTCAAGACTCTAAACCAGACTCTGAACTCTAAACTCCATAACTACTCCCAACTCTAAACTCCATAAATACTCTAAACTCTAAACTTTAAACTCTAAACTCAAAACTTCCCCCCCTTGATATACTTCCAGCTCTTCTACACCTTCTTCCTCATCGGCCTCTTCGGTTTTGGAGGCGGCTACGCAATGATCTCTATGATCCAGGGTGAGGTTGTTACGAACCACCATTGGATGACGATGGGCGAGTTCACGGATATCGTAGCTGTCTCGCAGATGACGCCCGGTCCTATTGGAATTAATTCCGCCACTTACGTGGGCTACACCGCTGTTGTCAACGCTGGCGGTGCCCATTGGATGGGCATTCTAGGTTCGGCCACAGCCACCTTTGCCGTCGTCCTGCCCTCTTTCATTCTCATGTTGCTGATTTCCAAGTTCCTGATGAAATACAAAAACCGCCCAACAGTGGAGCACGTCTTCCTGGGGCTTCGGCCTGCCGTGGTCGGCCTTCTGGCAGCAGCCTGTCTCCTACTGTTGACCCCTGAGAATTTCTCCACCCCTTCGGAATCCCCTTGGCAGTTCTGGATTAGCGTAGCCATCTTCATCTTCACCCTCATAGCCTGTCAGGTCTACAAGTTGAGCCCCATCCGCACCCTTCTCTTCTGCGCACTTGTAGGCATCCTGCTATTCTAATAAGTCCGGGGCTTCAGGCTAAGTCGTCATTCCCGTACAATCCAGGCCTTATTCATCTCCTATTCTCAACCTCAGCGCTCCCTCTTCGGCCACATCGTAGACACGCCACCCTTGCCGCAGAGCCTCCGTCTTCAGCGCCCCTCGCTGCCATCGTGCCAGACTGGCATCCAACACCAGCAACCGAGGTCTGTACACTCCGGCGATGTCATCCAACCTTGTGCCCCGGAATCCCCTCGTTATCCACAGCACATCCACCTCTCGCTGCTTTTCCGTGCAGGTCATCATTCCTTGATGACCCAAATTTCCATTCACCATCACTGCCGTCATCCCCTCCACGGCCAAAGCCCTTCTCCCTTTGAGCACCACCGGCTGTGCCGTCAATCGCCTCTTCCAGAAGCTATTGGCGATGTACACCATTCCCGTATCTGCCCGCTCCGGTTCAGGCATCAGCAGCCAGCTCTGCTCCGGCGATGCTATCACATGCAGGGCGGGGCACTTCCAGTTATGGTACACCACCAACTGCGGTTCTGCCTTCCGGCTCCAGAAATCAGGAATCAGGGCCCCTGGCAGCTGTGTCTCCACATGCATCACCCACAACTGTGCCCCCACCAGCCATCCCACACCTTTGGCCATCCAAGCGGCTCCGGCTGTCCAGACCAAACCCACAAGCATCACGGCCAACGCACCATAGACCAGCAACGTCGTCAGCGGTACCAAAATGATGCTGAACAACGCGCCGTACAGAGGATATTGGTGGAAGTATAGAAATACCAAAGGCCACGTCAGCAACTGTGCGCACACAGACACCGCCAGCAACTTCAGCGGCCACAGCAGATGATAGTGATCCAGGCGGAAGAGGACAAAGCGCCAGTGGCGATAGGCCCATTTCATGAATGGCTGATAGAACAGCATGATGCCTGCGACTGCCAGACACGACAACTGTGCTCCAACGTCAAAAAGATACACGGGACGCATCAGCAGCATGAACAGCACCGTAGCCAAAAGCACATTGACACCCTGTCTTCGGCGATGCACGCATGACAACAATACCAACAACGACGTCATCAACGATGCTCTCACCAGCGATGCCGGCAGACCAGCCACAAAGGCGTAGCTCCAGATAAAGGCCACGACCAGCATTGCCAGCGGCCACCGCCATCGCGAATAGACCAGCCGCGTTGTCAACAACGTCACAAACAATCCCACAATAATTCCCAGGTGCAAACCCGACAGAGCCAACAGATGGCTGGCTCCCGCTGCTGCATAGAGGTCTCGTGTCTCCCTTTGCAACTGCGAACGGTCGCCCAGCGAAATGGCAGCCACCACTGCCAGCTGCTCCTCTTCCAGTCCCGACTCATGCAGACTTCTGAGCAGACGATTCCGCACTTGCTGTGCTCTCGGATACGTTCTCTCCGTCCCCTGTACCCACCGCCATCTGCGATAGTCAAATTCATCCGGATTCCCCCGGTTCACCGGCGGGCGTTCCATGCGACTCCATTCCTCTTGCACCTTCTCCGCATAAGCGGCATATCTCGCAAAGCCCACGATCATGCAGAATAGCACTGTCAGCCCGATGAACAGAGGCCTTCCGACAAATATCGACCGTCCTTCCTGCCACCGGTGCGAAGCCCAGGCCGCAATAGCCACCACCGCAGCAAAGCCCCAGAGGCAGGCCCCCAGCCAAGGAGGCACAGCCACTGAGGCTCTGTAGAACAAAGCATCTGCCACAACGATTCCCGCTGCCAGCGATGCCAAGAGCAGGAGAACAGGACGCTTCACGCCGTAAGTCCCTTCAGCACCCGCACTTCCTCCACGGGATCAGGCTTGCCGAAGAGCGCACTGCCGGCGACATATACATCCACACCGGCTTCGGCCAGCTGCGGTGCCGTAGTGCGGTTCACGCCGCCGTCCACCTCAATAAGTGCTTTCGAACCCGTCCGGGTGATCATCTCACGCAACCGGCGGACCTTGTCCAGGCTGTGAACAATGAACTTCTGTGCGCCGAAGCCCGGATTAACAGTCATCAGCATCACCACATCCAAATCGCCGATGATGTCTTCCAGAGTGGAAATCGGCGTAGAGGGATTCAGCGTCACGGCTGCTTTCATTCCTGCTTCGTGGATTTGCTGCACCGTACGGTGGAGATGCACACATGCCTCCTGATGCACATTCATGATGGCAGCACCGAGGTCACGCACCTGACTGACGAATTTTTCCGGCTGCACAATCATCAGATGCACATCCAGCGGTTTCGAAGTCATGCGTGCCACATGCTCCAGCACCGGGAATCCGAAGGAGATATTCGGGACGAACACGCCGTCCATCACATCCAGATGAAGCCAGTCGGCTTCAGAGCGGTTGAACCACTCCATTTCATGTTGCAGATTTCCGAAATCCGCAGCCAAGAGAGAAGGAGCTATCAGATTCATAACGGACGGAACGCGCGGGCACGAGCGCGGATTTTATTAAGGACGGAAGTTCTCGGGGTGGCAGTCCAACCAAGGGCTGCGAACTGATCTTCATAAGTCATAGGTGTCAGCTGTACCTCAATGAGTAGGGGTTGCTCCATAGGCATTCATTATTTGCTTTACATCTATATAACGCGCACACTTGGCTGTTTATTGTGCAACGGATGAAAAAAAAGGGACGCAATGTTGCGTCCCTGTACATTTTTGGGTTGAATTCTCAACGGACCACCTTTCGGCTCTGTCCTCCCTGCTCCACAACCAGGATGCCGCGTGCGGGCACATCCCAGAGGTTGAACTGGGTGGTGGGAGCAGTGTAGATCAGACGTCCGGCGGTGTCGTAGACACGAGTCATGCCGTCTGTGGCGGAGAGTGAAGACGTGCGGGGAGCAGCGACTCCGTCGTAGAGGGGCTTCATCTGTTCGGAGATGGTGCAGGTGGCAGGATCACCGGTATAGTAGATCTCATAGCCCAACTCGCCACCATGCGCGATGATGCTATGCCACTGGCCTTCGCGCTTGTCGCGTGTACCGAAGCTGATGCGGTAGGTGTGACCGGGTATCATCTCCTTCTCTACATAATAATAGTAAATCATGGAAGGTGACTGGAGGGTGAAGCCAGCGCCTGGTTCCCAGATATCCTTGTCGGTATCACGAATCTGCCAGTTCTGTCCGGTGGTGATGTCGGTTCCGAAGATGCCGAACTCGCCGTCCATCTTGGAGGGCGTCATGTTCGCCAGACCTGCAGTGACCGAGATATTCAATGTCACGTGCTTCTGGCCTTCGTCGTCCGTTTCATTGGTGAAGCTGAAGGTGTAAGGTTCGCCGTCGTAGGAATAGATACGCGGTTCGGGTATGTCCGTCGGCAGCGCCTTGGAGCGAAGTCCATATACCATGTTCTGAGCCACGGTGTACTGATCTTCAGCCGGATTCAATAGGGCTATGTCGTAGAAACCATTGCCGCTGGCACCCCAACCCCAGTTGACGTAAACCAGTCCATCCGCATCCAGTCCGCAGAACACGAAGGCGTGGCCGCCGGCATCCTCGTCAGCGCCGCCGTAGAGGACGGGGCAACGAAGCTGCATCTCGTCGTAGATAATCTGGTTCCACTCCTCCTGGGTTCCGCCGAAGCAGTCGCGTTCAGCATACTTCACACTCTCTTCAGGATAGCTGTAGTAGGTGGTCAGGGCCGAACCTGCCAAAAAGAGGTAAGTGCCGCTGCCACTCTTGGCATAGCGCATGAGGGTGGCATAACCGCAGTCGCGCACCAGGCTGGCCACACTGTTCTTCTGAGCAGTGGTGGCTCTGCCATAAAGGTCAAGATAGGGGTAAAAGTAGATGGCGTTGATATCCAGAGAGTCCACAACATAGCGCTTGCTGTTGTCTGTTTCGGTGACGTAGCAGTAGCCACGGAAATTGACTCTGCTGGGATGACGGCAATAGTTAATCGCCTGTGCCATGGCCACAGCCACGCATCCAGCGGGATAGTTTCTGGGAGTCTTCAGGTTGAAGGGGTCTGACTGAGTCCAGAGCGTAGTGATGAAGGGATCCACGGGCTGCTGGGGAGCTCGTCTGCTTGTCAGCAGAGGCTTCCCGGTCCGTTCTGCTGCGAGGATGTTGCTCTCAGCCAGGCTAAGGAACCAGCGCAGGTCTGGGGACATCGATTCCTCGGAGAAGGTTGTCTGGGAATAGCCAATCACCTCAGGGGCCAGATTACTCTTGGAAACAACGACAAAGGCCTCAGTGCCCGTTTGTTCGAAGACGGCGTAAGCCTGGGACTCGTGGGTGCATCGCAGCTGCGAGTCCGGGTTCTGGGATGTCTGTCCCTTCACATAGGAAGCAATGGGCAGGTATCTTTGGGCGATGGAGCGCATTTCGCTACGGCTACGCTCGCCGGCAGAAGCAGCCAGCGATAGTGCCAAGGTTGCGAGGAAGAGTACTTTTCTCATGAAAAGGGTATTGTTAGGTTGATTACTTTTAGGGATGAATTGTGCCGGGCTTTGGAGGCCCGGCACAATTATATTAGGAATTGTTCATTAAAGAAGCTGCTGGATTACAGGGCTATGCGACCATCAAACTTCTTCTTCGGAGACAGCATACGGAAACCATCCTTGAAATAAGGCCTGATCAAGCCCTTAGCGCTAATCTTCGAAGCAGGCTTAACTTCAGGATAACCAGTGACGGTGAAGGTGTCGTCGCAGATGCCATATTCGTCCTCTTCGTTGTAGTAAACCGTGTAGAACGTGAATACACCGTCCTTGAAGTTGCTGACATAAGCAGCATACTGCTCATTGTGATCTGAGTAGGTCTGAACGTCAGTGACGTACAACTCTCCATGAGAGCCTGTGAGGCCTGTAGCCTGGGGAGGCACAGTGATGGAGTTATCCTCATTAATGAAGAATTCGAGGGTACATTCATTGCCCCAAGGAGCAATCTGGTAGTGGGATTTATTGTTGGCATCGACGCTGAGCGTGAGACCTTCGTCAATTATGAACTTGTCATTCTTGGGATCGCTGAGCACGCGATAGTAGTAGTTACCTACATAGGCAGGTTCCCAAACTGGTTCATCTTCTTCCTCTTTACCAGTTTCGATAACGGCATCCACCTTTGAAGCGAGTTCGCCGACAGGATTACCAGCCTCGTCGAAGCCAACGATGAGGACATAGTACGTACCAGTCTCATTGAACGGCAGGCGGACAGCCTCGCCATCCTTGACATCCACTGCATCTTTGTATTCACCGGCAACGATATCTGCATATACGTCTTCGTAAGTATCGGCAGTCACAAGGGCAGCCTTGGCGGTAACGATATCAGCGCCAAAAGTGGGAATACCTTCTACATAGTACTGACCAGCAGTGTCGATGAAACGACCTTTGTACTGGAAACCTATGCTATAGTCAGCAATTCTTGCTCCGGGCAGAGCGATAGCTGTCAGACCGCGGTTGTTGGAGTAATACGAATCATATTTGCCATCGAATCCTGCCAGGAAACTCTTGGGCTCCGGGAAAGAAATCACGCCGTCCTTCAGCTGGCCGAACAATTCAGGCTTGTTGGCCTTAATGACATCAAGGGTGTTGTTGTTGTCGAGGTAGAGCTGAACAAAGCTGGCAATCATCATAGCGCCGTCGCCCCAGTTGAGACCCGTCTCGAATGGAGGCACCCAAACGTAGTCGGGGTCGGAAGCATCAATAACCATGTAGTAGTTCTTGCTGGTGTCCCAGTCGCCGGGATCGTTGTAGGGATAACCTGCTCCATAGGGGTACACCAGACGGTAAATACCATCCTCGACGATGTTCTTTTCGATTTCTACTTCGTAGGTGATGGGGTCTTCTCCATAAGTACCGGCAACGAGGTCGTCGCGGAAAGTGGCCATACCCATGCTCACCCAAGCTGTAGCACCGGCGGAGAAGGTGAAGGCACTATTACCATAAGGAGTGGTAACCTTTTCGTCACCGATCTGCACGGTGATGTCGGTATAATCACCATAGACGATGGCATTGGGATCGTAGGAGATCACCAGGTTGGTGGTCTTCTGACCATCGGCGAAGGTCACGCTCGTGGGAGCGGTGAAGATGCTGCCGTCGGGCAGAGTGACGGTGACGGGCACGGTCAGTGCTCCAACGCTGTCAACACGCGTGACGGGAATCGAGAAGGAGTTTGTGCTCTTGGAGAGTTCTATCGTCTCCGGAAGCTCGCTGCTGAAGAACACCTGGGGACCTTCAACGGGAATGATAGGTCTCTGGTCGTCCTCATCCTTACAAGCGGTGAAGGCACAGCCAACAGCAAGAAGCATCAAGCTATATTTTAAAATCTTGTTCATGGAGATTTTTATTTGGGGGTTTGTAACTGAAGTTTAACGCTCTCTTACTCCTCTGTCCAAACAGGATATTTGTCGGAGGGATCGGGGTTGTTGTAGTTGATGAGGGCATCGTTGTTCATCACCTCGTTGCGGCTGATGACCAGATTCGTCCAAGCGGGACGGCCGTTGGTATTCAGGCGGAACTGGCTATAGAACGGGGTGTCCTTGTAGCCGCGGGTGACGGAGAGGTTCAGACGCTTCACATCGAAGAAGCGCTGGCCTTCGCCCCAGAGCTCGACTTGCTTCTGGAACACGATTTCGTTGACGACAGCTTCCTTCGTAGTAGCCTTGCTGGCGTAGTTGGGATCACGATAGGTGCTCATGAAGTTCTTGACCAGCGTCAGGCCGGCAGCGGGATCGCTCTGAGCAGTAGCCTCGGCCTCGATGAAGTACATTTCCTCAACACGCATCACAGGATAAGCAGAAGCTGCACCCGTAGCGTAGGCGGAGATGTTACCCTGAGCGGGACGGAACTTGATGGAAGCGTAGGGCACGAGACCGGCTGCATCGGTAGGATTCATATAAGGAATCTGTGCGCGCAGGGGAGAGCCCTCGGGAGCCTGGAACCAGAGCTTACGCCAGTCGGTGTTGCTGATGCGCTCGTAGAACTTGGCATCGCAGATGAGGAACATCTTGGTAGCAGCACCCGTGTAGCCGAAGTCTGTCTGGTTGCTGGCCCAGCTGGTCCAGTTGACGATACCGGTGGTGACGGTGCGGTCCTCGCTGGTCTGCTGACCAGCCCACATGAAGTCGGCAGCGGTGTTCATACCATTGGTGAGGCTGAGACCTTCTTCCTTGGAAATAGGAGCGACCTTGGAGTTGTCGATAGCCTTGCGGGCAAAGGTCTTAGCGTTGGAATAGTCCTCATTCCACATATAGAGGCGAGCCTTCAGACCATAGACACAAGCGAGGTCGGGAAGCACATTGCCCTTGGTGTCAGTGAGGTTGACGATATACTTCTCAGCGTTGTCGAGGTCGGAGAGGATGAACTCGGACATCTTCTCGTGAGGAGCGCGGGGATTCTTGCGGGCTTCACTTGCAGGAGTGGCCTCCGTGACGATAGGCACGGTCAGACCGGTGACGGTCATACCGTCGGAGTTCTTGCCATCGGGGAAGATATCGTTGGGAAGGAACTCATACATACGAGCCAGGTCGAGGTAGATGAGTGCGCGGAAAGCGTATGCAGCGCCGAGTGCACCCAGCTGATCTTCAGAAGCGTTCTCGGGATCCACGGTGCCAATCATCTGGTTGACGGCAAGCAGGAAACCATAGTAATAGCTCCAGACATAACCGGCGAAGACGTAGTCAGAGCCCTGATACTGGTTGATTCCCCAACGGGCGAAGTGACCGGCATAGGTCGAGACATTGAAACCTGTGTCGCCACCGAGCATATTGCGAATCATCATCTGTGCGGCATAGCCGAAGGAGTAGTGCCAACCCGTGTCAGTGTACTGATTCAAATAGGCAGGCATGGCCATCTTCAAGGCTTCGCTCGAAGCGGGCGATTCCTTGACTTGTTCTTCTGTAACCACGGAAGACTGAGGCTCCAATTCTTCGATGCACCCGGAGAGTGCGGGGACGAAAAGAGCAACGACTCCGAAGGTTAGTATTTTGTTATAGATGCTTTTCATATGAATCTTCATTTAAAATTGATTATGTGACTTCAGGATTTAGAATGTGACGCTGACACCTGCGGAGAGTGTACGGATAGCGGAATAGTAGCTGTTGTTGACAGCACCTGCGAGCACCATACGGGGATCCAGACCCTTGCGCTTGCTCCAAACCCAGATGTTATCACCGACGAGATAGATGCGGAGTTTCTGGATGTGTGCCTTCTGAGTGAGGTTCTTCGGGAAAGTGTAGCCCACGGTGAGGTTCTGCAAGCAGAGGTAGTTGGCACTGGTCAGGAAGCGGTCGGAAGCACCTGCCATGTAAGTGTCGTTGTACTGCAAGCGGGGGATATCGGTATTCGTGTTCTCGGGAGTCCAGGCGTTGAAGAGATCCTTGTGCAGAGCACGACCTGTGCTATTCAGGGTCATCAGGCTGGAATAGGTTTCGTCATAGACCTTACCGCCGAGCTGATAGGTGAAGTCAGCGGAGAAGTCCAGACCCTTGAAGGAGAGGCTGGTACCGAAACCGCCATAGACATCAGGCATGATGTCGCCGATGATATAGTCATCAGCTTCGCTGTAGTTGGTCGTGGTGGTCATCTCTTCGAGGATGGGTTTGTCCTTATCGTCCTTCAGGAGGATTTCGTCGCCGTTCTCGTCTTTCTTGGGATTGCCGTTTTCATCCAGTTCCTTCTTATAGACACTCTTGTACCAGAGGCTCTCACCGTTCTCGTTCAGGCCGGCGAACTTACGGGTCATGTAGCTATAAGCGGAGAGGCCTTCAGCATAGTAGTAGCTACCGCTGGAGAAGCCGAAGTATTCCTTGCCATCGAGATCCCAGTACTTCTGGGTGCGACGCTCCTCGGGCAGACGGGTGACCTCATTGTGGTTGGTGGTGATGTTGGCGTAAGCACTCCAAGTGAAATCATGTGTGCGGAAGATGTCGCCGCTAAGCTCGATTTCAACACCGCGGTTGACCATGTCACCGATATTGTCGTAGAAGCCAGTGTAACCGAAGGAGACGGGGAGAGGCAGACGGAACAGCATGTCCTTGGTCTTGTTGCTATAGAACTCAATGCCACCGGTGAGACGGCCCTTCCAGAAGCTGAAGTCAACACCAGCATTGAATTTGGCGTTGGTTTCCCAGGAAATATTTTCGTTCTTTTGCGTGGTGCTCGGAGTCAGGGAGACCTCATCGTTGGAGTTCTTGATGGTGAAGCGGTTGGTGTAGAGGTAAGAATCGATGCGGTCGTTACCATTCTGGCCGTAGGAGACCTTCAGCTTCAACTCGTCGATCCAGCTCTGATCCTTCAGGAAGCTCTCCTTGTTGATCAGCCAGCCGGCAGATGCACCCCAGAAGTTACCCCACCAATGATTATTGTGGAACTTAGGAGAAGCAGCAGCGCGGGTGAAGGAGCCTTCGACGAAGTAGCGCTGGTCGTAGTTGTAGAGAGCGCGGCTCAGCCAGGACTCGGTATTGTACTGGAGCTTTTCGGAATCACCGGCACCGGCAACGACGGCACCCGTCAGTTCCTTGTGCTTCTGGGAGAACATATTGGTCTTGTAGTAGTTCAGGTCATAAGTGCTCTGGAGGTAGTATTCGTGACCGAGCATGACCTCAATGTTGTGCTTGCCATAGTCGTGCTGCCAGTCGATACGCTGCTGGAAGTTGCGAGCCCAAGTGCGGCTGTGGTCCTTGCTGACGATACCCTTGGAGTTGGCATACTGGCCGAAGTAGGGGTTGGTAACACCCGTGTAGCGGTACTCGTCCACATAGACGTAGTTGATAGAAGTGACCTTGAAGCCGTAGGGCAAACGCAGTTCGATGGTACCGGTACCGGAGAAGTTGTTACCTTCGGTCTGACGGGTGTCGAGCAGGTTGGCGGAGATGGGGTTGGACTGCGACAGGTATGCACGCTGCACACCGTTGACGCTGCCGTCACCATAGTCGTAGGAACTAATGCCGGCGACATTGTCGTAGATGATCTGGCCCGTAGCATCGCGGTTGTACATCGGATAGATGGGAGCGATGTTGTTGAAGGCGAAGGCGTTGCCCGTAGAACCGGCATTACCCTCATCATCGGTGTCGAGGTAATTCTGCTCGTAGTGGTTGTAGCTCATGTTGGCACCCACGCGGAGCCAGTCCTTCAGCTGGTAGTCAGCCTTCAGGCGAGAGCTCAGACGCTCGTAGTTCGAAGCGGCGGTGATACCTTCCTGACGCAGGTAGTTCGTGGAGAGGTAGTAGCTACCACGGTCGTTGGCACCGGAAGCGGTGACGGTATAGTCCTGACGCAGACCAGTCTTGAAGATTTCATTCACCCAGTCGTCGGGAGTCAGCAGGAACTGCTCGCCGTTGTTGGTCACGAGGCGGCCGAGGGTGGCAGCAGGGTTCATCAAGCCGTTGCGGCCAATGAGGTACTGACCTTCGGGAATGGTGAAGACGTTGTAACCGAGACTCTCGTCACCTACGTTGGCAGTGCCGAACATATTGTCATTGGCCCAGCGCCAAGCGGCATCGGCACCCAGACCGAGGCTGTTGGTGGCGTAGTTGTTCAGGCCCTTGTACCACATCTCGTAGTGGCGGCCGGGATCCTTGATCTTGTCGTACTCCTGAACGCCCTTGGAGTTAGCACCCCACTTGGCGTCGAGGGTGATGGTAGCATCCTTACCCTTCTTGGCAGTCTTGGTAGTCACCAGGATGACACCATTACCACCACGGGCACCGTACAGAGCGGTGGATGCAGCGTCCTTCAGGACGGTCATGCTCTCGATGTCGTTCGGGTTGATGAGGTTGATGTCGCCGTCGTAGGGAGAACCGTCGAGGACGATCAGCGGGCTGTTGCCGGCATTCAGGGAGTTGATACCGCGGATGCGGATAGAACTCGACATACCAGGCTGACCGGAAGTGTTGGTAATCTGCACACCGGATGCACGACCCTTCAAGGCGTCCACTGCGTTGGTGACCTGGTACTTTTCCAGTTCCTCGCTGTTCATGATAGAAGCAGAACCGGTGAACTGGGACTTGGTTTGAGTACCATAGGTGACAACCATCACTTCGTCCAGCAATTTGTTGTCAGTGTCCAGGGCAATGCGCATACCGTTGCGAGCCTTAACCACGCGCGTGAGCATACCGATATGCGAAATCTGCAGGCGCGTTTCGGCACTGGGCACGGTGATGGTGAACTCACCATCCAAGTTGGTTGTGGTTCCCACCTTCTCGCCCTGAATCTTGACGGAAGCACCCGGCAGGGGTTCGCCGTCATCGGCAGAGATGATGGTTCCTTTCACTTGAGTTTGAGCAATGGCCATTCCTACACATAGGAAAAGACCGCTCAGGAAAAGCATTAGTCTTTTTTCCATAAATACTCTCTTAATTAAACATAATACCTATTTTAGTTCACTTTATCTTTGTCTCTATATTCTGCTTCAGGTCGCCAAAACACCTCTCAAAAGGTGCCACAACCTTACATTTTTTATAAAATTTGCCCTAAGACGGCGCAAAATTAATACATTTTTAGCGAACTGCAATAAAAAATGTAAAAAAATCCATAATCCGAGGCAGAAATAAAGCAAATTGCATCTTTCGCACATCAAAATGGCACGAATTTTGGGGATTTGTGCAGCATTTTGTTGACCAATCAACACGATAATCGCCCCCCGCAGGTCAGCTGCGACTACACCTTATTAATTAATCGCGCGCGCGAGCCAAAGACAAAAAAAATGCAGCAGGCTGGATAGCCCGATGCAGCAGGCTGGATAGCCCGATGCAGCAGGCTGGATGGTCCGATGCAGCAGGCTGGATGGCCCGATGCAGCAGGCTGGATAGCCCGATGCAGCAGGCTGGATAGCCCGATGCAGCAGGCTGGATAGCCCGATGCAGCAGGGAAGAGACACGCACTGCCGCGGCCTCAGTCGTAGTTGACGAAGGTGAGGTCCAACTTGTTGCGGGCTGCCATGCGACGGAGGTTAATGGTGGCATAGCGCATACGGCCGAGGGCGGTGTTGATGCTGCAGTTGGTGAGGTCAGCTATCTCCTTGAAGGATTTCTTATCGTAGATACGCAGACGCACCACTTCCTGCTGTGGCTCCGGCAGGAGGGCAATCATCTTCTGGACATCCTTCATCGTCTGCTCGTTGTGATAGGAATCCTCGATGCTGCCTTCAACCAGGTCTCCGCGGTTAAACAGGCGGTCGTGGTCCTGGTTGGTGGCAGAATCCACGATGGGTTCGTGGCGGCGGTGGCGATCCACGATGAGATTGTTGGCAATGCGTATGAGCCACGACTGGAATCGTCCCGTCTCGGTATAGCGATGGCTGCGGAGACAGACGATGGCCTTGTAGAAGGTCTCCTGGAAGATGTCTTCGGCTGCGGTGACATCGCAGACCAGCGTCAGGATGAAACCGTAGATAGACTTTTGATAACGTTCGAGGAGGACGTCAAACGCCTCATCATTACCATTCTCATAGAGTTTGACGAGCATATCGTCAGACTCATTAAACAGGTTTTGCATTACTTTCCAATAAGATGATTTCGGAGTAATGATTTTGCGATAGGCAATGACATTTTAGGGGTTTAGCGGGGCAAAGGTATGCGTAAATGTTGAAAGATGAAAGTTCGCAGTAGAAAGTTATTGTCTTTCGCCCTAAAATTTAACATTCTTTCAGGATTGCGCCCTCTAAATGAGCTCCACGGAGGAAATCGGCGGCTGGCATACGTCGTTTTCCTGCCAATTGGATGTCCGTCAGGCGGAGATAGCCGTTGCTGAGGCGGACAACGAGGGGATTTCCGGGTTCGGCGGGCACATCTTTCTCGGCGAAAAAGACCTTGAGTTGTGTCTCGCGACCGTCGGCGGTGCAGAGGGTGGTCCATGCGCCCGGGTAGGGTGAGAGTCCACGGATGAAGTCGTAGGCGGACTTCACGGTGTGCTGGCTCCAGCGAATCTGGGTGTTTTCCTTGAAGAGCTTGGGAGCGGGGCGGAGAGCAGACTCGGCGGAAGAACCGCCGAGCACAGTGCTCTGGTCCACGGGGGCGATGTTGCCAGAGGCGATATCGTCCACGGTGCGGAGGACGAGGTCAGCGCCGAGGTACATCAGGCGGTCGTAGACATCACCGACGGTATCGGTATCTGCAATGGGCGAAGGGACACGATGAATGATGCGCCCTGTGTCGATATCGTGGTCGAGGAAGAAGGTGGTGACGCCCGTCTCCGTCTCACCATTAATGACGGCCCAATTGATGGGAGCTGCTCCGCGGTACTGAGGCAGCAGGGCTGCGTGGAGGTTGAAGGTGCCCAAGGGCGGCATGGCCCAAACGACCTCGGGCAACATACGGAAGGCGACGACTATCTGGAGGTCGGCCTCGTAGCTGCGCAGTTCCTCGAGGAACGCCTCGTCCTTCAGCTTCTCGGGTTGCAGAACAGGAATGCCCTTCGAGACAGCGTACTCCTTGACGGGCGAAGCCTGCAGGGTGTCGTGGTGGCGTCCCACCGGTTTATCTGGCATAGTGACAACTGCCACCACATTATAGTTGTTCTCAACGAGTTTGCGGAGGGATTCAACGGCAAACTCGGGGGTGCCCATGAAGACGATTTTCATCGAAGACTCTCCCCCCGCCCTCCCTGTTAGGGAGGGAGCAGAATGATTTTGACTGGATGTATTCATTTAAAATATGATTCTATTTGAGTTAAAACATTATCAATATCGTATAAGACTTCCTCGTTTGTAAAACGCATGACCTGGAAACCCAAGTTTTCCAAATCTCGCTCACGGATAGCATCATCTTCCTGCTGCTGCCTTTCAGAATGATAACCTCCATCCACCTCTATGACAAGCCCCTCGCGTTGCGAGACGAAGTCCACAATGTAATCGCCAATGATATGTTGGCGGTTGAAACGAGTTCCTACTTCTAACTTCCGCAGTTCTTCCCACAAGAGAGACTCCGCAAGCGTCATGTTACGCCTGTTCTCCCTTGCAAATTCCCTTAGGAGCATATATCTATCCGGCGAAGCTGTTCTATAATCCATAGGAAAGTAATCTATTTGAAATGCTGTTCTATACTCTATCTTTTTTGACTACTATTTTTGAAACATATTCTGCGTTCAAAGGTAATCGCTCCCTCCCTAACAGGGAGGGCGGGGGGAGAGTCCTATTCATCACTCAAGTCTGCCATCATCTGCCTGTACAGTGCAAAGACGTGGCTGCGACGGATGAATCCGATGAAGGTGCCCTGATCGTCTACTACGGGAAGAGTCCAGGCAGAGGTGCGGTCGAAGGCAGCCATGACGATGTCCATAGGATCACCGACTTTTAAGCGGGCAGCGTAGCGGGACATGAGGTCACGTACGTGAAGGGTATGATAGAGCTCCGTGCGGAACATGACATGCCGCACGCGGTCGAGAACGAGCACTCCGAGGAGATGCTGCTGGTCATCTACCACAGGGAAGATATCGCGTTCGGAAGATGAGATCTGACGGACAATCTCGCCGAGGTCGTCGTCGGGATGCAGGTGCTCCTCATAGCGCTGGATGACGGAGTCCATAGACATCAGCGTGAGCACGGCCTGATCCTTATTGTGGGTGACGAGCTCTCCCTTGCGAGCCAGACGCATGGTGTAGATACTGTGGGGCTCGAAGATGATGATGGTCAGGTAGGCACAGACAGCCACAATCATCAGGGGGAGGAAGAGGCCGTAGCCGCCGGTGAGCTCGGCGATGAGGAAGATACCGGTCAGCGGGGCATGCATGACTCCGCTCATCAGTCCTGCCATTCCCAATAGGGAGAAATTGCTCTCGGGGACGTTCGGCAGATTGAACAGCTGGAAGTCAAACGCCGAAAGCAGGTTCCACAGCGAGGCGAAAAGGAAACCGGAGACGCAACCCAGGAAGAGCGACGGCGCAAAGGTACCGCCGCAACCGCCGCCGCTGTTGGTCGCCGTAGTGGCAAAGACCTTGAAGACAATGATGCCGGCGAGGTAGAGGAGCAGCAGGTGGGGAGTGGCGTAGAAGAAGGAGCCCTCGAGCACCTGGTTCCAGTCGGCTTGCGTCTGACCGTTGAGGAGAAGGCGTATCATGCCATAGCCCTCACCATAGAGCGAGGGGAAGAGGAAGATGAGCACACTGAGAATGGGACTGGCGATGAGGAATCGCCTCCAAGGGGAGCCGAGACGCCGGAACTGGTCTTCGAGCCAGTTCATGACGCGGGTGAAGTAGAGCGAGACAAGTCCGCAGAACACACCTAATAATATATACGCGGGCACGCGTTCGATGGCAAAAGCGTTGATGAGGTGGAACTCGAAGAGGTTACCCGTGCCGGAAATGGCAAAGGTGACGGCAGCTGCAGTGACGCACGAAACGAGCAACGGCAGCAGGCTGCCAAGGGTGAAGTCTATCATCAGGACCTCAAGGGTGAAGACGAGGCCCGCGATAGGTGCCTTGAAAATACCGCTGACGGCCCCTGCGGCTCCACAGCCCACCAGGAGCATCATCTTCTTGGAATCCAGTTGGAAGACTTGTCCCAAAGTACTGCCAATGGCAGAACCTGTGAGTACAATAGGTGCTTCGGCACCGACACTACCTCCGAATCCGATGGTGATGCCCGATGCCACGACGGAAGACCAGGTATTATGGGGCTTGATGCGACTTTGCTTGCGGGCTATAGCATATAGGATCTTCGTGATGCCATGCCCAATGTCATCACGGACGACATAGCGCACGAAGAGTCCGGTGAGCAGGATGCCGACGACAGGATAGACGAGGTATGGCCAGTTGGCCCCGGTGATAGAGAAATGCTGTGTCAGCAAGTCCTCGATGGCTCCAATAAGCCACTTCAGCAGGAGGCCGGCCAAGGCGGTGAGGACACCGATGAAGAGGGCCAGCAGAAGCATAAACTGCTT
Source organism: uncultured Bacteroidales bacterium (assembly GCA_902771725.1). Classification (GTDB taxonomy): domain Bacteria; phylum Bacteroidota; class Bacteroidia; order Bacteroidales; family Bacteroidaceae; genus Physcousia. The sequence continues at coordinate 47,944 of CACXXT010000021.1, forward strand.
GTCCGTGATATGGCGGGAGCGCCAGAGGAGAATGCTATCGAAGGAGGGTGCTTTCATTATTTGATCGCGAATTTCGCGGAGTAATAGGATTTCCCGCGCCTTACGGCACGGGCACAGTGGCTATTATTCAGGAGCGGGGAGTTATTTACGGATAATGGTGACTTCGCCGGTGGGAGTAAGCTTGATGATGGAGGAGGGTTCGTGGCGGGAGGTGTCGCGCTGGCGGGAGAGGCAGACGTAATCGACAGCCCTCTTGATCTCTTCGGAGATATCGGCGAAGGTCTGGGGGGCAGGCTCGCCGCTGATGTTTGCGGAGGTGCTGACGATGGCCTTCTGGAACCGGTAGCAGAGCTGCTGCGAGAACACCTCGGAGGTGACGCGCAGCCCCACACTGCCGTCCTCTGCCAGGAGATTTGGAGCCAAGCCGGTGACACCATTGAGGATGACGGTGGTCGGACGGGTGGCAAGGTCAATGATGTCCCAGGCTACATCAGGCACGTTGCGGACGTAGCGCTGCAGTCGTCCCGGACTGTCGACGAGGCAGATGAGCGCCTTGGAGTCCTCACGGCGCTTGATTTCAAAGACCTTCCGGACAGCCTCCGGATTCGTGGCATCGCAGCCGATGCCCCAAATGGTGTCGGTGGGATAAAGGATGGTGCCGCCCTGGCGGAGCACCTCCACCGCCTTTCTTATATCTTCGTCTCTTTCTCTACTCATTAGAATTCGGATGTGAAGTGGAACTTGATGTGCTCGAAGTCCTGCTGCGCCATGGAGAGAACGTAGGCGGAATCGGCAAGGAAGACGTCGCGGCCTTCGAGGTCGCGGGCCATATACTGGTACTTGCGTTTCTTGAAGGACTCCAGCTGTACGGGGTCATCGCTTTCAATCCAGCAGGCCTTGTAGAGGCTGGCCGGTTCCCAGCGGCACTTGGCACCATACTCGTTCTCGAGGCGGTACTGAATGACCTCGAACTGCAGCTGACCTACGGTGCCGATGAGCTTGCGGCCGTTGAACTGGTTGATGAAGAGCTGTGCTACGCCTTCGTCCATGAGTTGGGCAATACCCTTCTCCAGCTGCTTGGTCTTCATGGGGTCTGCGTTCTCGATGTACTTGAAGAGCTCCGGCGAGAAGCTGGGCAGCCCGCGGAAATGGAGCTGTTCGCCCTCGGTGAGGGTGTCGCCAATCTTGAAGATGCCGTTGTCCGGCAAACCCACGATGTCACCCGGCCAGGCTTCGTCGATGGTGGACTTGCGCTGGGCCATGAACTGGGTTGGCGAGGAGAAGCGCACGGTCTTGCCCTGACGCACATGCAGATAAGGAGCATTGCGCACGAACTTGCCGGAGCAGACCTTGCAGAAGGCGATGCAGGAACGGTGGTTGGGATCGATGTTAGCCGTGATCTTGAAGACGAATCCGGTGAACTTCGGTTCTTCGGGCTGTACGTCGCGCTCCTCGGCCTTGGTTGGACGAGGCGAGGGGGCTATCTCGACAAAGCAGTCGAGGAGTTCCTTCACGCCGAAGTTGTTCAGTGCAGAGCCGAAGAAGACCGGCGCCACTTCAGCATCAAGGTAAGTCTGGCGGTCGAACTCCGGATAGACACCCTCGATGATTTCGAGGTCTTCACGCAGTTTGGCAGCGTCGTCGGAACCTACGTAGTTGTCCAGCTCCTCGGAATCGAGCTGCACACTCACCTTCTCGGTTACGCGCTGCTTGTCGGGAGTGAAGAGGTTGAGATTCTGCTCGTAGATGTTATAAACACCCTTGAAGCGAGCGCCCTGATTGATGGGCCATGAAAGCGGACGCACCTTGATTTGCAGTTCCTCTTCGAGTTCATCGAGGAGGTCGAAGGGATCCTTGCCTTCGCGGTCCATCTTATTGATGAAAACGATGACGGGAGTCTTGCGCATACGGCAGACGGTCATCAGCTTGCGGGTTTGGGTCTCCACACCCTTGGCACCATCGACCACGATGATGGCAGAGTCCACGGCAGTGAGAGTGCGGAAGGTGTCTTCTGCGAAGTCCTGGTGACCGGGGGTGTCAAGGATGTTGACCTTGTACTCGGGTGCGACGGCACCGTCGCCTGCACTGAGCAAAGAGGGTGCGTCGGGAGTATAGTCGAATTCCATGACGGAGGTTGTCACGGAGATACCGCGCTGTTTCTCGATATCCATCCAGTCGGAGGTGGCGGTCTTCTTGATTTTATTGCTCTTTACGGCACCGGCCACCTGAATCTGTCCGCCGAAGAGGAGGAACTTCTCGGTCAGGGTGGTCTTACCTGCATCTGGGTGCGATATGATGGCGAAGGTTCGCCTGCGTTCTATTTCTTGGTTCAAGGGAGTATGGAGTTTAAGGGGTTGTGTAAGGGGAATGGGGGAATGAGGTTACTGGGGAGGCTAAGCCAACCGGCGGGGCGGGGGCAACAAAGTGCCCGGGGGACTATAGGAGTTCTTGGAGGCAGTCGCGGAGGCTGTCCTCCCAATAGGGGATTTCGAGGTGGTAGGTCTGCTTGATCTTTGTCTTGTCGAGGACACTGTAGTGGGGACGGGCCGCCGGAGTCGGGTACTCGGTGGTATGGAGCGGGCGTACGTGGCAAGTGGTGATGCCTGCCAGGCGATGAATGGCCTTGGTGAAGTCGTACCACGAACAGACACCCTCGTTGGAGAAATGATAAACACCAGGCTGAACGCCCTGCGTGATGGCAGCCATGATGGCAGCAGCCAGGTCTCTGGCGTAAGTGGGTGTTCCTATTTGGTCAAAGATTACACCGAGCTCGGTTTTCTCGCGGCCCAGGCGTAACATCGTCTTCACGAAGTTATTCCCGAAGCGGCTATAGAGCCAGGCAGTGCGGATGATGAGGGCCGAGGGATTTGCCGCGAGAACGGCCTGTTCGCCAGCGAGTTTGGTGCGGCCGTAGACGGAGTTGGGACAAGTGGGGAGGTCCTCGGTGTAGGGGGTGTGGGCGGTGCCGTCGAAGACGTAGTCGGTGGAGATCTGAACCAGCTGACCGCCACGGCCCTGGATGGCTGCGGCAAGGTAGCCGGGAGCGGTGGCATTCAGGAGGGCTGCCCGGTCTGCATCGGACTCAGCGCGGTCCACTGCGGTGTAGGCGGCACAGTTGACGATGAGGTCTACGGAGTGCTCCTCCACGAAGGAGAGGACGGCGGCGGAGTCGGTGATGTCCAGGGAACTGACGGCGGACGAACTGACGGCGGACGAACCGCCGTCCACTGAACCCGAGGCGGGGGAAGGGGAAGAGCCCGAGGCGGGGGAAGGGGAAGAGCCAGGGGCGGGGGAAGGGGAAGAACCAGGGGCGGGGGAAGGGGAAGATGCAGACGCAGCGGGGACGGGAGCGGGCACTACGTCCGTGAAGAGCCAGAGGTATTCGGGATGAAGCCGGGCTTGCAGCTGCATCTCATTGCCGAGCTGCCCGCAGGCGCCAGTGACGAGGATTGTTTTCATATAGATGGAGTCAACTATTCAACTATCAACTTTTCGGTTGTCTTCTTTAATATAATCACAGTTCCAACTCCCCTGCCCTCTCCTTTCTCCATGCGTCGGCAAGGAGTGCGAGCAGGTGCGAGATGTGAGTTACGGCTTCCTGTGTTTCTTTGGAAATAGGCTTCTGCTGCAGACGGAGTAACATAGTGCCATAGAGCGCCTCGAAGCAGTTCTCCAGTTCGGGGGCATCAGTGTGACCACTGCGAGAACGGAACTCGACGATGAAAGGCAAAGCCTTGTAGTAGGCCGCCGAATAAAAAGGGTGCTTGGTGCTCTGCAGCAGCTGCTGGTGGAGGTCCGTCAGCAGGGAAATCGTTCCCTGATTGATCTGCAGGTGACCTTTTTCCATTTTCCCCTCCTCGCGCATCATCTGACAGAGGTCGCCGAGCCATTGGGCTTCGGCAGCCCGGTCTTCCTCGCTGTAGTCAAACCGTGCGACATACTCGTCACGCAGTCGGTCGGCATCGCACCCATAGGCTCGCAGGGTATCTTCCAGCTGCCACATATACAGCAGGTACTCAGCAACGTTCTTATCTTTCAGTTGTTTGGCTATCTTCACGACTCCATCCTCCTAATTCTCAGCTTTCAATAATCCGACTTCAATTAATACAACGTCAGTCCCAGCAGTGTAGAGAACAAGCCGAGCGCCGAAACGGTCATCACGATGACACCTATTATTTTATTAATGAGAGAAATGCGTTCGAGTTCAAAAGTAGCACGGAGCTTGTCCACCACATAAGTGAGTCCGTACCACCACAGCATAGCTCCGAGGAAAATGCTCAGGTAGCCCAGTGTCTGCTGCCCTATGTGTTCGGGCACCACGAAGGTGAAGCGGGCAAAGAGCGCCAGGAAGAGGAAGATGATGAGCGGGTTGCTGACGGTGACGAAGAAGCCCGTCAGGCCATTGTAGGCCAGCGTTCCCTTTTCGGTGGAAACCTTTCGCAAATGAGGTTTCGTCCGGAAGGTGTAGTATCCGAAGGCGAAGAGGATGATGCTGCCAAAGAGCTGGAGGAAGTACATCGTGCGGGGCTGCTCGATGAATTCCAGCACAAAGCTCATACCAAAACCCGTCATGAGGGCGTAGATGATGTCGCTCACGGCAGCGCCCAATCCGGTGACCAAACCATACCAGCGTCCCTTGTTCAAAGTGCGCTGAATACACAGCACACCCACAGGCCCCATAGGAGCACTTGCGACGATGCCTACGAGGAGACCTTTGACGGTCAAATCGAGTAAAGTTACATGTTCAAACCACATACAGGGCACAAAGTTCGGCTTTTTCTTCGAAAAAAAGAAAGAAAATGGAAGAAAAGCGCATTCTTCCCTGCAAAAATGCATTTTTCTTAGCTTTTTCTTCCTCTCCTGACAAACTTTTACTACCTTTGGCGCCTGAATAGTCATTCCAGCAAATACCAGAACCCTAAAGTATAAAACTTAAAAAAATGGAAAAGAAACCTTATGTTATTGGCCTCGACCTGGGAGGCACCAACTCTGAATTCGGAATCGTTGACCAGAATGCCAACATCATTGCCTCGACCCGTGTGAAGACAGCCGGACACGGCAATGATCCCAACCAGTATGTGGATGACTGCGTGGCAGCCCTTCGTCCCATTATCGAACAAGTGGGCGGCATAGAGAAAATACATGCTATGGGAATCGGAGCCCCCAATGGCAACTACTACAGCGGTGCTATCGAGTTCGCCCCCAACCTCCCGTGGAAGGGCAAGATTCCTCTCGCACAGATGTTCTCGGAGCGTCTGGGTATTCCCGTGCGCTTGACGAACGATGCCAACGCCGCAGCTATGGGCGAGATGCAATATGGTGCAGCCCGCGGCATGCAGAACTTCATCATGATCACCCTCGGCACGGGCGTAGGTTCGGGTATCGTCGTCAATGGACAGATGGTGCTTGGCTGCGACGGTATGGCCGGCGAATTGGGCCACGTGATTGTTGAGAAGGACGGTCGTCAGTGCGGTTGCGGCCGCAAGGGCTGTCTTGAAGCCTACTGCTCTGCTACAGGCGTTGCCCGCACGGCACGTGAGATTATCGAAAAGACGGATAAGCCGACAATCCTCCGTGACATACCCCTCGACAAGATCGAATCGAAGGACGTCGCCATCGCCGCTGGCAAGGGTGACGAGGTGGCCAAGCAAATCTTCGAGGAAACAGGACGCATCCTCGGTGAAGCCTGCGCCAACTTCGCTGCCTTCAGCTCTCCCGAGGCTTTCATCTTCTTCGGTGGTCTGACCAAGGCTGGCGACCTCATCATGGAGCCCATCAAGAAAGCTTATGAAAAGAGCGTGCTACGCATCTTCAAGGACAAGGCTAAATTCCTCGTCAGCGAACTGGATGGTGCCGGAGCAGCCGTGCTCGGTGCCAGCGCTCTGGGATGGGAGGTGAAGTAAAGAGAAATGAAAAGTGAATATGGAAAGTGAAAGATTAATAACGCGTTTCCTCGACTACATCAGCTACGACACCCAATCCTCCGAAGAGGCTGAGGGCTGTCCGAGTACTCCTAAACAACTGGACTTTGCACGCCACTTGGCAGAATCCCTTGAAGAAATGGGGCTGGAAGAAGTGGAAATGGACGAGGCTGGCTACATCTATGCCACCCTGCCCAGCAACATCCCCGCCGAAGTGCCTACCATCGGCTTCATCTCACACTACGACACCAGTCCCGACTGCTCTGGAGCCAATATAAAGCCCCGCATCGTGGAACACTACGACGGCGGCGACATCGTGCTCGATGCAGCTGAAGGCATCGTCACCTCCCCCAAGATGTTTCCCGAGATGCTGGATCACGTGGGCGAAGACCTCATCGTCACGGACGGCCACACCCTGCTGGGAGCCGACGACAAAGCTGGCATCGCCGAAATCGTGGAAGCCATGGCGTACCTGATGGAACACCCCGAAATCTCCCACGGCCGCATCCGTGTGGCCTTCAATCCCGACGAGGAGATCGGTGCCGGAGCTCATCTGTTCGATGTAGAAAAGTTCGGTGCCGAATGGGCTTATACGATGGACGGTTCTGAGGTTGGCGAACTGGAGTACGAGAACTTCAACGCTGCCAGCGCCACCATCCGCATCAAGGGGCTCAACGTTCACCCGGGTTATGCCAAGGACAAGATGCGCAATGCCTGCCTCATCGCCACGGAGTTTGCGCGCGAGATGCCAGCTGCCGAGGTGCCCGAGCGCACCGAGGGCTACGAGGGATTCTATCACCTCACGGGCATCAAGGCCACTGTCGAAGAAGCCACCCTCAGCTACATCATCCGCGATCACGACCGCCAGCGCTTCGAGGAACGCAAGAACTTCGTGGCCGACCTGGCTGCCGTCTTTGAGGAACGCTACGGCGAAGGTATTGTCACCGCTGATATCCGCGACCAATACTACAACATGAAACAGCAACTCGAGGGCAAGGAGCACATCATCGACATCGCCCGCCGAGCCATCGAAGAAGCTGGTATGGAGTGCAAGGTCAAGGCAATCCGTGGCGGCACCGACGGCGCACAGCTCAGTTTCAAGGGTCTCCCCTGCCCCAATATCTTTGCCGGCGGCCTCAACTTCCACGGCCGCCACGAATTTGTGCCCATCCAGTCCATGCAAAAAGCGACGCAGACGGTGGTGAACATCTGCAAGATTGTAGCTGAATAAAAAAACGAACCTATGTTTGTAAGCCAACGAACATAGGTTGCCCTGTCTGTCAATATGAAAGAAAGCGCCAGAGGAATCCTCCACGGCCGCCTCACCGCGGGTGAAGGACCGAGCACTCGCCCACCGGCAAGGGATGACGACCTCTCCGTCCTTATTGACATATCCCCACTTGCCATCAGCAGCCTGCACCACAGCCAGATCCTCACTGAAAGAATAGACGCGCTGCCACGTACAGGGAATGACCAACTGGCCTTTCTCATCTATAAATCCATATTGTCCCCGCTCATCCCGCACCCAGGCACGTCCACAATGAAAACCGCGTACATCGCGCCATCGGCATGGAATGACGATGTTTCCGTCCTTATCGGCAAAGCCGACAAGGCCTTGTTGCCTAATGGGTTGCAGTCGATATGCCATAATTCCGGAAGTATGAGTCCGTTGTTATCTGCGGCGGATACTGCTGAGAATAAAGCTGTAGTGATACGGTTGATTGGCCGGAATCGTATATTGAGGCAAGGTACGCGCACCCCAGGTGTCAACACCACCTACCCCATGAATGTTCAAGTCAATATTCAGGTTGACGAACAGTCCGCGGCGGATGTCCTGCGGATGGTGTGCCTCGGTGAGGTCTTCCTCTCCGTAGTCCCAGGCACGGATACAAAGTGGCTGGCAGCCGTCGATACGCAGTGTCCTCTGAGGCGATGAGATTTCAAACCAGCGGACATCACATCGATTGCCGTTGTCCTGCGGCCTCACGTACTCCGTCTCGAACTCCGACAGCGGCATCTCGTAGCATCCCAGGAAGGCAGAGCGCTTGCGGTCGGGATAATTCTCCCACGGTCCGCGACCAAAATAGCGAATCTGGGTGAAGTCAGCAGGCAGGCGCAGACGCATACCTAACTTTGGTATGACGGGCTTTTCGCCGGCTGTGGGCTGGTAGTCCAAATCGACGAGTATACTGTGGTCATCGATGAGTGTGTATTTCACCTTGACATCTCTCACTTCCTTCCACACGGCCACTCGATTGGCAAAACCCGCAGCCCGCTGGTTGTCGTTTTCCGGTTTCCAGAAATAAGGTTCCAGCGGTGCCTGCAACATCTCCTGCCCCTGGACGACCCAGGAGACGAGCGTATTGCCGTCGACGGTGAAGCCTTCGGCAGAGGCCGTGGCAGTGGGCACGACGGAATTCGGGAAAGCGTAGGGCGAGAGCACAAACTGCTCGCTTGCCACCACAAATCCCTTCTGGGCCCAAGGCTTGTCAGCCTTCAGTCGGGCAGCGACATTCAACAGGCGCTCCCCGTCAATATCAATGGTGTCGAAAGTGATTTCGTACTCAGCAGGTTCCGTGAAGCTGTCGTGATTAATAATCCGGATGTCATCTCCTTCACGGACGAACTGCAGTGGCTGATAGACATGCTTCATCTCATAATAATGCGGATGCGGCGTACGGTCTGCTGCCAGCAGTCCATTGATGCAGAAGTTACCATCGTTGGGTCGGTCGCCGAAGTCACCGCCGTAGGCAAACGTCTTCAGAGAAGAGGAATAAAGTCCCTGGTCCACCCAGTCCCAGATGGCTGCGCCGACGATGCTGCTGTCGGCGTAGATCACATCCCAGTACTCCTGGAAGTTGCCCAGGGAATTTCCCATAGCATGAGCGTACTCACGCATCATGAAGGGTTTGTCGGTGACCTGCTGGGCGTTTTTCTTCAGATTCTCCGGAGTGAGGTAGCTGTCGTCCCAGAGGGCGGAGTAGCGCCGGTCGCTGTCGTAGAACGGCGGACGGGTCTGGTCGAGTTCACGCACCTTATTGTACATGGCCTCGATATTAGGTCCGACACCGCCTTCGTTGCCGAGGCTCCAGAGGATGACGCAAGGGTGGTTGAAGTCACGCTTGACCAGCGACTCTGCCCTGTCTACATGAGCCCGCTGGAAAGTCAGATCCTCGCCCATCACCTTGTTGGCATAGCCGTAGCCGTGAGTCTCGTGGTTGGCCTCGTCCATCACGTAGATACCCCAGCGGTCGCAGAGTTCGTAGAGATACTCGCGGTCGGGATAGTGAGAGGTACGCAGGAAGTTGACATTGCCCTGTTTCATCAGGCGGATATCCTGCTCGTAGGTGGCATCGTCCACATAGCGACCCGTGCGGGGGTGATGGTCGTGGCGGTTCACGCCGCGCAGCTTGACATTCCTGCCATTGATTTTGAACACTTCGCCCACGCATTCCACGCGCTTCACACCGAGGTGGTAGTCGAAATGCTCGACGATGGCATTCTGTGCGTCGCGCAACTCGATGCTGAAAGGATAGAGATGTGGTTTCTCTGCCGACCATAGCTGGGGTTTATCCAGCTGATAGTGGAGTTGCAGGTTGGTGGTATCGCCTGGGGCAAGAACGGCTACGGACTGCTCCAAGGGCTGACCGTTGATGAGGAACTGTAGTTTCATGTTCCTGACCACGTCCTTACCGGTGTTGCAGAGGGCGACATCAGCCGTGATGTCCGCCTGGCTGAAGTCTGCATTGGGAATCGCCGTCACACGGTAGTCGGCGATATGAGTCAGCGGTCGTACCCAGAGTTGCACGCTACGGAAGATACCCGAGAGGCGCCACATATCCTGATCCTCCAGGTAGCTGCCGTCGCTCCAGCGATAGACTTCCACTGCCAGGCGGTTGCTGCCCTCGCGCAGGTAGCCGGTCACATCGAACTCTGCGGGTGACATCGAGTTCTGGCTGTAGCCAACCTTTCGTCCGTTCACCCACACGTACATAGCAGAGTGAACACCTCCGAAATGCAGAATCAGGTTCTTCGCGAGCATCTCCTTGGTCACGTGAACGGTGGTAACATAGGAACCTACGGGATTGCGGTTCTCGTAGGCAGTCCAGTCCTTGGGCGGTTCTGTGGTCACGCTGGGACGGTTGCGCACAAACGGATAGTTTATATTTATATATATAGGTGTACCGAAACCTTGTGTCTGCCAGTTGCCGGGCACGTTGATGTAGTCCCAACGGCTGACATCAAAATCCTCCTTGTAGAAATCCGCCGGCCGTTCCTCCGGATTGCGGCTCCAGTGGAAGCGCCACTGTCCGTCGAGCGACACGATCTCCTTGCACTCCTTCTCCTTCGAGGGCAGTTGCAGGGTGGCATGATAAGGCAGTTTGTTAATGCTGAGCACAGCGGGATTCTCCCAGTCGTGGACATCCTGTGCCTGTGCTGATACGGCCAGCAGGGCAATCGCAGCAAACACGTTCTTCATAGTCTGTTACTGTTATTCCGTTAATACTTCAATATCACCATATCCCAAGCGCTCCCCAGAAGCCAGGCGGTCTGCCTCAAAGCGGAGCATACGCACTTTGGTGGGGGTAAGCTTGATGGTTTGCCAGATGGGATTGTTCACGATATTCGAGAACTCGCCCGAAGCCAGCTTCGTCCAGTTGTTCCAGTCGGTAGAACCCCAGAGGGTAAAGTGGGTGATGGTTCCTTCCCTCGTCTCTTGCGGCGGCAGGTAGCGGAACGAGGTGATGGTTTGCTCTGTGTTCCAGTCTATCATCATCTGGCGCGGACTGCTGAAGAAAATATGCAAGTTTGAGGATTTCTTCTCACCGCTATTGGGAATATCAGCTGTTAACGGCGGAGCCAGATAGACAGCCAGTTTCTTGATTAGGGGTTCTGCTTTTGTCCCGGTGATGGTGAAACGTAGTTTCGTGGCCTTCACTGTGGGGAAGCAGATGATGCGACGATGACCTATGGTCGTCAGTCCGTCGCCGTTCTCCATCAGTTCATCTTTCAGTGGCTGCCAGACTCCATCGACAAGGGCTTCCAGCGTGAATTTCTTCACTCGCTGACCATACCGGATGTCTTCCTCTGCTACAAAGCGGTTGAAGGACGTTGGCTTCTTAAACTCAATGAGGGTCACATTCCCTTGAGTTTTTTTCTTCGCCTTCCTCGTCAGGTCTTCCTTAAACACCAGGTCAATCATCTTCTTGAACGCGATGCCACGCAGACTGTCGTTGGGGTGGATACGTCCATTAGGGGCTACGGGGAAGTTCAGCAACAGACAGGAGTTGCGTCCCACCGATTTATAATAAGTTTCCATCAATTTCGACAGGCTTTTCACGTGCTCGTTCTCTGCCTCATGATAGAACCACCCGGGACGAATACTTGTATTTGTCTCGCCCGGCACCCAAGAATCACCATCCTCCAATCCATAATGCAGCATCGGCCACGTCACCTCGCCTTCACGATTCAACAGGCTCCAATTGGTCTCGCCGACACTGCCAGCCTCGGTACCCACCCAACGCAAATCGCCACGATCACTGCCATCGTTCCAGATTAGGCAACGGGGTTGCAACTCGCGGATCATCTTGTAGGTCTCAGGCCATTGGTAATACGTCGTTCTGTCAATCTTGCGCACCTCATTGGCACCTCCATACCAGCCGTCGCCGCCGTTGGCACCGTCGAACCACACCTCAAAGATGTCGCCGTACTGGGTCAGCAGTTCTCGCAGCTGGTTGCGGAAGTAAGTGACGTATTCCGGCCTACCATATTCTGGATAGTTCCTGTCCCAGGGCGACAGGTAAACCGCGAATTCCAATCCTTCTTCCCGGCAGGCGTCGGCCAACTCGCGTACCACATCACCCTTGCCATTCTTCCATGGAGCGTTTTTCACCGAGTACTCGGTATATTTCGAAGGCCACATACAGAAGCCGCAGTGATGCTTGGCCGTGAAAATAATCCCCTTCATACCAGCCTGCTTGCACACACGTGCCCACTGACGGCAATCCAGGTCCGAAGGATTGAACAACTTGGGATCCTCATTGCCGAAACCCCATTCCTGGTCGGTATAGGTATTCAGCGAATAGTGGATGAAGGCATACATTTCCATAGCCTGCCAACGCAACTGATTCTCAGTTGGTATCGGGCCGCAAGGCTCCACTTTTGCGGACACACTGAAGTGGCACAGCAGCATCAGTGTCAGTAACTTTAGTTTCATTGTCTGCATACTAGTTCATAGCGTTATAAGTTAATCAATCCCCTTCACACATTTGCTCACGACTCCTCTTCCTCGTCCTCGTCGCCCAGGTCAAAGTCGAAGTCTCCGAAGAAGACGGGAATGTCGGCCGCCTGTGCGCCGAAGTCATCGAGGGCACGGCGCTCCTTCTTGGTAGGACGACCCGTTCCACGGGCACGATCCACAAAACCGCTGATACGGTTCATCTCCAGCAGTTCGTACTGCTCGGGCGCCGTGACGTTCTCCAGAATCTGGGGAATGAGTTTGGCTCCCACGCGGTGCTCTATGGCCTGCAGGATGCGGAACGAATAGGTGATGGGCGGTTTGCGTACATCGATGACATCACCTACCTTGACCATGCATGAGGGCTTCTTTTGGGCGCCGGCGATGCTGACCTGCCCTTTCTTGCAGGCAGCAGCAGCCATCGTGCGGGTTTTAAAGATCCGGGCTGCCCAGAGCCATTTGTCGAGGCGGGCAATAGAAGGGCCGGACTCTCCGGACTCTCCCCCCGCCCTCCCTGTTAGGGAGGGAGCAGATACATTTGCTGATTGGTTCTTGCTCATGCGCTTAAGGTTTTGTGGTTTTTGCTGATACTTTTAGGCTTGGGTGTCCTTTGCCGTTTCGTCTTTGCTCCTACTCTGAGGATTGGTATTCGCTCCCTCCCTCACAGGTAGCGAAGGGATTAACGGGTTGACTCAATGTCAAGCCGTCCTGAGCGACCGAGGATTAACTCCTAATCCGAGGACGGACAGGCGGGGGGAGAGCCCTTTAGGGCTTGGTTGCCGTTTCGTCTTTGCTCCTACTCTGAGGATTGGTATTCACTCCCTCCCTTATAGGGAGGGCGGGGGCTGCCTTCACCCGTCATTGGTATTCGCTCCCTCCCTAACAGGGAGGGCGGGGGGAGAGTCTGGGGAGTCTTTCTTCCTCTTGTTCAACTGATTCATCGCCATCTGAATCCCCGCAAGACAGAAAGTCTTAATAGCGGCGGAGGTCTCCTTGGTTCGCTCTGGGATGAGTGCTTCCTGCTCGGGCGGAATCTTTCCGAGGACGTAATCCACCTGCTGCCCGGGGAAGAAATCGTTGCCGATACCGAATCGCAGACGGGCGTACTGCTGGGTGCCCAGGATTTGTGCGATGTGCTTCAGTCCGTTGTGACCGGCGTCGCTGCCGCCGGGTTTCATTCGCAGCTGCCCAAAGGGCAGAGCGATGTCGTCAACACAGACGAGCAGATGCGGCAGTTCAATCTTCTCCTGCTGCATCCAGTAGCGGACGGCATTGCCGCTGAGGTTCATGAAGGTGCTGGGTTTCAGCAGGATGAGCTGACGTCCCTTGACGCTGATGCGGGTGACGAAGCCATAGCGCTTGTCCTCCCAGACGGTCTGTCGGCCTTTCTCCTCGTTGACCGAAGCGGCGAGGGCATCAACCATGCGGAAACCGATATTGTGGCGAGTGCCTTCGTAGTCGGGTCCGATATTTCCGAGACCGACGATGAGGAATTTTTCCATAGGAGGCTCAGATGAAATTGGCTGCGCAGAAGAACCACGCAGCCAATCTATCATACATTGGAATAAATGTTTCAATTGTCAATCTTACAAATATACCATTCAAATTATGCCTCAGCCTCCTCAGCGCTGGCGGCACTGCGGGCATTACGGGTCATCTTAACCTGGCATACGACAACACTGGGGCTGGTGACGAGTTCGAGACCTTCGAAGCTGAGGTCAGCAACCTTGATGGTCTTGCCGAGCTGGAGGTTGGTGACATCGATATCCAGACGCTCGGGGATAGCAGTGTGAACAGCTTTCACCTTGAGCTTGCGTACGCTGGCGGAGAGCTTACCACCGGCCTTGACACCTTCTGCGAGGCCGTTGAGCTTGATGGGCACTTCCATGACGATGGGCTTCTCGTCGGTAATCTGATAGAAATCAACGTGCAGGACGTTGTCCTTGACGGGGTGGAACTGAGCCTCCTTGAGGATGGCGATGCACTGCTGGCCGTCGACGTCGAGCTTGACGGTGTAGATTTCGGGAGTGTAAAGGAGCTTGCGGAGTTCAGCCTCGGTCACGCTGAAAGCGAAGGCCTTGGGCAGACCGTTCTCGTCCTTGAGTTCACCATAGAGATTGCAGGGAACGAGACCCTGCTTGCGGAGCAGCTTGGCAGCCTTCTTGCCGCCGACTTCACGGGCTGTGCCCTTGATTTCAATTGTCTTCATTTCGTTTAATTTTTTGTGTTACTCTAAATTAAGTTGCTTTGCTTAATTCGCCATCACACGAGCGCCCGAGGGCGAGGATGTGCTCAAAAGCGGGTGCAAAGGTAGACAAAATAGTTGAAAGATGAAAGTTTAAAGCGGAAAGTTTTGTCTTTTGGTGTGCTTTTTGTGCTTTTTCCCTTGTTCATAAGCGCATTTTGTTTTCTTTTATGTATCTTTGACCCCGAAAAAACCTACTAAGTCACATTTATGAAACACCTACGACATCTATTTCTGACACTGCTGGTGGTGCTGGGCACGACCAGTGCTACAGGGCAGACGGACGTGGCATCGCCCACCGAGGGCGTCATCACCCACCTGTTCGTACCCGAAGGCGCGATGATGCAGGACTTGCTGCAGATGCTCACCGACCACCTCACGTATATGAAGAGCCGCTACGCGCCCTGCGTCTCGCCTACCTCGCAGGGCGAGGACTGCGGCTACTTCAAGGACACCGAGGGCTCGAACAACGACGAGAAGGTGGTGCGCCCAAACGCCGACTTCTCCATGATATGTGCCTTCCTCTGCAAATACGCACAGGGAAAGGTGACACTGCCCGAAGGCATCACCTGGGACGAGGTGAAGGAGATGGCCATGAAGAGCCTCATCTGGGGCTACAGCAGCCACAAGGCCAACAAGTTCAAGGTCACATCGCGCAACGCCTACTGGGGCTCGGTCAGTACCTCGGACAACACCTGGGAAAGCTCGCTCTGGGCCATGTCTCTCTGCTACGCTGCCCACTTCCTAATGGACGAGCTGACGGATGCCCAGCGCACGTATATATATAATATGGTGAAGGCCGAGTGCAACTACGAACTCGGTCGCGGTATCCCTACGGGCTACGCCGGCGACACGAAGGCGGAAGAGAACGGCTGGGAGGCAGACATCCTCGCCTGCGCACTAGGACTCTATCCAGATGATGCACTGGCACCGAAGTGGTTCGACCGCCTGCGCGACTTTGCCATCAACAGCTACTCGCAGGCAGACGACGCGCAGGACCAGACCATTATAGATCCCGACTACGACAAGAAGACCGTAGCCAACTATTTCCGCGGCCCTAATCTCTACGACGACTATACGCTGCAGAACCACAACCTCTTCCACACCTCCTACCAGAATGTAGTCATGCAGGAGCTGGGCGAGGCGCATCTGGCTATGCTTCTCTTCCAGGGCAACGCACTGAAATGGAAGACCAACGCGCTGATGCACAACCAGCAGAAGGTCATGGACGAAGTGCTGAACCGCCTGGCGCTGGCCGACGGCGAGCTGGCGATGCCCAATGGCAACGACTGGAGCCTGTTCCTCTTCGACCAGATCACCTCCTACTCCACGATGGCCTGCTTCCTGCGCGACAAGAACGCGCTGCTGCTGGAGAATATGGCCTACAAGTTCATCAAGGCCCGCCAGCAGACTACCGGCGACGGTTCGTGGCTGCTGCGTTCTGATGTAGGCAGTCGCAGAATGGGTGTGGAGGCACACCGCGTGATGATGACCTACCTGATGCACGTCGCCGCCTCCACCGCAGACCTGCAGCCCTCCACGTGGAAGGAATTCAGCGAGCAGTACCAGGATGCTCACCTCTTCCGCAGCCAGAACATCGTGCGCGCCTCCAGCAAGGATCGCTTCGTCACCTTCTCCTGGAGCGACGGACTGAAGAGCTACACGGGCTACTTCACCGACACCACCCCCGACCGCAATAAGATCATCTGCCCCTTCCGCGCCAACAATACGGGCAACATCCTCGGATGGTATAACGTCAGCGGCAAGGGCACAAACGCCACACCCGTGGTCAACGGAATCTACAACCTCGACGGCAACGCCTTCACGATGAACGGCCGCATCCACACGAACGACGCCTCGCTGGAGAACAGTTTCCTGCTCGCTGCCACACGCGGCAACGCCGTCGTCTACATGAATCATGTCAAGGGGCTGCAGAGCGGCACCATCACCGGTCGTCGCGGCGGACTGCTGGCCATCACCACCGACGAGTTCACCCGTCCGCAGCGCACCCTCTACTATGGCACAGGAAACGCGCAGAGCGACGGCAAGAAGACAGTGCAGTTCGACAGCGACTGGGCAAATATCGACAACTCCATCGGCATCATCACCTTGGGCGGCACGGGCAAGATGGCCTTCGGCGAACAGGCCAACAACAATAGCATTCTCTGCTCGAAGTTCTATCCGCTCTACTCCACCAAGAGCGAAGCCTTCACGAAAGGCAAGGTCGTGGACAGCTCCATCGTGGTGTACTTCAGCCAGGTCAGCAGTGAACAGACGGCCACCCTCGCCCAGCAGATTATCCCCCTGACCGGGAGCCTGCCCGCCGGATGGAACGGCCTCATCGTCAGCGACCCCGACGGAGAGCGCAACCTCGTCGTGGCCAACCTGGCCGGCGGCAGCAAGAACAAGGCAGAACTGAAAGACCTCGCCTTCGAGGGACTGGGAGCTCCCGTGCTGCGGTGCGAGACCTTCGTCACCGACAGCAAGGGCACCGCCACCATTGCCCTCGACGAGAACCACGCCCTGATGCAGCCCCTGACAATGTTCATCCAGGGAACGGGCGTAGCAGCGAAGATGTTTAATCAATGGGACGACGCGCAAATTTACGTACGCTCGCTGAGCAACCAGGTACAGGAAATCACCGTCACCTGCCTGTATGAGGGAAAGACCTACACCGACAAAGTGAAAATCGAAGGCCTCGGCACCACCATCGTCCGCTTCGACGACGGACAGATATACTCGAAGATTGACACCAGGGATATGTACGAACCCGAAGGTCTGCCCAAGTACGTCGACGAGACGGCACTCTATCTGGCAAACCCTAGTTTCGAGGAGGACAAGACCTGGGGCACCACAGGCAGCATCACCCTGAACGGCACGACCTATAACCCCTGCTACACGCAGACGGTGAAGGCCACCAACAGCCAGTTCCCCCAGGTGCTGCCCGTGCAGGGCTGGAAGGCAGAGACCAAGCTCTCGCCCGCCAGCAACTTTGCCCTCCTCTATTCGATGCCCTACAGCTTCACCCAGTACTGCGTCTCGCCCTCCAACCTGGGCAACAGCACCAGTATCATGGCTCCACCCGCCGAGTTCGACGAGGAGGCCGGAGCACGATGCCTCAGCGTCCTTAGTTCATGGACGGCCGGCACGAATGCCATCAGCCAGACAGCCGTGCTGCCGACGGGAGAGTACATCATCAGCTATTGCCTGCGCTACGACTGCCCGAACGAGAGCCGCCGCACGGCTTCCAACGTGCTCACCACCACGGGCGGAAACACCTGCACCAGCCTCTGCGGCATCGCGCTGGAAGACAAGGATGCAAAGGTCATCGTCTGGGACGAAGACCGCACCGAGCCGACTCCGCTGACGACGCTCTACTCCCTGCCCTCACAGGCTGGCACCTGGGAGAAAAAGACCATCCGCCTGACAGTGAACGAGGATCAGGCGCACCTCACCTTCCGCTTCGGCCTGAAGACGACAGCCAATATAGGCGCAGCCAACCAGGTCCGGCTCTATGCGGACAACGTGCAGATTATCAAGCTGGAATATAGCGGAACGGGAGTAAAGGCTGCGCCCTCTGCCGACGACCACGACCGCACCTCATCGCTCTATGACCTCCAGGGGCGTCCCCTCACACACCTGCCCGCAAAGGGCCTCTTCATTCAAGGCGGCCACAAGATGGTAAGATAACCGCATATCTCATATTCCTTAATCTTTAAATCATAAAATCTTTAAGTCTTTATTTAATTTTTTAATTTTCTAATTTTCTAATTTTCTATTTGTCATGTTGCCTCGCACAGGTCGTGTTCTTCTTATCTATACAGGCGGCACTATCGGAATGGGATTAAATCCGGAGACGGGTGCCCTGGAACCGCTGGACTTCAACCACCTGATTGCTCGTATGCCCGAATTTGCCCAATTGCCAACGGGCATCGATGTCCACCAATTTTCCGAGCCCATCGACAGCAGCGATATGGACCCGAAGCTCTGGTCGCGCATCGTGGAAATCATCGTGGGGCACTACGACCACTACGACGGCTTCGTCATCCTCCACGGCACAGACACGATGGCATTTACCGCCTCTGCCCTGAGTTTCATGCTCGAGAACCTGACGAAACCCGTCATCCTGACAGGTTCGCAGCTACCTGTAAACCAGTTGCGTACGGACGGCAAAGAAAACCTCATCACCAGTATAGAGATTGCAGCAGCCCGCCGTCCCGACGGCACTCCGCGCGTGCCCGAGGTATGTATTTATTTCAGCGGGAAGCTGCTGCGCGGCAACCGTGCCACCAAAATCAACAGCGAAGGGTTCAACGCCTTCGACAGCTTCAACATGCCTCACCTGGCAGATGCCGGTGTCAACATCATTTACCACGACGACCTCATCCTTCATCCCGACTTTGACCTCCCGATGACGCCCCATTTCGCCATGGATTCCAGCGTGGTGGTCTTCACCCTCTTCCCTGGAATCCAGGAGGAGACGGTGCGCTACCTGCTCGCCTCGCCCAAGCTGCGCGGTATCGTCATGCGAACCTATGGCAGCGGCAACGCACCCCAGCTGCCGTGGCTGATGCAGGTGCTGGAGGAAGCCTGCCAACGTGGCATCGTCATCATCAACATCACCCAGTGCGCTGCAGGTCCCGTGGAGATGGCCCGCTACAGCGGAGGTTTCCTGCTGCAGAACGCAGGCGTCATTTCCGGCTACGACTCCACCGTAGAGTGCGCCATCGCCAAACTGATGCATCTGCTGGCCCACAGCAGCGATGCCGACTTCATCCGCAGCCAGATGAATCGCCCTCTGTGCGGCGAAATCACCATTAATGAGTGAAAAGAAGAAAAATCTTGCGTTTTTCTAAGGTGCATTCAGAGAAAATGACTATATTTGCACCCGTAAAACCACTTTACCACCCATTATGACCCATTTGACACTGCCTTCCGACGAGAACCGTCGCCTAAGTTTCTACCTGGCGATGGAGGAGTTTGCTGCTCGCCGGCTGCGTCTGGAGGACGATGTCTTCTTCCTCTGGCAAGTGGAACCCACGGTCATCTTCGGGCGCAATCAGGTCATCGAGAACGAGGTGAACCTCGACTACTGCCGCCAGCACAACATCCAGTTCTACCGCCGCAAGAGCGGGGGCGGATGTGTTTACGCCGACCGCTCGAACGTCATGATGAGCTACATCACCCCGTCCGACGAGGTGGTGAAAACCTTCGACCGCTATATGCAGCTGGTGGTATCTATGCTCACCGCCCTGGGGCTGCCAGCCACGAGCACGCAGAACAACGATGTGCTCATCGGCGGGCGCAAGGTGTCGGGCAACGCCTTCTACCACCTACCCGGCTACAGCATCGTGCACGGCACGCTGCTCTTCGACACGGATATGCAACATATGCTGAGTGCCATCACGCCTCCGCAGACCAAGTTGGACAAGCACGGTGTCCAGAGCGTCCGCCAGCGCATCACGCTGCTGAAGGAGCACACCGACCTCACCATCGGGGAATTCAAGCGCTTCGCCGTCAGCCACCTCTGCGACAGCGAGTACCGGCTGAGCGACAAGGACGTGGCAGCCGTCGAAGAACAGGAGCGGGAGTACCTCAATCCTCAATTCATCTTCGGAAACAGCACCCCATCAACCCCATAACCCCCATTAGACCCATCAACCCCATAAAAACCCTTTAAACCTCATGGAAAAGAAAACTTGCCTTTATGACCGCCACGTGGCACTCGGCGCACTGATGTCGCCCTTCGGCGGATTCATCATGCCCATTCAGTACTCCAACATCACCGACGAGCACAACGCAGTACGTCAGCACTGCGGCGTCTTCGACGTGAGCCACATGGGCGAAGTGCGCATCACCGGTCCCGAAGCCGAGCGCTACGTCCAGCACATCTTCACCAACGATGTGACCGACGCGCCCCTCGGACAGATTTACTACGGTATGATGTGTTACCCCGACGGCGGTACGGTGGACGACCTGCTCGTCTATAAAATGGGCGACAACGACTTCTTCCTCGTTATCAACGCTGCCAATATCGACAAGGATGTGGCTTGGATGAACGAGCAGGCAGAAGGCTTCGACATCAACCTCGACCACCAGAGCGACTACTACGGCCAGCTCGCCGTGCAGGGTCCGGAGGCCGAAGCCGTCGTGGAGGAAGTGCTCGGACTGCCCTGCAAGGAACTGAAGTTCTATACCGCCAAGACCCTGGACGTCGCAGACGACAACGAGGGCGAGACCATCATCATCTCCCGCACGGGCTATACCGGCGAGGACGGCTTCGAGATCTACGGCTCTCACGCCTTCACCCAGCAGTCCTGGGACAAACTCATCGAGAGCGGGCGCTGCAAGCCCTGCGGTCTGGGCTGTCGCGACACCCTGCGTTTTGAAGTCGGTCTGCCGCTGTACGGCGATGAGCTCAGCGCCGACATCAGCCCCATCATGGCAGGTCTGGGTATCTTCGTCAAGCTGGACAAGCCCGAGTTCATCGGCAAGGAAGCCCTCGCCGGCCAGAAAGCCAACGGCGTGCCCTGCAAGCTCGTGGGTATCGAACTCGCCGACAAGGCCATCCCCCGCCACGGCTATGCCATCCTCACTCCCGAGGGCGAGACCATAGGCGAGGTGACCACCGGCTACCACTGCCTCAGCGTAGACAAGAGCGTGTGCATGGCACTCGTCAAGACGGAATATGCCAAGCTCGGCACCGAACTGCTGGTGCAAATCCGCAAGAAGACCTTCCCTGGCGTTGTCGTCAAGAAGAAGTTCTACGATAAGCATTATAAGAAATAATTAGAAAATTAGAAAATTAGGAAATTAGAAAATTAGAAAATTAGAAAATTGATTAGAGATGATTAGGAATAATTTGCTTGCTGACTTAAGTAAACAATTTGGCTTGCGAATGATTAAGCTTAACAAATACCTCCAGATTCACTCAAAAACGATTTAAATATAATAATTGGAACATTAATCAAGATAATTAAGAAAACAAGAGATAACTTGGAAAAATAGCCATCCACCTTTTCTTATTTTCTTATTATCACAATTTCACATTTTAAATTATGGCAAACTTTGAAGCAGGACTCTATTACAGCGAGTCACACGAGTACATTCGCGTAGAAGGCGAATTCGGTTACATTGGTATCTCTGACTATGCTCAGCACGCTCTGGGCAACGTCGTTTATGTCGACATGCCTGAAGTTGACGACGAAGTCACCGCAGGCGAAGAGTTTGGCGCCGTGGAGAGCGTCAAGGCCGCCAGCGACCTCATCTCCCCCGTCAGCGGCACCGTCGTGGAAGTCAACGAGGCCCTGGAGGACGAACCCGAACTCCTCAACCAGGACGCTTTCGCCAACTGGATTATCAAAGTCCAGCTCTCCGACCCCACCGAGCTCGACAACCTCATGGATGTGGAAGCATACAAGAAGCATTGTGAATAAAATGCCTACCTCCCCTATCGTTGGGGAGGTAGCAGTTTCTTCTCAAGAACGATTATTTCACATGAATACAAACAGTCAAAATCATTCCGCTCCCTCCCTAACAGGGAGGGCGGGGGGAGAGTCTTTTAAGTACTTTCCGCATACAGAAGAGGACTTGGATGTAATGCTGCAAGCCTGTGGCGTTGGTTCTGTCCACGACCTCTTCGCTGATGTGCCCGAGGCAGCGCGCTTTCAGCGTGACTACGAACTGCCGCAGGCACTGTCCGAGACCGACCTGCGCCTCTTCTTCGAGCAACTGACCCACCCGCTGAACGCCCAGCAGCTCATCTGCTTCGCCGGTGCCGGTTGCTACGACCACTACGCTCCCAGCGTAGTGCAGAACCTCATCCAGCGCTCCGAGTTCCTGACCAGCTACACCCCATATCAGGCCGAGATCTCGCAGGGCACACTGCACTACATTTTTGAATATCAGTCGATGATAGCCGAACTGACGGGAATGGACATCTCCAACGCCTCGATGTACGACGGCGCCACGGCCACCGCCGAGGCAGCTATGATGGCCTGGTCCAGCGCCAAGAAAGCCACCCGAGTACTCGTCAGCGAGACCGTGGACCCTAAGGTGCGTCGCGTCGTGGAGACTTACGCTCA
The DNA here is from genome assembly GCA_902771725.1 of uncultured Bacteroidales bacterium. GTDB lineage: Bacteria > Bacteroidota > Bacteroidia > Bacteroidales > Bacteroidaceae > Physcousia. The sequence continues at coordinate 70,432 of CACXXT010000021.1, forward strand.
TTTCCACGGCTTCCCCATCCAGCTCATTCCTGCCGAAAACGGCGCCACTTCGCGTGCAGCCCTCGACAAGGAGCTCGCTGAAGGCGGCGTGGCAGGTGTCATCCTCCAGCAGCCCAACTACTTCGGTATCGTCGAGGACTTCACGGGTATTGCCGACGCTGTTCACGACCAGAAAGGAATCCTCGTTATCAACGCCAACCCCTCCGACCTCGCCATCCTGAAGACTCCCGGCGAGTGGGGCGCCGACGTCGCCGTGGGCGAAGGCCAGAGCCTGGGTATCCCGATGACCTTCGGCGGTCCTGGTGTAGGTTTCATGGCCTGCTCCGAGAAACTCATCCGCAAGATGCCGGGCCGCATCGTCGGTCAGACCCTCGACAGCCGCGGCCAGCGCGCCTTCGTACTGACCCTGCAGGCGCGCGAACAGCACATCCGCCGCCAGAAAGCCACCTCTAATATCTGTTCCAACCAGAGCCTCATGGCACTCTACGTGACCATCTACCTCGCCGTGATGGGCAAGGAAGGTCTGCGCGAAGCCGCCGAGATGAGCTACGCCGGAGCCCACAGCCTCTGCGACAAGCTCCTCGCTACGGGCAAGTTCCGCCTCACCTTCCCCGGCCAGCCTTTCTTCAACGAGTTCTGCGTCGACTACGACGGCGACCTCGACTCCCTGCTTTCCGAGGCCACCGAAAGCGGATACCTCGCCGGCGTGAAAGTCGGCGAGAAGACCCTCATGCTTGCCGTCACCGAGCAGCGCACGCCCGAGGAGATTGATGAATTAGTGGAAATTCTTGGAGAGTATAAAAATGAAAAAATATAAGAATGAAAGTTCAATACCCAGAACTACCGAGACCTGTTATATTTTTTAATTCTTACATTTTTATATTTTTGAGCAAATGAACAGAACATTATACGGGAACCTCATCTTCGAGCTCTCGAAGAAAGGACGCAAAGGCTACTCACTGCCTCAGGACTATGACCGCACCCACAGCACGGCAGAGCTGCCCGAGGCACTGCGCCGTAAGGAGGCAGCCCGTCTGCCGGAGTGCGACGAGCTGACCGTTGTGCGCCACTATACGAACCTCAGTCACAACAATTTCGGAGTCAACGACGGCTTCTACCCACTCGGCTCCTGCACGATGAAGTACAACCCCGTCATCAACGAGGAGATTGCCGCCATGAAGGCTTTTGCCGGACTGCATCCCCTGCAGCCCGCCGAGACGTGCCAGGGTGCCCTCGAAGTCTACTTTAACCTCCAGCAGTCCCTCGCCGAACTGGCAGGACTCAGCGAATTCACGCTGAATCCCTGCGCCGGAGCTCACGGCGAGCTGACAGGTCTGATGGTTATCAGGAAGTATCATGAGAGGGTCCTCTCTGACTCCAGTACCTCTGAAAAGGTTGCAGCCGGAAATGAGCCCTCCCCCCAACAGGGGGGAGCGGGGAAAGGGGCCAGAACCAAAGTCCTCATCCCCGACTCCGCCCACGGCACCAACCCCGCCTCGGCTGCCGTCTGCGGACTGGAGGTCGTGGAGGTCAAGAGCCTGGCCGATGGCACTGTAGATGTCGAGCACCTGCGCCAGCTCCTCGAGGAGATGGGTGATCAGGTGGCTGCCATGATGATGACGAACCCCAACACCCTCGGTATCTTCGAGCCCCGTGTGCTGGAAATCACCGAGATGGTGCACAAGGCCGGTGGACTGATGTACTACGACGGCGCCAACCTCAACGCCCTCCTCGGTGAATGCCGTCCGGGTGATATGGGTTTCGACGTCATGCACATCAACCTCCACAAGACCTTCTCCACACCTCACGGCGGCGGCGGCCCCGGCAGCGGCCCTGTAGGGGTCCGCAAGGGACTGGAGCAGTTCCTGCCAACGCCGCGCGTGGTTCTCAACGAGGAGGAGAAGCAGTTCCGCGTCGAAGCGCCAGAAGGCGCCCTCGGATCCGTCGGCAGTTTCTTCGGCAACTTCGGAGTGATGCTGAAGGCTTACGCCTATATTCTCAGCCTCGGGCGCGAGAACGTGAAGATGGTAGGTCCGCTGGCCACACTGAACGCCAATTATATTAAGGAACGCCTGCGCGACGACTACCTCCTTCCCATCGAGGGACTGTGCAAGCACGAAGTGGTCTTCGACGGACTCGTGGACAAGAGCACGGGTGTCACCACGATGGATGTCGCCAAACGCCTGCTCGACTACGGCTACCACGCTCCCACGATCTACTTCCCCCTCCTCTTCCATGAGTCCCTCATGATTGAGCCTACTGAAAACGAGTCGAAGGAGACCATCGACGCTTTCATCGACGTGATGCACACGATTGCTGCCGAGGCCAAGAGCGACCCCGAGCTGGTCAAGACCGCTCCCCACAACACCCCCATCGGTCGAGTGGACGACGTGCTGGCAGCCAAGCACCCGATTACAACCTACTGGAAATCATTGGAAGCATGAGCAATCTCATTATCATCGGTGCCGGCCCCGGCGGCTACAAGACCGCCCTGCACGCCGCCCAGAACGGGCTCCAAGTCACGATCTTCGAGCAACAGCACGTAGGCGGAACCTGTCTGAACGTTGGGTGCATTCCCACGAAGACCTACGTCCACTCAGCCTCTTTTGAGGAAGCCGTAGAGCGACAGCCGCAGGTGGTGGAGCAGCTGCGCGCGGGAGTGGAGACACTCCTCTCGCACCCGAACATCACCCTCGTGCGCGAGCGCGCCTCCTTCGTCGACGACCACACGGTGGAGACCCCCAGCGGTCAGCGCTACACGGCAGACAACATCATCATCGCCACCGGCTCCTCGACCAAGATGCTCAACTTAAGCTCCTCCCTGACTCCCCCCATGGGGGAGAGGACTCCAAGTTCTCTGGAAACCTCTCAAGCGGAAATGCAACCCTCCCCCCAACGGGGGGAGCGGGGAGAGGGGCCAGGGCCTCTTGTCGTCGACTCCACGGGTCTGCTCGCCCTGAAGGAGCAGCCCCGCCGCCTCTGTATCATCGGGGCGGGTGTCATCGGTATGGAGTTCGCCAGCGTCTTCCACCGCTTCGGCTCGGAGGTGACGGTGGTGGAGTACCTCAAGGAATGTCTGCCGGCTATCGACAGCGACATCGCCAAGCGCCTGCGCAAACTCATGGAGAAACAGGGTATCAAATTCTACATGGGAGCAGGGGTGAAGGAAATAAAGCCCCTCTCCAACTCCCCCCGTGGGGGGGAGGATTCCTGTTCCTCTGAAAAGGTTGCAGCCGGAAACGAGCCCTCCCCCCAACAGGGGGGAGCGGGGAGAGGGGCCATAGTCGTCACCTTCGAGCAGAAGGGTAAGGAACTCTCCGTGGAGGCTGACGTCGTGCTGATGGCCACGGGGCGCAAGCCCAACACCGAAGGCCTGAACCTCGAAGCCCTCGGCATCACCCTGGAACGCAATGGTGCCATTCCCGTTGATGATGATTTCAGAGTCCTCTTCAATGGGACGAAAGATAGCCTCCCCTCACAGGGAGGTTTGGAAGGGTCTGTATATGCCATCGGCGACGTCAACGGTCGGCAGATGCTGGCTCACGCTGCAGAGTTCCAGGGACATCACGTTGTCAACCACATCGTCGGCCGCGAGGATCACATCCGCTTCGACGTCATGCCCGCCGCCATTTTCACCACGCCCGAAGCCGCCTGCGTAGGCCCCAGCGAGGACCAGCTGAAGGAAGCCGCCGTGCCCTTCGAGTGCCACAAAGCCTTCTACCGCGCCAACGGTAAGGCCCTGGCGATGAACGCCGCAGAGGGTATGCTGAAGCTCTGCTGCGAACCCGGCGAGGGCCGTCTGCTCAGCTGTCACGTCTACGGTGCTCACGCCGCAGACCTCGTGCAGGAAGCCACCGCCTACATGACCCTCGATGCCACATTGCGACAACTTCGCGACACCGTTCACATTCATCCTACGCTTTCTGAGGTACTTATCGAAGTTAACTAACTCTTCATTTGTCCTTCTATCACCTCGAATACCAATGGCAGAACAGCACAGGCCTCCTATTGAATAATTCTTCTTACATACTCATCCGAGGAGCTCGGGAGAACAACCTGAAGGACGTCTCGCTGGAGATTCCGAAGCACCGGATCACGGTGTTCACCGGCGTATCGGGCTCCGGCAAGAGCTCGCTGGTGATGGACACCATCGCCGCCAAGTCGCGCCGCGAACTCAACGACACGTTCCCGACCTTCGTGCAGCAGTACCTGCCGAAATACGGTCGTCCTCACGTCGATTCCATCGAGAACCTGCCCATTGCCATCGTCATCGACCAGAAGAAGCCCGCACAGAACTCCCGCTCCACCGTGGCCACCTACACCGATATCGCCGCCCTGCTGCGCCTGCTCTTCTCGCGGGTGGGGCAACCCTTCGTAGGCTACGCCGAGTCGTTCAGCTTCAACCACCCCGAAGGCAGTTGTCCGCGCTGCAACGGCCTGGGTGAAATCCGCGAGCTGGACATCCACAAACTGGTGGACTTCGACAAAAGCCTGAACGACGAGGACACCATCCACTACATCGCCTTCGGCAAGGGCGGCTGGCGATGGATACGCTATGCCCACAGCGGCCTCTTCGACTTGGACAAGAAAATCCGCGACTATACGCCCGAGGAGCTGGACCTCTTCCTCTACAGCCCTCAGATCCGCCTGAAGAACCCGCCCTCCAACTGGCCGAAGACGGCGAAGTACGAGGGCCTCATCCCTCGGATGTACCGCAGCATCATCAATTCCGAGGAAGGCCTGCTGCACGCTGCCGTGCTGAACCCCATGCTACGCATGGGCACCTGTCCCGACTGCGGCGGCTCGCGCGTCTGCGAGCGCGTGCGGTCGTGCCGGATAGAAGGTATTAATATTGCCGAAGCCTCGGCCATGAGCATCACGCGCCTGAACCGTTGGATTCAGGGTCTGAAGTCGCCGCTGGCCGTGGACCTGAAGGCTGCCATCAGCGCCCGCCTCACGGCGCTGGAGGAAATCGGGCTGGGCTACCTGAGCCTGGACCGTGCCGTGGGCACCCTATCCGGCGGCGAGGCGCAGCGCTGCAAGATTGCCAAGTACATCAACTCCTCGCTCTCCGACGTCCTCTATATTCTCGACGAACCCAGCACCGGACTGCACAACCGCGACATCGAGCTGATGAAGCACAGCGTGCGACGCCTGCGCGATGCGGGCAACACCGTCCTGCTCGTGGAGCACCACCGCGAGATGATCCGCATTGCCGATCACATCGTGGATATAGGTCCCGGTCCCGGAGCGGACGGAGGCCGCATCGTCTTCGAAGGGACGTACGAGCAGTTGCTGCAGAGCGGCACGAAGACGGGGGAGGCAATGAGGGACAGCACAAACTCTCCCCAAGACTCCCCGGACTCACCGGACTCCCCGGACTCTCCCCCCGCCCCGGACTCTCCGGACTCTCCCCCCGCCCTCCCTGTTAGGGAGGGAGCGGAATGTATTAGACTGGATGAAAGATTGCAGCATTCAAAAGAATGTATTAGACTGGATGAAAGTT
>CACXXT010000022.1 GCA_902771725.1 uncultured Bacteroidales bacterium
TTCCCCGACCCCTCCCCTGTTAGGGAGGGGGGACTGGCTGCTTTGGAGGGGGGATGGAAGGTTGTGTGGATTATTGGAGGTTAGAAATATGAAGTTTAATTATAGATATAACATTTTCGAGGTCATATGCTACTTCTTCATTTGTAAAACGTAGCACCTGATATCCTCTGTTTTGAAGCCAATGACCACGCAGGCGGTCTGCTTCGGCTTGTTCCTGCTCATTATGGTATCCCCCATCTACTTCTATGATAAGTTTGAGGGGTAAACACACAAAATCAGCTATGTAATCACCTATGGAATGTTGCCTGCGGAACCGAACGCCCAATTGATTTTTTCTCAGCTCCTGCCAAAGGATATCCTCGTAAGTTGTGGCTTCCTTGCGATTCTCTTTTGCGAAATCTTTCAGGATAGGATAAATATCTGGTGAAGAGGTTCGATAGAAGTGAGAGGGACTCTTATCCCCCTCCCTCGCTCGGCTAGCAGAGACGCTTGACCCTTCAAGAACAGGGGAGGGGCTATCCTCATTCCCCTCCCTAACAGGGGAGGGGTCAGGGGAGGGGCTGTCCATAAACAATTTTATAAATTCATCGCCTTCGAGGAGGCCGTAGGTGCCGGATTTGGCGGCATCCTCATCGAAGGTCTGAACGGAATCGGGGGTGATGCCAGGGTAGTAGATGCAGAAGGGGATGGGATCGGCAGTGTGGGTGCGATGCTCGCAGGGAGTGGGGTGGTCGGGAAGGAGGGCGATGGAAAATAAAGACATGGACCTAGCCCCTCCCCCGGCCCCTCCCCTGTTAGGGAGGGGGGACTGGCAGTTTGCAGAAGTATCCTCATTCCCCTCCCTAACAGGGGAGGGGTCAGGGGAGGGGCCAGAGGGCTTAGGGGAAAGACCATAGAGTGCTTTGAGGATGGGCTGTATCAGCCGGTGGTCGAGGTCCTCGATGGTCTGGAGCTTGAGGGGTACGGAGCCGTCGTGGCCTGCCTCGTCGCTGGCTTCCACATGGAGGTAGACGAAGTCATCGCCTCCGGAGGGGGAAGCGGGATCTGTGCCGAGAAGGGCATCGATGGCGGCCTGCGCCTTGCCTTCGAAGTTGGTATCGTAGAGGCCGGTGGCACCGGGGACGTTGATGACGCGGAGGCCGGCGTAATGACCGATGCCGCGAATGAGATCCACCGCGGTGATGACGGAGCCGCTATGGACTTGATTATGGAAACGCTGGGTGATGGGGGTCATCTGCGGGCGATATCCCCCACCCCATGGCCAGATGCTGGATGCCATGTCACGGCCCTCGCGCGCGCGTTCCTTATTAATATAATGCTGCGGCAGGAGCTCCTGGGAGCGGAGGACGAGGTCGCGCAGGAGAGCGGCGGTGGCAGAGGGGGAGAGGGGGGAGGGAGAGAGGATTTCCGCGCGAATACGCGCGGCACCAAACCGGCAAGCGGAGGGGGAAGAAGAGGGGGAAGGAGAAGAGGGGGACGAAGACGAAGAGGGAGAAGGGGAAGAGGACGAAGAGGGGTAAGAGGGGGAGGGAGCGGGCTGGATTTGGTGATCGCGCCAGGGCTGGAGGGGGATGTCGTGGGGCGGGGTGCAGAGGAGGTTCTTGTTGCCACCGCGGATGACGAGGAGGTGACGGTACTGGACGCCGGTGTAGAAACGGACACGGCCTCCGTAGTCGGGATCGCTGGCGAGGTGCTCGTTGAGGTAATCAATGAGGGGTGCAGCCTCCTCGGTATCGAGGCGCCCGCAGGAGTGGTTCTTCAGGATGTCGCCTTCGATGCAGACGAGGTTGCAGCGGAGGGCGAGGTCGCCTGGCTGGAGTTCCACACCGATGGCAGCAGCCTCGAGGGGGCCACGTCCCTCGTAGACGAGGTGCTGGTCGTAGCCGAGGATACTGCTGTTGGCAACTTCGCTGCCGGGATGAAAGCCATCCGGCACCGTCTTCAGGAGACCACAGCAGCCGTGGGCTGCAAGCCAGTCCATGGCAGGAGTATCGGCGTACTGAAGGAGGGTCTTTCCTCCGAGGGCAGGCACGTGCCAGTCGGCCATGCCGTCGCCAAGGATGATGAGGTGCTTGATGGAAGCCCCTCCCCCAGCCCCTCCCCTGTTTGGGAGGGGAGAAGAAGATAGCTGCGTATTATTATTTTTTATCATTTCCAAAGGATATTTTCCCCTCCCTAACAGGGGAGGGGTTAGGGGTGGGGCCTATATATTAGCTATAGACATTATATCTGCGAAGACACCGGCGGCAGTGACGCTGGCTCCGGCACCATAGCCCTGGATGAGCATGGGATATTCGCGGTAGCGCTCTGTGGTGAGCAGGACGATATTGTTGGAACCTTCGAGGCGATAGAAGGGATGGTTCTCTGGAATCTCGAGGAGAGCCACGCGGGCATGGCCGTCTTCGTAGCGTGCGACGAAACGCCACCGCTTGCCCTGTGCCTCGACCTCACGGCGGCGAGCCTCGAAGTCAGCATCGAGTTCAGGCAGATGCTGCCAGAAGGACTCCACGTCGCCCGAGAAGAAGGACTGGGGAATGAAGAGGTCTGCCTCGACGTCGGACTGCTCAATCTGGTAGCCGGCCTCGCGGGTGAGGATGACGAGTTTGCGGATGACGTCGTGGCCACAAAGGTCAATGCGGGGATCGGGCTCGCTGTAGCCCTGCTCCTGCGCCATGCGCACCGTCTGACTGAAGGGCACATCGGCAGATATCTTATTGAAGATGAAGTTCAGGGTTCCGCTGAGGACAGCCTCGATGCGCAGTATCTTGTCGCCGCTGTGGATGAGGTCGTTGATGGTGCGGATGATGGGGAGTCCGGCACCGACGTTGGTCTCGAAGAGGAACTTGACGCCACGTCGCTGGGCTATGGTCTTCAGTTCGTGGTAGTTCTCGTAATCGGAGCTGGCAGCAATCTTGTTGGCAGCAACGACATTGATGTTATGCTCCAGGAAATCCTTGTAGAGGCTGGCGACCTCGGGCGAGGCGGTGCAGTCGACAAAGACGGAGTTGAAGATGTTCATGCCGATGACCTCATCGTGGAGGCGCTGGACATTGCTGGCAGGAGCATCATCCAGGAGTTCACGGAAATGGTTGAGGTCCAGTCCTTCGCGGGAGAAGACAGCACGCTTGCTGCTGGCCAGTCCCACGACATTCAGGCGGAGCCCCTGCTCGCGCATGAGTTTCTCCTGCTGCTGAGCCAGTTGCTCGATGAGCGAGCTGCCGACGGTGCCTACGCCACAGAGGAACAGGTTCAGCACCTGGTATTCCGAGAGGAAGAAGGCATCGTGGATGACGTTGAGGGTCTTGCGCAGGTAGCGCGAGTCAACGACAAAGGAGATGTTCGTCTCCGATGCACCCTGGGCACAGGCGATGACGCTGATACCCGAACGGCCCAAAGTGCCAAAGAGCTTGCCGGCGATACCGGGGGTGTGCTTCATGCGTTCGCCCACGACGGCCACGGTGGCCAGTCCTCCCTCTGCCTGCATGCGGAACATGGCACCGGTCTCGATTTCCTTGGCGAACTCCTCGTTGAGCACGCGGCAGGCAGCCTCGGCATCCTCGTCGCGCACGCCGATGCTGGTGCTGTTCTCGGACGACGCCTGAGATACCATAAAGACAGAGATGCCATTTTCAGCCAGGACGGAGAAGATGCGGCGGTTTACACCGATGACACCGACCATGGAGAGACCGGAGACGGTGATGAGCGTAGTGCCCTTGATGCTGCTGATACCTTTGATGAGACGCTGGTCTTCTGAAGCCTGCTTCTGGATAATGGTGCCAGGGGCATCGGGATTGAAAGTATTCTTAATGAGGATGGGAATGTCCTTGATGCAGACGGGATAGATGGTGGGCGGATAGACCACCTTGGCACCGAAGTTGCAGAGTTCCATGGCCTCTACGTAGGAGAGTTCCGGGATGACATAGGCGCCGCTGATGACACGCGGGTCGGCAGTCATGAAGCCGTCGACATCCGTCCATATCTCCAGCACACGAGCACCGAGTGCGGCAGCGATGATGCTGGCGGTGTAGTCCGAGCCACCACGTCCGAGGTTGGTGGTCTCGCCGCTCTCTGCATCGGTGCTGATGAAGCCGGGCACGAGCGATATCTTTGGGATTGTCTGCCACGTCTGGCGCACCAGGCCGGCCGTCAGTTCACTGGCCAGACGAGAACGCCCGGCTTTGACCTCCGTCTTGATGAACTCGCGGCTGTCGAACCAGACGGCATCGCGGACCAGTGTGGCAACGATACGGCTGCTGAGGCGTTCGCCGTAGCTGACGATGGCCGCCTGGGTCTTGGGCGACAGGTCGCGGATGAGGTATACACCCTGATAGATGCTGCGCAGTTCCTCGAGCAGACCGTCGACGATGCGGATGAGCGCGTCGCGGTCGGAGCCGACGGGGATGACGGCCTCGATGAGGTCGTGGTGGCGGCGGGTCATCTCGGCATAAGATGCCAGATAAGCCACGTCGCCAGCCAAAGCCTGCTGGGCTGTGCGCAGCAACTGGTCGGTGATGCCTCCCAGCGCCGAGACGACAACGATGACGGGCTCGGTCTGTGACTCCACAATATTCTTTACGCTGAGAATGCTCTCGACGGAACCCACGCTGGTTCCTCCAAACTTGAGTACTTTCATGTGTTTGATAAATATTTGAGCGCAAAAATACAAATTATCCTTCACATTTTAGGCAAAAGGTGGGAGGAAAAACGTTTTTGTTACGCAAAAACTTGCTAAAGAGCAAGAAAGTCCTCTTCAAGTAGCATCTGATGAAGCACTTCTGCCACCTTATGGTCGGCCACGCCATCAAGATGCAAATCGTCCAGGACTCCCCTACCCTGCTGACGTACGAGGTCAAGGATGCGCCGGCGCAAGGACTCACGTTCGTCGTTCTGCATAGGCTGCTGGCCAGGCAGAAGGCGGTGGCTGCCAAGGCAGTTGTCGCACTGGCCGCACTCGCGTGCCTGAGTCTCGCCGAAATAGTTGAGGAGGTAACGGCTGCGGCACTCTGCGGTGTTGAGGTAACCTATCATGGTCTGGAGGCGCTGCTCCATCTCGCGGCGACGGTCGGCGTAGACGGCATGCGGGAGGACAATCTCGTCGTTGTCCAGACGACGCTGGACGAAGGTCACATAGGGTATGAACTTACGAGGAATGAAACTAAGGACGCGCGCACGGCTGAGGGTGATGAGCGCCTCGCTGATCTCCTCCTCGGTGGCGCCGAGTTCCACGGCGAGCCTGGATTCATCGATGAAGGCATACTCGCTGAAGATGCCCGTATAGGAACGCAGCAGCAGTCCCAGCAAGCGGTCGGCCGTGGGGGGTATGTGCAAACCGTAGAGCTCGTCGCGCCGGCAGGTGATCATCACGCGGCTCTGATTCTCCTCTGCATCAGCCCACTCGATGTATCCTGCCCGCGAGAGCAGTTGCAGGGCGTTGTAGGCACGAACGGGGAAATGATGGAAGTTGCGGCAAAACTCCTCGAGGGAAAACTCGCGGGTGACGCCATAGCCATCGCCGATGGCAATCTGCAGATAGCAACACATGTTCTCGTAGACCTGGACGACATACTCTTCGGGCGGATAGGTCTCGTCGACACGCCGCTTCAGGACAGCCTCGGCACGAGGGCCTCGCAGCAGCACCGCATGAGCCGGCAATCCATCGCGCCCGGCACGCCCAGCCTCCTGGAAATAAGCCTCGGGCGAATCGGGGACGTCGGCATGGATGACCGAGCGCACATCAGGCTTGTCGATGCCCATGCCGAATGCATTCGTCGCCACCATGATGCGGATGTCACCCTCCTTCCAGGCGCGTGCCCGCTCGTTCTTTTCTTTATTTGTGAGGCCTGCATGATAGAACGTTGCCCGGAAACCTTCGGCGGCGAGCCACTCTGCCAGCTCACGGGTGCCCTTGCGGCTGCGGATGTAGACGATTGAACTTCCATCCACTTCCTGCAGGAGTTCCTTCACCTGCTGCTCCATGGTGCCAACGTATGAACGAACGCTATAGATGAGGTTCTTGCGCTCGAAGCTCATGCGGAAGACATTCTCACGGCTGAACAGGAGCTGACGCTGGATGTCCTTGACCACTGCAGGCGTGGCAGTTGCCGTCAGTGCCAACACCGGTGCATTGGGCAGCACACGCCGCACCTGCGAAATACCGAGGTAAGACGGACGGAAGTCATAGCCCCATTGCGAAATGCAGTGAGCCTCATCGACGGCGATGAAGCTCACATGCATCCGATGGAGTTTGGCAAGAAAGAGTTCTGAAGAAAGGCGCTCGGGGGAGACATAGAGGAACTTGAAGTTACCATAGATGCAGTTCTCCAGCGCCACGATGACCTCATCGTGGGACATTCCCGTATAGATGGCCACGGACTTGATACCCTTGTGCCGCAGATGCTCCACCTGATCCTTCATCAGCGCAATCAGGGGGCTGATGACCAGACAGATGCCCTCCTTGGCGAGTGCCGGTACCTGGAAGGTGATGCTCTTGCCACCTCCCGTGGGCATCAGTCCAAGGGTATCCCGGCCGGCACCTATGCTCTCGATAATATCCTGCTGGATACCCCGGAAGCTGTCGTAGCCCCAGTATTCCTTCAGTATAGAAAGGTAGACGGAATCCTCGCTCGCACTCATTCTTCTGCACTGGGTCTGATGTCCTCAATCTGCAGCTGAACCTCGCCACGCTTGTGGGAGTTCTCCTCCACGGTGTAGCAGATGTCGAAGGCACGCTTGCTCTTGATGAAACGAGCCTGTGAACTCTGGCCGAAGGCGATGCCGCTGACGACGTTGGAACTCTTGTTGTCGACCAGTTCCAGCTTGATGTGCTCCTGATGGTGACCGACAACCTTGCTGGTTCCATAGTCGTAGACATGCTCGGTGCAGAAGAGCGGTTTCTGATTGTCCGGACCGAAGGGGGCGAACTTGCGCAAATCCATCAGGAAACGGTGGCTGATGTCCTTGAAGTCCAGCATCCCGTCGATGGTCAGTTCGGACTGAATCTGCGTGGGCAGGATATTTGCCTCGACATACTCCTCGAAGCGGCGCTTGAACTCCGGCACATTCTCCACCCGCATGGAAAGTCCGGCAGCATAGGTGTGACCGCCGAAGTTCTCCAAGAGGTCGCGGCAACTGTCGATGGCGCGATAGACGTCAAAGCCCGAAACACTGCGAGCAGATCCGGTGGCCATATCGTCGGTGCGCGTGAGTACCACAGAAGGACGGGTGTAGATTTCCGTCAGGCGTGAAGCCACAATGCCGATGACACCCTTGTGCCATTCCTCGTTGTAGATGACGATGGCCTTGTGCTCATGTCCTGGATCCAGGCGCTCCACAATATCGTTGGCTTCCTGGGTCATTTCCTTGTCGAGGTCCTTGCGCTGGTCGTTGTAGGCATTGATTTGCAGTGCCATGCGATGAGCCTTGACGGGGTCGCGCTCCACGAGCAGCGCCACTGCCTCGCCTCCATTCTGCATTCGTCCAGAAGCGTTGATGCGAGGACCAATCTTGAAGATAATATCGCTCATGGTCACCTCGCGGTCACCCAAGCCACAAATCTCGATGATGGCCTTGAGACCCACACTGGCGTTGGCGTTGATCTGCTTCAGACCGTGGTAGGCGAGGATGCGGTTCTCGCCCAGAATGGGAACAATATCCGAAGCGATGCTGACGGCACACAGATCCAACAACGGAGTGAGCTGGCTGAAGGGGATGCCATTGTTCTGGGCGAAGGCCTGCATCAACTTGAACCCCACGCCGCAGCCCGACAGGTGCTCGTAGGGATAAGTGGCATCCACGCGCTTGGCGTTGAGGATGGCCACAGCAGGGGGCAGCACATCATCCGGCACATGGTGGTCACAGATGATGAAATCGATGCCCAGTTCCTTGGCGTAGGCGATTTCCTCGATGGCCTTGATGCCACAATCGAGGACAATGATGAGTCCCACCCCGGTCGAGTGGGCATAGTCCACGCCCTTGTGGCTTACTCCATACCCTTCCTCATAGCGGTCGGGGATGTAGAAATCGATGTTGGTCGTGAACTGTTGTAAGAACCGGTAGACGAGGGCGACAGCTGTGCAGCCGTCGACGTCATAGTCTCCGTACACGAGGATGCGCTCCTTGCGGCCCAACGCCTTGTTGAGACGTTCCACTGCCACAGGCATGTCACGAAAGAGGAAAGGATCCAGCAATCCCGTGAGCTGCGGGCGGAAGAAACGCCTCGCCTCGAAGGCCGTGGTGATGCCGCGGTCCAGGAGCAACTTGCCGAGCGCGGGGTGAATGTTCACCTCGTGCGCCAGCGCCTCAGCTGCTTCCCGACGTTCTTGTGTAGGAGGTTCGTAATTCCATTTGTAGTTCATTTATATGTTGTTTTTATCCTATTTCTTTCGCGAAGAGCCACGCAAATGGCTATATCAGCGCGTAAAAGTAGTAAAAAAACGGCAAACTACGTCACGGAATCATGTTATATTTCCATAAAACGGCTGTTTTTACCTAAAAATAGTGACTGCACCCGCCAAAAAGCAGGTGCAGTCCATCCTATTAAGTGCTAAATCCAAGGATTTAGATACCCAATTTCTTGCGAATCTCCTTGGGAATAGCATTCTTGTTGACGAGGAAGTCCATGGTGCGTGCAGCGATGAAGGCCTTGGTCATGTACCAGGTGCCCTTGTACTCGCCGGTGGGTCCCCAGGAATTCTTGACCATATAGTACTCGCGTCCGTTCTGATCCTTGGCCAGACCGTAGATGTGCATTCCGTGGTCATCGGTCAGTTCCCAGCTGTCAAAATCCTTCTGGCGCTGCTCCTGCGTGGGAACAATTTCGGGTGCTGCAATGCCGAGGCTGTCGATGAGGTGGGCGCGCTCAGCAGGTTTCATGTTCAGCCACTTGGCCTGGTCGCTGCCGGAGAGGCCATCGGCCGTCTTGGTGTTGTAGAGCACGCCGAGGCCCTGACGCGTGAAGCCTTCGTCGGAGACATCGCCGCCCCAGGCAACGGTATAGCCCTTGTCAAGGGCGTTGTCGATGATTTGCATCATCTCATCCATAGGCACGTTGTAGCTGTGGTCCCAGCGCCAGTTGTCCTGAACCTCTACCGCAAAGCTGGTGTAGAAAGGATGATGGGTGTAGCTGGTGATGCTGACATAGTCATTCCAATCGATGCCGAGGCTGGCAGCGAAGGTCTGGGGAGTATACTGCTTGCCTTCGTAGGTGAACGTCTCGGGGGTCTTGCCGAGGTAAGCGTCGAGGATGCCCTGCAGACCGGATTTCCACTGCGGGCTGATAGTCTTGCTCTTGCTGGTAGCAATAGCCTTGACATAAGGAGTCATCACGCTGAAGAACTCGTTGAAGTTGGCCAGCGTGTCGCCAATCATGGTACCGGGTTTGGCCATGGCATCCTCCGGGATGATACCATGGTTCTTGATGGTGATGAGTACATCGCCAGCGGAGCCGCCCTGGGAGAAGTCGCAGTCGCCATGCATGCGCACGGTCACGTCGGCACGTTCCATATAATCCTTGTTGCATACATACATTTCAGCAAGATCATAGGTCTTGCCTGTAGCTTTCAGGATTTCGGATTCAAAGAAACTCAGCGTGGAATAAGCCCAGCAGGTACCGCTTCGGTTCTGGTTCTTGACGCTGGTGACGGGCAACTCCTTCACGATGGTGAAGACGGGCTTCTTGTTGGACTGCTCTTCCTGAGCCTGGATGCCACTGGCACAAAGGACGGCCAGGAGGGCGAGAGAAAGGATTTTCTTCATAAGTTTGGTTTTAATTATAGAAGTTTTTGTTGTTACAACGGGAAGGGAATTATGGGCGCTCGGCAAGGAATGCCTCGAGCTCATCGACGTGATAAGGAATCAGCTTCTCGCCCAGATAGCGACAGCCATCTTCGGTGATGAGGAGATCGTCTTCAAGACGGATGCCACCGAAGTCCTTGTAGGTCTCGATGCGGTCGAAGTTCAGGAACTCGGCACAATGCCCCTTGGCACGCCACTCGTCGATGAGGGCGGGGATGAAGTAGATTCCCGGTTCGTCGGTCATCACATAGCCTTCCTTCAGACGGCGACCGAAGCGGAGGGCGTTGGTGCCGAACTGATCGAGGTTGGGACGAACCTCGTCATCGAACCCCACATAGATTTGTCCGAGTCCTTCCATGTCGTGTACGTCCATTCCCATGGCATGACCGAGGCCGTGGGGAAAGAACATGGCATGGGCACCAGCGGCGAGACTGTCGTCCACATTTCCTTTCATCAGGCCGAGATCCTGGAGGCGTTCGGTGATGACGCGGGCTGCGGCAAAGTGAGCATCCCACCACTTCAGGCCTGGACGAGCGATGTCGTAGACGTGGTCATGGGCATCGACAACAGCCTGATAGATGTCACGCTGGCGTGAGTCGAACCGGCCGCTGATAGGTGTGGTACGGGTGTTGTCAGAACAATAGTTCTCATTGGTTTCGGCTCCACAGTCGCAAAGCATCAGGCGACCTGCCTCGAGGGGGCGAGGCGAAGGATAGCCGTGCATGATCTCGCCGTGCATGGAGAGGATGCTGGGGAAACTGACGATGCAGCCTTTGGACGAAGCGATGCCGCTGATACGACCGGCTATCTCCTGTTCCGTCACGCCAGGACGGCAAAGCCGCATGGCGGTGGTGTGCATCTCATAGCCGATGGCGCAGGCACGCTCTATCTCGGCAACCTCCTCGGCGGACTTAACAATACGCTGATCCACTACGGCCTGAATGAGCTTGAGGCTGGCACTGGCACGCTGGTCGCGAGGATGAATTCCTGTGAGATCCATCAGCTGGATCATCAGGTCGTGGCGATAGGGCGGAAGGAAATGAATCTGGCGCCCACGGTCCTGAGCGTCGCGGAACAGGCTTTCGAGACGGCTCATGGGTGCACTCTTGATGCAACCCGTCTGCGCAGCCATATCTGCAACGCTGTCCACGGAGCCGAACCAGACGATATCTTCGATGTCGATGTCGTCGCCGATGAGCCACTCATCGCCCGAATCGGCATCGATGACGCCCACGAGGCCATCGCGCTGAAGGCCGAAATAATAGAGGAATGTGCTGTCCTGACGGAACTTGTAGCCGTTGGACGGATAATTCACAGGCGACTCATTGTTGCCGAAAAGCACGATAAGTCCGCTCTCAACACGCTGGCGCAAGATGTTGCGCCGGTCGATATAGGTTTGTTTGCTGAATAACATATCTTTTTGTACTTTATTATTCTTCAAAATTTGGATCTTGGCGAAGTTTCGCCCTGACGAACTGGAGCAAGGAGAACTGTCCCTCAAAGAGAGAAGACTGCACGATGTGAATCTTCAGCGACCGGATACTTCGGTTCACGAAACGAGGGAGATCCCGAATCGTCATCCCCGGCAATTCTATCTGCTGAGGCAGGCGGTCCATGTGCCGCTCGAACCACTCGAAGCACTCGGTGCGTTCCTCCGGGGTAGTTTTAGGTTTGAAATATGTATTGTAAGGCATAATATTATTACCAATCAGTTGAACTCATTCCCGTGGCCCGATACCACTCAAGCAAATGGTAATGGTCATTCCAGCCTTTGGACTGGTGTTGCTCAAGGGGGATATATACAGAAACACCTCCACAATGAGGAATATCCTTAACAGGAAGAATCATACCATTCTGTGCTGCGGAAAACCATGTCGGAGTCAACCGCTGAACGGGCACCGCCTCATCAAAGACACGAATCCAAGAAGCATAAGTGGCCGAATCCAGCGTATGGTAGAACAGATTCTTCAGGTCGTAGGCACCCGCGTACTGGGCAGAGGACAGTATCGGCCAATAGTGTTGAACATTTGTGGCATCGATTTCTGTGCGTCCTGCGAGTTGGCGGTTCATCAACGGAGCTGTAGCCTGGGCCAGTTGCTCGAGTTTATCTGTCCGGACTGCAGTAATCTCTGCGCCACCATAGGTGTAGCTACCAAAGTCGTTAATGTAATAGTCCACATAGGAGTCAACGATGGCCGTCGGATCAGCGGGCGTAGAACACATGGCGCGCAACATCTTGGTGAAAGGAGCCCCCGTGGCCGGAATCTCGGCCGGAGAGGCTATGATATAATCGGCAGCATGGCGCAACTCATAGGCCACTTCCACGCACTGCATGAAGCAGACGTCGAAGAACAGGTAGTCAAAATGCGGGAAGCCCGAGAGCACACCTGCCAGCGTGGGGATGTTCATCCGGCGACCCTGATTGGAAGAAGACCGGCGGCCATTGTCGATGCCAAAAGAGCGTCGGGAAACGGATTGGGATGAGGCAACCGGGTCATCGAAAATCCACCCGGAACCGTGGCTGCACAAGACCAGCCCATAGTTGCGTGCAGGATAGAGATGAAAAATATCCTTGAGGACATTCACCATTGTCTGGCTGTCCGTGGAGCACAGGTTACCTTCATAGGTCTTCACGGTCTGCAGCGGCTCCTTGCGGGTGCCTACGCAAAGACGAGTACTTAATCGGTCATCCATAAACAAGACCACCCGACAGTCTTCATCAAGGCTATCCAAGCCCCATGCAATTTCGAGCGAGTCCGTCTGAAAATAGCTATGAAGGCTATTCTCGGCCGCCATGTAGATAATCAGCGTCCGCGACAGCGTGTCGCCAGAAGATCCAGGCAGCCGAGGTTCCATGTCCTCATCACCTCTGCAGGCACCAGCAAAAAGACCTGTCAGAAGGAGTAATATATATATAAGGTGTACGTTTTTCGCGTTCATCGGGTGCAAAATTAGCTTTTTTTTCTCACATTGCATACGAAAATGGGCAAGTTTTTCGTTTCTTTAATAAAAAGTAGCTAAATTTGCGCCCATGCAATGGACTGATCGCATTCGTCAGGTGAAATTCCTGCTGGTTTGTGCGGCGCTTGTCATCTGTGCCGCCTCCCTCTCGTGGACCCACTACCTCGTTGCCGACCTGGCGCGCGAGGAGCGAGGTCGCATGGAGGTGTGGGCAGAGGCCATGCGCACCTTTGATATGGCCGACGAGCAGACGGATTTGTCGCTCGTCCTGAAAGTCATCAACGGCAACAACACCATCCCCGTGATTGTCTTGGACGAAAACGGAAAGGTGCAGACCTACCGCAATCTGGAAGTGCGTGCCCGCAATGCCGCCGACGTCGAACACGTAGTCCTGCAGAAAGCCCTGGCGATGAAAGCCGAAGGGCGCTCCATCCGGATCGAGCTGGACGAGGACGCGGGCACCTTCATGGAAGTATGCTACGATGAGAGCATCATGCTCAAGCGCCTTGCCAGATACCCCTTCATCCAGTTGGGCGTGGTGCTGATCTTCGTTGTCGTAGCCATCTTTGCGCTGCTCAGCAGCAAGCGCGCTGAACAGAACAAAGTCTGGGTGGGACTCTCGAAAGAGACTGCCCACCAACTCGGGACGCCCATCTCATCGCTGATGGCCTGGACACAAGTGCTGCGCGAGACTTATCCGGAGGACACCTTGCTGCCAGAAATGGACAAGGATGTGCGAAGGCTGCAGCGCATTGCCGAGCGTTTCTCCAAAATCGGATCCTTGCCCGAACCCAAGCCGGAGAACCTCAACAATGTCATCGGACAAGTTGTGGAATACATTGGCCGTCGCACCTCTAATCGTGTTAAAATCACGGCCAACCTGCCTGAACAGCCACTGATCGTTCAACTCTCCGCGCCACTTTTTGAGTGGGTGGTGGAGAACCTCTGCAAGAACGCTGTCGATGCCATGAACGGCAAAGGCAGCATCACCATCACCGCTATGGAAGAGCCCACCCGATACGTTGTCGAAGTTGCCGACACCGGCAAGGGCATTCCCAAGAGCCAATGGAGTAATGTCTTCCAGCCGGGCTACACGACCAAACAGCGCGGATGGGGGTTAGGACTCTCGCTCGCCAAGCGCATCGTGGAAGAGTATCACCATGGACGCATCTTTGTCAAATCATCCGAAGCAGGACAAGGCACTACCTTCCGCATAGAGCTGAAGAAAAGCTGAAATAAAAGTGCTTAAAGCGAGGCAATAAGCACCTCTTTTGGAGCGAAAAGTGTAAAAAACACTAAACCAAGAGCCCGAAACTCTAAACTTTTTGGCTCTTTCCTTTGTCAATCCAATAAAAACCACTACTTTTGCCGCCCGTATGAATGCACAAGAACTCTTTCAAGTCGATTTTCGGGAGCTCACCGCAGGCGAACTGACCCGCACGTGGCATCTCGACGACTCGTTCTTCTGTGCCCTCGACGAACAGGAGATTGAGCATGGAGAACTCACTGCCACGCTTCGGGTGAAAAAGAAGGCAGCCGGCTACCAGCTCAACATCCACGCCACAGGAACCGTAGAGATTCCGTGCGACCGCTGCCTCGCGCCGATGACTCAACCCATCGATGCCGAGGACGAAATCGAAGTCCGCCTCGGCGAGACTCTCGAGGACGACGGCGACCGCATCACACTGCCTGAGGACCGACCCGTCCTCAATGTAGCCTGGAACCTCTATGAGACCATCGCGCTGGCTATACCCATCGCCCACGTACACCCCGACGGGGAATGCGCAGAAGATGTCAGCCAGTATCTTGTCGCGGACGACGAACCCGTCCAATACAGCAGCGAAGGCGAAGCTCCACAGCAGCCCACCGATTCCAGATGGGATGCACTGAAGGGGCTGACATTCGACGAATAAAGCAAATCTAAAAAAACCTAAAATAATCATTCAAAAAAATGGCACATCCTAAAAGAAGACAATCCAAGACTCGCACCCTCAAGCGCAGAACTCATGACAAGGCAGTAGCACCTGCACTCGCCGTTTGTCCCAACTGTGGTGAGTTCCACATCTACCACACTGTTTGCCCCACCTGCGGCTACTATCGTGGAAAGGTAGCAATTGAGAAGGAAGAAGCGTAAAGAACAAACAAAAGCCCCTCCCCCTCGGGGTGGGGCTTTTAATTTACACTCCCTATGGAAAAACTTCATGCCATCATCACAGGAGTAGGCGGCTATGTGCCTGACTACGTCCTGACCAATGATGAACTAAGCCGGATGGTTGACACCTCCGACGAATGGATAATGACCCGAATCGGAGTCAAGGAACGCCGTATTCTGAACGAAGAAGGTCTTGGTGCCAGCTATATGGCACGCAAGGCTGTGAAACAGCTGCTCGAGAAGACCGGCACCGATCCTCTCAGCGTGGATGCCGTTATCTGCTCGACCTCCACCGCAGACTACCATTTCCCTTCCACTGCCAGCATCGTTCTGGGCAAGTGCGGAATGACTAACGCCCACGCTTTCGAGCTCTCTGCAGCATGCTCCGGATGGCTCTATGCCATGGAACAGGCCACCTGCATGATTGAGAGCGGACGCTATAAGAAAATCGTCGTCATCGGTGCGGACAAGATGTCAAGCATCATCGACTACACCGACCGCCAGACCTGCCCAATCTTCGGCGATGGTGCAGGAGCAACACTCGTCGAAGGTACCACAGAGGATCTCGGCTGGCAGGACAGCTACCTGCGCACGGATGGCCAGGGTCTGCCTTTCCTCTGCCTGAAAGCCGGCGGTTCGGCTACTCCTCCCTCCTATTTCACCCTCGAGCACAAGATGCACTACCTCCATCAGGAAGGTCGCACCGTGTTCAAGTTCGCCGTTACCAATATGTCGGACGCCTGCGCCCGTATAGCTGAACGCAACGGGCTGAACAAGGACAACATCGACTGGGTGATTCCCCATCAGGCAAACGTACGCATCATCGAGGCTGTGGCCAAGCGGCTGGAACTGCCCATGGAGAAGGTCATGGTCAACATCCAGAAGTACGGCAACACCTCCAGTGGCACACTGCCTCTGGCACTCTGGGACTACGAGAAGCAGCTGAAGAAGGGTGACAACCTCATCTTCACCGCCTTTGGCGCAGGATTCACCTGGGGCGCTGCCTACATGAAATGGGGATATGACGGAAAGTAAGCACAAATCCGGCTTCGTCAACATTGTCGGTAACCCGAACGTTGGGAAATCGACTCTCATGAATCTCCTGGTAGGAGAGCGTATCAGCATTGCCACTTTCAAGGCCCAGACCACGCGTCACCGCATCATGGGCATTCTCAACACTCCCGAGATGCAGATCTGCTTCTCGGACACGCCAGGTGTGCTCAAGCCGAATTACAAGCTGCAGGAGCAGATGCTGCATTTCTCCGAGGAAGCCCTGGAGGATGCCGACATTCTGCTCTACGTCACGGATATGGTGGAAACGCCCGACAAGAACGCCGATTTTCTCCAAAAGGTGCAGCACCTGCAAGTCCCGATTCTGGTGCTTATCAACAAGATAGACCTCAGTGACCAGCAGAGCCTCACGCAAAAAGTCGACGAGTGGCACAGCGTGTTGCCCATGGCAGAAGTGTTCCCCATCTCCGCGCTCCATCGCTTTGGCGTGGATCAGGTACTGACACGCATCCGGGAATTACTGCCCGAGTCCCCTGCCTACTTCGACAAGGACACGTGGACCGACAAGCCCGCTCGCTTCTTCGTCACCGAAATCATTCGTGAGAAGATTCTCCTGTACTACGATAAGGAAATACCCTACTCCGTAGAGGCGGTGGTCGAGAGTTTCAAGGAAAGTGAGGAGCTCATCCGCATCGAGGCCGTCATTTACGTGGAGCGCGAGTCGCAAAAGGGCATCATCATCGGTCATCAGGGCGTTGCCCTCAAGCGAGTCAGTTCCGAGGCTCGCCGTGAGCTCGAACGTTTCTTTGGCAAGCGCATCTACCTCCAGTGCTACGTCAAGGTTGACAAGGACTGGCGAAACAGCGAGCGAGCCATGAAACAATATGGATATGACTTGAATTAGGGTCGCATAGCCCTCCTTATTCATTAAACTTTAAACTACGGCACAAGCCGAGCAGAAAATGTTAGTAGCTATTGTCGGACGCCCCAATGTGGGCAAGTCCACCCTCTTCAACCGCCTGACCAACACTCGTCATGCCATCGTCTCGGACGAAGCAGGCACCACGCGCGACCGCCAGTACGGCAAGTGCGAGTGGGTGGGCCACGAGTTCTCCGTCGTCGACACCGGCGGGTGGGTCGTCAACAGCGACGATATCTTCGAGGAAGAAATCCGCAAGCAGGTAAGCCTCGCCACCGAGGAAGCCGATGTCATCCTCTTTCTCGTAGACAACAACACGGGCGTCACAGACCTTGACGAGGCTGTGGCAGGAATCCTGCGCCGTGCAGAGAAACCCGTCATCCTCGTTGCCAACAAGACCGACAACAACGACCAACAATGGCAGTCAGCTGAATTCTATGCCCTTGGACTGGGCGACCCGTTCTGCATCAGTGCAGCCACCGGCAGCGGTACAGGTGACCTGCTGGACCTCATTATCCAGAAACTGCCACAAGTTGACGAGATTCAAGAAGAACTGGATCTCCCCCGTATTGCAGTAGTAGGTCGCCCGAACGTGGGCAAGAGCAGCCTCACCAATGCCTTCATCGGCGAAGACCGCCACATCGTCACGGACATCGCAGGCACCACTCGCGACAGTATCTACACCCGCTACCAGAAGTTCGGCTTTGATTTCCTCCTCGTTGACACTGCCGGTATCCGCCGCAAATCCAAAGTCAGCGAAGACCTGGAGTTCTACAGCGTCATGCGCAGTATTCGTGCCATCGAGAACTCCGATGTCTGCATCCTCATGATTGATGCCACACGTGGCATCGAATCCCAGGACCTCAGCATCTTCCAGCTCATCCAGCGCAATCAGAAAGGACTCGTCGTCGTTGTCAATAAGTGGGACCTTGTCGAGGACAAGTCCACCACAGCTATCAAATACTTCGAGGATGCCATCCGCCAGCGCATGGCACCCTTCACCGACTTTGACATCATCTTTGCGTCCGCCCTCACCAAGCAGCGTATCTTCAAAGTGCTGGAAACTGCAGCCGCCGTCGACAAACATCGTCGCACACGCGTGGGTACCACTAAATTAAATCAAGAGATGCTCCCCCTCATCGAGGCCTATCCCCCACCCTCCATGAAGGGAAAGTACATCAAGATCAAATACTGTGCACAGCTGCCAGACACCCGCATCCCCAGTTTTGTCTTTTACGCAAACCTGCCTCAGTACATCAAGGAGCCCTATCGCCGATTCCTGGAGAACAAGATTCGCGAACGCTGGGACTTCAGCGGAACGCCCATCAATATCTTCATCCGGCAGAAATAAACAGTCCGAAAGCACTTTTTTAAGTCGCTAGCAGCATATTTTTCCGAATATATTTCGACGTCTGAAGGAAAATGCCTATTTTTGCCGACGGAAACAGGCATAAAATACATTAGAAGTATGAAGAAAAGAATCCAATTCAGCCTCGTCTACCGCGATATGTGGCAGAGCTCCGGCAAATTCCAGCCCCGCAAAGACCAGCTGGAACGCATCGCACCCGTTATCATTGACATGGGTGTCTTCGACCGCGTGGAAACCAACGGTGGAGCCTTCGAACAGGTGAATCTCCTCGCTGGCGAGAACCCCAATGCAGCCGTACGTGCTTTCTGCAAGCCTTTCAACGAAGTAGGTATCAAGACTCACATGCTCGACCGCGGACTCAACGCCCTGCGCATGTATCCGGTTCCCGACGATGTTCGTGAACTCCAGTACAAAGTCAAGCACGCCCAGGGCGTGGATATACCCCGCATCTTCTGTGGACTCAATGATGTTCGCAACATCATTCCTTCTGTCAAGTGGGCCAAGGCCGCCGGAATGACTCCGCAGGCCACTCTTTGCATTACCACTTCCCCCGTCCACACCGTCGAATACTACTCAGAGATAGCTGATCAGGTCATCGCTGCCGGTGCCGAGGAGATCTGCCTCAAGGACATGGCAGGTATCGGACAGCCCGCGCTGCTGGGTGCACTCACCAAGGCAATCAAGACCAAGCACCCCGACGTCATCATCCAATATCACGGCCACAGTGGTCCAGGTCTTTCCATGGCCAGCATCCTCGAGGTCTGCAACAATGGCGCCGACGTCATCGACACCGCCATCGAACCCCTCTCCTGGGGCAAGGTACATCCGGACATCATCAGCGTTCAATCCATGCTGAAGAACGAGGGCTTCGAGGTCAAGGAAATCAATATGAACGCCTACATGCAGGCGCGCTCCCTCACCCAGGAATTCATCGACGACTGGCTCGGTTACTTCATCAACCCCGGCAATAAGCACATGTCCTCACTCCTCCTCGGATGCGGACTCCCCGGCGGTATGATGGGTTCCATGATGGCAGACCTCGCCGGTATCCATGGCGTCATCAACAACACGCTAAAAGCCAAGGGCCAGCCGGAGCTCACTACCGACCAAATCCTTGTCCAGCTCTTCGATGAAGTAGCTTACGTTTGGCCGCGCGTAGGTTATCCCCCACTTGTCACGCCCTTCTCGCAGTACGTAAAGAACATCGCACTGATGAACCTCCTCACCATGGCTCAGGGCAAGGGACGCTTCGTCATGATGGACGACTCCATGTGGGGTATGATCCTCGGCAAGAGCGGAAAGATTCCCGGAACCATCGACCCCGAACTCGTGGAACTCGCCAAGAAGCAGGGACGCGAATTCACCACAGCCGACCCCCACACCCTACTCGAGAATGCCCTGCCTGGATTCATCAAGGAAATGGAGGAGAACGGCTGGGATCGCGGTCAGGACGACGAGGAACTCTACGAACTCGCCATGCACCCCGAACAGTACCGCAACTACAAGAGCGGCCAGGCCAAGAAGAACTTCCTCGCCGACCTCGAGAAAGCCAAACTGGCAAAAATGCAGGCTGCTGGAGGTCCCAAGCTTTCCGTGGAGGAACTCTCCGCTTTCAAGCACGCCAAGGCCGATGCCATCACAGCTCCTTTCAACGGTCAGATATTCTTCGAGATCACTGGCGATGCTGGCGTCATGCGCTGTGCAGAACCCGCCATCGGCACCACATATGCCGAAGGTGACTTCTTCTGCTACATCCAGAGCCCGTGGGGACAGACCATTCCCATCAATGCAGCTCTCGGCGGCAAGCTCGTAGATGTCACTGCCCGCCAAGGTCAGAAAGTACTAAAAGGACAGACCATTGCCTGGCTGGAACGTGAAGCCAAGTAAGCATCCGACTTGCCACAAATTTAGACTATTAAAAACAGCAGGCTGCAACCACTCATGCAGCCTGCTGTTTTTGTATTTACTGACGGTAACAAGTCTTGAGTCATTCGGATTCAACGGCAAAGATATTTTAAATAGTAGGAATAAATGCTAAAAGTTGCCTGTCGTTAAGTTTGTTTAACCCTCTTGTCCAAGCTCTTGCAATAGCAAAGCAGTATCTTTGCAGTATGTTTTCGATGGTTATTCCCCTGATAATGGCAACCAGCCCCGTTCGTGCCGACTCACTTATTGCCGACACGCTTGGAGTGGACACCCTGCGCGAAGTCACGGTTCGTGCAGGCAAACACATTCCGTTGCCAGGGATGGTTATAAACCCAAGGATGAAAGAAGAAGTGATTCCACCTCCCAGTTTAGGGACCATCCTGGAGAAGCTTTCGCCGGGAATCAACGACAAGATCACCCACCCATTCGCCATCAAGGAGCGCCGGAAGGAACGCCGGCGCAAGCGGAGTCTGAAAGCACTGGAGAACTTCGACCGGGTCAAGACCTTCAATGAACTACTGCATGAAGCCTATCGGCAACAGATGCACGAAGACTCCATTCAAAGGGCAATATCTGACCAATCTGGCGACAATAACTGACCAACTTGATGTCAAGGATGTCTGATTGTGTGCAAAACTTTGGCCGTCTACACTTTTCTTCTTACCTTTGCAGCAGAAAACAAAACTACGAACGCGTTTATGAAACACTTGTTTACGACCTTGCTGACGTGCCTCTGTGTGCTCACAGCCCACGCCGCAATCACGTTGGAACAGACCTACCGCGTCAGTTCCAAGAAGTTCCCCAAGAAATCCCTTTTCGTCAAGGACGCCTCCATTGCCGCCAACACCGATGTGGTCCTTTGGACTGAGACGGAAGTACCAGCCCAGCAATGGACACTTCATGAGGTTTCGGATACTACGGCAGCACTGCTCAACAACTACACTTCGACGTATGCCACAGCAAGCACCTTGCGAACTGGTGGCAAACTACGCATGAACCGCACTTCACGCAGCGGTGGTTTCGTTTTCGAGGCTGTAGACGAAGCTGCTGGCATATATCGCATCCTGACCCCAGACCACGCTTGCGGCCTCAGCGTCACCAAGGGCGAGAATGGTGAAATACCCGTCTGGGCTAATTTCGCCGAAGACAAGGACGAACAACTATGGGTCCTAGAGCAGGTGGAGCCGTGCACATCGTTCGATGCTGCCTGCCGCGATGAGATGGTGGCCAAGTTCCTCAGCAAACACTGCTCTTCCCGCGGCTCCGGACTGCGTACTTTTGTCCGCGGAGGATGGGGAGAGGCTGAAATGCTGGAAGTGATGCTGGACGCCTACGAGAGCACTGGCAACGAGGAATACCTCACCACTGCACGCTACGTCTACAGCTACTTCAACAAGTATGTGGGCAGCAGCTGGGATAAACTCGTCTACACAGACGACTATAAGTGGTATGGCCACGACTTCAACGATGACGTCATGTGGCAGATCATCGCTGTAGCACGTCTGGGATGGCTGACAAACAACAAGACGTACACCAACGCCGCAAAGAAGAACTTCGACAAAATCTACGAACGCGCCTATATTCCATTCACCGGGCTGATGCGCTGGGCACAAAATTCAGGCGACTCCTATGGTACAAACTCCTGCATCGCAGGTCCTACGGAAGTGGCTGCCTGCTATCTGGGTATGAGCGGTTGCGGCGAAGAATACTTCGAGAAAGCCCGAGACCTGTATGCTGCCCAGCGCTACGTGCTTGCCAACAACATGTCGACGGGTAAGGTCTGGGACAGCTGTGTCTGGGATCCTGCCACGGAGAAAGTGAAGTCCAAGAACGAATGGGCATCTACCTACAATCAGGGAACCATGCTTGGTGCAGCCTGCCTGCTCTATGACCACTACGGCGATGAGCAATACTTGAAGGATGCCCAGAAGATTATGAAATTCACCAAGTCCGACCTCTGCAACAGCTATGGTTTTATCAAGGTGTGCCAGGACGAAAAGAACGGCGACCTCTGCGGCTTCAAGGGAATCCTGATGCGCTATGTCCGCCGCTTCGTGCTGGATTTGTGCCAACCCGACTACCAGAGCTGGTTGGCTGACAACGCATGGCTGGCATACAACAACCGCTCCGAGGAAGGACTGACGGGCACAGGCTGGCTGACGAAAGCCACGACCAGTTCTACGACCAATCCTTTTGGTTGCTCCACCTCCGTCTCTGCCGCCGTGAACGTCCCCTTGGGCGATGTCATCAAGGACGGTTTCGCCACACTTCAGGCAGAACGATTCGACTTCCATCGCGGCATCATCAGCGCCAAAGAAGAAAGTCGTGGCGAAGGAGCCATCGTCCAAGTAGCCAACGGAACACTGGTTCAGTATGACAACATAGATTTTGGCGAACAGACGGCAAAGAGCATCGCCATCGATGTGACCGCTCCCACAGGCAATGCCACGGGCACCATCGCAATCTACTTCGACAAGCCAGAGGACGAACCTGCCGGTGTCATCGAGTTGAAAGATCTCGATGCCGAAGCTGCCTGGCACACCCTACGAACCGACATCACTCCGACCACCGGGCAGCATCATCTCTTCCTCCAATTCACTTGCACGAGCACACGTGCCAAGGCCTACAGCGTAGACCAGTTCTTCTTCTCCACGCAGACCGCCGATGGCATCCAACAACTGAACGCTGGTCAGCAGGAAGCACCAGCTGAACTCTTTGACTTGAGCGGTCGCCGGCTGCAGACAGCACCCCTCCACGGCCCATTCATCGTCCGTCAAGGTTCGCGCGCGCGTGTGATTAATAAATAAGGTGTAAGGTATGAAGCGATTTCTCCTATGCCTGCTGGCGAGTTTATCAGTCCTCAGTGCCCTCCAGGCACAGACGTGGTCAGGCGTCTATGTGGGCGGGCACATCCGTCGCGAGCGCCCCAAGACCATCACCACCCTCAAGAACTCAGGATTCACCTACGTCCTGCTTTTCAACGTACACGTGGACACCGACGGCAAACTGATGACCGACGGAGAGACAATCTGCGAAGGGGGCAAGTACGTCTTCCAGCGCACACAGCCGTATTACGTCAATGACATACGGTCCCTGAAAGAGCACCCGACGAGCATCCGCCACATCGAAATCGTCATCGGAGGATGGGGCAACGATTCCTACGATCACATCCGGGACATCATCAAGGCACACCCCAATGATCTCGAGCAGACAGACCTCTACCAGAACTTCAAGGCGCTGAAAGAAATGATACCAGAGATTGACGGAGTCAACAACGACGACGAACACTGCTACGACCTCTCGACGGGAGTGAAGTTCCATACGATGATGTACGACCTCGGCTATGTTACCTCCATCGCTCCCTACATGAACCGTTCCTACTGGCAGCGGTTGGTCAGCCAGCTGAACAGCGCCCGCCCGGGAGCCTGTGAGCGCGTGCTCATCCAGTGCTACGACGGCGGTGCCTACAACAACCCTTCGGACTGGCATTTCGGAGACATTCCACTGCTGGCAGGCCGCACCAACTACCAAACAGACATGAACACTTCCATCAGCCAGATGCAGAAATGGCGCGACGACTGCAATGTCGTGGGAGGATTCGTCTGGGTCTACAACGATGAAACTTGGAGCCTCAGCAATTGGGCTAAGGAGATGAACAAGGTGTTCCGCACGAGCAACGACGGAGTGCTCACAGTCTACTCCAAGAAGAACTTCGAGGGCGACAGCTTTCAGTTGCCAGTGGGCGAATACCTTTCCGGTGACCTCCTGGCCTACGGACTAACGCCTTCTGAAATGTATTCCTTTGAAATCGCCGAAGGCTATATGGTCACACTCTATCGCAACGCTGCCCTAACAGGCGCTAGCCTGGAACTGCAAGAATCTTCTGCCGATCCGGGCTCCCGTTGGAGAGGATTTGTCAAGTCGTTGCGAGTGGAACGCATTCCCGATGGCGTTCAGACATTAGCCCGTCAGAAGGAGGAAGACCCTGTTGAATTCTACGACCTCAGCGGACGCCGCCTGCAGGCAGCACCTCTGCACGGAGCCTACATCATCCGCCGGGGAAACACTTCACGGATAAGCATGAAACGATAAACATAAGGCTGTCTCTCCCGCCCTACGTCAGCACACGGTCTCCAAGCTGACGTCCCAAGGCGGTTTGCACTTGCTTCAACTCCTGGAAGCGCTTCATCACTGCGATGGAGCGCTCCTTGTCTGCCAGCACTTCCGGTGATGACATCTGCTGCATCACCTCGCGCAGTTCACGCTCGAGGATTGCAAATTTATAGTCAGTAATCAAGTGGGGCACCAACTCTGCCAGACGTTCTTCTTCCGGCTTGATGGGTATACCTTTCTCGTGAATCTTACTGAGGGCTTCCTTCTCGTGGGCCAGTTCTGTGGAAAGTTCTGCAATTGCCAAATCGGGATGATTCTCGAAATACCGGCTGCAGCGGAAGTCCTCTTCGTGGAAGTGCTCCAGTGCTTCGGCAAGGATGCGCCGGTGCAAAGGGCTCTGGAACTGAATCCCATCTTCGTCCAAGGCATACTGAATGAACTCAACAACGGTTATCGGACGAGACTCTCCATTCTCATCTTCCGCTTCGAAGACCACTTTCTCGCCGTGGCGCACAATCAACTGTACCAGTAACTGCTCGGTCTGCAGTAACTGAGCCTCTTCGACCTGCTGCTTGCTCTGAAGGTTCGTAGTTGGCAGCACACTGCCTTCTGGAATGATTCCAGCCAGCATCGCCTCCTCCTCGGGCGTCAGTACAGGGACTTGTTCGGACGAAGGTGAAGTTCCTGAGGGTTGTGGCAATACAGGAGTGCCTTGAGCTGCAGCAGCAGAAGCTGGCTCCGTGGTTGTGGCTGGAGCACCGGCCGAAGTGGTTCCTGTAGCTCCAGCACCTTGCTGCCGACTGGCTTCCCGCTCCCGTTCGCGCTGACGTTCTTCGCGCTGCTGCTTGCGCACCTTTGCCACGGCAGCAGTGATGATGCGCTCTTCCACAGACAACATCTGGGATGTCTCCTTGATGTAGAACGTGCGAGTGATCTCATCAGGAATGACCGCCAGACTCTGCACTATATTACCTGTCAGACGCGAGAGTTTGATGGGATCGCCCTGTGCCTCTTCCAAAAGCAGATTGGTCTTGAACTGGATGAAGTCCACCTGGTGAGCCTTCAGGTATTCCTGATACTCCGTGGCCGTATGCTTGCGGGCGAAGCTGTCGGGGTCATCACCGTCGGGCAGCAACAAGAGCTTCACACTCATACCCTCTGCCAACAGCATATCGATACCACGTTGCGAGGCTTTGATACCTGCAGCATCGCCATCGTAGATGACCACGATATTCTCCGTGAAACGGTGGATGGCACGTATCTGTTCGTGGGTCAAAGCCGTACCGCTCGAAGCCACTACGTTCTCCACGCCTTGCTGGTGCATGGCCATCACGTCGGTATAACCTTCGACAAGGTAGCAAAGGTCTTGTTGCACGATTGCTTTCTTGGCAAAGAACAGTCCGTAGAGTTCGCGTTTCTTGGAATAGATGACACTCTCCGGGGAGTTCTGATACTTCACCTGAACGCCCTTCGTGCGGCTGTCCAACACACGTCCGCCGAAACCTACCACCTTACCTGAAATGGTGTGAATGGGGAAGATGACACGGTTGCGGAAGCGGTCGTAGGTCTTGCCTGCCTCATTGCGGATGCAGAGTCCCGTCTTCAGCAGGAAGTCTCCATTGTACCCAGCTTCCAGGCCGGCCTTCCACTGGGCATCGTACTTGTCGGGGCAGAAGCCGAGCTGGAACTTCTTGATGAGGTCGTCGCGGAAACCGCGCTGGCGGAAGTAGGCCAGACCAATAGCACGACCATCCAGCGTGTCGTTCATCTGCTGCTGAAACCATTCGTTCGCCCACTCGTTGACGGCGAAGAGGCTTTCGCGCTCGCTCTGCTCCGCCTTTTCCTCGTCGGTCTGCTCGCGTTCCTTGACTTCGATGTGATACTTCTTAGCCAGATATTTCAGTGCCTCGGGATAAGTCAACTGCTCGTGCTCCATGATGAAATGCACGGGCGTACCGCCCTTGCCGCAGGCAAAGCACTTGCAGATATTCTTGGACGGCGATACCATGAACGAGGGCGTGCGGTCGTCGTGGAACGGGCACAGCCCCTTCAAGTTCGCTCCGGCGCGCTTGAGGGTCACGAAATCTGAGACGACATCTACAATGTTCGCCGCATCCAGAATCCTATCGACTGTTTGCCTGTCTATCATACATCAATGTCTGTTGTCGCATACCAGCGGTGGTACAAATCTATACCAGCGGTGGTACAAATCTATACCAGCGGTGGTACTCGCCCTTACTTCACGGCTTCTCCCTGCCCGTCCTCGGTCAGATAGAAGAGAGGAGCCGGGTTGGTCTGCTCCTGCTCGTAGTAGTGCAGGCCGCTGTCGTTGGTGCGGGGATGCCATTCACAGAGGAGGTTGATCATCTCGGCGGCAGCCCAGATGACGGGACCATAGCCGTGGGCAGCGGCTGCGCTGACGGGACGATAGTAATAGAACGCGGGATCAAAGGCCATGCCCGTGCCCACACAGGTGCCTTCGACCTTGCCTTGTTCTGTTATCTTCGTGCTGATGGCGTGCCAAGCCAGCTGAGCTACGCCGCCATAGGTGATGCCTTCGAGCCAACCCTTGCGGATGGCGTGGGCGATGGAGTAGCAGTAGATGGCGGTAGCACTGGTCTCGAGGTAGCTGTCCGAGCGGTCCAGGAGCTGGTGCCAGAAGCCCTCGCTGGACTGCAGGGCACAGAGTCCTGCCACGTGCTCGCGCAGTTGGTTGAGGATGAAGGGGCGGTCGATGTGGTCCTCGGGCAGCATGTCCAGGAGTTCCACCGTAGTCAGCAGCGCCCAGCCATTGGCCCGTGCCCAGTGGTAGGTGGGTTGCTGTGCCAGTCCTTCGACGTAGCCGTGGCGGTAGATCTGCTTCTCGGGCACCCACATGCGGCGGACGAAGTTCTTGTACATCGTGGCAGCCTCATCGAAATACTTCGGGTCGTTGAAGTAGATGCCAGCGTAGGCGATGGTCGGGATGCCCATGTACATATCATCGAGCCAGATGGTGTTGTGCTGCGGACGATGGCGTGCAAAAGTGCGGTCGGGCAGTCGGTACTGACCGTTCTCCACGAAGTTGAAGTAGTTGTTGATGAGCGTGTCGATGGAGACCACGATACCCTTGAAACCCATTCGTCCATCCTGGCGGTTATCGGGCTTAGCCTTGGCATATTTCATCATGGCGGTGCACATCGTGCCGCAATCATCGAGTGCGCGGGGATGGATAACTTGTTCCATCTGCGCATCCTCTATCTCGGGCTTGGCGGCATCGCGCTGCTTGAAAAGCGAATAGGCAAAGCGCAACGTGCCCATGGCGCGATCAACATATTGCTCATAGCGTTGGTCGCCCGTGGAAGCCTTGGCGGCGAGCAGGGCCTGATAGGTGATTCCCCACTCATAGCTGCCGATGCGGAAAGCGCCCCGCTTGATGGTGGCTCCTTCGGGCAGTGGCGTCAGTTCGTCCTCGCTGAGCGACTTGCCATCCTTGTCCTGAATATCGGGGGTCAGTTCGGCATCAATGTAGCTGAAGATGCGTTCCAAGTCTGCCTTCACCGCATCGGCCGTCAGTTCGCCATAGGGAACTTTGTAGTCGGGCTTCAGGAGATGAAGCGGAGTGGTGGAGTCATTGATTTCCTCGGTCTGCTGAGGACCGTTCTTGCAGGCGGTGATGGCGACGGCTGCCGCTGCCACACACAGGATAGGGCGGAATTTCATTCTTCGTCTAAGTTTATGAGTTTATACGTCTTGCTGCCGAGACCGATTTTCTCGGCATACTCTGTGATATAGGTGCCGTGCTGACGATTGATGCGCTCGATGAGGGGCTGCTCATTGTCGCCCTCGGCTGCCTTGTGGTTGAAGACTTTGTCGAGGCAAGCCTGGTCCACGGCCACGGGGTCGAGGGAAGCCATGATGCCCATATCCAGCAACTCCGGACGGGCGGCATTGCCGTCGCAGTCACAATCCACGCTCATGTTGTTCATCACGTCGATGTAGAGGATGCGCTCGCCTCCGAAGTAGTTGTGAACAGCCTGGGCGGCAGCGGCCATAGATTCCAGGAAGCCGTCCTGATCGTCGGTATGATTCCAGCACTCCTCGGGGTCGGTGGTGATGCCCACACTGTGGATGTAAGCCTTGCCATTGGTGGAGGCTACGCCGATGCTGGCGTTCTTCAGCACGCCGCCGAAGCCGCCCATGGCATGACCTTTGAAGTGAGCGAGGTTGATCATGAAATCGTAGTTACGCAAGTGGTCGCCCACGATGTCATACTTCAGGTGGGTGCTGTCGGCCACGGGAATCTGCATCTCGCCCTCCTCGTCCATGAGATCCACGGTGAAGAGGCTGTCGAAGCCGTGCTCGTGAATGGTCTGCCAGTGCAGAGCCTTGTCCTGGCGGGTGCCGCCGTAGGCCGTGCAACATTCCACGATGGTGCCCTTCACCTCCTCCACGAGGTTGCGGATGAGGGTGGGCTTCAAGTAGTGGGTGTTGCCTCCTTCGCCCGTGCTGATTTTCACTGCCACGCGTCCCGTGGCTTCCCGCCCGAGGGCTTTGTAAATCTTCACCAGCGATTCGGGGGTGATTTCCTTCGTGAAATAGACGACAGGAGCGTCTTCGGCCACAGGCTCCGGAGCCTCTGCAGCCGAGTTCTTTGTTGTAGGGGTACAAGCCGTCGTGGCGGCAGCCAGTGCAATTGTTGCCATTAAGAATAATTTCTTCATTGGTTGTTATTTATCGTTAGTTATTTCTCTGTCAGTCTTGGGGGATTACCTCTTGGAGATAAATCGCCTCGAGGCTCCAGAGGGCGCAGTCGTTGGTGGTCGTCTCGGCACTCTCCGTGACAGGCTGCGGTGCCTCAGACGGCAAGACGGGATGCGGGTCGAAGCGGTAGTGCTGCTGCGGCCGTCCGTACTTCCACATATCGCTCCACGTCTCGTCGGCCAGGGCCTTGTCCTTCAAGTGGTAGGCGGCATAACCCTTCAGACGGCTGATGCGGAAGCTGTTTCTCGTCACCTTGTGATAGCGGGCGTTGTGGTCGAGGTAGCAGGAGGCGAACTTCTTGTCGGGCACCATTTCCAGCATCTCGTGCATCAGTTCGAACCCTCCCATGATGAACATGAGGTGCCCCGTGGATGTCAGGTCGCGGTCGCCCTCGTAGCTGAGGATGCCTGTAGCAGGGTCAAAGCCGAGTACGCCAGGCCCCGTGAACATGCCATTGGGCAAGGCGGCAATGCTCTTCATGCCCGCCTGAATCTTCTTCAGATATTTCTGGTCGCGCGTCCGTTCATATTCTGTCAACCAGTTGCCGGCGTAAGCCACCCAGTCGGGTCCTATACGCAGGCGGGCAGGAGCCGTACAGGGATATTTCTCTCGCGGCAGAGCCAGACGCATGGGATCAATGGTATAGAGCATCTGGTCGGCATCCTTCACGGCCGACATCAGGTCGCCCGTGCGCTCGTCCGTCGTCAGATAATAGTAGAAGCGGTTCCAAGCTGCCTGCGAGATGCGAGCCTCCTTGGCGCCGCAGCCCCAGTGGCTGACATTGTGGCGGGAGCCCAGTCCTGCATAAGGTCCGAGGTGATAAACATCTACCTCAGAGGTGTGTCGTGTCATGGCTTCTGCCATCCGCCATACTTCCGGTCGTGCCGTGCGCAGGAACGAATACCACAGCCAGGAGATGCTTCCCAATTCCGTGTTGTCCCAGGCGAAACCGCCCACATCGTACATCCATTCGTGGCGGACAGGATCGTAGCCATGCATGAAGTCGCCGTAATTCCAGAAGCCGTACCAGTGACGTTCGTCAATGGCTTTGAGGTAGAAATCAAGGTAGGCGGTCAGCAAGTCTTCGACCTTTGCACGCCGTTCATTCGAACGGTCAGGCAGGCTCCAGATGCCAAAGGCACGGCGCGAATGCAGATACTCCGGTGTGCAGACGAGCGGAGCGTCCTCTGCCTGCTGCTGGGCGAGTTGGGCGATAGCTGCCTTGCCGGGATAGGCACGCTCTGGTATCAGGGTTAGCGTGGAGGTGCGGGCTATACCATAGGGCGTGGACATCCCTTCCTGCACGTCCTCGTAGCTGGCATTTAGGTCATGGGCAACGTTATCATAATGACGTAAGTCCATAGGACCTGCATCGGGACTCCAAAGGTAGGCGGTCAGGAAGGCGACCTCGTGCGTGGCACTGTCCACTTGCAGCGAGGCAGGATAGCTCTGCCAGAAGTCCTTCACACTCACACCCAGTCCACCGCTGACATCTCCT
Organism: uncultured Bacteroidales bacterium; assembly: GCA_902771725.1. GTDB lineage: Bacteria > Bacteroidota > Bacteroidia > Bacteroidales > Bacteroidaceae > Physcousia. Next base: position 30,485 of record CACXXT010000022.1, read on the forward strand.
GCAAAGACATAGCCGTCGGCTCGTTGACCCGTATGTGTTCCTATCCATTGGTTATTCAGGTGGGCTCGCTTTTGGATGGCGTAGCCCTGATCATTAGGTTGGCTGAGGCGATAGGTGTTCCACTTCGCCCAATGACGCAGCAGGTCCTGGTTCTTCTCGTCGAAAAACGAGGGTTCAGGAATGCGCTTTCCCTGCACCTGCTGCAGTTCAAAGCTGGCATCGCTTCCGCTCATGAGGATACGTCGTCCGTTCAGGGGCTGCACGCTCTCGCTCCACACGCCGCCATCGCAGGTGGCGAAGGCTACATGGCGATTGTAAGCCTGCTCACGCATGGGAACCTCGAAACGGACACCCAGCGAGCGAATGAAATCGTGCTGCTGGTCACCATTATATATAAAGGTATGCACCAGTCGCACCTGCTCCGAACCTGCATAGAAGTAAACACGAACAGTGAAGGGCAACCAGACGGAAGGCACCCTACCCCCTTCAGTGGGCTCGGCGGTTTCCCTGCCGAGATCCCCCCCACCAGCATCCAGCATATACCCCCCCTGAATCTTAACCACAGCCCGTACATTTCCTGCACGCTCCACTTCCACCTTCTCAATCTGGGAGATATAGTTCGAGAAACGGATTTCCTTCACGTCCTCTGCATACGGAGCATTCTGCCGGGTGCAGACGAGCTGACCTCGGCCTGCCACCTTCGTGCCGCCGAGCACAAGACTGTCTATAATAGAGGTACCATTCTTGGAAATGTAAGCCTTCAGGTCACCCGCATTGATGCAGATTTGTCCGCCAGCCTCGCTGACCGACAACGCCCCGGGAGCACGCTGCTCTCCAGCCCCTTTCTTCACTTTTTCCTTCTTCTCTTTTCTCTCAAAGACGACTCCTTCTGTGCCACCAGGAACCACTGCCGCAAAGCCGCCCCACTTCACACTGCCGTCTGGCCAGAAAGCCGTAGGCCAGAAGTCAGCTGGAATCGCCTCGCCCTTGTCTGTCTTCAACGCATAGCCGTCTGTGGGCTTCATCTCTCCTTTATTAAATGGTATGCCAAAGCTGACGGGTCTATCGGCAGCAGGCGTCTTTCCAATCCAATGCAGACGAGCCGGAACATCTGCCGGTGCAGTGAATGCGGCAGCATGGGTCGCTACCACGAAAAGGTATGCAATCAGAATGCTCAAGTGAGGTCTCATAAATGCTGTTTTTAGTTCGTCAGAGTTACTTTGAGACTGCAAAATTAACCATTGTTTTCTGATTTTGGGGCAAAAAAGGAGAAAAAGTAGACCTGTACTATCGTTTTTGCCCAGATTTGTGTGTTCACAGAAGTTTTTTACCTATCTTTGCCCAAACATAAATCGTAAAAAGAGCTCATTACATGAATAAAATTATCTCTCTCCTTGTGTTGGCGGCTGCTGCCGTCGCCGCCCATGCCCAGTCCTTCACCGTCAAGGTGAGCAACCCCTCTGCCTCCGACCGCCACGATGTTCCAGTCGTCGTCGACCTCCACAAGATTCTCGGCAAGAATGTTTCTACGATAATCTCGGCAGAAGTCATTGCTCCCAATGCCGGTAACAAATCCCGCGGGACAGGCATTCTTGTACCCTGCCAGCTCGATGACCTCGACGGCGACCTCATCTTTGACGAACTTGCCTTCGTCTGCGATATGCCTGCACATGCCACCCTCACCTGCAAGGTCGTCTGCTCGGCAATCCAGCCCCAGAAATCTTACCGCCCCCGCACGGCTGCCTTCATGAAGGTCTGGGATCGCAAGTTCCGCTATCCATACATTAATAGTATAGAGTACCAGGGGCGCAACGAACCCCTCGCCACCTACGATGCCATCTACGGTCATGGTGCACAATGGGAGTCTGAGCTGGTGGGTTTCCGTGTCTACATGGATCATCGCCAGAGTATTGACATCTATGGGAAACCGACTCCCCAGCTCGTCCTGGATCAGACGAACTTCTATTCCACGCGTGAGGACATCGCCCAAGGTCGGGGTTGCGACATTCTCTTCGCTGGTCAGAGCGTGGGAGCCGCATCGTTCCGTGGCTATCTGAACGGACAGCCCACATACGTGGACGAAGTCGAGGCACGTGGCCAGCGAGTGATTGCCAGCGGACCGGTACGTGCCATCGTAGAGGTGACGGACAAGAACTGGAGCTACAACGGACGACGGCTGCAGATGCGACAGCGCTACACCATCTTTGCCGGACACCGCGATGTACAGGTGGACATCCAGCTCGCTGGCAGCGACGTCGATGCACAGAACTTCTGCACCGGAGTTCAGAAACTAGAAATGGAGAACCAGGGATTTGTCGAGACCAATGGTCTTGCCGGCTCATGGGGCAAAAACGTACCCGACAAAACGGCCGAAGACCTCGTCGAAGGAGTGGGACTGGGAGTCTGCGTACTGGCGCCCTATCTGACATCCACCAAGGAGGATCCCCTCAACTACCTCACCATCCTGCGACCCTCAGCAGGACACATCCGCTACCACCTCGCCATTTGCGCCGACATGGAGCACACAGGATTTCATGATGCAAAAAGTTGGTTCAACTGGCTGCAGACATGGCAGGCCGAGTTGAACCAACCTTGTATGGTTAAGATAAGTCGCTGACGCTTAGAAGCGATAAGTGATACCCAGATTAAGGACGCTGTGTCCGAAATCGTTGGTGATCATGTACTTGTACTGCAGGTTCGCATAGATATTCTCGGTGATATCGTACTGGAAACCGGCACCGATGTTGGCGCCTACGCGGAAAAAGTTGTCATCGATGACATTGATATGGCGATGCCACAGGGCAAGACCGACAACAGGATATACGTGCATTCCATACTTCATTGGAATCACATAGGGATGAATGTCGAGGTCTACATTCCAGTCGATTGTCTCCTTAGCCTTGAAATAATAGTTGAAAGCCAACTCTGCACGTACGCGGGGTGCAAAGTAATACTGCAGACGGGGTACATGGATACCGAAGTTAGTAACACCTGCACCAAAACCCAGGTTGAAGCCGAAGCCTACACCCCAGTCACCGGACTCAGGTTCTTCTGAATAATAATAATCCTGTGCGAAAGCACCTGCACTCAGCAGGGCTACGCAAATTGCTAAAAGAAAACGTTTCATAAAAGTGTTTTTTTGTTAAATGTTGGTAATTCTGCCCGCAAATATAGGCAATTCTAACCATATACACCGCTTTTTTGATAAAATAATATCGGATTTGTACCTCAAATACCGAGTTTTCTTCGTAAATTTGCGCCAAAGAAACCAAAAAACGAACTTAAAACAGACTAAAATGAACTTAGGAACTCCCGAAATTATCCTTATCGCACTCGTCGTGCTGCTCCTCTTCGGAGGAAAAAAGATTCCAGAACTCATGAAAGGCCTTGGCAAGGGGGTCAAGAGCTTCAAGGACGGAGTCAAGGGGCTTGACGACGAAGTCAAGGAAGCCACCAATTACAACAAGGAAGAAGGAAAGTAATGGAAGAGCAGATGACCTTCTGGGATCATCTCGATGTACTGCGCGGAAGTATCATCAGGGTGCTACTCGCTGCGGTGGGGATGGGGATTGGAGTATTCTTCCTCAAGGAGTACCTCTTCGACATCGTCCTTTGGCCGCGAGACAGCAATTTCCCCACATATCGACTCCTAGGAGCCGACCCCTTCCAGATACGACTTGTCAACACGGAGTTGGCAGAGCAGTTCATGATTCACATGAAGGTGTCGCTCGTCATGGGACTACTGGTGGCTTCACCATACATCATCTACATCCTCTTCCGATTCATCTCACCTGCGCTCTATGACAACGAACGGCGCGCCAGCATCCGTCTGGTCAGTGCCGCTTACTCGATGTTCATCGTTGGCATCCTAATCAACTACTTCCTCATCTTTCCGCTCACGGTGCGCTTCCTTGGCACCTACAGCGTGAGTTCTGAAGTAGAGACCATGCTGACGCTATCCAGCTACGTAGACACCCTGTTGCTGATGTCACTCGTCTTCGGCATTGTTTTCGAGATTCCTGTCATCGCATGGCTGCTCGCCCGATTCGGAATGCTCAAGCATACCTGGATGTCGCAGTACCGACGCCATGCCATCGTTGCCATCCTCGTCATCGCCGCCATCATCACCCCCACGGCGGACATCATGACCCTGATCGTTGTCTCACTCCCCATCTGGCTCCTCTATGAAGTCAGCATTTGGATTGTCAAATTCACCAACGCCCCCGCCCCCGAGGACACCAACGCCCCCTTTGAAGCCCCGGTGCCCGAGGGTTCCACCGAGGACTCCCCCCAAGCATCCTAATTCCACACACCTGCCCCATGCTCAGAAGAATCCGAATCACCCTCGCCAGCCTCGTCTTCGCAGGAATAACCCTGCTCTTCCTCGACATTACCGGCATCCTACACACCTACCTCGGCTGGCTCGCCAAAGTCCAGTTCCTGCCTGCACTGCTGGCACTGAACCTCGTTGTCGTCGTTGCCTTGCTGGCACTGACACTCATCTTCGGACGCATCTACTGCTCCGTCGTCTGCCCCCTCGGCATCCTCCAGGATTTCTTCGCGCGCCTGCGCCCGCGGAAAAATAAAAAGGTGGGACGCTACACCTACTCCCCCGAACTACGCTGGCTGCGCTACCCCGTGCTGTTGGTCTTCGCCATCGCCATCGTCGCTGGCTTCGGCTCCTTCGTAGCCCTCCTGGCGCCCTACAGCAGTTTCGGGCGCATCGTCGTCAACCTTCTGCGCCCGCTCTATGAATGGGGCAACAATGGCCTCGCTGCCATCGCAGAGCACTACGACAGCTACGCCTTCTACTCCACCGACGTCTGGATTCGAAGCCTTCCCACATTCATCATCGCTGCCGCCACCGTTGTGCTCCTCTTCGTGTTAGCATGGCGTGGCGGTCGCACCTACTGCAACACCATCTGCCCAGTGGGCTCTTTCCTCAGTTTCTTCTCCCGTTTCTCGCTCTTGAAGATACGTTTCGACGAAGAGAAGTGCCGAAACTGCTCCGCATGCACCAAATCCTGCAAGGCCAGCTGCATCGACTTCAAGAACCACAGCATCGACTATTCCCGTTGTGTCGTCTGCGGCAACTGCATAGAGAGCTGCAAGTTCGGAGCTCTGCAGTTTAGAACCGCCCTCCCTTCGAATCATAATGCTCCCTCTCAGGCAGGATGCGAGAAAGCTGAAAGTGAGGTTCCTAGCTTGACTCATTCGGAAGGTGAGTCCGTCTCGCGTCGCTCTTTCCTGCTCTCCTCCGCACTGCTCACCACCGCAGCGCTCGCACAGGAAGCGAAGCTGAAGGTCGACGGAGGACTGGCAGACATCGAGGACAAGGTCCCACCACAGCGGAAAACACCCATCACACCGCCAGGATCCCTTTCTGCTCACAACATGGCTCAGCACTGCACGGGATGCCAGCTATGCGTGGCTCAGTGCCCCAACGACGTCCTGCGTCCATCGGCTGGTATGATGACACTCATGCAGCCTGAGATGAGCTACGAACGTGGCTACTGCCGACCCGAGTGCAACCGATGCTCCCAGGTATGTCCTGCAGGAGCCATCAAACCCATCACTGCCGAAGAAAAGTCCAGCATCCAGATAGGTCACGCCGTCTGGGTGAAGGAAAACTGCATCCCCGTAACCGATGGAGTGGAGTGCGGCAACTGCGCCCGTCACTGCCCAACGGGAGCCATTCAGATGGTGCCACTCGATCCCAACGACGAACTCGGAGCATACATTCCCGCCGTCAACGAAGCCAAGTGCATCGGCTGCGGTGCCTGCGAAAACCTCTGCCCTGCACGCCCCTTATCCGCCATCTACGTTGAAGGTCACGAGCAACACCACGAGACCATGTAGCAGAATTCCTTCACCAATCCCCAAAGCCCCCTCCACAACCACCGTGTCCGAGGGTTTCCCCACCACCATTCCCAACAACACCTCTCATCCCCGACCTCATGAATAAGCCACTCTCCCGCCGCAACTTTCTCAAATACCTCGCCGGCACCACCGCCGCCGCCGTCCCAGCCTCCTCCCTCATCCTCTCAGGGTGCAAGCGCAGTTCAGTGCTCGACGGTTCGTCCGCCGAGAGCACCATGACCACCCGCCTGAACCCCAACTCCGGCGACCACGTCTCACTCCTCGGCTACGGCATGATGCGCCTACCCCAGCTTCCCGAAGGCACCCCCGACGATCCTCAGACAGGCCCCTTCGACCAAGAGATGATCAACCGTCAGGTCGACTATGCCCTCGCCCACGGTGTCAACTACTTCGACACCAGCCCCGTCTACTGCCGAGGCCTCAGCGAGCGTTGCACAGGCATCGCACTCGCTCGACATCCGCGCGACAGCTACTACATCGCCACCAAGCTCTCCAACTTCGGTTCCGACCAATGGAAACTCGAAACCTCGCAGGCGATGTTCGAGAACTCCCTCAAGGAGCTACAGACCGACTACATCGACTACCTCCTCCTCCACAGCACCGGCGGCGGAGGGCGGGATCCCGAGACGGGCGAGAACCTCAGCGGGCTCGAAGTATGCAAGCGACGCTTCATCGACAACGGGCTCTGCGACTGGCTCTTCGAGCAGAAAACAGCCGGACGAATCCGCAACATGGGCTTCTCATGGCACGGAGACTACCGAGCCTTCGAACTCCTCCTACAGCTACACGACGAAGGACGCTACCACTGGGACTTTTGCCAGATTGAGCTCAACTACCTCGACTGGTTCTACGCCAACGAAATCAACGGCAGCAACGTCGATGCCGTCATACTCTATGGTGAACTCGAGAAACGAGGCATACCTGCCGTAATCATGGAACCACTCCTGGGCGGTCGACTCGCCAACGTCAACGACGAGGTTGCAGCCGAACTGAAGCAGCGAGACCCCGAAGCCACCATCGCCTCCTGGGCGTTCCGATTCGCCGGAACACCGCAGGGAGTACTCACCGTGCTCTCCGGAATGACCTATATGGAACACCTTGAGGAAAACGTGCGCACCTACTCACCCCTGCAGCCCATCACCGAAGAAGACCACGAGTTCCTCATGCATATCGCTGAACTCATCTACGGACAGAAGGATATTCCCTGCACCGCATGCCAGTACTGCATGCCATGCCCTTATGGCATCGACATACCAGCCAACTTCGCCCACTACAACCGATGCATACGCGAGGGCAACACACCCCAGAGTTCCGGCTCGCCTACTTTCCGAAAACAGCGACGCGCATTCCTCGTAGGACTCGACCGCACCGTACCACGACTGCGACAGGCCAGCCACTGCATCGGATGCGGACAGTGCACATCACATTGCCCACAGCAAATCGACATACCACGCGAACTACATCGCATCGACGAATATGCCGAGAAACTCCGACGAGAAGGCGGACCTCTCTAAGCACACACAGAACACCTTATCTCAGAAAATCTTTGCGCCTGGTGGTGGCTACGATTAATAGCCATACACCAGGCCATATTTTTCATGCAGACGCTTCAGCGAACCGTCGGACTTCATACGCCGGATGGTGCCGTTCACGATCTGCAGCAGGTCATCCTGACCCTTACGCATCAGCACACCGATCTCCCCGCGTGTGAAAGGCCGATCCAGCAGGGGAGCCGCCAGTCTCGGGTCGGTCTCCACATAATACGGAGCCTCCGTGATCTCCGTAATCATCACGTCAGCCGCACCCACTGCCACAAGCGCCGGAATCTCCTCGTTCTTCGGATGAACCACAATCGTGGCATGAGTCAGGTGCTCCCTCGCGAACTTCTCGTTCAATCCCCCGGGGTTCACCATCACCCGCACTTCAGGCTTGTCCAAGTCGCCCAGCGTACAGAAGCGGTCGGCATCCGAGGTGCGGCACAGGATCGTCTTCCCGTTCGTCAGGTAACCCTCGCTCATCAGCATCGTCTCCCTCCGCGCATCGGTAATCGTGATTCCACCCATGGCGAGGTCGAAGGCCGGAGAATCTGCCAGCACATCAGCCGTCAGCGTAGGCCAGGAAGTTCCTACGAACTTGATTTCCACACCCAGACTCCTCGCAATCTCCTTAGCCATCTCAATGCCAAAGCCCCAATACGTTCCGTCATCCTCGCGGAAACTCAACGGACGGTAGTCACCCGTAGTACCAACCAACAGCGTATCGCGCTCCACAATCTCTGCAACCTTGCCGCCCACCACCTCCTCCGATGGGATATCATCATCGCAACAACCCGCCACAACAGTCGCACTGCCCAAGGTCAGTACCACCGCTAACAGCCAAAGCCGTCTCCTTATCAGTCCTGTCATATACATCCGGTATTACTTTACACGCCGCAAAGATACACATAATCCACCGGCAAAACACCCTGAACAACACACAAATCAACCACAGACACCGCAAAGAACGTATTTTTTAACGTTTCACCACCTCACAACCTCTGCCTCACCGAAAGAACCATAGTCGTTTATGAGTATCCTGTCACCAGCATTCAGCCCGCTCACAACCTCATAATACTCCGTGTTCTGGCGACCCAGCTTGATCGGCACACGATGAGCACACCGACCCGTTTCATCCACCACCATAATCCACTGTCCGCCCGTTTGTGCGTAGAAGTTTCCGCGGGGAATGATGAGTCGCTGCTCAGGTGTGCCAAGCTCGATTTGCAGACGTAGGGTCTGGCCTGAACGGAGCGAAGACTTATCCACTCCCAGAGGTCTTAACTCTACCGCAAAACTGTGATCCTCCACATGAGGCGTGGTGCGGCTGACTTCAAAGGAATACTTATGCTCCTTCAACACCGAGGTGGCAGACAGTCCGGATTGGACACGGTCAATATAGTATTCATTCAGGCGAGCAGTCACCTTAAAATCTGTCAACACACCGATTTCACCTACCTCTTCACCCGCCGACACCTGACCGCCGACGACGGCATTGAGGTTACTAATCTGACCGTCGGTAGGAGCCAGAACGACAAGGGCTTCGCGACGGCGGTTGCTGTTTCCAAGCTTCTGTGCCTCCATTGCCATCTGTTGCTGAATAAGCTGACGGTTAATCACGTTCAGCACGGAATCCTGACGCAGGCTCTCCATGTTCAACAGCGTCCGGCGACGGTTGTATTCATATTCCTCACGTGCCACCTTCAGCTGCGCCTGACTTCTCACACCCATCTGTGCCTCTTCCTTGGCAAGTTCATAGTCCTGTTCCATCTTCTTCATTTCGAAGGCTGCCTGTAGGGCTTGACTGCGCAGCGTGATGCTCTTCTGCTGCATCTCGATGAGTTGCTGACGATGCTGCATCTGTTGCAGGTCATAGCTCTGCCGTTCTGCCGTTATCTCCTCCAGCACCTTAGGGTTGGAAAGAACGAGAATGGTGTCGCCTCGTTTCAGGACATCACCGTTGTGGCAGCAGACTTGCTCCACCGTACCGCCTTCCTTCGCGTTCACTCGCATACTTGTGGCCGGACAGACAACACCATTCACATCAATATATTCCAGAAACTCGCCTTCCTCTGCCATCGCTATCTGCGCGTCGTCAATCTCTATCTTCAGCGTTCGCGGCCCAAGTTGCAGCATCAAGGCATAGACAATCAGGGCGATGAGCACAGCTCCGCCGATGAGATACGTGCGGTACCTTACGTACCAAGGCTTCTTTGGCAACTTTATATCCATTTTGTATTATTTTCAATTATCAATTGTCAATTCTTTAAAGTCAGGCTCCTCAATCCATAGTACAGACACCAATACGTCTGCAATGCGCCGATGAAGGCCCGCTGGGCATTATCCTTCTCGTTGATGCTTGTGTTCAGTTCCAGCAGCGACGAGCGACCTTGCACATACAGCCACCGTGCTACTTCGTAGCGACGCAAAGCCGTCTCGCGAGTCCGATAGGCGATGCGGACTCGATAACCTTGCAAGTTGTACTGGCGCACCATTTTCAGCACGTTCAGCCGGAAGTCCTCCAACGCCTGTTCGCTTTGCGTTTTCGTCAGTTCCAGTCGCGACTTTGCCACGCGCACCTGTCCCTTGCCACGTCCCCAATCCAGGAGCGGCAACGAAACAGTCAGGCTTCCGTATTGCTGGTTGAGCGGTTTGGAGAAAGCTTCACCGAGCATCGTTCCCGTCTGTGAGAGACCGAACTGCACATACAGGTCGGCTTTCAACCCGCGATTCGCCTTAGCAGCAGCCAGCGAGCTTTGGCTCTCCAACACGTTCAGGCGCAGCTGCTCAGGGTCGGGATTGTGAGCCAAGGCCAGTGCCAACGCCTCGTCTGCGTTGATAACGGCATCATGAATCAGCGTGTCGGGAACAACACTCAGCGATACCGCTTCTCTTATGCCCAAGTAAGATTTGAGTGCCAGCATCGCCTCCTCGACCTCCGCTTCAGCATTCAGTTGGTTCGTTTCCTCTGTCAGACGCCGCACCTCCAGCTGCAACATCTCGTTCTCCGTGATACCTCCACGCTCGTACCGACCCAGAGCATAACGGTGCAACGTATCGCTCACGGCATAGTTCTGGCGGGCAATGTCGAGGTTCGTCTGAGCAGAAGCCAACGCGAAGAAATAATTGCTCGCCCGAACTGCCACCAGTTCCATCGTCTCGCGATACTGCTTCCTGGCAATTCGTACCCGCAATGGTTCCGTCCTTCGGGTCCACTTCAAGCTGTTGTGACCGAACAGGCTCTGTTGGTAGCCAACGGAAAACGGTACGGTGCTGTAGCCGTGCGTGTGTTGTTCAAACTCATCCTGACGGTAGATGTTGCTGTTCACAAACAGCGTGCCACCCGTCAGAGCCACATTCTGTCTGATGCTGAGCGATAGGTCTGTACTCAACTGGTTCTGACGCACAAAAACATTGGTACCATCCGGCTGAGTGATGCTGCTCACCTTCCGGTTCAGCGAAGGTGACGACGACAGCGATACCATCGGCAAGTAATTCGCCTGATAGTAGCGGTAGTTCCACTCCGCCGCCTCCAGCGAATGCTTTGCCGCCAAGGCATCGTTCGACTGCCGCTGAGCCATCTCCACCGTCTCGCTCAGCGTCAGAAGCAACGACTCCTGGGCGAAGGCAACACGAAGGGATGCACAAATGAGGAAAAAAAGAAAGCCGGAAAGTCTTCTCATTTTCACAAATTCATAATTAACCTCTACATTTCCACCTCCGTGACGATTTGTCCGTCGGAGAGGTTGATGATGCGCTGGGCATAGCTGGCATCGCGCTGGGAGTGCGTCACCATGACGATGGTAGCGCCCTCGTCGTGGAGCTGGCTGAGGAGGTCCATAACCTCGCGACCGTTCTTCGAATCCAGGTTACCAGTAGGCTCGTCGGCAAGGATGAGCTTGGGACGTGAGACTACGGCGCGGGCGATGGCGACGCGCTGCTGCTGACCACCGGAGAGTTGGCGGGGGAAGTGCTTGGCGCGATGGCTGACGTCCATCCTGCGCAGAGCTTCCTCCACGCGCTTGCGGCGCTCAGACTTCGGCATCCTCATGTAGAGCAGCGGCAGTTCTATGTTCTCTTCTACGCTCAGGTCGTCGATGAGGTTGAAACTCTGGAATACAAAGCCTATGAGACCCTTGCGCAGACGGTCACGTTCCGGCTCACTGAGGTGACTCACGTCCTGACCACCAAGCAGGTACTGTCCGTCCGTTGGAGCGTCGAGCAGTCCGAGGATGTTCAGCAACGTGGACTTGCCGCAGCCGCTGGGGCCCATGATGGCGACAAATTCGCCTTCGTAAATTTCAATGTTTACGCCGTTCAGGGCGATAGTGCGCACTTCTTCTGTAGTAAATGCGCGCTGGAGATTTACGGTCTTAATCATATTTTCAACTTTTTAATTATCCTTGAGTACTTGATAGGGCTTGATTCGCGTGGCCTTCCACACCTGCTGCCAGAGCGTGAGGGCGCAGAGCAGCA
>CACXXT010000023.1 GCA_902771725.1 uncultured Bacteroidales bacterium
CCGCTTTCGACGGTCATCTCGCGGCTCCAGCCGTCATCTTCCCAGAGCTTCAGGGTCTTCTCGCCGTCTGCATCGGCCTTCGTCCAGCGGATGGAGTACTCCTGCGGCTTGTCCGCGTTGCCGGGGGCCGTAGGGGCGTATTTCTCATCCAGGATGTGCGTCGTGGAATAGTCTCTCTCGGGATACTTGACATCCTCCAGGAAAGCCTGCACCCGCTCGTGAGTGACGAGGATGAGGTCTCCGTTCTTCACTTCCTGGGCCGCATCGGCAAAGGGATCGTCCACGGGCGGATCGACCGTTCCCTGGCCCTGTCCCTGATCCTGTTCCTTGCCGTCGTCGGTATTGTCCACCGGGTCGTTCTTGCCGCAGTAGACAAGCAGGGGAAGCGTCAGCAGTAAAACAAGCAGTCTTCTCGTTTTCATGGTGCCTATGGTTATTGTTTATCTGTCCATGTCAAAGGGCGATCTCCCGGCCGAAACGGTCCTTGCAGACCTTGCGGACGGCCTCCAGGGAAGTGAAGGCCCCGGTGCCGCCGGCGGCCGTGGTGTTCACCGCGCCGGTGAGGTTGCCGGTCTCCTGGCAGTCCTCGAGGCTCAGGCCCTCGGGCTTAACCAAATGACTGATTCTCTTTCTCGGAAGGTCGGCATATTTCATTTCTAAAGTTGTTGATTCTTGATTATCTGTGTGTGAAAAAGAAAGCTACTTCACAATGACCTTCGTTCCATCGATGATGTTGAACCCGGGACGGACGGAGGTGAATCGCTGGCCGCTGAGGTTGTAGATGCCACGTGGTGCTGTGGTCTTGGCATCAGCGGGTTGGATAACATCAACGGTCGTTGGACGAATGGCTGTGAGACCGAAATCAATATACTGACCGCCACCTGCATTGTGGCACTCGATGGCAACGACGTTGTCGGCATCGGGCGTCAGTGCTGCCAGAGCTTCGGGGTTGATAGTGATGCCCTTGTAGGCTGTGAGGTAACCCGTCTCCTGAAATGCAATTACGCCATTGAAGTAAACGGTGACATCCTCATCGTGGTAAATACGCGCCTCGAGGGAGTTTAGCTGTTGGGGCGTAAATCCACTGAGATCGAGGTGGTAACGCAAACGAATATTGGCACTGTTCCATACAGTATTGGTAACACTATTTGGTGGATTGCCAGCGCCAAAACCAGAACGGCCTTCACGCCAGTTGCCGTCGCTGAAATTGGGACTGGTCCAACTGGAGGAGACGGAAGTGGTGATGTATTTCCAGACAGCCCCTCCTGCCTCGGCCGTGGGCAACAATGGATATTCCTCAAAGCTGTAGGCACGCTGCAGAGCCCGCAGTTCATTACTACTTATAGTGATGACGGAACCCTGACGGAGGTCAGATGGCATCTGGTAATGGTCTTCGTTCTGCGAATACCACTTGAGTTCAGCAGGATTGCCGCTGGCACAGAGACCAGGGCCGGTGCCATTGGTGTTCAAGGTGGCAAGGAACCACCCATTGCCATCGAGAGCGGGATAGGTCTGGGGGGCACGGACTTTGTAGACTCCTGAGGCAAAGAGGCGCTGAGGAGTGCCGAACTTGCCCTTGGAGGGCTGCAAACTCGTACTGGTGGATACGCAGAGGCTCTGGTTATCCGTGTAGAAGAAGGCATAGTAGGTGTCACCCATACGCTCTATGTGGATGTCGAAGGCTGAGGTTCCGGGATCGAAGTACTGACGAGGAGAGGTGAATCGCTGCCAGTCCTTGGTGGTGGAGTAGTATATGGTACTCTTGCCATTAGTCTCGCAGGTCCAATAGAGGTAGTAGGTCTGGCTGTCTTCATCGTAGATCCACTCAGGTGCCACGGCCTTGGCGGTGGTATTCGTGTTTAGCACAATCTCCTTCTCGCCTACAGGCTGCCAGTTGATGAGATCGGTGCTGACCCAATGATAGAGTCCTGGCTTGGAGTGATCTGCGAGCTCTCCCAGGAGGTGGTACTCACGGCCGTCTTCGGTCTGCACCGCACGCAGGAAGGGAGCAATAACATCCAGTTTGGCGTAGTCGCCATTCATGATGCCGCGGTTGCCGTTCAGGGTTTGCCAGCGAGCTCCATCGAGGCTGTAGGCATAGTGTGGCTGGCTGCTGGAGGCGTTGGTGTAGGTCATGAGATAGGCCAGATTTTCGTTCTCGACGAACTGTGGTACTGGGGTCTTTTCGGGAACGGGAGTGACCTCGAGAGCGGCATCATCCACATACTTGCGTAACTTCAGTCCACAGTCGATGAACTGTCCACCTGCCGTCTGAAGACAGTGGATAGCGATGATGTTGTCGGAGCCGTCGAGCTTGAGTGCAGCCAGCCCTTCTGGCAACAGGGGGAACTGCTCGTAGGAATTGTTGTAGCCAGTGACCACGCAGGCAAGCTGACCATTGATGTAGATTTCAGCATCCTCGTCGTGGAAGAGCCAAAGCCGCAAGTCAGAGCGCAGGTTCTCCTGCACCCCCTCAATTTGGAAGGTACGGCGCAGCCAAATATCCGAGGTACTCCAAGCGGTGCGTCCGCCACCGCCAAAACCAGAGTAGCCGTTTTTCCAGCTGGTGGCATCGAAATCTGTAGCATACCAGTTCTCAGCAGGCTGGCTTGTTGTATATAGCCAACGTTGTTGTGCTGCATCACCAGCCGGGACGATGGTCTCTGCGCCCTGATAGTAGCTGCCAATGGTACGCAGGATGCCAGCCCGCATGAGAGCCTTCTGAGCATCGCTGACTTTCAGGAGTTTGCGGTCGTAGGTGTATATTCCGTTGCACTCCTGTTCGACATCAGTAATCTGGGTGTAGACGGACATCCAGAGGCCTTTGTCGCGTTGAAGCTGCTGAAGGCGGTCGGTGTAGTTGTTGTAGAGGATAGTATAATAGTTGGCATCGGGAACGGTGATGTAGTCCATCTCAGAGCCAGACCACATATGTTCTTTGTAGAAGAGGTTGATGCCTCCGAACTCGCCACATGAAGCCACACGCTCATTGATGGGATTGGTAGCAGCACCGGGAGCCGGATAAGAGTGTACGTCAATAAAATCACCCATCTCTACATCTGTCCAACCGGTGACGGCGTGGACAAAGCGACTAGGATCGTGGTTCAGTGCCATGACATTTTCCACGCCACGGCGAGTGTGTTGCATACCAGAACCATCGTCTTGTCCCCAGGCTTCGTTGTAGACCACCCAAGCACCAATGCAAGGATGATGGCGGGTGGCTTCTATCCATAGCTCGCACTCACGATAAAAATTCTGCTGGCTCTCGGTCTTATTGCCAATGAGACCCGGGTTGCCGCCGTTAATCATGTCCTGCCAAACAACAAGTCCATGGCGGTCGCACCAGTCGAACCAGAGATCATTCTCAACCTTGATGTGCTTGCGTACCATGTTCATTCCCAAATCCTTCATTGCCTGAAGATCAAAGATCATGGCCTCATATGAAGGAGGTGTCAACAAGCCATCTGGCCACCAGCCCTGATCCAAGGGGCCATAGAGGTAAACCGGCTTGTTGTTGAGCAACACACATGGACGGCCATTGACCATTCCACGAGAAAACTTACGCATTCCGAAATAACCACGAACGAGGTCGGACTGCTGACCACTGGCACTGAGCGAGAGTTCCAGGTCATACAGGTTAGGGGTGTCCGGCGACCAAAGCTTGGCATCGGGGATGGCAAGGGTGACGAACTCTCCTGCGCGGCCATCAGCCTCAGCCACGGTTTTGGTGCCGTCTCTGACGACAATATGTACGTCGGCGGCATCGACAGAGGCATTCACCTTGATACGGACATTGCCCTCGTCAATATTAGGAATGGGTTCATAGCTTAGGATGTGAGCTGCCTCCACCGGCTCCAGCCATACAGTCTGCCATATGCCGCTGGAAGCCGTATACCAAATGCCGTTGGGTGTGATGCTCTGTTTGCCTATGGGCTGGCCACCACGGTCCGACGGATCCCAGACGGCGACCTGCAGTTCTTGCTCACCATCAGGTTTCAGCGCAGATGTAATGTCGAAGGCAAAGGGATCACTACCACCCTTGTGCTCACCCACCTGCTGCCCGTTTACGAAAACAACGCATTGCCAGTCCACGGCACCAAAGTGCAACAAGAGGTGCTTGCCGGCATAGTCCGACGGCAAGACGAAGGTGCGGCGGTACATATGGGTGGAAGTGGTATTGGCACGATGATCTGAGTCCATAATGCCAGAAAGAGCCGACTCCACAGGAAAAGGTACGAGGATGGCCTTGCGGAAAGAAGACGCAGATCGCTCGTAGGCATAGTTGACGCTGTTGCGCTTGAAGTAGCCCCAAACCCCATTGAGGTTCATCCACGAAGGACGTACCATGGACGGGCGAGGATACTCGGCCCAAACGTTGTCGGCAGTCAGATTCTCGCCCCAAAGGGTCATCAGGGGAGCCTTCTGCTTCTGCCAGGAAGCAGCAAAGACAGGACATGAAAGGACTGCCAAACAGAGGGCGATGAAAGAGGGTTTTACGAAAAGGTTTTTCATTCCGATGTGATATTTGTGGTTATGTTTTTATAATAAACAGATGTTTAGGGTTTAAAGTTTGCCAAAGTTGTCAAGCGGTCACCTTCATCGTCCATCAAGAAGAGATGAGGACGGCGAACGGTACGGCCATTGATGACCTGATGGCTGTGGATAGCACAGAGAAGGCGGCCTCGCCAGTCTCGGAAGAGCATTCCATGCCCATAATTGGGGGGGGTGATGGGTTTGGGCTCCTGAACCCAAGGACCTTCGATAGTACCGGAAAGACTATAGGCCACGCCCTGTGTGTAGACCTTACCTATCCAGCTCGTCCAAAGCATGCCCAGTCGTCCACTTTGAGTGCGGAAGAGGAAGGGTCCGTCGGTGACTTGATTGGGCCCAGTTCCCTCGTCATTTCGGCTCCATGGAGAATCGCTGGCGCGGAAGAGTGTGCGCATGGTGCCAATGGAGCCCGTGAGATCGTCGGTCAGGCGGATTCGTTCCACTGTTCCATCGAGATTCTGCAGCCACTCGTGACAGAAAACCATGTAGGGATGACCATCGGTGTCCTCAAACAAAGTTGCATCCAAAGTGGGCATGTGAGGAGGCAGATAGACGGGAGAAGACATCGGACGATAGGGTCCCTCGGGATGGTCGGCCACAAGGATGTGACATGCCCGTCGAGGAATGCGACGTCCAGCAACACTGTCAATAGTGACGGCGTTATTCGTGAATGTGGCAAAATAATAGTACTTGCCCCGATAATGATGCAGCTCGGCAGCCCAAATCTGGGGGTGAGGTCCCATCCACGAGGTTGAGTCTATCTCTACTACGCTACGTGGGCCATCCCAAGTCTGCAAGTTACGGGATGTCCAAAGCAATCCGCCCGTACCTGTCATGTAATAAGTTCTGGTGGCACTATCCGCGAGGATAAAGGGATCGCTGAGCTGGATGCTGTCCATCGGGACGCCCTCACGATATCGTAGCTGGCGGCGTTGAGCCAAAGCATCTGCACCGAAAAATGAAATGGTCACTTGGACAAACATGAGTCCTAAGGTCAAAAAGATTTTCAATGTAGTTTTCATTCCTGGTAATCACTAATTTATCGCGTGTAAAAATCAATAAGTCGTCGCAATGCCCGTTGACATACGGGGCAGAACTCCTCTACTTCATTCACTTTCATCCGACACTCCTGAACAGGACGATAGACACCCTTGGCCTGATAGCCGCCACCTTCATAAACACCCACCTTGGTGGTCAAATCGCGGCCATCGGGCTGAGTGGGGACGGAGGTGTCAGGGGACAACATATCCTGCCATTTCGACGCAAAATCCACCAATGTGGTCAGGTTCGGTTCCCATGGCTCAGTATCCAAGGGATACATCGGTTCGGCCTGACTGTCATAAGCATATTCATCGCCCAAGCCTCCAAAGCTGTGGCCGAACTCATGGACAATAACCTCATAGCGTGAACGAGGACAGAAGGCAGAAGCTATGTTGTAGCTGTTGTATATGCCTCCACCACCATATTCCCCAGTATTTGCAAGAATTATGAAATGTTCGAAGGGGATGCCCGTCATGATGTCATAAAGCCGCTGGAGTTGCAGAGTGGTCAGATAGCGATTAGAATAGAAAGTATCGAAATGGGAAGCAAGTGGTGTTTGCCGCCAAATTCCAAGATGGGGAATGGAAACTCCACTTTCGGAGGAAGGAGGCATTACGGCCACAAAGTTGAAACGATTCATCAGCGAGCGGAAAGGCTCGTGGGCAGAAATGGCAAGAATGCTGCTGTCGCAGACTTCAAGGAAACGAGGCATCTCGGCCTCGGTAAATCCCTCTGCTACAAAGGCCACATCTATGCAATCACGAGGGTCGCCACTATGACGAAGAAAGCGCCATGGAGTTGGACTTTCGTTGCTACGGTCACGAATCAGGATATCTAGCGGATTGATGCGATGGTGCAAGCTGGAGCGCACACGCCGATGAGTATCCAAGAGCTGACAGATGACATCCACAGCGTGCAAAGGCATGGGGATGAGGAAGTTGTTCTCGAAACTACGTTCCACCTGCTGCGCCTCCTCCGTCTCTTGCCATTCCTGAAAGAGGGTGGAAAAGCTATGGCAATAAAGCGTATCGCCCGAAGCGGCATCAAGCACCGTCAACTGGCCGTTCCCCAAGAGCGGCAGACGCTGAAGGTTGTGACGCCGGCCATACCATCCTGCCGATTTAGACATTTGAGCTAAAGCTATGTGCTGTGTTCGATTGGTGCCCGAGAAGAGATAATCGAGGCGAAGGGTAGAATCGGAAAAATGCTCATCGAAGACCACTTGAGCCGACAACGGAGATGCCATGCCTAATAGCATGCACCCAAGCATAATATGTATAATAGGGAGAGTTTTCACTTGTAAAATCTATTTGATTCTGATCGTGACAGAACCAGAACTGAATCCCTCGAGAGCACTGGACTGAGTACGGCGGAGCATCCCATCGAAACCCGTCTGGATATTAGAGCCATCAGAGGCAGAAGAACCTTGCCCCGAATACATATAGCGCCCTTGGAAACTGACACTCACGTCCCTCGTGACTCCCACAGGAACCAAAAAACGGATACTGGGGTCGTTGGGATCGTTGTCATAAACAACACTATTGTTGAAAGTCTTGGTTACTGTGGAATCTGCACCATTCATATCACGCAGATGATAGGTGACAGTCCAATTGTACATCGCTTTGTATATGAGATGCCCGATTTGATCCTGACATGCCGTGACGGTTACAGAATCACCGGGGGTTACAGGACGTGGAACGACGTTGAATCCCTTCCAGGTAGGCATATAGGACGTGGTGTCCTCTTTCTCACATGAAAGGAAAGATAAGGTTATAACAGCCACTAATACAAGATGGAAAATAAATGCTTTCTTCATTATAAATTAAATTTTTGTTTCAATGTTTGATAGAGGCGTTGGACTGGCAGACCGACAACGTTGAAATACGAGCCCTGGACACACTCCACACCAATGTAGCCAATCCACTCCTGCACACCATAGGCTCCCGCCTTATCCAGAGGGTGATATGTGCTGACATAATGCTGAATCTCATCGTCATCCAGTTGCGAGAAGGTGACATCTGTCCGGCAGGAAAAAGCCACCTGTTTTTCTGTTGTGGTCAAGCATACGCCTGTGAACACCTGGTGTGTATGTCCAGAGAGCTTGTGCAACATCCGGCAGGCATCTGACGCGTCTTTGGGCTTCTCCAGCACCTCACCGTCCAACCACACAATGGTGTCTGCAGTGATGAGCAATTCATCAGCAGCGATGGAGGACTTGTAGGCCTCGGCTTTCGCGCGCGAAATATATAAAGGTATATCTCCCTCACGAAGATGAGCGGGATGGCTCTCGTCGATTCCCGGGAGCACCCGCACCTCAAAGGGCAGTCCCAATCCTGCGAGGAGTTCCCGGCGGCGCGGAGAATTAGAAGCTAAAATGAGTTTCATCAAATTCTTGAATTATATAACAACTATCGATATTACGGTAGGGTTGGATAACAATTCTACCAGCCGAAAGCCTCTTTGTCCGACATCCATTTGCCTTGGGCACGTAGCACCTGCTCAAGCACATCTCGCACGCAACCATATCCGCCACGCTTGTGGCTGATGTAGGTAGATATCTCTTTTATTTCAGGAGAGGCGTCTGCGGGACAAACAGGGCAACCGACAATTTGCATGATCTCATAGTCTGGAATGTCATCTCCCATGTATAGGACCTCTTCATCCTTAAGATCATACTTCTCTTTCAACAACGAATAGGTTTGAGTTTTCACACTGCAACGTAAGAAGATATCCGGCACGCCAAGATATTCATAGCGTTTACGGATACTCTCCGGACGAGCACCTGTGATGATGGCCACGTGCAGCCCTTGCATGCAAGCCAGGCGGAGGGCATAGCCATCCTTAATATTCACAGTCCTCAGGGGCTCACCCTCAGCATCCTGAGGCACCGTCTCTGCACTGAGCACACCATCGACATCGAACAGCAGTGCTCGTATCTTGGTCAAATCGTAGTTTATCATTATTTAGTATATTCTATATCTATTATTGGTTCAATGTTTCATCTTCTGAATGCTCTGTGTCAGCACGTCGTACACAGCCAACAATTGAGGCTGGTCCAACAACATCGCCCGATGCATGCCAATGACATTTTCATCGCGACGAATGGCCGGTCCCGTCTGGGCCTGAGCGGGAGCCAACTCATGTAATTTCTGCACTGTTTCCTCTATGAGAGGCAACATCGCATCGAATGGCAAGTCTGCTGCATGCAGCACCTCGTCTGAGAGAGCGAAACAATGGTTGGCAAAGTTACAGGCAAAAACAGCCGCCAGATGCAGTCGGCGACGCTCTGCTGACGAAGTCTCGTGGATATTGGATAGAGGTGACAAACATCGGGCCAGACCAATCAACAGTTCAAGATCTGCAGCCTTGAAGGCTTCGATGAAGAAATGTACCCGAGAGAAATCCACAATACGCTCTTTGGAGAAAGTCTGCAGGGGATAGAAGACCGCACCACGCTCATGACCAGACTCGGAAAAGAGGCCTAGTGGCAGCGAACCGGCCGTGTGAGCAAAGAGAGCCTGCTCACGACCAAAATGTAACTCCATGATAACCTCTTTCAGTACAGAGTCCTTCACGCTCAGCACATACAAATCAGCCTTTCGGGTAGCATTTCCCACCCTACCCCAAGAAGCCTTGCAGTCCAGATATGCAGCCAAGGCCTCAGCCGAAGCCTGGGTTTTACTCCAAACTTCAATCAGATCGCATCCCGCGTTCTTCAAGGCTGGAGCCAGATTCGCAGCCAAACGGCCTGCACCTATGAATGCAATTTTCATTTTGGGTCTTAAACTTGCAACTATCAACTCTCAGTCCATTACCCTAAAATTTCCCAATATGGACTTTCTCCCAAAGCAAACGATCTTCGTTAAAAGGCTTGCGCTCCATGCCTTTGTGTCCAACTGCCACGATACTGAGTACACGCAGTGGCTCTGGAATATCCAATAAGGCTCGCACAACGGAATCTGCAGGTGTGCCATCCTCCATATAGCGCTCGCGTACCTGAATCCAACAGGCACCAAGCCCGAGATCCTCTGCGGCATAGAGCAAGACGGTGGAGGCCACACTGGCATCCTCCACCCAGACATCACTCTCTTG
This sequence comes from uncultured Bacteroidales bacterium, assembly GCA_902771725.1. GTDB lineage: Bacteria > Bacteroidota > Bacteroidia > Bacteroidales > Bacteroidaceae > Physcousia. Next base: position 9,685 of record CACXXT010000023.1, read on the forward strand.
CGAGTCGCCCAATACGACTATTGCCAAAGGAGCACTTGCAAGGAAGTCGGCCCCCTGTGCCTTGCAATGCGAAAGGCGCTCAAGCATGGATTGGTCTTCAACGACGACGAAATGCCATGCATGTTTGCCCTTGCTTGATGGCGACATCAATGCTGCACGCATCAGAGTCTCCACCTGTTCCGATGTTAGTGGCTCGTCTGTAAACTTGCGCATAGAACGGCGAAGACGAACTAGTTCTGAGAAGTTTTCCATATCTCTATAAGTGTTTATCCTTGATTTTATGGGTCGATTATATGACTTTACGGCCGCAAAGTTAATGAAATTCCATGAGACTCATGCATGAGCAAGCAAAATTCTTATGCTCAATCTGCAAAAAAGGGAGAAAATACTTGTGCATTCCTGACATGGGGATTATTGACACAGCTCTGCAACAACGTATTCTGACTGTGTACCTATACGGAAACGAGCGCCCCAAATACCAAGCCCACTGGATACATAATAACGGGTATCACCTCGCTGATAGAAACCAAAGGCACATTCGTAGATGGCTTCTGTAATCCAATTACCTGGCCAAATTTGACCATGATGGGTGTGCCCTGCAAACTCAAAGTCTACGCCTGCGACCTCTGCTTCCTCAAGATTATAAGGCTGATGATCGAGTAATATGATGAACGACTCTGGTCGCACAGACGTCATAAGGTCGGCGAGCGTACGTCTATGGGTATTCATACGGTCGTCCCGTCCAATGATGGATAAGCCGCGGAACTCTACCACACTATCCCTCAACAGATTAATGCCAGACTCACGATAAAAAAGTTCTGCTGTCCGTCTGCCTGCAAAATACTCGTGGTTACCCAAACAAGCGTAGACAGGAGCTTTCAACCGTCGAAACTCTTCGGCCATGCGTTCCTCTATGAGCGGGCGATAATGGTGATCAATGATGTCCCCCGCTATGAGTATGACATCAGGATTTTCAGCATTTATAAGATCTATCCAACGAGCTAATTCGGCACGACGATTGTGGTAGCCCAGATGCCAGTCTGAAGTGAGGACAATGCGCATAGGATTTAAAGATTTGCCTACCTTCAACGTTAAGGAAACGCGTTGCTTATGATTATAATGTGCATATGCGCAACCGAAGAGTACGCAAAACACGATACAGACGAGCAAAGCGGTCACGCCATTGTCGTGAAACCACCTGGAGGGCACAATACGGCAAAGACGCAAAAAGTCGAATGCCACCCACATCATAAACAAATATAGCATGATGACGGCCCATGAATTACCAATGTTATAAACAGCTGAACCCAGGGTTAATGGCAGTTTATCGCTTACTGGCATCAAAGCCAGAAAGAAAAAACCAAAAGCTATTATCATCATTGACATCATGGCAAGCTTGCCCCATAATGGAAAAGGTAATAGTTGCCAAGTACGCCAGCAGACATAAGTCTGAGCGGCACATGGAAGAAGAAGGATGAAGAAGAAGAGAGTTCGCACAGGAATGGAGGTTTGAAATGGATAATTGAAATGAGCACCGAAGTTGGGATCGGTGCTCATTTCTAGCATATTTACGGAGGGCTTATCCTCCAAAGTTGTCAAAGCGGATCATGTCGTCTTCAACACCAAGGCTATGCAACAGGTCGAGTACGGTCTTGGCCATCATTGGAGGACCACAGAGATAGTACTCGCAGTCTTCGGGTGCCTCGTGGGCCTTGAGGTAAGTGTCACCCATGACGGGTGCCACGAAGCCCGGAGTGTATTTGATACCGGCAGCATCGGCCTTCGGATCGGGACGATCGAGGGCGAGGTGGAAGTGGAAGTTGGGGAAATCCTTCTCCAGCTGCAGGAAGTCATCTAGGAAGGGGATTTCCTCCAAGGCGCGGGCACCGTAGAAGTAGTGCATGGGGCGCTTGCGGTCCTCGTCCTTCACGCCATGGCCCTTGAGCATGTGCATAATCTGCGCACGAAGGGGAGCCATACCAGCACCGCCTCCAACCCAAATCATCTCACGACCTGTGCCATACTGGGGACGGAACTCACCATAGGGGCCGCTCATGATGACCTTGTCACCGGGCTTAAGACTGAAGATGTAGCTGGAAGCGATACCTGGGTTGACATCCATGAAACCAGGGCCTTGATCCTTCGGTTTGAATGGAGGAGTGGCGATACGTACGTTGAGGGTGATGATGTCGCCCTCATCCGGGTAGTTGGCCATGGAGTATGCACGAATGGTAGCTTCTGGATTCTTACACTTGAGCGGGAAGAGTCCGAACTTCTCCCAAGCGGGCAAATAAGTATCGCCGATAAGTGATTTGTCGAAATCACGATCGTAGTCGATACAATCGAAAGCCGGGATGCGAATCTGAGCGTAAGAACCAGGTTCGAAGTCCATATGCTCTCCGGGAGGCAGAGCGACTTTGTACTCCTTGATGAAAGTAGCAACGTTCTTATTGCCAATAACGGTGCACTCCCATTCCTTGACGCCGAGAACGCTATCGGGCACCTTGATGCCGAGGTCGCCCTTGACCTTGCACTGACATCCAAGGCGCCAGTGCTCCTTGATTTCCTTACGGGTGAAGTGGCCTTTCTCGGAATCGAGAATTTCACCGCCACCGTCCACAACCTGACACTTGCACTGACCGCAAGAACCCTTGCCACCGCAAGCGGAGGGAAGATAGACGCCCTCAGCAGCGAGGGTAGATAGAAGGCTTGCGCCCTGAGGGACGGACAGGGTGTCTTTGCCATTCATGGTGATGATGACATTACCACTCGGTGAGAGGTAAGCCTTTGCCACAAGCAGAATGATGACCAACGCGATGATGATCACGAGGAAGACCACAATGCTTGTGAGAATTAGTGATGTATTCATTGTTGTTCTGCTTGTTTAGAGATTTAATCCACTGAAACACATGAAGGCCATAGCCATCAAGCCGACGGTGATAAATGTGATGCCAAGGCCCTGTAGCGGACGAGGAACGTCTGTGTAGGCCATTTTCTCGCGAATGGCAGCCAGACAAGTGATAGCCAGCAACCAGCCAATACCAGAACCGAGAGCATAGGCAATGCTATCCCAGATACTCAGGATGGCCTGAGAGTTGGTATCGGGCATCGTAACGCGCTGCTGCATGAACAGCGAAGCACCCATAATGGCACAGTTCACGGCAATCAGCGGAAGGAAAATACCAAGGGCGGCATACAGCGACGGACTAAAACGCTCGACAATCATCTCCACAAGCTGTACAATAGCTGCGATGACAGCGATGAAGAGAATGAACGAGAGGAAACTCAGGTCCACGCCTTCTACCAGACAGTTTGGACCGAGAACATATTGCTGCAGGAGGTAGTCCACAGGCACGGTAATGAGCAGCACAAAGGTAACTGCGACACCGAGGCCGAGGGCGGTCTTCACGGTCTTGGATACTGCCAAATAAGAACACATACCCAAAAAGAACGCGAAAATCATATTGTCCACAAAAATGGAGCGGACGAATAGGCTAATTAAATGTTCCATAACGTTATTTTAGGATTTGACGATTTTGATTTATTGACAGAGTATCGCTTGATAGATATCTGAAACGCAAGTACTCAAATCTTTAAATATAAAATCTTTAAATCTTTAAATTACTGAAGTTCCTTATTATATGCCCTGTGTGCCCAGATAACGCAACCAACTATGATGAGAGACATAGCGGGCATGGTCATCATACCATTATTCACGTAGCCGTGCTCATAGCACCAATCAGGGATAATCTGGAAGCCAAGGAGAGTGCCAGCACCGAGGAGCTCACGCACGAATCCTACAATGATAAGAATGATGGCGTAGCCAATACCATTGCCGATACCGTCGAGAAACGAAGGCCAAGGCTTGTTCATCATGGCGAATGCCTCCAAACGACCCATCAGGATACAATTCGTAATAATCAGACCAACATAGACGCTGAGCTGAACGCTGACGTCATAGGCGAAGGCCTTAAGCACCTGGGAGACAATGGTCACCAATGCAGCCACAACCACCAACTGCACAATGATGCGAATGCGGTTGGGGATGGAGTTGCGGATGAGGGAAATAATCAGATTGGAAAAGGCGGTGATGATAGTCACACTAAGACCCATCACAATGGCTGGTTCCAACTGAGCCGTGACGGCCAGTGCAGAACAGATACCGAGCACCTGCACCACAACAGGGTTATTAAGGTTCAGCGGTCCAACCAGTGCCTCTTGATTTGCTTTAGATAAAAGAGCCATATCAATTATTCGATTTGACGATTTGCTAATTACTTTTTCTGTCCGCAGCAAGCCTTGTCGCCATCGCAACCGGGCTTTCCACACGAACCACTCTTATCACACTGACCGCTCTTGCAGCAGTCGTTTCCGCTCTTGCACTTGTGGGCAACTTCGGTATCATCCTTGCAGCAAGGTTTCTGCTGGGGGCAGCAGTCGGCCTTCTCATCGCAGCAAGTTTCATGTTTCTGACAGCACTCGGGCAATTGGCCACAGCCTTCTGTTTGTTCACAGGCTGCCGTTTTCTCACAGCAAGTGCAGGGACACTCCTGACGGGAACAGCACTTGGCATCGCTAGCACAATTACAGGTTTCTTCTCCACAACTGCCATCTTTGCAGGCGCATTGTTTCTTCTGGGCACAAGTGCAATCTGGCTTATCGCAGCACTTCGGAGCAGAATGACTACAACCCTCATGGCGGCCACAACCACCTGCGGGCTTAGAACCACCAAGAGCTGTAACATACTGCTGGATACCAGTTAGCAACATTTCGCCAACACCCTTCGATGTCAGAGTAGCACCAGTGACACCATCTACCTGATTCTCAGATTCGCTGCTGCCTTTTTTGACGACTGTCAGCGCAACCTGACCATCAGCCCCCATAACGGGACGGCCGATGAACTGGCTCTGGAACTTCTCCTCTTTGATGAGAGCACCAAGACCTGCGGTCTCGCTCTCATGGTCGAAATAAGCGCCAAGCACTTTCTGCAAGTCGGGGGTCACGGCTACATAGCCCCACAGACCTCCCCAAAGGCCACGGCCTTTCAGGGGAAGAACAAGAGCCTCGTCGCCTTCGGCTGTTTTTGCCTTGTAGACAGGGAACTTCGTGCCAATCTCCTTGGTCTCGACACCAAAGGCATCCTCGCCTTCAAGTATTTGACCGTCGGGAGTCAACACACAAGTCTCTTGGATTAATTCATTGTACTTGCCCTCGACCTCGCTTTTGGCCAAGCCACGAACATTCAGTGAAGCAAGTATTTGGGATTTCTTGTCAATAGCCACATTGGCATCCTGTGCAGGCTTCAAAGCACTGCTGACAAAAGCCAACAGGAAAGCTACGAGCACAACCATAACTGCTGCATAGCAGATAGTGTAAACATTACCATTCGTGTTAATGCCCTTTGATTTCACCTCCGTTATATGGGAAGCATCTGCGCCGCAGATAGGGCACTTGTCGGGCATAGATGCGGCTTCAAATGTCTGACCGCACTGACTGCATAAAAATTTCTTTGCCATATCTGTTACTTTTTGATTGCGCGCTGAGCGCGTTTAGAAATATTGTGGCTGACGAAGCAGTAGTCAATAAGCGGAGCAAAGAGGTTCATCAGCAGGATGGCAAGCATCATTCCTTCGGGATAACCGGGGTTGAGGACACGCACTGTCACGGCCACGAAGCCAATGAGGAAACCATAAATCCACTTACCGCCTTCCGTACGGGCTGAGGTGACCGGATCTGTTGCCATGAACACGGCACCAAAACAGAAGCCACCAAGTACGATATGCTGGCAAGCATCCAGCGGAGAGAGGCCGAGGGCATTGTACATCCAACCCGTCAGGCCACCGCCTACAAAGACGCTGAGCATGGTCTTCCAGCTGGCAACGCCCGTCCAAAGAAGCAGACAAGCTCCCAAAGCTATAGCAATGACTGAAGTCTCGCCGATAGAGCCGGGAATCAGGCCAACGACTTGGTCACAAAAGCTCGATGAAAGAGCTGTGGCACCTGCTGCGATATCACCCAGAGGCGTGGCTGCCGAGAATGTATCGGGCACAGCATAACCGAGTCCACAAATGACATCCTGACTGACCCATACGGTATCGTCACCCGTCATACTGGAGGGATAAGAGAAAAAGAGGAACGCGCGCGTAATAAGAGCCACGTTGAAAATGTTCATGCCTGTACCGCCGAAAATTTCCTTAGCGAAGATGACGGAGAAAGCCACGGCGATAGCCAACATCCACAACGGGGTATTAACAGGCACTATCATCGGGATGATGATACCCGAGACGAGGAAACCTTCTTGAATTTCCTCATGCTTCCACTGAGCGACTGTAAACTCGATTCCCAAACCTACCACGTAGCTGACAATCAGTTTGGGTAGTACGGCCAGGAATCCGTAGAAGAACATGCCCCAGAAAGTGGCATTCTCCAATTGTCCGGCAGCGAGCGCGTTCTGGTAACCCACGTTGTACATACCGAAAAGCAACGCAGGCACAAGCGCAATGACCACAAGGGACATGATACGCTTGCTGTCGATGGCATCGTGTACGTGCGTACCACAGCGCCCTGCTGTCGTGTTGGGCACGAAAGCAAACGTCTCGAAACCATCATAAAGCGAACGGAAGGCGTGAAGTTTGCCACCCTCTTCGAAGTTCGGCTTTATCTTGTCGAAATATTTTCTTAAACTATTCATAATCAGTTCTATGATTTAATGATTTCATATTTTAGGATTGGGCTGCGCAAGGCAATCTACATTTCTGTTGCTCTAGAGCAATCCTTAAATCCTTAAATCTTTAAATCCTTATAACATTAAGAGTTTTCCTTGCGGAGGATATCAAGCCCCTCGCGAACAATGCGTTGCAATTCTAGTTTGGAGCTGTCTACAAACTCTGCCAAAGCGAAGTCTTCGGGAGCTACCTCATAGATACCCAAGGCTTCCTGGCGGTCTATATCACCTGCGATGATGGCCTTAACAAGGTAGCCTGCGTAGATATCCATTGGGAAGACTCTATCGTACTCGCCCGACATGATCATGTGGCGCTCACCACCCTTGATGCGTGCATCCAAGGTGTATTCTGCAGACTTCGGACGAAGCCAACTGAAATAACTGCGACTGGTGCTGAATTCCTTACAGCGGGGAGCAATCCAACCAAGCATTTCGTAGACATCATCACCTTCGGGAATGACAGTGATTTCCGTGGCGTGCGCGCCTAAGAAACCATCTTTCGAAGTTTTCACGCCCACCATGGGATTGCCATTGATGATACGCAGGCTCTTCTGCTCATCAATCTGACCAGAGAGCACCTCTTTCAAAGGCTGCCCCACTACCATCTGAGCGTACTTAGGAGTTTTCACCTCACTGCCAGCAACGGCGATGGTGCGAGTCAGATCAACCTTGCCATTAAGCACAACGCGTCCAATTAGGATGACCTCTTCAGCTCCAAGAGTCCAAATGACTTCACCTTTGTTGATGGGGTCTACATGGTTGATTTGCACACCTACATTGCCTGCAGGAGCAGGACCGTCAAAGACTGTAACTGTGACATCCTTGGCAGCCATCAGAGCCTCTGCCTTCTGCTTGACACTGACCCCCAGGTGCACCTTGGCAATCTTAGCCAGCAGCGAGAGGCCTGCCTGGAACTCCTTCTCCTGCCCGCGTAAGACATACTCGAAGTCGGCAGCCAGAGGCATACTGTTGAAAGCGCTGACGAAGATAGCTTTGGGTTTGTCCTCGGGGTTCGCCACCACGTCGTAGGGACGCTGGCGGAAGAAACCGAAGAGGCCACTTTCCAGCAGCAGCTTCAATGGATCTTTTTCTTCAAAGACCCTGCAATCCTGCTTTCCATCGGCGTCTACGCGCACGCTCATCACCTTGCGGCGCTCACCACGCTCCACGAGGGCTACGGTGCCGCTGACAGGCGAAACGAACTTCACTTCGGGATGGTTCTTGTCAACAAACAAGGCATCCCCGACCTTGACAATGTCACCCTCTTTGACAACGACCTTGGGTTTCATACCATAGAAGTCATCAGGAATCAGCGCAAACTGACCCTGCACCTTCGTTTGGATGGTTTCCAAGCTCGCTTTGCCCTTTAGGTTTACGTCGAGGCCTTTGCGTAACTTGATTACATTTGCCATATAAAATAAAGTATGAATAAATGGTTTTAGCTAAAAACTTGCGCAAAAGTACTGCTTTTTAACCAAAAAACATACATAATTGGGAATATTTTTTGTCTGAAACCCGAAAAAGGTGTACTTTTGTCTTCCGAAAAGTAACGCAGCTATCAAAACCCTTAGCTACATCGTCCGTTTTTTGGCCGGTTTTGCGATTGCCATCGTTCTCGGCCTAGTACTTTTCACGACCCTCCCCGTCACGCAGCGTTGGTTGGCCGTGAAGGTTTCGAATATGCTTTCATGTGAACTGCAGACTCATGTTAACATTGGTCGTGCCCGAATTGGACTTTTCAATCGTATGGTTCTGGATGATATCCTTGTATTAGACCAGCAACAGGACACGCTACTTGCAGCCACACGCCTAAGCGTAAAGATGCCTATTAGTAGTTTGTTCGGCGAACAAATACGCATCTCCTCCGTCCAACTCTTCGGCTATGACATCCAAATGCGCCGTTCATCAGCCAATGCTCCCTACAATTTCCAGTTTATTATTGATTACTTCTCCTCCGAAGACACCACTTCTACCCCACTCAACCTTGCCCTCCTGCAAGTCATAGTGCGACGAGGAAAACTTTCGCACGACATCCTCTCGGAACCCGAAGTCACTCATTTCTCGCCAGCCCATTTCACACTTGACGACCTGCGTCTTCGGTTATCTGTAGATTCACTAACAGACAATCGTTTATCTGTTAATTTTAGCGAACTATCATTCTTAGAATCAAGAAGTAATTTAAAAATAAAAAATCTTCAAGGCTCGTTCTTTGCCGATTTCTCATACGATGGCCATATCAATGCAAAGTTTGAGGATTTCCAACTCACTTTGCCAGCTTCCGAGCTCCAGGTTCCTGAGTTTATGATCCATGCCGTGCCTTCCACCCATTCCGACTCTACCTCCTTGCAAATACAGACAGCCAGTGGAACTCTCCGTGGCAACCTCACACCTTCAGAAATGGCTCCGCTATTTCCTGTTTTGGCTCCATTCTGTATGTCCATGCAGTTCAACTCCACTCTCTCCTTTTCTAATAATCGCATGCATGTGAGTGAAAGCAGAATCCAGTCCGAGCAACTGTTGCTGAATTTCGATGCCACCGTTGACCTGCCCACTACCGACAGCCCCCTGAACGCATCTGCTAACATCAATGATTTACAACTGCGTTCACCCTTAAGCCGTCAAGTACTAACCCTCCTTGTCGACTCTGGCACCATTAAACCAAACGTTGCTTCCACACTGCAACGCATCGGTGATATTTCCCTTCATGGCAACGGCAGCTACTCCCCGACCCTCATCCAAGGCAATTTCCACATCCAAACCTCAATAGGAAACATGGAACTGCATGGAAACATCTCCCAAGGTGATTTCTTTAACGGTAGCCTCAAAACTGAGAAAATGCGTCCTGTACTACTTTTTGAAAATCCTGAGAGTTTACCAATCGACGACCTCTCGTTAACAGCCGAGCTGCAAGGTAGTGTAGTCCAAAAAAGCCTTAACTGCCAATTGAACGGAAATATGCAGGTTGGCAACGAACCGGTGGACTTCATGCAGGCCAACCTAAACCTCACCCCTCATGAAGTCAGCGGTCAGCTTAAAGTCAGTGATAACCATTATAGTGGCAAGTTCGAGGGAAAGCTGTCAAGCCCACTACCACTGCTCTCCAGTACTGAGGTGCTCAACAATCTCAAGGGAGAGGTACGCGTTAAGGAGATTGCCATCCACGATGGTGAGCGTGATTATGACCTCAATGAACTAGAAATCAGCATCAGCCACGAAGGTCTGCACCAACATCTAATTGTTGACGGAGACTTCATCAATGCAGATCTTAAGGGCAATTTCTCTTACCTGACCTTAGCCAAGAGCCTACAGGGCACAATACATCGCGCCCTGCCCTCACTGGTGCCTGCACCTACAGGTATCAACACAGACCTCAGTATCGCCCAGGATACAAACCAAGTGGACTTCGAACTCTACCTTTTCCAATCCGACGAACTATTTGCCTTTGCAGGCCTGGACCTTCAACTGCCCGAATCTGGATACCTGCAGGGTAGTTTCAACGGTGCCAATCAACAACTAGACTTGAAAATAGACTGCCCGTATCTCATCTATGGTTCTCAGGACATTCGAGCACTAAGTCTCATCGCTCATGACATGGGCGATAGCCTTGATCTCTACCTTTCTGCCCAGCGCATGATTGAACAAGGCCCTATCGACGTTTCGCTCATAGCCCATAGCGCTAATGACGTACTCCACTCCCTCGTTCGATGGGACGATCACAACACTCCTGTCCAACAAGGTGAACTCTCCACTCGCACGCTCTTCCACCGCACCGAAGCAGGTGCCCTGGCTGCTGACATCGCCTTTCTGCCCACTCAGATTGTTGTGGCCGACACCATATGGAACGTTCATCCTGCCCAAATCCAATTCGCAGACGGAGCAGCACGAATCCACGACTTCCAGATTTCACAATTAGGACGCCACCTGAAAGTCGACGGATGTATCTCTTCACAGGTTTCTGACACACTCTACGCAGATCTTGAGGGGGTTAACCTCCAGTATGTCTTTGGTATCATAGATTTCCATGATGTTGAATTCCGCGGACTTGCTACAGGAAAGGTCAAAGTTAGCAACTTCAGTGGCATACCACGCGTGGACGGTTTACTAGACATCAAAGATTTCACCCTCAACGACGGTTTGCTGGGGCGACTGGCATTGGACATTGGATTCGGGCGCAAGGACGACCGTGCCATTGACATCGATGGTATTATCCGTGAGCCGTCCGAAAGCCGACTCAGCCACGTCGTCGGAATAATCAAGCCCGGTCGTGAAGAAGGAAGAGGCATGGAACTGAATGTCTACGCCGATCACCTCAACACATACTTCATAAACGACTTCACCGAGGGTATATTCGACCGTGTCGAGGGCAAGGCCAGCGGCTACGCGCATCTCTTTGGTCCCTTCTCCGAACTGGATTTAGAAGGCGAGATTGTTCTGGATAGCATCTCATTGGGCATTCCTGTTTTGGGCACGCGCTATCATACCCATGGAGGAGACACGCTCCACCTGCACCCAGGCGGCATTCGCACCAGCAACATCCATGTCTACGACCAGCTCCATGAATCCGACAGTCGCCCGCACCATGGTATTGTCAACGGAGAACTGCGCTATGAACATTTCGATAATCTACGCTACAATTTCATCATCACCGCCCAAGACTTCCTAGGCTATGACTTCCGTACATTCGGCGACCAGAGTTTTTGTGGGACAGCTATCGCCAACGGCACCGTAGCTCTTCAAGGTCAGCCAGGGCGGCTCGATGTGGACATCACTTGTACTCCCACGGCTGGCACCGTCTTCACCTACAATGTCACCACCCCCGAAGCTACCACTGACAACGCCTTCATCACCTTCCGATCCAAAAATGCTTCTGCAGCACAGGATGTCACCATTAAGCCTTCCGACGGTGAAAAAGAGGAAGGAAACGACGAGCCCATGGATATGTACATCAACTTCGACCTTGACATCAACCCCGTTGCTCAGATGCGGCTGCTCATGGACCCACGCTCAGAGGACTACATTAACCTGTGGGGCAACGGACACATGCGTGCCACGTTCTACAATAAAGGACGGTTTCAAATGTACGGAACATACCGTGTAGACCATGGCAATTACCGTCTCTCGCTGCAAGACTTCATTCGCAAGGAGTTCATCTTTGACCCTGGAAGTACTATCACTTTCGGCGGTAACCCCATGTACGGCGACCTTAACCTGCGAGCTATCTATACTGTCCCTAGCGTCAGCCTTAACGACCTCTCCACCGGCTCAAACTTCTCTTCCTCTACCGTCCGTGTCAACTGCATTATGAACATCGGCGGACGCGCCGAGAATCCACAAATCAGCTTCGACTTCGACATTCCCAACGTAAACGAGGACGAGAAGCAGATGGTGCGTTCACTCATCTCTACAGATGAGGAGCGAAACATGCAGGTTATTTATCTCCTCGGTATTGGACGATTCTACACCCTCGGGCTCGGAGCCAACGAGAACCAGACCAACACCGCCATGCAAGGACTACTTTCCTCCACGCTCTCCGGGCAGCTCAACAACATTCTTTCAAATGCGATCGGCAGCAAGGACTGGAATTTCGGAACCAACCTCAGCACTGGCCAACTCGGATGGCAGGACATGGACGTCGAGGGATCGCTCAGCGGTCGTCTTTTAAACAATCGCTTGCTCATCAACGGAACCTTTGGCTACCGCGATACGCCCGTGGCCAATACAAACTTTATCGGTGATTTCGACGTCCGCTGGTTGGTCAACAAAACCGGTACCATCAGCCTCAAAGCCTACTCCGAGACAAACGATCGTTATTTTACCAAGTCCGCCCTCACCACGCAGGGTGTAGGTATCCAGTTGAAGAAGGAATTCAACTCCCTAGGAGAACTCTTCCATCGAAGGAAGTAAAACTTCTACCGCCAATTCATAAGTACTGTATCTTATCAGAGCTTTCTTATGGAAACATGGACTTTTCGCTCTCGTAATCACGAATAAGTAATAAAGGTAATTGCCACAAATAGTGAAAAGATGTCTATTTGGAGCGCGAAACTGGCTTTTACGGTAAAAAACCGACAAGAAAATTGTGGGAGCAAAAGAAAATGTGTATATTTGCGGCAGTAAACGTCAAAAATACACAAGGCTATGTACATTATTGGTATTGCAGGCGGCACGGGTTCGGGCAAGACTACCGTGGTTCGCAAGATTGTGGAATCGCTGCCTGGAGAGAAGGTTGCAGTAATTCCTCAAGATTCATATTACAATGACAACACAGGCATCCCTATGGAGGAGCGCAAGAAAATCAACTTCGACCACCCTAACGCTTTCGACTGGAAGTTGCTGATACATCAGATCAACGAACTTCGTGCCGGGCGCCCTATCGAGCAGCCCACTTACTCATATATTGAGAGCAACCGCTTGCCAGAGACTGTACACGTGGAGCCATGCGAGGTCATTATTATTGAGGGAATCATGGCACTGTGTCGCAAGGAGTTGCGCGACCTTATGGATCTGAAAATCTTCGTAGATGCCGACCCAGACGACCGATTGATGCGCGTTATCACACGCGACATCGTGGAGCGAGGACGCACAACTCAGATGGTCATGGACCGCTACGTTGACGTTCTGAAGCCCATGCATTTGGAGTTTATCGAGCCCACTAAGCGCTATGCAGACCTCATCATCCCGCAGGGTGGTGAAAACAAAAAGGCTATCGAAATCATGCGAACTTATATCATTCACAGGCTGAAGCCATGAGATATTTGATAAAAGACAAAGCCTTCAGACTAGTTGTTAATCCTGCAAATTGAGTCTTTCCGACTGGACTTTTGTGATATTAATTTGATAGAGTGAGAGTCAGATGTAGGTCTTGTTTTTTAATTGCGACGTTTGTGCTGGCTGTGGCTTGTCAGCAGAAAACGCATCAGCCTTCCGTGATGTTCGGACAGGCAGATGAAGTACGTGCTACAGACTACGACTTGACGGACATACAAGCCTCTGGCGAATTAATTGCCACAACGTTATCAGGTCCCGACACATATTATGAATACCGTGGTGAGGGTTTTGGCGTGGAATACGAGATGGCGAAATCCTTTGCCAGCTGCATCGGTGCTCGCTTGAGAGTGGAAATCGCCCAAGACTCACTAGAACTTCTTCGCAAGTTGGACGCTGGCGAGGCAGATTTGATCCTGAGCGTTCCCCGATGGCAAACACGCCCCTCGTCGCCAGAACTGGCAGCAGCCATAGCCAATTGGTGGCAGGATGATATGCGCGAACGCGTTCGTAGGGCAGAACAAAGCCGCCATGCTCCAAACAACCTCGTACGTCGTACATCACGCCCCCCCATGCTCTCACGAGAAAAAGGCATCATTAGCAGCTACGACGGTCTTTTCCTTCGCCATGCCCCAGTGGCAGGAATGGATTGGCGTATGTTGGCAGCACAATGCTACCAAGAGTCTGGTTTCGACCCACGCGCCGTCTCATGGGCTGGTGCTCAAGGACTGATGCAAATCATGCCAGGCACGGCAGCTCATTTGGGCCTTCCCGCCTCGCAAGTTTTCGAGCCATCGCAAAATATCGCAGCAGCTGCTCGCTACCTGAATGAGCTTCAAAGCGCCTTTAGCGACATCCGCGAACGCAACGAACGCCTCTGTTTCGTGCTGGCAGCCTACAATGGTGGTGTCTCTCACGTGCGCGATGCTATGGCGCTGGCTTCCAAATACGGCGGCAACCCCCACCACTGGAATGACGTGGACCGCTACATCTTGCTGCTTTCCGAGCCAAAGTACTATCGCGACCCGGTGGTAAAAGCAGGCTACCTTCGCGGCAGTGAGACGTCTGGCTATGTAAGGATGATCATGACACGCTGGAGAGAATATAGAGGAACTGCTCACGCCGCTCCACTGACGCCTGCAGAATCCAAAAGCGACAAACAAAACTCGCGCATTCGTTCGCGCGAGGTATTTCTGAATGACACCACACGATGAACCAGACTCGCAAGCGCATAAGACTGACCGTGGACGGTTGGACCGCCGAACTGATCTACGGACATGAGGCTGGACACGAGGAAGTGCAGCTCAGTATTGCCGACAACGAAGTGCCACGCAGCTACCTCTTCATTGGTGCCCAGCTCAACCTCCTGCTCAGCGAAACCGACGACCAAGGACACCTGCACCCACAGCACATCGTTCTCGAACCAGACTATCTGGTCGACGTCACCGCAATTTGCCGTTGTGCAACAGAACTGGGCGATACCCCGGCGCACCATCTTCTGCAGAAGTTCTTGCCCCATACTGCAACTGATGCTATCCAGTTGGGAACCGTAGCCAACCAATTCTTGGACGATGTGGTAAATGCCACACCCGACATCACTCCCGACCAACTTTACCGACGCTCGCTCTGCCGGAGTTTTGCTTCCGACCCTTTGCGTTTCTCCACAGTAGAAGGAATAGACGCCACCTTCTCCAACCGCTGTCACCAACATTTTGACAACATCCGCCAGACGATGCATGAGCACCCCGTCGACGGAGCCCAACTCGAGACCGCCTTCCTATGCGAGCCATTAGGAATACAGGGTCGAATGGACCTCATGAGCGGCGATTCCCGCACCATCATCGAGCTAAAATCCGGTAAGGGTGCTTTTACAGGACAAGCCAACAACGTGGTCTACCGGTACGAACACGCCTTGCAGATGGCACTTTACAAGGAATCTCTCTACTACAATGTGGGATTGCCTTATGCACAGGTTCAGACCCTGCTTTTCTACTCCCATTACCCTGCCCTTTTAGACATTCATCTGGGACGGACCGACATTCACCGTGCCCTCAGCTTGCGCAATGGTATCGTAGACCTCGAACGCCGCCTACTAATGTGCCCAAATGAAGTGTTCCGTACGCTCAGTGTGGACGACTTCAATCCTCGTCGGCGCGACGACCGTTTTTTCCACCAGTACATGTTGCCTCCCATCCAGCGACTCCTTGGTGTTATTGAACGTGCCGACTCCCTATCGCGCAGTTACTTCCTAACCCAGCTGTCCTTTTTAGAGCGCGAGCAAATGCTGGCAAAGACGGGCATCGAGGGCAAGGACATCCCCCTGGGAAAGCATGGTTTTGCCGATGTTTGGCGAACCCCCGTGGAGTCACGCATTGAAGCAGGCAACCTCATCACCCACCTTCGGCTGACGCCCGATTCTCTGGATACTGATGCCGACGGCACCCTTGTCCGTCTGCACATTCCCTTATATATAAAAAAGGAACGCACGCGCGAGGCTGTAGGCATCGAGCAGTCCAACTTCCGACCGGGTGACATGGTCATGCTGCATGCTGAAGGGCAGGCCACCTTCTACTTCCCCTGCACCATCGAAAGCATAGACGCCTCCGAGCTTTGGCTGCGCCTTCGCTATCCCCAGCGCGATGCTTCGGCATTGGATCTGACACGCCTTTTTTCCATCGAGCCCGCACACGCTGACTCCTCCTATGGAGTTCTTTATCAAGGACTTTTCGCTTTTCTGGAAGCACCTCTACAACGCCGGAACCTGCTACTGGGTCGTCGCAGGCCAGAAATCGATGTTCATCGCCAGCTCCTGGTCGAGGTGCCCAATGCCGAGTTGCACGACATCCTCTTGCGCGCCAAGCAGGCCAAGGACTATTTCCTACTCGTGGGACCTCCGGGCACAGGCAAGACCAGTGTGGCACTCCGCCAGATGGTAATAGAGTTCTTGGCTCAGAGCTCACACGAAGGTTCACTGCCGGATGCCTCGTTGCTGCTGATGGCATTCACCAACCGTGCCGTAGACGAAATCTGCCAGATGCTGATGTCTATAGCGCCCGCTCCCGATTACGTACGCATTGGCCCAGAACTGGCTGCCGACCCAGCTTATCGTTGCCGGACACTGAGCGCGCTTTCCCAGCAATATCCCACCCGTCAGGATATTCGCCGTGTGCTGGCCAGTGCGCCCATCGTCGTTGGCACCATTGCCTCTATCGCTGCTTCGCAGGAATTGTTCCTGTTGAAGCGCTTCCGGACGGCTATCGTCGATGAAGCCTCACAGGTGCTGGAACCTCAATTGCTGCCCCTGCTGTGTGCACAGGTAAAAGGCGAATTGGCAATTCAAAAATTCATCTTCATCGGCGACCATAAACAGTTGCCTGCCGTGGTGGCACAATCGGAAAAGTTCTCGCAGGTGAAGGACACCTCACTACGGGACATTGGACTGACAGACTGCCGCCAGTCGCTTTTCGAACGCCTCCACCGCCTGGCACTGGCTCAGAACAACCAAGCCATCCTCGGTATGCTACACCGCCAAGGACGCATGCATCAGGAAATAGCCGCCTTCGTCAGCCACAAATACTATCGCGACAAACTCGATATTGTTCCCCTTCCCCATCAGACGGAGGTACTCCAATGGTCACACACCGACGAGGGCGATGACCTGCAACAGCTGCTAGCACACCATCGCCTACTTCACTTTGACGTCGTCTCTCCGGCCGAAGCCGGGCAGAAAAGCAACAGCGCCGAAGCCCAGCTGGCAGCGCGTGTGGTCAGTGCCCTGGCACGCCTGTGCCAACTCAATTCTCAACCCCTTGACTGGCTTCACCGATTAGGCATCATTGTCCCCTTTCGCAGCCAGATCCAGCAACTGCGCTCCCAACTTTCAGCGCTGCAAGTGCCTGAATACATGGACATCAGCATCGACACCGTAGAGCGTTACCAAGGTTCTCAGCGCGATATCATTCTCTTCACCACCGTTGTGGGTGCAGACTGGCAACTGCCCATCCTGAGTGCCCCTGTGCTGACGGAAGGATTGCTCATCGACCGCAAACTCAACGTAGCGCTCACCCGTGCACGTAAACAGTTCGTTCTTATCGGCAATGAGAGCTTGCTAAGCACCTGCCTTCCCTATCGCGAAGTGCTCGAATACATAAAAAGCTGTCAGGAAGCAGAAATCTGACCTCTTTTAAGCAGAAAACTAAAAATAACTCGCTGCAGAGATAGCCAAACTCTATTTTTTTTCCTACCTTTGCGCCCGCAAATGGAAATACCATCGGTCTACCTCGAGCGAGCCGTGAGTCATTTTGCCCAATTACCGGGCATTGGACGGAAAACGGCTATGCGACTTGTGCTGCATCTACTGAAGCGCGAGCCGCAGGATGTTCTTTTGTTCGCCCAGGTGATGAAGGAACTTGTGGAGAACGTGCGCTACTGCCGCACTTGCCACAACCTCTCGGACGAGGAAGAGTGCGCCATCTGCAAGAATCCCAAGCGCGACCACGCCACGGTCTGTGTCGTGGAAAGCATACAAGATGTCATGGCTATCGAAGCCACGCAGCAGTACAATGGTGTCTACCACGTGCTTGGAGGTATCATCTCGCCCATGGACGGCATCGGACCTCAAGACCTGGAAATCCAGAGCCTGGTGGAGCGCGCCAACAAAGGAGACATCGAAGAAATCATCCTTGCGCTGTCACCCACTATGGAAGGCGACACGACCTGCTTCTACATCTACCGCAAGCTGGCAGATATGGACCTGAAAGTCACCACCCTTGCTCGTGGCGTGGCTCAGAACGACCAACTCCACTACACGGACGAAATCACCCTCGGACGCAGCATCGTGGACCGTCGCCCCTTCTCGGCTTAAACCAACAACAAAAACAAAGTTACAAAAAACCGTTATGATGAGCACACAACAATTACATATCCTACGTTCCACTTACATCGTGACCTTCATGTCAGCAGTCCTGCTGATCATCATTTTCGAGACCGGTATGCTTGCCAAGGGCATCTATGCCTACGACTCCATGACGAACTACGTTTGCGAGATGATCGGCACCTTCCTGACTATTGTTTGCATCCCCTTGGCGCTGAAACTCATGAGCTTCTCAATGGTTAAACGGATGCTTAACCAGGATTCGGGGAAATATTTCACACTCAGTGTCGTACGCATTTCCCTTTTGGCACTCACCTTGCTCTATAACGTTGCCTCCTACTACCTCCTGGGCGAGGATGCCACCCTGGGCTATTTGGCACTGATGGCTGTAGTCGCCTTCCTCTTTATCTGGCCCTCTCGCGGAAAGATGGACTACGAGTTGGAGAATGCCCGCAAACATCAAGACCAGTAATCTCACTCATGAAACTCTCGGTCATTATTGTCAGCTACAACGTCCGCTACTACCTCCAGCAATGCCTGGACAGCGTCGTCCGTGCCACACGTGGGATGGATGCAGACATTTGGGTGGTGGACAACTGTAGCACCGACGACTCGGTGGACTATCTGCGCGAACGCTTTCCCCAAGTGCATTTCATTGCTAATGAGGAAAATGTAGGTTTCGCGCGAGCCAACAATCAGGCTATCCGGCTCTCATCTGGAGAGTATGTCCTGCTGCTGAACCCCGACACCATCGTGGGCGAGGATGTTCTCAACGGCTGCGTGCGCTTTCTCGACAGCCATCCCGAGGCTGGAGCCACAGGCACAATGATGATTAACCGCAACGGCTCCTTCGCCATGGAGTCTCGTCGTGGAGTTCCCACTCCCAGCACGGCGTTCTATAAGATTTGCGGTCTCTGTGCCATGTTCCCCACCAGCCCTCGCTTTGGCAAGTACTACATGAGCTATCTCGACAAGAACCAGTCTTCGGAAATCGAAATCATTTCCGGTGCATTCTTCATGCTCCGTCGCCAGGCTCTGGAAGAGGTGGGGCTGCTCAGTGAGGACTATTTCATGTATGGTGAGGACATCGACCTCAGCTACAGCATCACTCAGCGTGGCTGGCATAATTACTACCAACCCCTGCGCATCCTTCACTACAAGGGCGAGAGCACCCGCAAGACCAGTTTCCGCTACGTCCACAGTTTCTACAATGCCATGCTCATTTTCTTCGACCGCCACTTCCGTCGTCGCTACCGCCTGCTCTCGCTGCTGGTACGCCTGGCTGTGGTGCTGAAGGGAGCCTGGGAGATGCTGAAACAGCAACTGCTGCTCCTGTTGCGCCGCCGCCGCTGCGAAAGTTCTGCGCGCAGTCTGTTGTTTATCGGCACGGACGAGGCAATGGAAGCCTTGTTGCCCATCTGCGAGCGCGCTAACATCCAGGTAGAGCGCATAGCCACAGATCAGGAAGCCCTCATGCGTGCGCAAGAGCGTACCTTTAATTACATCACCTTCCAGACAGGCGACGGCGGCACCTCCTATTCCGATATGCTCTCCCAGCTGCAATCACTCTTCGACGGAGGCGTGGACCTCCATCTGGGTACCTTCGACCTGAAGAATCAAATCCTGCTGCTCTCCGATGACATCTGCCTCTGACATCACACTGCGCGCCATGGAGCCCGAAGACCTCGAGCTCATCTTCCGTATCGAAAACGACCCGGAGTTCTGGCGCTTTGGCAACAGCAGCGTGCCCTATTCCCGCTGGACACTCCGTCGTTTCATCGAGACCTCTGCCAACGACCTCTTCGCAGACCAGCAGGTGCGCCTCGTGATTCAAGGGGAAGTTTCCATGGGATTGGCAGACCTCGTGAACTTCAGTCCTCGCCACCAGCGAGCAGAAATCTCCCTTGCAATCCTGCCTGAGTTCCAGGGGATGCACATCGGCGAGCAGGCGGTTCTGCAGCTGGAGCGCTATGCCCACGGTCTTGGACTGCACCAACTCTACGCCATCATCGCCGATACCAACCATCCCGCCAGCCACCTCTTCCAGCGTCTGAACTACAATTCTTCCGCTTTGTTGAAGGATTGGCTGCTTTGCGATGAAAAATTTGTCGATGCACACGTCTGGCAGAAACAAATTTAATTTCTTGTTAATCAGCTCTGTTCTAAACCGTTACGAGTTTCTATGAGGAAACTCGAGAATGAAGGTAGGGAAAATCCCCTGCCAGTTTAGGCTTTTCCTCTTGCACAACTCAGAAAAAAGCCCGACCTTTGCAGCATCAAAACAAAAAACAACGTGTTTAACCCATAAAAAAGTATAGCATTATGAAAAAGCTGATTCTCTCCCTCATCCTCGCTTGCAGCGCAATGGCAGCTCAGGCAATGAGCTACGAACGTGCTCGCGAAGAAGCCCGTTTTCTCACGGATAAGATGGCTTACGAACTCAACCTCGACGACCAGCAGTACAACGACTGCTACGAAATTAACCTAGACTACTTCCTCAACCTCACGACAGAAGAAGACATCGTCTACGGCAACTACCTCGCCTACCGCAACGCTGACCTGCGCCACATCCTGTTCGACTGGCAGTGGAGCATCTTCGCAGCAGCAGACTACTTCCTCAACCCTGTCTCCTGGTTGCGCGGAGCCTGGTACTTCCCCATCTATCGCCACTATCGCGTGGGCTACTTCTACTACGATCATCCCCGTGTGTTCTGGAGCTATCGCGGTGGCCACGGACGCTACTACTTCCACAGCGGGTACTACGCCACTCGTCGCCCCCATCACTGGGTCGGAGGCTTCAGAGGCCATGACCGTGGTCCCATCGGACATCGCGGCGCAGGTGGCCACGTGGGCGGCAACTATCGCAACTCCCATGTCGGTGGCGGTCGTGCCGGAGGCAACTACAGAGATTCTCGCTCTGGCGGCAACTATCGCGACTCACGTGGAAGCGGCAACTATCGCGACTCACGTAGCGGTTCCGGTCGCGCAGGCAGCATCGGCACCATCGGTCACTCCTCCTATCAGCACGAAAGTTCCACTCGCACCACAGTCCACAGCAACGGCATGAGTTCCGGTCGCGCAGGTGGCTACAGCATTGGCGGCAGTGCTCCTCGCGGTGGCAGTTCTCGCAGCGCAGGCAGCTTCAGCGGTGGCAGTTCTCGCAGCGCAGGCAGCTTCAGCGGTGGCAGTTCCCGCAGTGCAGGCAGCTTCAGCGGTGGCAGTTCCCGCAGTGCAGGCAGCTTCAGCGGTGGTGGCAGTTCCCGCAGTGCAGGCAGCTTCAGCGGTGGTGGCAGTTCTCGTGGCGGTGGCAGTTCTCGCGGCGGTGGCCGTGGTGGCAGATAAGATACAGCACCCCTCAAAAACCTAATTATATATCTTCCGACCCCCAGGTGTCTCCCCTCTGAGCCCTGGGGTTCTTCGTTGTTTCTTTCCGCAGAGTCAGGCAGCTGACGGTGCGGAAATGGGGCGTAAAAAGAGGAAAACGCAAGTGTTTGGCAGCTTTTTGTGAAATAATGGAAGGAAAAGGTCGCGTGCGCGCATACTTTTTATTATCTTTGCGCCCAAAATATAAAGGCAGAGCCACACGCTTTGCCTGCAGAAGAAAGCAAGAATGAAAGTTGCAATCGTCAAATACAATGCCGGAAATATCTATTCCGTGGTTCATGCGCTGAAGCGCCTGGGCGTGGAACCCGTGGTGACGGACGATGTCACCACCCTGCGCTCGGCAGACCGCGTACTCTTCCCTGGACAAGGCGAAGCCAGCCAGGCAATGGGCTATCTGCGCGAGCACGGACTGGATGTGGTCATCCGCTCGCTGAAGCAGCCTGTACTGGGTATCTGCATCGGACAACAACTGATGTGCCGCCACTCCGAGGAGGGCAACACCGATTGCCTGGACATCTTTCCCGTGGATGTCTTGAAGTTCCAACCCGTTCGCCACGAGGACAAGGTGCCCCACATGGGGTGGAATGAGATCAGGACTGCGAAGAATGGAAACTGGACTCTGGAAGATGGTTCCTTTGTCTACTTCGTCCACAGTTTCTACGTCCCTGTCTGCGAGTTCACCACGGCCACGACGGACTACATCGTCCCCTTCAGCGCCGCCCTGCATCGCGATAATTTCTATGCCACCCAGTTCCATCCGGAAAAGAGCGGAGCCGTCGGCGAGAGGATTCTCCAGAGTTTCCTTGAACTCTGAAGGAATCGCAGATGGTAAAAAGTAAATCTTAAAATCGTAAATCCAGAAGATGCTACTCATCCCTGCCATAGACATCATCGACGGTCGGCTGGTGCGCCTGACCAAGGGTGACTATACTACCCAGAAAGTGTATGCCGACGACCCCGTGGAAGTCGCCCGTGAATTGGAGGCACAAGGTTTCCGCCGGCTGCACGTCGTGGATCTCGACGGTGCCCGCTCCAAACACGTGGTGAACCTCGATGTACTCCGCCGCATCGCCCTCGAGACCTCTCTCGTGGTGGACTTCGGCGGCGGCATCAAGAGCGAGGACGATCTGCGCAAGGTACTGGATGCAGGAGCGCAGCTGGTCACAGTGGGCAGCATCGCAGCCACCAACCGTCCGCTGGTGATGCAGTGGTTGCAAGACTTCGGAGCAGAGCATCTGGTGCTGGGCGCCGACGTTCGCGACGGTCTCATCAGCATCAACGGCTGGAAGGAAGAGAGCGCCCTGGAACTGATGCCTTTCCTCGACGACTACCTCGCAGCAGGCATGCGTCACGTGCTCTGTACGGAAATCAGCCGCGACGGCATGTTGCAGGGTCCCGCCACCCCACTCTATCGCAGCATCATGCAGGCGCATCCTGAATGCCGCCTCATCGCCTCCGGAGGCGTCAGCTGCATCGAAGACATTCGTCAGCTCCACGAGGCTGGAATCCCTGCCGTGGTGTTTGGCAAAGCCATCTACGAAGGACGCATAGACCTCAAGGAACTCATCGCAGAGTTTCCGCAAAAATAAACATCGGAGCATCGAAATATCGAAACATCGGAACATCGAAACATCGAAATATCGAAATAAAAGAATAAGAACAGTGCTAGCAAAACGCATCATACCCTGTCTGGATGTCAAGGACGGCGAGACCGTCAAGGGCACGAACTTCGTGAACCTGCGCTCGGCAGGCGACCCCGTGGAATTGGGGAAAGCCTACAGCGAGCAGGGCGCCGACGAACTGGCATTCCTGGACATTACAGCTTCCCATGAAGGCCGCAAGACCTTCACGGAAATGGTCACTCGCGTGGCAGCCACGGTGAACATCCCCTTCACTGTGGGTGGCGGCATCGGCGAGCTGCGCGATGTGGACCGCCTGCTCTGTGCCGGCGCCGACAAGGTGAGTGTGAACAGCGCCGCCTTGCGCCGTCCTGAACTCATCGACGAAATCACCAACCACTTCGGTTCCCAGGTGTGTGTCGTAGCCATCGACGCGCGCCAGGACGACAGCGGCCACTGGACCTGCTACCTCAACGGAGGACGCGTTCCCACGGAGCGCTCGCTCTTCGAGTGGGCTCACGAAGTGCAGGAGCGGGGTGCCGGCGAGATCCTGTTCACCTCCATGAACCACGATGGCGTGAAGGCAGGTTTTGCCAACCAGGCACTACGCCGCCTCTCCGACGAACTCAGCATCCCCATCATCGCCTCCGGCGGAGCAGGCTGCATGGAGCACTTCCGCGATGTCTTCGTCGAGGGACATGCGGACGCAGCACTGGCAGCCTCCGTCTTCCACTTCGGAGAAATCAGCATACCAGAACTCAAACACTATTTACAAACCGAAGGAATCACCATAAGACAATGAATATCGACTTTGACAAGATGGGCGGCCTCGTGCCAGCCATAATCCAGGATGCCGACACACGCCAAGTGCTCATGCTCGGCTATATGAATCGCGAAGCCTACGAGAAGACCGTGGCCGAAGGGCGCGTGACCTTCTACTCCCGCACCCGCAAGTGCCTTTGGACCAAGGGCGAGACGAGCGGCAACTTCCTCACCGTGGTCAGCATCAAGCTGGACTGCGACCAGGACACCCTGCTCATCCGCGTGCATCCTGCAGGCCCCGTCTGCCACACCGGCACCGACACCTGCTGGGGCGAAGAGAACACCCCCGCCTCCTCCGCTTCCCCCCTCCTCTTCCTCTCTGAACTGCAGGACTTCATCGAGCAGCGCCACCGCGAGATGCCCGAAGGCTCCTACACCACCAGCCTCTTCCGCGACGGACTCAACCGCATGGCGCAGAAAGTGGGCGAGGAAGCGCTGGAACTGGTTATCGAAGCCTGCAACGGCACCAATGAACGTATGATCTACGAAGGCTCGGACATGCTCTACCACCTCATCGTACTCCTCACCTCCAAGGGAGTTCGCATCGAGGACATGGCACGCGAGCTGCAAGAAAGACATAACCCAGGATGGAAGAAACACTGATCATCGACTACCACGAAGTAGACATCCAGCGAGAAGACCAGGTGCTGCTCTACAACGTGAACCTCCAGGTCCACGAGGGCGAGTTCGTGTACCTCACCGGAGTCGTCGGCAGCGGCAAGTCCTCGCTGCTGAAGACCATCTACGGCGAGCTGGACATCCAGACCGGCACTGCCGAGGTGCTGGGGCGCAACATGCGCAGCATCCGCCGCCGGCAAGTCCCTGCCCTGCGCCGCGAGCTGGGCATCGTCTTCCAGGACTTCCGCCTGCTCACCGACCGCAACGTCCGCCAGAACCTGGATTTCGTGCTCCAAGCCACAGGATGGAAGAGTCGCACAGAGCGCGCCGACCGCATCACTGAGGTCCTGCAGATCGTGGGACTCTCCGACAAGCTGGAATCTATGCCCTACGAGCTCTCGGGCGGCGAGCAGCAGCGCGTGTGCATCGCACGCGCCATCCTCAACAAGCCCCGTCTGATTCTCGCCGACGAGGCCACCGGCAATCAGGATGCCGAGTCCGGACGCCAGACAACGCGCATCCTGCAGGACCTCGCCAAGGAAGGCACCGCCGTCATCATGGCCACCCACAACACCCTGCTCCTGGAGCAGTTCCCCGGCACCGTCTACGTCTGCCAGGACCACCGCCTCCGCCTCCTCGAGGAAGACACCATGCCCCAGCCCATGCCGGAGCCCGAAGTGGAATCCAAACCGCAGGATATGACCTCCGCCGCGGAGGACACCCACATCGAAGACGAGGATGACGACATCCCCGTAGCTACCATCGACAATAACAACTAAACACATTAATAAAGAGAATGAAAGTTCTAAAATTCGGCGGCACGAGCGTAGGCTCTGCCCAGCGTATGCAGGACGTCTGCAAGCTCATCACCACGGATGGTGAGCCCAAAATCGTGGTCCTCTCTGCCATGAGCGGCACCACCAACACCCTTGTGGAAATCGCCGACTACCTCTACAAGAAGAATTCTGAGGGCGCCAACGATGTCATCAACCGCCTCGAGCAGAAGTATCTGGCACATATCGACCAGCTCTACTCCACCGACGAGTGGCGCCAGCGCACAGAGGCCTTCCTGCAGGAGGAGTTCAACTACCTGCGCTCGTTCACCAAGATGCTCTTCACCTCCTTCGAGGAGAAAGTCATCCTGGCACAGGGCGAAATCATCTCCACCAACATGGTCACCAACTACCTCCAGGAACAGGGCGTGAAGGCTATTCTCCTCTCCGCACTGGACATGATTCGCACCGACAAGAACGCCGAACCCGACTTCAACTACATCCGCGAGAAGACCCAGGCACAGCTGGAGGCCAATCCCGGCTACGAGATCTACATCACCCAGGGATTCATCTGCCGCAATGCCTACGGCGAGATTGACAACCTCCTGCGCGGCGGCTCGGACTACACCGCATGCCTCATCGGCGCGGCCATCAACGCCGACGAGATTCAGATCTGGACAGACATCGACGGCATGCACAACAACGACCCGCGCATCGTCGAGGGCACGGAACCAGTGCGCCAGCTATACTTCGAGGAAGCGGCCGAACTCGCATACTTCGGAGCCAAGATCCTGCACCCCACATGCATACAGCCCGCCAAGTTCGCCGGAGTGCCCGTGCGAGTGCTCAACACCATGGATCCCACCGCCCCCGGCACCATCATCAACAACCGCATGCATCGCGGCACCATCAAGGCAGTGGCTGCCAAGGACAACATCATCTGCATCGGCATACAGAGCTCACGCATGCTCCTGGCCCACGGCTTCCTGCGCAAGGTCTTCGAGATCTTCGAGACCTACAAGACCAGCATCGACATGATTGCCACGTCCGAGGTGGGCGTCAGCGTCACCATCGACAACCGCTCGCACCTCTCCGACATCACCACGGAGCTGAAGAAATACGGCACCGTCACCGTGGAGGAGAATATGTGCATCGTCTGCGTCGTCGGCGACCTCTCGACACAGAACATCGGCTTCGAAACCATGGCCACCGATGCCCTGCGCCAGATTCCCGTCCGCATGATCAGCTATGGCGGCTCGGCCCACAACATCTCCTTCGTCGTCTCTGAGGACGACAAGAAGCGCACCCTCCAGGCGCTGCAGCAATGCCTCTTCACCTACGACGGCCACGTACGCCGACCCTCCTAACACAACACATCCTCCCCAAGCACTCATGCAACTTACAGACACACTCCAGAACTTCCAGACGCCGTGCTACCTCTACGACACGGCGCTGCTCGCACGCACCCTCGACGCCATACGCCACGAGGTGCAACAGCACGACAACTACCATGTCCACTATGCCGTCAAGGCAAACTCCAATCCCCGCATTCTCAGCCAGATAGCAGCCGCAGGCCTGGGAGCCGACTGCGTCAGCGGCGGCGAGATACGTGCTGCCCTCGCAGCAGGATTCCCCGCCTCCAAGATTGCCTTCGCCGGAGTCGGCAAGGCAGACTGGGAAATACGCCTCGCACTCCAGAGCGCCATCGGAATGTTCAACGTCGAGAGCTTCGAGGAACTCGAGGTCATCAGCCAGCTCGCCACCGCTATGAATCTTCGCGCACGCGTCAGCTTCCGCATCAACCCCGACGTCGCCGCCCACACCCACGCCCACATCACCACCGGTCGTGCCGAGGACAAGTTCGGCATCGCCAAGGAGGACATGGTCCGCGTGATACGCATGGCACAGACCATGCCCTGCGTGGACTTCACAGGGCTCCACTTCCACATCGGCTCACAACTGCTGGTGATGGACGATTTCGAGGAGCTCTGCCGATGCGTCAACCAGCTCCAGCTGGAACTCGACAGCGAAGGCATCTTCGCACCAAACATCAATGTCGGAGGCGGACTGGGAGTGGACTACGAGACACCGGCGGCAAACCCCATCCCCGACTTCCAGGCTTATTTCTCCACCTTCACACGCGGGCTGCAACTGCGTGAAGGTCAGCAGCTGCACTTCGAACTCGGCCGCGCCGTGGTAGCACAGATGGGCTCGCTGCTCACCCGTGTGCTCTACGTCAAGCAAGGGCGCCAGAAGCAGTTCGTCATCGTCGATGCCGGCATGACAGACCTCATCCGTCCTGCCCTCTACGATGCCCGCCACCACATCGACAACCTCTCGGCCACAGCCGCCGAACCCGCTGTCACCTACGACGTCGTAGGCCCCATCTGCGAGTCTTCCGACGTCTTTGCCCGCGACATTCTCCTGCCCCCTACACGCCGCGGAGACCTCCTAGCCATCCGCTCTGCCGGAGCCTACGGCGAGACCATGGCATCCCAGTACAACTGCCGCTCCCTCCCCTCCGTACACTTCATCGAATAGCATCCGAATTTGACATTTAACCTTTAGTTTTTTCTCTTTTACTTCTCCCCATGCCCCTCTCCATCGTCATTCCATCCCACGACCAGGCACCAGAGCTCCGCCAGCACCTGCCCCTCATCCTGGAGCAGGACTACACGGACTTCGAAGTCATCGTGGTGGACATGGCATCCACGGACGAGACCCGCGATGTGCTCGACGAGATGGAACTGCGCTACCCCGCCCTGCGCCACACCCGCACACCCGAATCCGCCCGTGACATCAGCCTCGAGCGACTGGCCATCACACTCGGCGTGCGCACCGCCAAGCACGACTGGGTGGTCATCACCCACCCCGACTGCCGCCCGGCCACACCCCGCTGGCTGCAGACCCTGGCCCGGCAGATGACCGAGGGCAAGGACATCGTCGTCGGCGTGGCCAAGTACGACGAGACGGCCCACACCTGGCTCCACCGCAAGGCGGGATTCTTCCGCCAGTGGAACACCCTCGCCAACCTCAGCCACATACGCAGCGGGCATGCAGCCGTACGCGCCGACGGCTGCAACATCGCCCTGCGCCGCACCCTGTTCTTCAGCAAGGACGGCTTCGGCGACAACCTCAACCTGCTCACCGGCGCCGAGGAACTCCTCGTCAACCACCTCTCCACGCAGCGCAACACCGCCATCGCCTCCGACCCCGACGCCATCGTCATCCAAGACCCCCTGCCGCTGGAACAGCTGTGGAAGAAGCAGCGCGTGTTCTACATGGAGACACGCCGCCACCAGCACCACGCAGGCCTCTATCGCGCCACGCAGAACATGCGGATGCTGATGCCATGGCTACTGCTCATCGCCGTCAGTGCGCTCTGGCCCGTGCTCGTCAGCATCTGCCCCGACGAACCCTTAGCCACCACCATCATCACGGCACTCGTCCTCCTGCTGGCACTCATCATCACCATCGTAGGGATACACAATGCCAACCGTGCCGCCCGCGCCATCGGCTACCAGCGCTCCTACGTCCTCACGCGCCTGCTCTTCACCCTCCAGCTACCCTTCTGGAACCTCAGCGCATGGCTCTCCCATCGCCTTGCCTCCAAGAATGACTTCCGCAAGAAATTCGTCTGAAATCCCCAAATACCCTAATCTTTAATTTTTTAATTTTTTAATTCTTTAATTCTTAACTTTTCTCTCCACCACCCTCATGTCCACCTTCATCACCTGGTGCATCGAGCACCTCAACTACTGGACCATCACCTTCCTGATGACACTCGAGAGCACCGTAATTCCCATACCCAGCGAGCTCGTCGTGCCCCCCGCAGCCTATCGTGCAGCCGCCGACGGCAGCGACCTCAACATCATCCTCGTAGTCCTCTGCGCCACCCTGGGCGCCAACATCGGAGCCCTCATCAACTACACCGCCGCCCGCTACCTCGGCCGACCCATCATCTACGCTTTTGCCAACAGCACCTTCGGCCACATGTGCCTGCTCAACGAGGAGAAAGTGCGGAAGACAGAGCAGTACTTCAACGACCACGGCGCCGCCGGCACACTCATCGGGCGCCTCGTGCCCGGCATACGCCACCTCATCTCCATCCCCGCCGGTCTGGCCAAGATGCGGCTCTCCCACTTCATCCTCTACACCACCATCGGTGCCGGCCTCTGGAACATCATCCTCGCCGCCATCGGCTACAGCCTGCAGAGCGTAGTGCCCGAAGACCAGCTCATGGACAAGGTCAACGAGTACAGCCACGAACTCGGCATAGCCATGGTCATCCTCTTCCTCGGCCTCATCGCCTTCCTCGTCTACAAGGGAATGAAGAAGAGCCCCAAGAACGACTAAGGGGAGGCACTCCAGCAACCGCAGCCGCTACTCTATCGCCACGATGCTGCCAAAGCAATTCCAGGAAGAATCCGACTTGTAGGCATCAACGGAGCCGGCTGGGACATGGAGAGTGGCAATTTTCGCGGAGGTAAACACGAAAGGAGAACCATCGCAGTCCGACGGAGGAGCTGCTGCATAGCAATAGACATCCATCAAACTTGTACAGTAAAGGAAAACGAATACCCCAATGGAGGAGACGCTGCCGGGAATGGTGACCGTTGCCAAGCCTGCGCAGTTCTCGAAAGCCCTTTTCCCGATGGACGTAACGCCATCTGGAATGGTGACCGACGTCAGACTTTGGCAGTCACGGAAAGCTTCGTCCTCAATGGACGTGGCGCTGCCGGGTAGGGTGACCGACGTCAAGGACCAGCAGCCCCTGAAAGCCTTTCCTATGGACGTAATCCCATCGGGGAATACTGCCTCTGTAACTTTCTTGCCATTCAAATAGAGGTAATGGGCATAGGTGAGGGGATTCGAGTCAGATGTCGAGCCGAATGAGATCCTGCACCAGGCATTGAGGTCGCTGATGTGAACGGCGGTGAGATATATGCAGTCAACGAAGGCGCTGTCTCCGATGGAGGTGACGCTGCTGGGGATGGTGACCGACTTCAGGGTGCTACAGCCCACGAAGGCCCATTCCTTAATGCCGCGGAGCTCCAGATACTCCCCGCGATATTCCAGGGCATCTATTAGCTTGGCATCGCCCTTGAAGTGTTCCTTGTCGTAGCCGATGACCCAGAGATAGCCGTCCCTGGCAGTGTACATGATGTCGTCAATCATGTAGTTGTCGGTACTAACGGCCACGAAGCGGTGTCCGTCGCTGGCGTTGTTGCCTTTATCCACCTTCACCGGTGCCTCTTCGTTTATCTCCTTGTCTATCAAGTCGTATATAGTGTGACAGCCATTCAATTGCTCGCCATACAGGTGCAGGGCTTTGTTGTTCAC